>CBIHON010000009.1:0-130632 GCA_966211965.1 uncultured Burkholderiales bacterium | reverse complement strand
AGCATGCAGGATCAGGCTGCGATGCTGGCGCAGGCAGTCTCGGTATTCAAGCTGGAAAATGACGACGAGGCGGCGAGTCCGATGCAGCCACAAGCGCCTGCTATTCGAATAGAGCCGAAACCCTTGCCGGCCAACTCCAAGTTGAAAGCGGTAGCCAGTAAGAATGCACCACGATTGGTAACCAAGCCGAGGACCACGGTCGTCACGGGAAGCAAAGACGAGTGGGAAGAGTTTTAGTATTGCTCGAAGCGCTCTGTTGCATGTTCGCCTCGGCCAGAAAGCCAAAACCGAAGTTTTAGGAATAAAATGAGACTTATCGAGCGCAAGTCGATTCGCATTCTGCTATTGGTGGTGGCAGCGGCAATCGTCAGCTCTTTGCTGGCCTTCCTGGCGAATTTTCTGTCAGGCGCGTCTATCGGGCCGGTGTTGCTTTCAGGGTTCGCCGTCGTCTGCAGCGCGACGATTGTCGTTCTGGCGAGGCACTGCAATATAGAGGGCGGTTCCAATCTGTTTGCGGACAGGGCGGGACAGGAAATAGATCACATCGTGACCGGGGCCGCCGAGACTTCTTACTTTGTCGATTTGGTGAAAAAGAAGAGCGAGAAGGATGTGCAGACCATCAACGAGATCCTTTCCAACTCGGAACAAGATGCCAGCACGACGGAGCAAATCGCCGTTAATGCGGAGCGGGTTTCCAAGGTGGCGACGGACGTGCGCCGGGAAAGCGTGTCCGGTCATTTGGAAGCGAATCAAGGTCTGCATCGAATCCACAACGCACGGCAGGATGTGCAATCCGCATCGGCCATGATGTCGGCGCTGCAGGAAAAGTCGCGTCGGATTCACGTCATTACCGAAACCCTCAACGAGATCGCGGCGCACACCGATGAACATGGAATTGCCGCATCCAAAATCGAGTCGCTGCATGACCCCAGCCGTTTGGCGGTGCAGGCGGCCGCAAAAGAAGTCGACCGGATTTTCACTGGAGCGATCGCTGGCGGCCAAATCAGCCGCGAAGCCTTGTTTGATTGTCACTGCAAGCCGATTCCGAACACCAATTCGCAAAAATATTCAACCCGCTTCAATGTATTTACCGACCGCGTCTTGCCGGAGATGCGGAGGGCTTTCGGGTATAGCTCCAGTGTATCGGTCGAGAATGCGGCCGCTGCCGCCACGAGGAAATTTTCCGCCAGGCGATTGGGGCACAAAAAATGCCGGGAAAGAAGCCACCGTCGCACTCCGTCGGCGGCATCGAGAGTTAACGAAGATTTACTTGTCCCGCTAGCGGGACTTATAGAAACATCAATCCCGAATGAAGCCTGTGCAACAGAATAAATTGGATGCGGTCAAGGAGTTTGCCTTCACCGAGCATGACTTTGAGCGAGTGCGCGCACTGATATACGAGCGTGCCGGAATCGCACTTGCCGAGAGCAAGCATGAAATGGTTTACAGCCGTTTGGCGCGGCGTTTGCGCGCCACCGGCAAGGTGTCCTTTACGCACTATCTTGATGAGCTGGAACGCGGCACCAATGCCGAGGAGTGGGAAGCTTTTACCAATGCCCTGACTACCAATTTGACCTCGTTTTTTCGTGAGGCACACCACTTCCCGATACTCGCCGAGCACGTCCGAAAGTTGAAGGAGCCAATCGCAATCTGGTGTTCGGCCAGTTCCACCGGCGAAGAGCCTTACTCGATCGCCATGACACTGTGCGAGGTGTTCGGCACCTTGACGCCGCCTGCTCACATCTTCGCCACCGACATCGACACCAATGTCCTGACCACTGCGGCGAACGGTGTGTATGCGCAGGACCGGCTGGACAAGTTGTCGCCGGAACGTGCCAAACGTTTTTTTCAGAAGGGAAAGGGGGCCCAGGAAGGCCTCGTGCGGGTGCGTCCGGAATTGCGGCAACTGATAACCTTCAAACAACTCAATTTATTATCCGACAGTTGGCCGATCAACGGCCCATTCGATGCTATTTTCTGCCGTAACGTCATGATCTATTTCGATAAACCTACACAAGGAAAAATATTGTCCCGCTTCGCGCCGTTAATGAAACCGGATGCCTTGCTGTTTGCCGGGCATTCCGAAAATTTCCTGTATGTGAGCGATGCCTTCAAATTGCGCGGCAAGACCGTGTACGAACTGGACCGGCATGGCGCCGAAAAGCCCTTGCATTCACGACGGGCGTGAGATTGAATCCATGAGCAAATTACTGGAAGAACAGTTTGCCACCAATGTCTATTACGACCGGACATTCGATCGTGATGCGGCCAAGATTTTGCCGGGCGAATATTACTATACGGGCAAGGACATGATGATCGTCACGGTGCTGGGTTCCTGCGTCGCGGCGTGTATTCGCGACCGCGTCTCCGGCGTAGGCGGGATGAACCACTTCATGCTGCCGGATGGCGGCGGCGATGCCGACAGTCCGGTGTCGGCATCCATGCGCTACGGCGCCTATGCAATGGAAGTGCTTATCAATGATTTGCTGAAGGCCGGTGCCAAGCGCGAGAATCTGGAAGCCAAGGTTTTCGGCGGCGGCAATGTGCTGCGCGGGTTCATTGCCATCAATGTCGGTGAGCGCAATGCCAATTTTGTGCGGTCGTATTTACGTGCGGAGAATATCCGCATCATCGCGGAAGACTTGAACGATATTCATCCGCGCAAAGTTTACTTTTTCCCCAGAACCGGTAAAGTGTTAGTGAAGAAACTCATGCAAATGAACAACAACACGGTTGTCAATCGGGAACAGGACTACGCGAGCCGGCTCCAGACGAGTTCGGTGGGTGGTGACGCTGAGCTATTCTAGGCTTGGATGTGCGCAATGCGCGGGAAGCTGCGCGAGTTGAGGCACGATTCGAACCGACAGGCCTGGCATAGGGGTGACCCCGGAAAGTACGTGTTATGAAAATCAAGGTCTTGATAGTGGATGATTCGGCGCTGATCCGTAGCGTCATGAGTGAAATCATCAGTAGCCAACCGGACATGGAGGTCGTAGGCGTTGCGCCGGATCCCATCGTCGCGCGTGATCTGATCAAGAAGACCAATCCCGATGTGCTGACGCTCGACGTCGAAATGCCGCGTATGGATGGTCTGGATTTTCTTGAGAAGCTGATGCGCTTACGCCCCATGCCGGTCGTCATGGTATCGTCGCTGACGGAGCGAGGATCGGAAATCACCTTGCGCGCGCTTGAACTGGGAGCGGTCGATTTTGTGACCAAGCCCAAGTTGTCCATCCAGAGCGGGATGCGCGAATACACCGATATGATCGCGGATAAAATCCGCGCTGCATCCAAAGCCCGTATCAAGCCGCGCCATCAGGCCGCGGCTGAGGCATCCAAAATCGGCGTCACAGGCGAACTGCCCCTGATACGCAATCCGCTCACCAGTAGCGAAAAACTGATCATCATCGGTGCCTCCACCGGCGGCACCGAAGCGATCAAGGATTTCCTGATACAGATGCCGTCGGATTGCCCGGGTATTCTGATCACTCAGCATATGCCGGAAGGATTTACGCGTTCTTTCGCGCGCCGGCTGGACGGCTTGTGCAAGATCTCGGTACGCGAGGCCGAAGGCAATGAGCGTGTGCTGCCTGGCCATGCCTATATCGCGCCGGGACATTCCCATCTGCTGCTGGCCCGCAGCGGCGCCAATTACGTGACGCAATTGGATCAAGGACCGCCGGTGAACCGGCATCGGCCTTCCGTGGACGTGTTGTTCAATTCTGCGGCGGCCTGCGCCGGTAAAAATGCAGTCGGCGTTATTTTGACTGGCATGGGCAAGGATGGGGCGCTCGGCATGCTGGAAATGAAGAATGCCGGTGCTTATAATTTTGCGCAGGACGAATCGACTTGCGTGGTCTTCGGTATGCCGCGCGAGGCGATCGCAGTCGGCGCGACGCACGAGGTCGGACCCTTGAATAAATTGCCGGGCATGGTCTTGGGTTACTTGGCCGAGCATAGCAGCCGCGCCTTGCGGGTTTAGCCGATTCAGATGCGGCAAACATGCGATGTGCAAAATTGCAGGGCGATATGGATTAAGAAATTTGCTGGGTGCATAATAGCGTAGCGGTATGTTTGTTGGACTGTCCGGACGCATCCGGATTGCGGATAGGGTCAATAACGATTTAAAGAATCAATGGAGTAATTCATGGCTGGTCCAAATACCAAGTTTTTAGTCGTTGACGACTTTTCGACGATGCGGCGCATTGTCCGGAATCTGCTGAAAGAACTGGGCTACACCAATGTAGACGAGGCGGAAGATGGGGCGATGGCGCTTTCCAAACTCAGAAGCGAGCAGTTCGACTTTGTGATCTCCGACTGGAACATGCCGGTCATGGATGGCCTCGCCATGCTGCAAGGCATACGTGCCGACGCCGCTTTATCGAAGTTGCCGGTGCTGATGGTGACGGCCGAAGCGAAGAAGGAAAACATCATTGCTGCGGCACAGGCAGGTGCGAACGGCTATGTGGTAAAACCTTTCACTGCCGCGACGCTTGACGAAAAGCTGGCGAAGATTTTCGAGAAGCTTGAAAAGGGAGCGTAAGGTGGATGCGCAACTTCCTGCAGGAACGACTGCAGCCACCGGTGCCGAAACTTCGCAGCACGATGAAGTTTTAGTCCGGGTTGGTCAGATGACACGCGCCCTGCACGATAGTTTGCGCGGACTCGGTTTCGACAAATTGATTGAAAAGGCGGCGCACGATATTCCCAACGCGCGCGACCGCCTCGATTATGTGGCCCGTATGACGGAGCAGGCGGCACAACGCGTCCTGAACGCCACCGATCAAGCGGGACCGCTGCAAGACAAGATCGACAGTGGCGCGGGTGAGATCGCGGCGGCTTGGCAAGCACTGATGGATGCGCCATTCTCGGAAGCGCAGTACCGCGCAATGGCCGATCGTACGATCGACTACCTGGATGAGACCCGTAGCGCCGCCAATGTGACAAAGCAACATCTGATGGAAATCATGATGGCGCAGGATTTCCAGGATCTGACCGGCCAGGTGATCAAGAAAATCACCGAACTGGCGCACGGCTTGGAACAGCAACTCGTGCAATTGTTGATCGATTATGCGCCGCCAGAGGTAAGGCGCGAGGTCGGTTCCGGGTTGCTGAACGGCCCGCAGATCAACCCTACCGCTAGTCCCGATGTGGTCGCAGACCAGGAGCAGGTTGATGACCTGCTGGAAAGCCTGGGTTTTTGACCGCATGATCTGCCGGCCCGCCTTGGCGCCGGCTTTCTTTTTCTCCCCCTACAAACCAACTCAGACAAAGCTCCATGTCACAAATGAAATTTATTATTCGTGAGCCTCTGCTTGACCCGAAGGAGCAGGTGCTCGGTTATGAGCTGACCTGGTGCCACGCTGGCGACGATGAAGCCTCTCCCGGCATGGCCGAGATAGGGGGGCGAATCGCTTTTGTTTCCGAGCGGTTGAACGATCCCGATGCGGGCTGGCTGTTGAGTGACAGCCTGCTGTTCTTCGAAGTGACGCCGGCCTTGCTAGCGATCGAGCTGCTGGAAGGCTTGGCGCCGGCCAGCACGGTGCTGACGTTGGCGGCCAGCGACCTGGGGCATCCCGATACCTTGGCTGCCCTCAAGTCGCTGCGTGATGAAGGATTCGGCATCTGCTTGCGCGGCGCCGACGTCAATATGCTTGACAAGGCGCTGCTGGAACTTGTGACCCATGTCGAAGTGAATTACGGCTCTTCCGATTTTGCCATGCATGCGCGGATTCATGGCGCATCCGGAAAAGAGCCGATCCGCATCGTTGCGCGGCAAGTCAGCACCTGGGATGAATATGATTCCTGCGCCGCCCTGGGGGTTGATGCCTTCGTCGGCAAGCTCTATCTGACACCGCGCCCGGGGCGGCAGACCAAAGGCCTGAATCCTGCGCAAGTGATGATTTTGCAGTTGATGGAAATGGTCAGGAAAAATGCCGATATCCGCCAGCTCGAGGGTATTTTGCGGCGCGATGCCGCGATATCCTACAAGCTGCTCCGGTATATCAACTCGGTCGGGTTTGGCCTTGGCGCAGAGATCCAATCGCTGCGACATGCCGTAACGATGCTCGGCTATTCTCCGCTCTATCGCTGGCTTTCCCTGCTGTTGGCAACTGCCAGCACTGCCGGGCATTCGCCTGTGCTGATGCAGACGGCGGTCATCCGCGGACGTTTTGCCGAATTGCTCGGGCATGGCTTCCTGCCGAAGAATGAAGCGGAAAACCTGTTCGTCGCCGGCATGTTTTCTTTGCTGGACAAGCTGCTCGGCATTCCGATGGAGCAGGTGTTGGAAAATCTCCAGTTATCCGAACCGGTCGAGCAAGCCTTGCTGGCTCGCGAGGGGATGTATGGTCCTTTCCTGGCTCTGGCGGAGGCCTGCGAATGCAACAACGGCAATGCCAGCGAACTGGCGGATTCGCTGTTCATCAGCCCCCGGCAAGTCAATGAAGCGCACCTGGCGGCATTGTGCTGGGCGCAAAACCTGAAACTCTGATCCCCCTGTTCTGAAAATTCTTCACGCCTTGGGCAGGTAAGGTGAACTCTACACACCTTACTTGCCGGCTTCGCTCGCGCTTTCTCTATGCAGGACGCACCGCAGCACCCCATGCGGATGACAAGGGAAGCAACAGCAAAAAGCGGGTATTTCCACGCTTGTTCGCTCGATGACTCTCTCCTGTTCCAGTCAATAATCGTACCTGATAGCCCCATAGCGTTCTTTTTGTGCATGGGGGCATAACAGGAGTCGGCAATGGCCGAAGACAGCGATCTCGAACGGACGGAACCCGCATCATCCCGGCGCATGGAACAAGCGCGCGAGGAAGGCGACGTCCCTCGCTCGCGCGAATTGGCTACCTGCACGGTATTGATGGCGGCCGGCGGCGGCCTGTGGTTTAGCGGCGAGGGATTGGTCCGCAACCTCAATGCGATGCTGGCTTCCGGCTTGGCCTTCGAGCGCGCGCAGGCCTATGACCCGAATATCCTCTTAAGCAAGCTGGCCAGCCACATTCTCGACCTGCTTTTTGCATTCATCCCCTTGGCTGCACTGTTGATTGTGGTGGCGTTGTCGTCGCCGGCGCTGATCGGGGGCTGGCTGTTCAGCGTCAAGAGCTTACAGCCGAATTTTGCCCGGATGAATCCGCTTTCCGGCTTGGGCAATATGATTTCGGCCCATGCCGGCGTCGAACTTGTCAAAGCCATCGGCAAGGCCTTGTTGGTCGGCACCATCTCTTGGATGGTTATTTCGCATCAAATCGACGCAGTTCTGGCCTTGAGCGTGGAGCCGCTCAAGGCTGGCGCGACCCATCTGGCGCACCTGCTGCTGGGCAGCTTCATTGCGATCGTCGGGGGCTTGGTGGTGATCGCCATGATCGATGTGCCGTATCAGATGTGGCATTACGCAAACAAGCTGAAGATGACTCGCCAAGAACTGCGGCAGGAGTCCAAGGAGTCTGACGGTAATCCGGAAATCAAGGCCAAGATACGCGCACAGCAGCGCGAAATGGCGCGCCGCCGCATGATGTCCGAAGTGCCGACAGCCGATGTGGTGGTGACCAACCCGACCCACTATGCGGTCGCGCTCAAGTATGCGGAAGGTTCCAAGGGCGCGCCGAAGGTAGTGGCCAAGGGTTCCGATGAGGTGGCAGCCAAGATTCGTGAAATCGCCGCCGAGAACAATGTGCCGCTGCTGGAAGCCCCGGCCCTGGCCCGTGCGCTGCACCGCCACACGGAACTCGGCGATGAAATCCCCGAAGCGCTCTATACGGCGGTGGCCGAAGTGCTGGCCTATGTGTTCCAGCTGCGTGCCTATGGCAAGCACGGCGGAATGCGCCCTGAAAAACCCGGCGAGCTGTATGTGCCGCCGCAACTCGATCCGCTCAACCCGGCGGCCCTGGCTGCCACTGAATCTAGGCGTATGCAATGAACAGCCTGAAATTACCTGCCTGGCTGGCCGGCCAAGGCTCCAAGGCGTTGGCCGCACCGCTCCTCATCATCATGATGTTGTCCATGATGGTGTTGCCGCTGCCGGCCTTCGGTCTCGACATTTTTTTCAGCTTCAATATTGCGCTGTCGGTCATCGTACTGTTGACCAGCCTGTACACGGTGAAGCCGCTCGACTTCATGGTGTTTCCTACCGTCCTACTGGTTTCCACCATGTTGCGCCTGTCGCTTAACGTCGCATCGACCCGGGTTGTGCTGACCGAAGGGCACACCGGACCGGATGCCGCCGGCAAAGTGATCGAGGCGTTCGGTCACTTCCTGATCGGCGGTAACTACACGGTCGGCATCGTGGTGTTCATCATCCTGACCATCATCAATTTCACCGTCGTCACCAAGGGCGCAGGTCGTATTGCCGAGGTCGGCGCCCGCTTTGCCTTGGATGCGATGCCGGGCAAGCAGATGGCGATCGACGCCGATTTGAATGCCGGACTGATCGGCGAGCAGGAAGCGCGCGCGCGTCGTACCGAAGTGGCGCAGGAAGCCGAATTCTACGGCGCGATGGACGGTGCCAGCAAATACGTGCGCGGCGATGCCGTGGCCGGCATCATCGTCACCATCATCAATATTGTCGGCGGCCTGGTCGTCGGTATGATTCAGCACGACCTGGAATTCGCCACCGCCATCAAGAATTACACCTTGCTGGCCATCGGCGACGGCCTGGTGGCGCAGATTCCTTCGTTGATCATCTCGACCGCAGCCGGCGTGGTGGTGTCCCGCGTAGCCAGCGACCAGGACATCGGCGGCCAATTGATCGGCCAGCTGTTCGCCAAACCGCAGGTACTCTTTATCACCGGCGGCATCATCGGCGGCATGGGCTTGATCCCCGGCATGCCGCATTTTGCTTTCCTGTTGCTGGCGGCGGTGCTTGGCGGCGGGGCCTATCTGTTGACGAATCGCTCGCAACAAGTCGCGGCGCCGGCCGAGCAACAAGCAGAGCAGACCGCGGCCGTTACCGCACCGGAGGTGGAAGAAGCCACTTGGCAGGACATCATGCCGGTCGATACGCTTGGATTGGAAGTGGGTTATCGCCTGATCCCGTTGGTAGACAAGGGGCAGGGCGGCGAACTGCTGCGCCGTATCAAGGGCATCCGGAAAAAATTTGCGCAGGAGGTCGGCTTTCTCTCGCCGCCGGTGCACATCCGCGACAACCTGGAACTGAAACCCTCGGCCTATACGATTACCTTGAAGGGCGTGGAAATCGGCAGCGGCGAAGCGCACGCGGGCCAATTCCTTGCGATCAATCCCGGCATGGTCAGCGGTGCATTGCCGGGGCCGGCGACCACCGATCCCGCGTTCGGCCTGCCTGCGGTATGGATCGATGCCGGCATGCGCGAACAGGCGCAAACCATGGGCTATACGGTGGTCGATGCGGGTACCGTGGTGGCCACGCACCTGAATCACCTGATCACGACCCATGCGGCCGAATTGCTCGGACGCCAGGAAGTGCAAGCCTTGCTTGATCATCTGGCCAAGGATTCGCCGAAGCTGGTGGAAGATCTGGTGCCGAAAATGATCCCGCTCTCGACCCTGCAGAAAGTGCTGCAGAATCTGTTGATCGAAGGCGTGCACATCCGTGACATGCGCACCATCATCGAAACCCTGGCCGAGAATGCCAACCAGACCCAGGACCCCAATGAAATGACCGCGCTGGTCCGGATCGCCCTCGGCCGCGCAATCGTGCAGCAGATTTTCCCGTCGACCAACGAGCTTTCGGTCATGACGCTCGACAATCGCCTGGAACGTTTGCTGATGCAGGCACTGCAGGCCAGCGGCCCGGATGGCGCCGGCATCGAACCGGGGCTGGCCGATACGCTTGCTGCGCAGGCCGAGCAGGCTGCCCGTCACCAGGAGCAACTGGGCCTGACACCGGTATTGCTCGTACCCGCCCCGCTGCGCGCTTTGCTTGCGCGCTTCCTGCGCCGCGCCATCCCGCAATTGAAAGTGCTGTCGCACGCGGAATTACCCGATTCGAAAACGATTAGAGTTACCAGCCTGGTTGGAGGTCAAGCATGAATGTAAAAAAATTCTCTGCCCACACATCGCGCGAAGCGTGGCGCATGGTGCGCGATGCGCTGGGTCCGGATGCGGTGATTCTGTCCAACCGCACCGTCAACGGTGCGGTCGAGATTTTGGCGTTGGCCAGTGAAGACATGTCCTCCCTGACGGCGCCCGCGGGTGAAAGGGAGATGCCAAAGGAAGCGCTGTCGGAATCGACGCTCGCCGCCTTCGCGCCGAAGCGTCGCGCGGAAAGCGACCAGGCCGCCAGCCTCGCCGCAGCGCTCGAAAGTGCACGCGCTGCGTCCGCCGCAGCCGCGCCGGCCCAGCAATACACGGCAAACGACCTGAGCGAAGTGATGGAGGAAATTCGTTCGATGCGCGGCATGCTGGAGTCGCAGCTCGCCGAAATCTCCTGGGGCAGCCAGCAAAAACGCGAACCGGCCAAGTCGGTGGTTTTGCGCGAAATGCTGGCGGCAGGTTTCAGCGCCAGCCTGGCGCGCTTCTTGACCGAAAAACTGCCGGCTGGCGGCAATGCGGAAAGCGGTTTGCATTGGATCAGGACCGTCCTCGCACGCAATCTCTCCATCATGGACAATGAAAACGAGATACTGGAAAAAGGCGGTGTATTTGCACTGGTCGGCCCCACCGGTGTCGGCAAGACCACCACCACGGCGAAACTGGCCGCACGCTGCGTGATGCGCCACGGCACCGGCAAGCTGGCCTTGATCACGACCGACGGCTATCGTATCGGCGGTTACGAACAACTGCGCATTTACGGCAAGATCCTGGGCGTAATGGTGCATTCGGTGAAGGATGAAACCGACCTGCGCATCGCGCTGGACGAATTGAAGGGCAAGCACACGGTCTTGATCGACACCGTCGGGATGAGTCAACGCGACCAGATGGTGGCCGAGCAGGTCGCGATGCTGTCGGGTGCCGGCAGCCACGTCAAGCGCCTGTTGTGCCTGTCTGCGACCTCGACCGGCGAAACGCTCAGCGAAGTGGTGAAATCTTATCAAGGGGCCGGGCTGGCCGGCTGCATCATGACGAAATTGGATGAGGCTGCAACCATCGGCAACGTGCTTGATGTAGTTATTCGGCAGAAATTGAATCTATACTATGTAGCAAATGGGCAGCGTGTTCCGGAAGACCTGCATGTCGCCAATCAGCAGTATCTTGTGGACCGTGCCTTCAAGCTCAAACGCGAGACCGCGCCGTTCCAGTTCCAGGATGCCGAATTGCCGCTGGTGATGGCCAACACGGCGCGTGCCATGAATGATAAAAGTTTGCGTGGGGTGATTCTTGGCTAGTTTTGATTTCGACCAGGCAGAAGGGCTGCGGCGCATGCTGGCAGGACCCAAGCCGCGCATTTTCACCTTTCTGTCAGCCACCACCGGTGAGGAAAAGAGCGCGATGCTGGTCAACCTGGGCGCATCGCTGGTGCGCTCCGGCAGCGAAGTTCTGTTGCTGGACGCGGGTACCTCGGCTCAAGGCGTGGCGGCTCGCTTGGGCGCCGCGCGCGGTGCATCCCTGCTGGAGGTGGCGCGTCAGGAGCGGGCCTTGAATGAAGTGGTGCAGGCCATGCCTCAGGGTTTCGGCGTGGCCCGCCTGACTCACGGCTCTTTGCGTGCGGCGGTCCAGAACCGCGACCAGGCGCGGCGCCTGTCGAATACCTTCGACGTGCTGGCCAAGCAAAGCGATATCGTCGTCATCGACGCCGAGCTGGTCGACGATGATTCCTTCCCGGTGCCTGCCATGGCCTCCGGTGAAATCGTGGTCCAGGTGTCCAATACGGCTTCCTCGATCAAGGAAGCTTACTCGATCATCAAACGTCTCAACGCTCAACTGGGGCGCCGGCCTTTCAGCGTGCTGGTGACCGGGGCCTCCGACAAGGATGCGCAACTCGTTTACGAAAATATGGCTCAAGCGGCCAGCCGTTATCTCGCGCTTCAGCTGAATTCAATGGGCTCGGTGCCGGCCGACGAGCATTTGAAGCGCGCCGCACGTCTGGGGCGCTCGGTGATCGATGCCTTCCCGCTGGCGGGCGCTTCGGTTGCTTTCCGCCGCTTGGCAGGGCGCTTCGCGCGTGCTGAACCGGCAGGCTCCGGCATCAAATTTGGAGTGTGAGGGCATGTATACCGCGCACGGCAAGTCGGACAAGAATCAGTTGCTCACCGAGCATGCGCCGCTGGTGAAGCGCCTCGCGCATCAACTCAAGGCCAAGCTTCCTCCCAGCGTGGAAGTGGACGATCTGATTCAGGCCGGTATGATCGGACTGCTGGATGCGGTCAACCGCTATGAGGAAAACCATGGCGCCCAGTTCGAAACTTACGCAGTGCAACGGATTCGCGGCGCCATGCTGGACGAGTTGCGCAGCAGCGACTGGCTGCCGCGCAGCATGCGCCAGAACATGCGCAAGATCGAGGAGGCGATGAACGTATTGCAGCAGCGCCTTGGACGGCCGCCGAACGAAAGTGAAGTCGCCAAGCAGTTGAAGCTCTCGCTGGCCGATTATCAGGAATTGCTGAGCGAAGGCGGCGGACATCAACTGGTGTACTACGAGGATTTTCACGAAGGCGACGGCAATGAGCATTTCCTGGACCGCTACTGTGCGGACCTGTCCGACGATCCTTTGCAAAGCCTGTTGAACAGCGGGTTTCGCGCAGCGGTCATCGATGCCATCAAGGCTTTGCCGGAGCGGGAAAAAATCCTGATGGGCCTGTACTACGAACAGGAAATGAATTTGAAGGAAATCGGCGCCGTGATGGGGGTATCCGAGTCGCGGGTATGCCAGTTGCATAGCCAAGCGATCGCCCGGCTGCGTGCCTACCTCAGGGAGAGAGCGTGGACTGGGGTAGCCTAGCCGGACTTTTGCTTGGGCTAGGTGGCATTCTGCTGGGGCAGGTATTGGAGGGCGGCCAAGTCGGATCGCTGCTCCAGCCCGCGGCATTTGTCATTGTCTTCGTCGGCACTATGGGCGCGGTTATTTTACAAAGCGGCCTGCCGGTGTTTTGGCGCGGCGCACAAATGCTGCAGTGGATTTTTTCTCCCCCTCTCGATAATTCGGCTTCCCTGGCCCGCGACATCACGACCTGGAGCGCGGCGGCGCGGCGCGAAGGTTTGCTCAGCCTGGAGCGCTTCATGGACCGGACGAGCGACCCGTTCGTACAGCGCGGTTTGCGTCTGATCGTGGATGGCGTCGAGCCGTTCAAGCTGCGTGAAATACTGGATATCGACATCTCGCGCATCGAGACCGAACAGCGGCTCGCAGTGAGGGTGTGGGAATCGGCCGGCGGCTATGCACCCACTATCGGCATTCTGGGGGCGGTGTTGGGCTTGATTCACGTGATGGAAAACCTGAGCGATCCGGGCCGGCTTGGCAGCGGCATCGCAGTAGCTTTCGTCGCCACGATATACGGTGTCGGCTTGGCGAACCTGGTGTTTCTGCCGATCGGGAACAAGCTCAAGACCATCGTTGGCCGCAACATACTGCAGCTTGACATGCTGGCCGATGCTTTCGCCGGCATTGCGAGCGGCGACAATCCGCGCGTCATCGAAGAGCGCATGCTTGTCTACCGGCGATAACCAGTGCGCCACTTACTGAGGCCCCGCCATGGCTCGAAAAACATTCGACGAAGAACATGAAAGTCCGGAACGCTGGCTGGTTTCGTATGCCGATTTCATCACGCTGCTGTTTGCGTTTTTTGTCGTGATGTATGCAATTTCGTCGGTGAATGAAGGCAAGTATCGGGTGCTGTCCCATTCCTTGGGGAGTGCCTTCGGCGGCATGAATCTGCCGTCATTGCCGCCGCCCAACAGTCAGGATTCTTCAAGCATATCGGAGCGGCCGCGCCCTTTGTCTTTGAAGCAGCGCGGTGAATTACGGCGCGAAAAGGAACAGATGACAGGCCTGGCGCGGGATCTGCTCAAGGCGCTTGCACCGTTGGTCAATCAGGGCAAGGTGAGGGTGACCCAGACCGCTCGCGGCGTCAGTATCGAGATCAATGCCAGCGTCCTGTTTGCCCAAGGCGATGCCAGGCTCACTCCGGAATCGAGCCAGGCCTTGCGTGCCGTGGCCCAGGTATTGAAGGATGATAGGCATGCCATACAGGTCGAGGGGCATACCGATAACGTACCGATCAATAACATATTTTTCCCTTCGAATTGGGAATTGTCGGCGGTGCGCGCCAGCAGCGTGGTCCGGCTTTTGATGGACAGCGGGATTGCCGAGAGCCGCCTGCTGGCAGTCGGGCATGGGTCGAATCAGCCGGTAGGACCAAACGAGACCGCCGAGGGACGCTTGCGTAACCGGCGGGTGGAAGTGATGATCTTGTCCGGCCTGCAAGAACCGGTCACAGAAGTGCCGGTGGCTGTCGGGTCCTAAGAGTTTCTAAATAAATGCTGCTGGCGTTGTTGCTTCTCTTTGTCGTACGTTCGTACTGTCTGCGTCGGCGCGCCTGGCCAGCGGCATTTATTTCGAGGCTCTAAGTCCTTCGTAAAGAGGGCCCTTTAAATAAAAAGCCGCTGGCTCAATAACACCGGGGGCTTTCATTTGAATTGTGGAATCGTTCAGCCGATTACCAGCCCGCGCGAAGTAGATCTGGAACTTGCTTGGCCGTCCGGACCATAGAAGTTACTGCCTTGCGGCGTACCTTGCAGAATATTCAGGGCATTCTGGTTGCGCGTCATGTGGCGGTTGATCAGCAAGCCGTTGGTGCGGTTCAGTTCCTTTGCGGATCGAGCAACCGCCAGCAGTTCGGTCCAGGTCTTGCCGGCTGCGGCATGTTCGCTCGAACTTGCCAGCCAGGCCTGCATGCCGCTTTCCGTCGCTTCGAAGCCGGCGGCACCGAGCGTACGATGACGCCATTTCGCCAGCTCGGTCATGCGCGCCACGATTTTTGACTTTTCTTCGGTCAGCGCGCTCAGCCCTTCAATGTTTGCATCGACCAAATGGGTTTGTTCCTGTTGAAGCAATAGCAACAGTTGCGTGGCGGCTTTATGTTCTTCAATGAGGCTGCCCGCGGGGCTGGTGCCGAATGCTTCCATGATGTTCAAGCCTTTCTGGCGTGGATCAGGTCTTTTACGGTATCCATCAAGCCATCGGCGATCTTTTCCGGATTCACTTGGAATTGTCCCGTAGCGATCGCAGCCTTGATTTCTTCCACCTTGTTCGAATCAAACACACTGCTGCCGGCAACTTGGCCGGTCAGCGCCTGCAGTTGCGAAGACACATGGACACTGTCCGATGTGGTCTTGCCGGCGCCGGCCTTGTCGGCGCCCTTACTGGCGCGGGTTTGCGTCGATCCGACGCCTAGCCCCGCGGCTTTCTTGACTGAGTCATCAATTTTCACGACATCATCCTCGTTACGGTTTGCAGTAAACGCTTCTACTCTAAATCCATATCGGCGATATTACCGCAAACTTTAACGCGAAAGATTATTTGGAACCTATCCTTGCCCAGGCTCTAGGCATTTAGTAAGACACTTCGACAATCCCTCCCATTTTTGCCACGCCGCTCACGGTTTGTCCTGCCAGCGTACGGGCCTGGATCATTTGCCCTTCGCTGGCATTGCCGAGAGCGCGCGCTTCGGTTGAAACACGAAAACCGGAGCCGCTCGATACCAACCGGACCATTTGCCCTTGTTGCACCGCCTGTTGGTTGCGCAACGCGTCCTGGCGCAGCGGCGTGCCGAGCGCCAGCGAGATGGTTACGCTGCGGCCAATGGCCTGCGACGGCTCGGTGATGACGCCGTGGGGCAGGGCAGTGAGGTCCCCCCGTATTTTCGCGATATCGTTCGGTCCGATACTCTGGCCTTGCACCAGGGGTGCAGCGGCGGCAATGTAGTCGGCAAATACCTGTACCGTGGCCGTGACATAGATTGTCCAGGGTGCCGGCGCGCTGCAGCGAATGCCGACAGTGGTTTTGCCCCAGGCACGGCCGCCGTTGGGCAAAAATGCCTGCGGCTGCGCGCAGGCCGGCAAGCTCAGGCGCATATCGACCGGATTGACGGTGATGTTGACTTCGCCTGGCAAGCCTGCGGTTTGCGCGCGCAGGAATTGTTCGGCGCTCTGGCGCAGTTGCTCGTGGTCCTGGCGCGGCGTCAGGTTTTGTGCCGTTGCGCTGTGGGTTAGCACCGCAAGCAGAATCAGGATAAATTTCAGGGAAGGTTTCATGATTGCCTGTGGATTGGTTCCGAGGTCAATCTTACCGATACCGGATTTATCCAAAACAGGGAATAGACCGGAGATTCGTATTCTGATCAGCCGATCAAGGCATCGATCAGGCTCGTATGATCGAGGCTATAGAAATCCATTATCGGCAGGCGCTGCGGTTTCTTGAGTTGATTAAATTGATAATTTTCGGAGAGAAGAGATGATCGGCAAACTTGACGACGCCTTGCGCTTCCACGAAACGGCACTCAGCTTGCGTGCGCAGCGTCAGCAATTGCTGGCTTCGAATATTGCCAATGCCGATACGCCGAACTACAAGGCGCGCGACATCGATTTTAACCAGGCTTTGCAGGGGGCGCTAAACCGCGGTGCCCAGGCTCCGGGCGAACTTGTTAAAACGGCACCTGCGCATCTTGCCGCGGCAACCGGCAGCATCGGCGGCGCGCCGCTGCTGTACCGCACGCCGCAGCAAGGCAATGTTGATGGAAATACTGTCGATATGGATGTAGAACGCAATCAATTTGCCGATAACGGTTTACGCTATGAGGCGGGGATTACCTTGATCAGCGCGCAGATCAAGAGTTTGCTTGCGGCCATACAAGGATAAGGATGTGTATAGGCGGGTCAGCGTTTTTTTCGCGGCTTTTGGCGAAAGTTACTCTGACTCACTCTGATTAGAGAAGGCGGGGGAGTGCATGTCGTTATTCAATATTTTCAACGTAGCCGGCTCAGCCATGAGTGCCCAAGGCCAGCGCCTGAATGTGGTGGCCAGCAATATCGCCAATGCCGACAGCGCGACCAGCCCTACCGGCCAGCCTTATCGTGCCAAGCAGGTGGTGTTCAGCGTGGTCCCGCTTGCCAACCAGGCCGCCAGCGGGGTGAAAGTCGAGCAGGTGGTCGAGGATGCAGCGCCGCCGAAGATGATGTATCAACCCAACCATCCTCAGGCCGACGATAAGGGCTATGTCGCCATGCCGAACGTCAACGTGGTGGAAGAGATGGTCAATATGATTTCAGCATCGCGCTCTTACCAGACCAATGTTGAAACGATGAATGCGGCCAAGACGCTGCTTTTGAAAACCCTGACGCTCGGACAATAAAGGATTGCGCCATGAACGCCATACCAGATGTTTCCCAGAGCTTGCTCAATACCATGAATCCGGCGAAGCAAACCGCAAAATCCAGCGCGGAGAGCACGCAGGATCGTTTTATGACACTGCTCGTCACGCAGATGAAAAATCAGGATCCCCTGAATCCGTTGGACAACGCCCAAGTCACGAGCCAGATGGCGCAATTGTCGACCGTAACAGGGATCGACAAGATGAATGCGACGCTGGAAGCCTTGAATGGAAGTTATAAAACCAATCAGTCCATGCAGGCCGCTGCCATGATCGGACATGGCGTTCTGGTGCCCGGCAAGGCCGTGAGCCTCACCGATGGCAAGGCTTTCCTCGGCGTCGAATTGACCGAGCCGGCCGACAAGGTCGAATTGACCATCAAAGATGCCTCCGGCAAGGCGATTCGCACAATCAATCTGGGTGCCCAGGAGGCGGGCACTTTGCAGCTGTCTTGGGACGGTACCGATGACAAAGGCGTCGTGGCAGCCAACGGTCAGTACACATTTACCGTAAAGGGGATGCGCGGCGGCAAGGCTATCGACGGCGTCAGTAGTCTTGCCTACGGCATGGTCAACAGCGTTTCCACCGGTGCGCAGGGGGTAAAGCTGAACGTGTCTTCCGTCGGGGAAGTCGACTTCACCGACGTCAAGCAGATTCTTTGAAGCGCAGCCAACCAGAAATCAAGGAGAAATAAAATGAGCTTTCAACAAGGTCTTAGCGGTCTGAGCGCGTCTTCGAAAACCCTGGAAACCATCGGCAACAATATCTCGAATGCCAGCACCGCGGGTTTCAAATCGGCGAGCGCAAGGTTTTCGGATTTGTATGCCAGCTCCCTCAGCGGTTCCGGTACCGGCAACACCGGCATCGGTACGCAAGTATCGCAAGTTGCACAATTGTTCAGCCAGGGCAATGTGACGGCTACCGGCAATCCGCTTGACATGGCGATCAACGGCGGCGGCTTTTTCCGCATGAACCACAACGGCGCGATTTCCTATGCGCGCAATGGCCAGTTCCAGCTCGACAAAAACGGTTATATCGTCAGTCCGAATGGCGATCGCCTGACCGGCTACGTGGCGAATGCCTCAGGCGTATTGTCGACCGGCGCGCCCGCCGATCTGCAGATCAACGCGACCGACCTGCCGCCGGCCATTACCACGTCCGTCACCGCGCAGTTGAACCTGGATTCGCGCAGCACCGTGCCGACCTTGGCGTTCAACCCGAACAATCCGGCGACCTACAACAATGCGACCTCGGTGAGCGTGTTCGACAGCTTGGGGAATGCACACGTTTTGCAAACCTTTTACGTCAAGACCGCCGCCAATACCTGGGATATCTATGGCATGTACGATAACGGAACCGCGACGGTGGCGACTACCCCGGCCGTGATCGGCTCGCTCACCTTCGGCGCGACCGGCGCGATTACCACGCCGGCCCCGCCTGCACCTGCGTCGTTCGCCACCACTTTGACAGTGACCACCGGCGGCGGCACGGTGCCGCTGACGATAGACTGGAGCGGCACTACCCAATTCGGTTCGACCTTCAGCGTCAATGCGCTCAGCCAGGATGGATATACCTCGGGCCGCCTGGCAGGCTTCACCACCTCGACCACCGGAATGATCACTGGACGCTATACCAACGGCCAGACTGCGGTGCTGGGGCAGGTTGTGCTGGCCAACTTCCGCAATCCGAACGGCTTGCAGCCGCTGGGCAACAACACCTGGGGCGAGACAACCGACTCCGGCGTGCCGCTGGTGGGGACGCCGAACTCGGGCAGTTTGGGAATTCTGCAGGCTTCATCGGTGGAGGATTCCAACACGGACCTCACAGCCGAACTGGTCAACATGATCACTGCACAGCGGGTGTATCAAGCCAATGCGCAGACCATCAAGACCCAGGACCAGGTGTTGCAAACACTGGTGAATCTGCGGTAAGGAGGCTCTTAACCCCGGTACGGGAGACATAGATGGATCGCCTGATCTACACCGCCATGACCGGCGCGAAGCATATCCTGGAACAGCAGGCAACGACTTCGCACAATCTGGCCAACGCCACGACCACGGGCTTTCGCGCGCAACTGGATTCGTTTCGTGCCGTGCCTGTGGTCGGCGAAGGCTTGCCGACGCGCGCCTTCGTGGTGGACGCGACGGTCGGCACCGATTTCACGCCTGGTGCGTTGCAGCAGACCGGGCGCGACCTTGACGTTGCGGTACAGGGCAAGGGCTGGATCGCCTTGCAACTGGCAGATGGTTCCGAAGCCTACACTCGCCACGGCAACTTGAAATTGAGCGAGAACGGGATTCTGCAGACGCAGAGCGGCATCAGCGTGCTGGGCGACGGCGGGCCGATCAGCGTACCGCCGGAAGTGGCGGTCACAATCGCGAAAGACGGCACCGTCTCGGCCATCGCAACGACATACAAACCCGGCGAAGCGACGGTGCTGGGCCGCATCAAGCTGGTCAATCCGCAGGAAGACCAGCTGGTGCGTGGCGACGATGGCCTGTTCCGACTGAAAGATGGCAAGGCGGCCGATGCCGATGCGGGGGTGACGCTGGCGGGCGGCGCGCTGGAAGGCAGCAACGTGAACGTGGTGGACGCGATGGTGAACATGATCAACTTGGCGCGTCAGTTCGAAATGCATATGAATTTACTGAAGAATGCCGAGAGCAATGCGACCAAAGCCAGTCAGATCCTGGCTTTGAGTTGACGCCTTCGGGCGCACAATTTAGCTAAATGCTTCGCTGCGGTTTTACGATCGGCTTCGAAACCGGATACCTGGAGAAAAAATGATACGCTCGCTATGGATTTCCAAAACCGGCCTGGATGCGCAGCAAACGCAGATGGACGTCATCGCCAACAACCTGGCCAACGTCAGCACCAACGGTTTCAAGCGTTCGCGCGCGGTGTTCGAGGACCTGATGTACCAGACCTTGCGCCAGCCCGGGGCACAGTCGTCCCAGCAGACACAATTGCCGTCCGGCATGCAGCTCGGCACTGGCGTGCGTCCGGTCGCCACCGAACGTGTCTTCACCCAAGGCAACCTGCAGCAAAGCGCCAACAACAAGGATGTTGCGATCCAAGGGGCGGGATTTTTCCAGGTGCTGCTGCCCGATGGGACGGCCGCCTATACGCGCGACGGATCGTTTCAGATCGATAACCAGGGGCAAATCGTGACTGCCAGCGGTTACGTGGTCCAACCTGCAATCACGATTCCGGCGGCAGCGCAAAGCATCACCATCGGGCGCGACGGAACGGTATCTGTGACGTTGGCTGGAGCCACTGCGCCGACCCAGGTGGGGACGCTGCAGCTGGCAACTTTCATCAATCCGGCCGGCCTGGAGAGCAAGGGCGAAAACCTGTATGTCGAAACCGGCGCATCCGGCAGCCCAGGCACCAACACGCCCGGCACCAACGGTGCCGGCTTGCTGTCGCAAGGCTATGTCGAGACCTCGAACGTGAACGTGGTCGAGGAACTGGTCAACATGATCCAGACCCAGCGCGCCTATGAAATCAACAGCAAGGCGATCACCACTTCCGATCAAATGCTGCAGAGACTTTCGCAGCTCTAAAAAAGCGCTGGAGCATTGAGATGAAAAAACTTCTCTATCCGATCGTCACTGCGGCGCTGTTTGCCAATCTGTCCGGCTGCAGCGTGACGCCTCCCTCCATCGTCCAGGGACCGACCAGCGCGAAACCGCAAAAGGCGGTTCCGCCGACATTCGGCAACGGTGCGATTTTTCAGGCTTCCGCTTATCGCCCGATGTTTGAAGACCGCCGGGCGCGCATGGTCGGTGATATCCTGACGATCACGATCAGCGAAAAAACCAGCGCCGGCAAGACCGCTGCCAGCTCGGGCAGCAAGACCGGAAGCGTCAGCTTCACCACGCCGAAAATCTTGAACCAGGCAAATCCGGCTACGGCAGATACGGCCAATAAGTTTGAAGAGAAAGGTGCGGTGAGTTCTGCCAATACCTTTAGCGGCACCATCGGCGTGACAGTCATCGACGTGCTGGCAAACGGCAACCTGCTGGTCAGCGGAGAAAAACAGATCGCTTTGGACAAGGGGACCGAATATGTTCGTTTCTCCGGCGTGGTCAGTCCCGACACCATCACCAGCGGCAATGTGGTGTCCTCGACTCAAGTGGCCGATGCGCGGGTGGAGTACCGCACCAATACCAGCGTTGATAAAGCTGAAATGGCGTCAATGTTTTCCCGGTTCTTCCTGAGCTTAGTGCCGCTCTGACCTGATTCGAGCCAGCCATGAACTTCGCGCGCATCCGTCGTCCTGCCTTGGAACCTGTTCAGTATCTTTTTGCGCATGCCAAAAAGATACTGAACAGGTTCTTAACAAGGCACCTGTTGCCGGGATTGTTTTTTGTGTTGTGCCTGGGTCTGCCTTGCCTTGGTCAGGCCGAGCGCCTGAAGGATCTCGCCAGCATCCAAGGCGTGCGGCAAAACCAGTTGATCGGTTACGGCTTGGTGGTCGGCCTCGACGGCAGCGGCGACCAGACCACGCAGACGCCGTTCACGGTGCAAAGCGTCATCAGCATGCTGCAAAATCTCGGCGTCAATCTGCCTGCCGCTACCACCTTGCAACTGAAAAACGTGGCGGCGGTCGTGGTTACCGCTTCACTGCCCGCTTTTGCACGCCCCGGTCAGACGCTCGACGTTACAGTGTCTTCGATGGGCAATGCCAAGAGCTTGCGCGGCGGCACGCTCCTGATGACACCGCTCAAAGGTGCGGACGGCCAGATCTACGGCATGGCGCAAGGCAATGTGCTGGTCGGCGGCGTTGGGGCGGCGGCCAACGGTGCCAAGGCCCAGGTGAATCATTTGAGCGTCGGCCGCATCTCGGCCGGCGCCACGGTCGAACGCGCGGTCGCCACGACCCTGGGACAGGGCGAAGCGATTTTCCTGGAATTGAACGATACCGACTTCTCCACCGCCAGCCGGGTGGTGGAGGCGGTCAACAAGCGTTTCGGCCCCGATACCGCATCAGCCCAGGACGGCCGCGTGATCAGGGTGCGCGCGCCGGTGATCAGCGATGAGCGCGTCGCCTTCCTGGGGGCGCTGGAAAACGTCAGCCTGACGCCGGCGCAAATGAGCGCCAAGGTGATCCTGAACGCACGCACCGGCTCGGTCGTCATGAACCAGGCGGTGACGCTCGACAGTTGCGCGGTATCGCACGGCAATCTGTCGGTGGTGATCAATACGGAGCCCGTGATCAGCCAGCCGGCGCCGCTCTCGGGCGGGCAAACGGTGGTGGCCCAGGCTTCCCAGGTCGATATCAAGAAGGATGCCGGGCAGGTGGTGTTGCTCAAGGGCGGCGCATCGCTGGCGGAAGTGGTAAAAGCGCTCAATGCCATCGGCGCCACCCCGCAGGATCTGCTGGCGATCCTGCAGGCAATGAAGGCATCCGGTTCTTTACGCGCAGAGCTCGAGATCATCTAAACCGCCATGATCAACCAAACCACGTCCGCCAGCGCTTCGCTCGCCACTGACATCAAGGATTTGAGTCAACTGCGTCAGGCGGCAAAGCAGAATTCGCCCGAGGCCTTGAAGGCCTCCGCCAAGCAGTTCGAGGCGCTGTTCCTGAACATGGTGATGAAGAGCATGCGCGATGCCACGCCGCAGGACGGTTTGTTCGACAGCCAGCAAGGTAAGATGTTTACCTCGATGCTGGATCAGCAGGTCAGCCAGAATCTGGCCTCGCGCGGTGTCGGACTGGCCGATGTCTTGATCCGCCAATTGTCCAATGCGCCCGGCGTCCAGACGGTGCCGAACACGGCAGAGCAGGCATCGCCGGCTGCTGCATCCGCCGTGACGCCTGCTTCAACGCCCGCGCTGGACGTCAAAAAGCCGCGTTCATCGCAGGCGCCGCATGTGAAGGCTTTCCAGGAGCGCCTCTCGGCCGATGCCGAAAAGGCCAGTCGTGCAACCGGGATTCCAGCCAAGTTCATGATCGGCCAGGCGGCGCTGGAGAGCGGCTGGGGCAAGCGCGAAATTGTCGCCGCCGACGGTACGCGCAGCCACAATCTGTTCGGCATCAAGGCCGGCCCCGGCTGGAAGGGCAAGGTCGTTGAAACTGCCACCACCGAATATGTGAATGGTGTGCCGCATACAAAAATGCAGAAATTCCGCGCTTACGATTCCTACGCCGAGAGTTTTCGCGATTACGCCAAGCTGTTGAGCAGTAATCCGCGCTACCAGAACGTATTGGCCAATGCCCAGGACGCCAGCAGTTTCGCACAAGGCTTGCAGAAAGCCGGTTATGCGACCGATCCGAATTATGCGGCCAAGCTGACGCGCATTATCAAGCACAGTTTGGCTTGACTGAAACATAAGGTTTGTCGGCAGCAGGCTGTGCGTCCGGTTCAAGTTTTTCCGCAGCGTGCCGATGATGCATATAACTCGATATGGAAGATTAAATCATGGCCGCCAACATCCTCAGTATCGGTCAAAGCGGTCTGATGGCAGCGCAGGCCGGACTCAATACCACCAGCCACAATATTGCCAATAGCGCCACGCCTGGCTACAGCCGGCAACTGGTGATCCAAGGCACGGCCGGGGGGCAGGATTTCGGTTTCGGTTTCATCGGCAAGGGCACCGGCGTCGATGACGTGCGGCGTGTCTACAGCCAGTATTTGGGCAACCAGGTAGTTGCGGCGCAGACTTCGAAGAATCAGCTCGAGACCTATTTCACGGAGATCAGCCGTATCAATAACCAGTTTGCCGATTCGAGCGCCGGTTTGTCGCCAGCCATGCAGGATTTCTTCAAGGGCGTTCAAGATCTGGCCTCCGATCCGAATTCGACTGCTGCGCGTCAATCGACGCTCTCCAACGCGCAAGCGCTGGTGGCGCGCTTCCAAAGCCTGGATGAGCAATTGAGCGAAATGCGCCAAGGCGTCAATAACCAATTGACATCGCTCATCGGTGACGTCAACGTCTATGCCACGCAGATTGCGGACTTGAACCAATCGATCGAAAGAGCGCAGGGCACGGACGGTCATCCGCCCAATGACTTGCTCGACCAGCGCGACCAGGTGATTGCAGACCTGAGCAAGGATGTTCAGGTATCGGTGGTCAAGCAAGGCAATAGTTACAATGTTTTTATAGGCACCGGCCAGCCGCTGGTGGTTGGGACACAGACTTTTAAGCTGGTAGCGACGCCGTCGCCCACCGACTTGAGCCGGATCGAAGCAGGTTATACGAGCAACGGCACGGTGAGCCTGTTGGCCGAAAATGCGCTGAGCGGCGGCAAGCTGGGCGGATTGTTCGATTTCCGCTCCAAAACTCTGGACGTAGCGCAAAACTCGATCGGCCGTATTGCCATTGGACTGGCGACGACCTTCAATACGCAACACAAGTTGGGCCAAGACCAGAACGGTGCGCTGGGCGGGAATTTTTTTAATGTCGGCACACCTTCTGTCACACCCAGTACCGCCAACAACAGCGGTAGCGCCGCCGTGCTGTCAGCCAGAGTCACCAATGTGAATGCACTGACCACGAGCGATTATCGCTTGCAATTTGTCGGCGGTAATTACGCCTTGACGCGCGTGTCGGATAACGCCGTGCTGGCCAATACCACCTTTGCTGCGGCGCAAACTGCCGCATCCGCCGAGGGCTTTACTTTCAGCCTCAGTTCGGGTGCCTTTACCGCTGGCGACGAATTCCTCATCAAGCCGACCGCAAATGGCGCTACGGGTTTCGGCGTCGCCATTGCGGATACCACCAAGATTGCGGCTGCGGCGCCGCTTCGCACGGTGACTCCGGCGGCCAATACCGGTTCGGGAGACGTCAGCGCAGGCGTGGTTTCTTCAACCTCGCTGATCCCGGCGCGCACGCTCACCTATGCTGGCGGCAATTTGACAGGATTCCCGCCCACGCTGCCGGTCACCGTCACCAGCGGCGGCGTCACGACCACCTATGCGGCAGGTGCCCCGGTGCCTTATCTGGCCGGCGACATTGTCAGTTTCGATGGTATCGAATTGAGCGGCATTCCGGCGGTTGCCGGCGCCTACACGGTCGGTCCGCCCAATGCCACATTGACCTTCAATAGTTTGCCGACCGTTACCCCAGCCGGCGCCAATACAGGCAATCTGGTGCTGGCGTCCAGCGTCGCCAATGCAGGCGCGTTGGTCAACAGCGATTACCGGATCGACTTCGCCGGAGGAAATTACAGCATCACCCGGCTCTCGGATAATGTCGTGGTTTATCCCGCGAATCCGGTATTTCCTCCAGCAGCAGCCATTGACGGCCTTAATTTTTCAATAACCTCGGGTGCGCCGGCAGCGGGCGATAGTTTTCGGGTGCAACGCAATACCCTGACCGGATTCCCTCCCTACCTCGACGTTACTGTTACGCCCAGCGGCGGCGCCGCGACCACTTATCCGGCCGGGACGCCGGTGAGCTATACCGCCGGCGCGACCATCAGCTATGGCGGGATGAGTTTTGTCATTACCGGCTCTCCGGCCAATGCCGATACCTTCATCGTTACATCGAATACCGGCGCCGTCGGAGACAATCGTAACGCGCTGTTGCTGGGGGCGCTGCAAAACGGCAAAACCCTGGTCAACGGCAGTGCGAGTTTTCAGGGCGCCTATTCGCAACTGGTCAACCTTGTCGGCAACAAGACGCGGGAGCTGGAAGTCACCAGCGCCGCACAGGATAAACTGTTGACCCAGGCGGTGGAAGCCCAGCAAAGCGAATCGGGGGTCAACCTCGACGAAGAGGCGACCAACATGATGCGCTATCAGCAAGCCTATCAGGCAGCGGGCAAGATCATGCAAACCGCGAACGTATTGTTCGATGTCATACTCAGCTTGAATAATCACTAAAGGCGGGTCATCATGCGCATCAGTACCAACACACAGTTTGCTGCAGGTGCGGCGCGGCTTAGCGACCTGCAATCAGCCTTGCAAAAGACACAGCAGCAATTGTCGACCGGCCGCCGCGTTCTCTCGCCGTCGGACGACCCGATCGCCGCAGCGCAGGCCTTGGATGTCACGCAGTCGCAATCGGTAAACGAGCAATTCGGCATCAACCGCAAAAATTTGCGCAGTACGCTGAACCAGGTGGAAAGTGCGTTGGATAGCGCGGGCTCTCTGTTGCAGGAGGTGCGGACACTGGCCGTCAGCACCGGCAATACCGGCACCTTGTCGGATTCCGACAGGCAGAGCGTCGCCAACGAGTTGAGCCAGCGCCTGGATGAGCTGATTTCGATCGCGAACGCGGACGACGGCAAGGGAAATTATTTATTCGCGGGTTTTCAGACATCGACCCAGCCTTTCACCAGGACCGGAACGGGGGCGCAATATAACGGCGACCAGGGGCAGCGTTTGTCACAGGTCGGGGTGTCGCGCCAGATTGCGATGGGCGATCCGGGCGATGCGGTGTTCAACGTCATCAAATCGGTTACCACCGCGCCAGCTTCGACCAATACCGGCACTGCCACCATTTCGACCGGCACGGTTACCAATGCGTCAGTGTTGACCGGGCATATCTACAATATCAACTTTACCAGCGCGACAACTTACGATATTTTCGATGCGACGGTCGGCGCCAATTTTTCGTCTAACAACGCCTATGTCAGCGGCCAGCCGATTACCTTCGCCGGCATGCAGGTCAGCATCAGCGGGCTTCCGGTCAATGCAGACAGTTTCACCATCACGCCGCTGAATAACCAAAGCATTTTCAAGACGCTGAAGGATTTCATCACGGTCTTGCAAGCGCCTGCTTCGGCCACCAATGCAAGCACCACCTTGAGTGCCGGCGTGGCAACCGCGATCGGCAATATCGATCAGGGTTTCGACGGCATCCTGACCGTACGCGCCTCGGTGGGCGCGCGGCTCAAGGAACTCGATTCCCTCGATAGCGGCGGCATCGACAAGGACCTGCAATATTCGCAAACCCTGTCAGGGTTGTTGGATCTGGATTATGCGAAGAGCATCTCGGAGTTCTCGCAACAACAGCTCACCCTGGAGGCTGCGCAAAAATCCTTCATGCAAATTTCGGGATTATCGTTGTTCAAGCTGCTTTAATTTCCCAAGCGCCCGGTTTTTCCCCGCCCGGCTCAATGCGCCGCTGATATCGTCGGCGTTGCAATCTGCCTGATGAACCCGATCGCTTCCTGGAACAGGTGATCCAGCGGCGTTGCCAGGTAGGGCAGCACCAAGGCCAGCATGACAAAGCCCGCGCCCAGAGTGATCGGGAAGCCGATGCCGAACAGGTTGAGTTGCGGGGCCGCCCGGGTCAGGATGCCAAGCGCGATGTTGGTGATCAGGAGAGCCGCGACGATCGGCAACGACAACTGGACGCCCGAGCTGAAGATACTTCCTCCCCATAGCACGAACTGATGAAAACTTTGGCCGCCCATCGGTGCAGCCGAGATGGGCAGGCTTGAAAAACTTTCCGCCAGCGTTGCCAGCAAACTCAAATGGATGTTCGCCGACAGGAAGAGCATGATCGTCACCAGCGAGAGAAATTGGCTGATGGCCGACGACCTTCCGCGCGTAGCCGGATCGAAGAATTGTGCGAAACCAAAGCCCATGGTCAAGCCCGCGATTTCACCCGCCATTTCCACGGCGGAAAAGATGATGCGCATCGTAAAGCCCATCGCAATGCCGATCACGAATTGCTGGAGCAAGATCAACAGGCCTGCCAGCGACATCGGGTCCATGGCGGGCAAGGCTGGCACCGTCGGTGCGATGATCAATGCAAGCATGACGCCGAGGGCGATCTTGATCTGGAAGGGCACCGACAGGTTGCCGAATACCGGTGCGGCAGCAACCAACCCGAGTATGCGCGTGAGCGGCCATAGGAAGGCCGCGATCCAGGTATTCAATTCGGCGCTGCTGAGGGTGATCATGGTTCAACACTCATGCCGTATGGACGTGTTTTCAAGAGCCGGCTTCAACCTACCATGCCGGGAATGCCGGTAAATAATTCGCGCATGTAATCGAGCATTACCGATAGCATCCAGGGGCCGGCCACCACAAGGGAAACGAAAATGCCGACCAGCTTGGGGATGAATGACAGGGTCATCTCATTGATCTGCGTGGCGGCCTGGAAGATGCTGACCACCAAGCCCACGGCCAGTGCCACCAGCAGCATGGGGGCCGAAATCATGAGCGTGACTTCCATCGCATGGCGGCCGAGGTTCATAACGCTTTCGGGAGTCATAGGGAATCCTTTCTCACCTAATAAAAACTTTGGGCCAGCGAACCGATCAGCAATTGCCAGCCGTCGACCAGTACGAACAACATCAGTTTGATCGGCAGTGAGACGATCGCGGGCGACATCATCATCATCCCCATCGACATCAGCACGCTGGCGACCACCATGTCGATGATCAGGAAAGGAATGAAGATCGCGAAACTGATTTGGAAAGCGGTTTTCAGTTCGCTGGTGATGAAGGCCGGAATCAATATCCGCAGCGGTACGTCTTCCGGGCCTTGCAACTGCACATTATTCGAAATCTTGACGTACAGCGCGAGATCGGACTGGCGAGTTTGCTTCATCATGAATGCCTTGAGCGGCACTGCGGCTTTTTCCATTGCTTGCGCCATGCTGATCTTGTCTTCCGACAGCGGCTTGTAGGCATCGACATAGATTTTGTCGAATACCGGTCCCATCACGAACAAGGTCAGAAACAATGCCAGGCCGACGATCACTTGATTCGGCGGCGAGGATTGCGTGCCCAGCGCTTGCCTCAGCATCGACAGTACGATGATGATGCGAGTAAAGCTGGTCATCATCAGCAATACTGCAGGCAGGAAGGAAAGCGCGGTCAGCAGCAATAGCGTTTGCAGGCTGAGCGTGTAATTTTGACCGCCGCCCGCTGCCGGCGTGCTCGTAAATGCAGGCAAGCCGGCTTGCTGCGCCGCCGCCAGCAAGGGCATGCAGAGGGCAGCCAGACAGGCCAGCCTGGCTGCAGTTTTTATAAGGGCGCCGGAGGCGGCGGAATCAGGCTTGTTTGCCATTGCGCTTTTCGATGGTTTGCTTGAGCCAGGCAGGAAAATTCTTTGCCGCGGTTTCGGTTTCCGGCTGCGCGATATTTTCCTGCCGCGGCATGGTCGAGAGGGTATTGATGCGCCCCGGTGCGACGCCGACGACGATCCATTGGTCCGCCACTTCGACCACCAGGATTCGTTCCCGGCTGCCCAGGTTGACGCCGCCGACTATCTTGACGCTGGTCCCGGCACTTTGCTTTGCGATGCCGAAGCGTTTCATGAGCCAGGCTACGCCCACCAGCAGCCCGAGCACCAGCGTCAGACCGAACAGCACCTGGAGCAGATTGCCGGGTGCAGCCGCGCTCTGCTGCTCGGCTGCGCCTGCCACAGCGCTGGCCGCCAGAAGCGCCACCGGGATAAGCTTGTGCCGCCTCATTTATTGAGTTTTCGAATACGTTCGGACGGCGTGATGATGTCGGTCAGGCGGATACCGAACTTGTCGTTCACCACCACCACTTCGCCTTGCGCGATCAGACAGCCGTTGACCAGCACATCCATCGGTTCGCCAGCCATGCCGTCCAGTTCGACGACCGAGCCTTGCGCCAGTTGCAGCAAGTTCTTGATTGCGATCTTGGTGCGTCCCAATTCGACCGTCAATTGGACCGGAATATCGAGAATGAAATCGATATCGTTGTGCGTTTCGGTTTTCGTCGCGCCACCGCCGAAGTCCTTGAAGGTGGCGGCCGCGGCCTGTTGTTTTTGCAGCGCTGCTGCTTCAGCCTGGGCCTGCTCGGCTATCGCCGCACCCCAATCGTCTTCCGCAGACATCTGGGCATCGTTCTCGTCAGCCATGTTCTTCTCCTTGCATCAATTCGTGGGCGCTGTGGATTAATTTTTCGACGCGCAGCGCATATTGCCCGTTGAATTTTCCGTAGGTGCATTCCATCACCGGTACGCCGTCGACTTTGGCCAATACGATGTCGGGTACCGAGAGCGGAATGATGTCGCCGACTTTCATGTTCAGGATGTCGCCGAGCGTCGATTTCGCGGTGCCGAGGTCGGCGATGATTTCCACTTCCGCGGTCTGGATCTGTTGCGTCATCAGGCGGATCCAGCGCTTGTCCATTTCCAGGGTTTCGCCTTGCAGGCTGCTGGTCAGGATGTCGCGGATCGGCTCGATCATCGAGTACGGCATGCAGAAGTGCATCTCGCCGCTGACCGGACCGAGTTCCACGGTAAAGGTGGTTGCCACCACAACCTCGTTCGGCGTGGCGATGTTGGCAAACTGTGTATTCATTTCCGAGCGAATGTATTCGAATTCAACCGGATAGACCGGCTCCCATGACTTGGCATAGGTTTCAAACACGATGCTGAGGATGCGCTGAATAATGCGCTGCTCGGTCTGGGTAAAGTCTCGGCCTTCGACACGCGTGTGGAAGCGACCATCGCCGCCGAACAGGTTGTCGACCAGCAGGAACACCAGGTTGGGATCGAACACCATCAATCCGGTGCCCCGCAGCGGTTTCATGTGAATCAGGTTGAGGTTGGTCGGCACCACCAAGTTGCGGATGAATTCGCTGTACTTCGATACCCGCACCGGGCCGATCGATACTTCGGCGCTGCGGTGCAGGAAGTTGAACAGGCCGATGCGCAGCAGACGCGCGAAACGCTCGTTGATGATTTCAAGGGTCGGCATCCGGCCGCGGACAATGCGCTCCTGCGTCGCCAGGTTATAAGGCCGTACCCCCGAGCTGTCTTCCGGCGCCCGGGCTTCATCCTGATCGCCATTGACGCCCTTGAGCAGGGCATCGACTTCTTCTTGTGAAAGAAAATTGTCAGACATGGAGCTACTGGACTACGAACGAGGTGAAAAACACGCTGCTGACTTTTTGCGGTTCGCCGTTGGGGGTGAACGGCAGCTTCAATTGCGCGACGATCTCGTCGGCAAGTTTTCTTTTTCCTGATTCAGGCAAGATTTCGGAAGCTTTTTTGCTCGACAGCAGCAGCAGCAGGCGGCTGCGCACGATCGGCATGTAAAGCTTGATCAGGTCGACCGTCAACTGATCGGCAACCTGCACGGTTAGGGCAACCTGCAAGTATTGTTCGCCGTTCTCGTGCATCAGGTTCACGGTGAACGGTTCCATGACCACAAAAACGGGAGGCTTTACAGGCTCATGCTTTGTCGCCTTCGGCGCATCTGCCGAGGCGGCTTCGCGGTTCATGAAATACCAGGCAGCACCGCCTCCGCCGCCACCCGCCAGAAGCAGCGTGAGAAGAATGATCAACCAGAGTTTTTTCCGGGATTTTTTTATTACCGGTGTCGGTGCCGCCTCTTCAGGAGGAGCTTTTTGCACGGCTTTTGGAACTGACTTAGGAGCGGTGGTAGCCATGGGGTTCTTTCTGGCACAACATTAGTGTCTCGACTTGAGTCATTATTAAGAAAAATCGGAACTCAGGATGTCCTGAAAAGAAGGAAGAAAGCGCTGCATATTCACGCATCTGTGTCTTACAGCATCAGGACAAGAGCATATTTCCGAAGGCTGAACATTGCGGACTTCTGCTATTTACGGTGGTAGCGTAAATGTTGGAAGCCCATAGTATTAAACCATTTTTTCCAGAGAGAAACCGAAGAAAAGCAAAAAAATCCGAGGCGTCCCGCTATGCCGGGCTTGGGGCGTATTCCCAAGGAGCCGGCGATGCCATCGCTCTGGCGAACGACGGAGAATAGGGACAGGCTGTTGTATTTTCTATTGCATTCTTGAAATTTTAAATTGATTGGAAGAGAATCAAACTTAGCCGGCCAACAAGGGAGGGTGAGATGAACCTGAAAACAAAAATGGCCATTTGCATGGCGCTTGTGTTTGTCTTTTTTACTTTTGCGTTGGGCGTGGCCTTGACCGGCATGCAGAATACCAAGAGCCGGTTTGAAACCTTCCTTGAGCAAGACGAAGCGCTCTTGCGCGCGGCCACCAATCTGTATGCGCAAGGTTTGCAGATGGAATTGGCATTGCGCAACCTCGTGCTTGCCCCGAACGACGAGACACCCTACAAGAACATCCAGATCGCCGGCGATGAGTTCAAGAAAACGAGCGAAAGCGCGTTGGCGCTTTCCGGATTGTCGCCGGACAACCGAAAAATTCTGACGGAAGTGACCGCGATTAGGGATCGGCAGATTCCGCTTCACGCCAAGATCATCTCTACCGTAAAAGACAATCAGGCCAACGCCACCGAGATGCTCACCCGGGAGGAGACGCCGCTATGGCGAGACATGCGGACCCGCCTGCTTGGGGTGATCAAGGCGAAGAATGAAGAAGTCAAGGCCATCAAGGCAGAAACTCTGAAAACTGCGCATTTGATGCTGGTCGTCAGCTTGCTGCTTGGATCCTTGGCCGTCATTGTCGGCGGCGCCGTTGCTTTCTGGCTGGTCAGAAATGTGATGAAGCAGCTTGGCGGCGAACCGCATTATGCGGTCGACATCGCCAAACGAATTGCCTCAGGCGACTTGACTGTCACCATTGAAACCCGGGAGGATGATCGGGACAGTTTGCTGCACGCGATGAAGATCATGCTCGGCAGCTTGGCGACCCTGGTGCGTGAGGTACACGTTGGTGCCGAGGCCATTGCTGGCGCAACGAGCGAAATCGCTTCCGGCGCCATGAATTTGTCATCCCGTACCGAACAGCAGGCTGGCTCGCTTGAGGAGACTGCTTCGTCGATGGAAGAATTGACTTCCACCGTAAGGCAGAATGCCGACAATGCGCGCCAAGCCAATGCCTTGGTCGGCTCCGCGTCCGACGTGGCGAGCCAGGGCGGCGCCGTGGTCTCGCAAGTCATCGAAACAATGGGTTCGATCAATGAATCGGCTAAAAAAATCGTCGACATCATTAGCGTGATCGACGGTATCGCATTTCAGACCAATATTCTTGCGCTCAACGCTGCGGTGGAAGCCGCCAGGGCAGGGGAGCAAGGACGTGGTTTTGCTGTGGTCGCCGGCGAGGTACGCAATCTTGCCCAACGTTCAGCCAGCGCGGCAAAGGAAATCAAAGCCCTGATCAGCAACTCGGTCGAAAAAGTCGACACCGGTACCAGGTTGGTCGATCAAGCGGGTACGACGATGAGCGAAGTGGTCGCCAGTGTCAAGCGGGTAGCCGACATCATCAACGACATCGCCGCCGCCAGTCAGGAACAGACCTCGGGCATCGAGCAAATCAATATGGCGATCACCCAGATGGATGGCGTGACGCAACAGAATTCGGCGCTCGTGGAGGAAGCGGCCGCCGCCGCCGACTCGTTGCAGGAGCAAGCGGCAAAACTGGCGAAACTGGTCAATGTCTTCAAACTCGACGGCTTGCAAGCCGCCACGCCGATAGCAAGGCCGGCGGTCTCCGACTCTGCCGGTGCAATGGCAGGCGCAAAAAAAGCATCTCCGCCCCGCATTGCGCAAATGCGTTCGGCCGGCGTGCCAACGCCGGTCAGGCCACTTGCGGTCAAGTCAGCTGTGACCTCCGGAAGCGATTGGGAAGAGTTTTAAGAGCGATGCGCATCGTGCCTGCGCCCGGACCTTGTGCTTACAGTGCGAGATGCACGCATCGGAGACCGGGAGGCGGAGGCCTGGCGAGGTTTTGTATCTTCGTGATTTTGCTCTGTATGCCGCTTCTGGCAGCGGCTGAACTCCGTTTCGGAATCATCACGCCGTACGACAGCGAAGGGCTTGCCAAATGGGAGCCGCTTGGCGCTTATTTTTCGCAGGCGCTTGGCACACGTGTGACGGTCAAACGCTATCCTCCGAACCGTGTTGGCCGGGAGCTTCTGGCCGGTACCTTGAGCTTTGCGCTCGTCAACCCGGTCATTGCGGTCGAAGTGGGCGAGCGCGGCGGCTCGGCGCCTATCGCGACGCTCAAAGTCAATGGCGGGTCTCATTTTGCGGGTGTCATCATCGCGCGCCGCGGCCATGGGATCACTACGCTTGCCGACTTGAAGGGAAAGGACGTGCTTGCCTACCAAAAATCCTCGGCCGGGGCCTACGTCTTTCAGTCGTACCACCTGTATCGCAACGGTATCGATCCCTTTAAGGATCTCAAAAGCCTGCGGCAAAACAACAAGCAGGATGACATTGTGTTGGCGGTACAGGCCGGGCTTATCGACGTTGGATTCGTGCGTAGCGGAATCCTCGAATCCATGGCGAAGGAAGGGAAAATCAAGCTCGATGACTTGATTGTGATCGATGAGCGGCGCGATGCATTAAAGCAGAAACACTCGACCGATCTGTATCCGGAGTTTTTCCTGCTCGCTTCAAACAAGCTGGACCCCGCGCTACGGGAACGTTTGCGCCAAGCCGCGCTTGCGCTAAATCCCGACATGCCTGCGGCGCGAGCAGCCGGCATCGATGGCTTCGTTGCGCCGTTGAGCCTGGAGAGCACAAGGAGCGCATTGCGCGCATTGCGCTTGCCTCCTTTTGACCCATGATTTGAAACCTGTCCCGCCAGGATTTCACACTGGCTTTACCGGAATAGGCTTTTATGCAAAGGTGTCCACCAAGCCCACTCCGCTGCTGGAAACAACGGGGCGGGTAACGGGAACCGGAATGTCGGCTGTAACCGCTGCAGGGCTGGAATGACGCTGGTTTTGCGCAGCTTGATCGCCGGCCCCGCTGTACTGGTTGGGCATGCCGGTACTGACCGTGGTTTGGCCCAATTGGATGCCGGTGTCGGCCAGCATTTCGCGCAGCTTCGGCATGGCCGCTTCCAGCGCCTGCCGAACTTCGGGCTGGGCTGCGGTAAAGTTGGCCGTGGCTTGGGAATTGGATACGTTCAGCACGACTTGCAGGGGGCCGAGATCGGGCGGATTGAGAGTCAGCGAAGCGCTTTGCTGCCCGCCTGCTACCATCCACACCACCTTTTGGCCAAGCGCCTGGTCCCAGCCGGGACTGCCGACTTGAGGGGCCAGTTTTTCCACCGGGTTTGAAGCAAGCGCCTGATTTGCCGCAAGAGTGGCTTGCTGCAATTGTCCGACCATGGCGGGCGCTGGGGCCGGCGCTTCCTGAACTTTGGCAGCGTTCAGATCGAGGGACGGCAGAGCTGATTCCTTGTCTGCGGTTTGGACCGACGCGGTGGGGGCAGGCAGTTGCGAGGCTTCCGTATTGCGGTTCGGCGTAACGTCGGCAACAGCTTTGGGTACGGCATCTTTCGCGGCGAGTTTGCCCGATGCGCCGTCCGTCAGTGCGGCGCCGGCAGCGGTTTGCGTCTTGTCCTGCGCGGCCAGGGCTGCGAGACTTGCGGATTGCTTGGCCGAGGGCTCGGCGGCGGTAAACGTTGCGGCCTGCGCCTGCAGCGCAGGCTTGTCGCCGGACGCTGCCGCCTGCAATTTGGCCTGGAATTGTGCATCGCCGTCAAGATCGGCGGGGAGCGCCTTGTCCTGCGATTCTTGTGTGCTTGCCGCTTTCAATTGACCGAGCAAATCGCTTGCGGCCAAGCCGCCGGCTGCTGCGCTTTTGCCCGCATCGGCTGAGGGCAGGGCGGCGACGGCGGCATCGCTTGCTGCCCCGTCGCTTGCGGCGGGAACGGCCTGGATCAGGTTTGCCACCAATGCCAGCATCTCGGTTGACGCTGCATCTTGTGCGGTATCGCTATCCTCGGGCGAGGCTGGAGCGGTTTCCTTGGCATTGCCTGCGTCGGGTGCTTTGGCTTTGCCGTTCACGGGCGATTGCTGGACCTGGGCCTGCGGAGCCGGATTGCTCGCCTCTCTGGCGTTATTCGCCTTGTCGGTTTCCCGGGAGAGAACTTGCTTGAAGGGCATTTCAGCGGATGCACTGTCGGCCTGCTTGCCGGCTCCCAGGTTGAGCGTGACGTTTGCCTGGCTGAGTATCGCTGATGTCTTCATGGTTTCCGCCGCTTGGGTATCTATCGTTTGTAAAGCGCGAGTCTGGCCGCCTGCTCGTCGGTGATTTTCTGGTCGCGCCGGTTTTCCTTGCGCAGTGCATCTTTCTCGGCGCGGGTCGCCAGCGTGTCGTAGGATACGCGCTTGCGTTCGCCGGCTTGCCAAGCGCCGCGCTCCCTTTCAATCCGTTGTTCTGCCGCTATGACCACCTGCTGTTGTCCATTGATGGCGCTATCGAGTTTTTCCAGGAACAGTTGAAAATTGCGGTATCCCTGCGCCGTCAGCCCTGCCGTCAAGCTCGACTGGAAGCGCGCCGCGTAATCTTCGCGATATTGCAGCAACATGCTGAGCTTTTTTTCCGCTTCCGCGCCCGCCTGAATCGCCAAGCCGAGACGCTTCGCGGCCTCGTCGGTTTCAGTGACCGCGAGTTCGATCAGGGTTTGCAGGGCGGACGAATGGTTCATGATGGTCGATTATAGAAGCAGAGGTTCGTGGTTCATCCCTGGAATAGCGAGGCAAGTCGCCCCATACTCTCTTGAATGCCGGCGCGTTCGGTAATGTCTTGTTGTAGAAATGACTCTATCCTGCTGTGCATCGCGATCGCCTGGTCCAGCACCGGGTCGCTGCCGGCGCTATAGGCACCAACGCTGATCAGGTCGCGGCTGCGCTGATAGCGCGAATACAGCTGCTTCAGGCGGCGCGTAATCTGCTGGTGTTCCGGGGTGGTGATGTTGTGCATCGCGCGGCTGATCGATTGTTCGATGTCGATGGCGGGGTAGTGCCCGCCTTCGGCCAAGGTACGGTTGAGGACGATATGGCCGTCCAGGATGGCGCGCGCGGCGTCGGCGATCGGATCCTGCTGATCGTCGCCTTCGGTCAGAACCGTGTAAAAAGCGGTAATCGAGCCGCCGCCCAACTTGCCGTTGCCGGCGCGTTCCACCAGGGCCGGCAGTTTTGCGAATACCGAGGGCGGATAACCTTTTGTCGCAGGCGGTTCGCCGATGGCAAGGGCAATCTCGCGCTGCGCCATCGCGTAGCGCGTCAGCGAGTCCATGATCAATAGCACGTTCTTGCCTTGGTCGCGAAAATGTTCGGCTATCGCGGTGGCATAGGCGGCGCCCTGCAGGCGCATCAAGGGCGGGGTGTCGGCCGGGGCGGCCACCACGACCGAACGCGCCAGGCCTTCCGGCCCGAGAATTTGCTCGATGAATTCCTTGACCTCGCGGCCCCGTTCGCCGATCAGCCCGACCACGATCACGTCGGCACTGGTATAGCGCGCCATCATGCCGAGCAACACGCTTTTTCCGACGCCGGAGCCGGCAAACAAGCCCATGCGCTGTCCGCGTCCGACCGTCAGCATGGTGTTGATCGTGCGCACGCCGACATCGAGCACGTCTGTGATCGGGGCGCGCGACAGCGGATTGGCGGCGCGCACATTCAACGGCGCGGCATGGTGTGCATGCAGCGGGCCGAGATGATCGAGCGGACGGCCGGCGCCGTCCAGCACGCGGCCCAGCAATTCGTCGCCGACCGGCAGGTGCCGGCCGCGGTCACTTGGACGGCGGCGCGGATGGTCGACCGATCCGGGGCGGGGAAGCGACTGCACCACCTCGACCGGAAAGACGCGCGTGCCGGGCACGATGCCTTCGACATCGCTCTGCGGCATCAGGAACAGGCGATCGTTCTCGAATCCGACGACTTCCGCTTCTATCTTGGCCCCGCTTGGCAAGGGAACGGTACAGGCGCTGCCGACCGCCAGTTTCAAGCCGATCGCTTCCATCACCAGGCCGGTGACGCGGGTGACGCGACCGGAAACCTGCATCGGCTCGGCGATGGAGACCAAGGCGCTGCAGTCCCGCAGGTAGGATTGCCAGCGCGTGCTGTTGCTTATCGGGTCCATGGATTCATTCAAGCCAGTCCGACTCCTTGCCCAAGGCTGCGGCAATGCGCTGCCAGCGGGTGGAGGTGGATGCATCGACCTGATTGCTTGCGGTTTCGACGCGGCAGCCGCCGCGTTCCATGTGGATTTCTTCGGCCACGCGCCATCCCGCCTTTTCCAGCTCGTCGCCCATGTGCTCCTTGATCAGGAGGGCGTCTGCCGGATGCAGGAACAGCAATGCCGGTTGCTGCAGCGTGGGCAAGTAACGGATCGCGGCGCCGACCACCGGAATGACCAGTTCGGGGCGTACCGTGAGCGCGGTTTTCAGCATTGCCTTGGCAAGATCGAGCGAGAGGTCCAGCATGTCGGCCGCGATCAGCTCGTGGGCTTGCGCAACTTCTGCACCGAAGCTGCCGGCGATTTGCCGCAGATGGACCAGTTCCTGTGCGGCTTGGGCGCGGCCTTGTTCCAGTCCGGCGGCACGCCCGGCTTCCAGTCCGTCGGCATAGCCTTGCTGACGCGCCGCTTCGCGGGCGGTCGAGATCTGCTCGGCCAGGTCGGCAATCGACGGACCCGCGTCCTTGGCTTTTGCCATTGCCTTTGCTTCAGCCTCGATCTTCGCCTTCAGGGCGCTGGGACGCTCATCGCCGAAGGAGGCCAGTTCCCAACGCTGGTAGGCGGATTGCTGTTCTTTCGGAAGCACGCTAGACATAGGAATCTTCGCCCTTCGCGCCTAAGATGATCTGACCTTCGTCGGCCAGGCGCCGCACGATCTGGAGGATTTCCTTTTGCTGCGCTTCGACTTCGGACAGCCGCACCGGGCCTTTCGATTCGAGGTCTTCGCGCATCATTTCGGCGGCGCGCTGCGACATGTTCTTGAATATTTTTTCGCGCATATCCTGGCTTGAACCCTTGAGCGCAATGATCAGCGATTCGGACTGCACTTCGCGCAGCAGTATCTGGATGCCGCGGTCGTCGATGTCCATGATGTTCTCGAATACGAACATCTCGTCCATGATTTTCTGCGCCATGTCGCCATCGTAGTTCTTGAGATTGGCCATGACGGATGCTTCGTTCTCGCCGGAGAGGAAGTTGAGGATTTCCGCCGCGGTACGCACGCCGCCCATCGGCTTTTTCTTCAGGCTTTCATTGCCTGTCAAAAGCTTGGTCAGCACTTCGTTGAGTTCGCGCAGCGCGGCAGGCTGCACGCCGTCCAGCGTGGCGATGCGCAGTACCACGTCATTGCGCAGCCGCTCGGAAAAATGGTCGAGCACCTCGCAGGCGTGATAACGCTCCAGGTGGACCAGGATGGTGGCGATGATCTGGGGATGTTCGTTGCGGATCAGTTCCGCCACCGATTGCGCATCCATCCATTTCAGGCTTTCGATGCCGCTGGCATCGCGGGTGCCGAGAATCCGGTTGAGCAGAGAGGCAGCCTTGTCGTCGCCCAGCGCCTTGGTCAGCACAACCCGGATGTAGTCGTCTGAATCGACCCCGAGCGAAGTATTCTGTTCGGTCTCGGCGCGGAATTCTTCCAGCACGCTTTCGAGTTCTTCGCTCGCTACCGCCTTCATCGCAGCCATCGCAGCGCCCAGCTTTTGCACCTCGCGCGGCCCCAGGTATTTCATCACTTCGGATGCTTCGTCCTCGCCCAGCGCCAGCATCAGGATTGCGCCTTTTTGAACTCCGGCATCACTCATTGCCGCCTCCTACCCACGCTTTGACGATGTTTGCCACCACTTTCGGATCCTGCTTTGCCAATTGCTTGGCGGCTTCGAGGTTGTCTGCATAGCCGCGCACCTCTTGACCCATGGGCTCTGGCAGGTGTACGACTTCCTCTTCTTCCGGCTCTTCCGGCTCCGGGGGCGGCGGCGAGGCATTTGCCATCAGCTTTTTCAACATCGGTTTCAGGAAGGCGAAGAACAGGTATGCCAGGAAGGCAAATGCCAGCGCATATTTCCCGTATTTCTGCGCAGCTTCCAGCGATTCCGGACGTTTCCATATCGGCAGCTCGGGAATGACCTCTTTTTCGACGCCGGCGAAGGGGCTGTTGACGACGTTGAGCGAATCGCCGCGTTCCTTGTTGAAACCCATCGCCTCTTTCACCAAGTCGGTAATCTGGGTTTTTTCCGCCTCCGTCAGCGCACGCATCGTGACCTTGCCCTTGGCATCGGTTTCGCGCTTGTAGTTGACGACGACCGCGACCGACAGGCGCTTCAGGCCACCCATGGGCTGCTGCACGTACCGTATTGTTTTATCGACCTCGTAATTGACCGTCATGTCCTTGTGGGTGTTGCCGCCGGTCGCGGCGGCTGCGGTCCCTGGCGTCGATGCTGCGGCGGTGCCGGTTGCGGCGATCGGGGCGGTCGCGGCGCCGGGCGGCTGATTGGAGAGGGCGCCTGGCACGCCGCCGGGGCCGGCGCTGCCGCCGTTTTGCGATTCGCTGGTCTGCTGGCTGCGGATGGAGGTGGCGTTCGGCGCTTGATTGGGCTTGAAGGTTTCCGCCGCCTGTTCCGAACGCGAGAAGTCGACATCGGCAGTCGCTTCGGCGCGTACGTTGTTCGGGCCGACGATCGGCGTGATGATGGACTCGATCTGCCTGACGATATTTTGCTGCAGTTCCTGCACGTACTTGAGCTGGCTGGGGTCGAGCGTGTTGGCGCCGGCGGCTTTGGTCGGGTCGGACAGCAGGTTGCCGCTCTGGTCGACCACGGTGACGTTCTTCGGCGGCAGGTCCGGCACGCTGCTGGCGACCAAGTGTACGATGGCGCTGACCTGCTGCTGATCCATGCTGCGTCCGGGATGCAGGTTGAGCAGAACCGAGGCGGTGGGCTTTTGCTGGTCACGCACGAATACCGAGGCCTTGGGCAAGGCCAAATGCACGCGTGCCGCCTGCACCGCCGCCACCGACTGGATCGAGCGCGCCAGCTCGCCTTCCAGCGCGCGCTGGAAATTCACTTGCTCGAGAAATTGGGAAACGCCGAGCTTTTGGTTTTCCATCAGCTCGAAACCGACGCTGCCGCCCTTCGGCAGGCCTTGGGATGCAAGTTTCAGGCGGGCATTGTGTACCTCGCTGGCCGGCACCAGGATTGCGCCGCCGCCCTCGGCAAACTTGTAGGGCACGTTCATTTGCTGCAGGGAAGCAACGATCGCTCCGCCGTCGCGATCGGAAAAATTGGAAAACAGCACCCGGTATTCCGGTTGCTGACCCCACATCCAGACGCCGGCCATGATGGCAACCACGGCTGCCATTCCCACCATCAGAAGTACATTACGCCCGACCGGCGTCTGTGCGAAGTTGACGACGTTCAGGGGCAGGGCAACTTCACCTGATGTTGCCATGGTTTGCCTCCGCTAGATTTGATTGTTGTTTCACTTGATCCTCGCCAATTCAAACTTGTAGCCTTAGTATGAATTGTCTGCCCGGAAAGGAATTTCAATCATTGGAATAGAGCAATCTTTCTCCATCTTATCAGAGCGCCGTCGATTTACCAGCGTGATAACGTGACGTTGTAGAAGGCCGGGAGTGTTTTTGCCGGTTGTACGGGAACCAAGGGATCGGAGGATGGTATGGCGGTAGGCGGAATCGATGCAGGCAGGATTGCCGCGATGGTTGAGCAATTGAAAGTTGCCGCGGCGCGCGCCCAAGGCGCGGGCATTAATCCGCTGCAAACGGAAAAGCCTGCCGGCAAGCTAGACTTCGCCGATGCTTTGAAGGCGTCACTCGACCAAGTCAACAATGTGCAACAGAAGGCAGAGCAAATCGGGCAGCGCTTTGCATCCGGGGACGACAGCGTGAATCTGTCGGACGTGATGATTTCAATGCAAAAAGCCAATATCTCGTTTCAAGCCACGGTTCAAGTGCGCAACAAGCTGGTATCGGCCTATCATGACATCATGAATATGCAGATTTAGTGACCTATGCAGATTTAGTGACCTGTCCCCTTCAATTTGGAGCGGTTCCTCGCAGGATGGATGCAATCCATCTTTTACGGCTGTGACGGGTTGCTCCCATCTTCCGCCTTGCTCACATCATTCCCGTCTCTTTCGCGTTACGCTCGCGCTCCAGCTTCGTGATGTAACGCTGCACCGCTGCCAGCATTGCCTTTGGCAGATTGACAAACAGACAGCCGAGACGGCGGATGGTTTTGCCGTTGGTGAGGGTGATTTCCATGGAATTTCTGATCTGCAGGGTGGCTATCACCAGCGTGCCGCCTGGTAAATCGATCTGGCAATCCTTGTAAATGCGGCCTATCGTGTTATCCAGCAGTTTGTTTTCATCGACGATGGCAATTCCGCCGCCGCTCACATTTTTCAGCGTGACAACCACCTTTGTCGGTGCGCCGGTTTTGTCTTCTTGCGGGACCATGATTGTGCAGCGCAGGGGATTGGTCACCGGGGTGGGCACGCGATAGTATTCGCGCCGTTGCAGGCGAATCAAGCTCTCGGGAATTTCAATGCTGAAAGCGGGCAGGTTTTCAAACAGACAGGACTCTACGCGCGTGGCGAAAAACAGGATGCGGATATGCTCCAGCACCGTTTCAAACGAAATCTGATCGCTTTCAAGAATACGTTGATTGAGAAGCTGACTGGGAGCGACGTCGAGCAGTACCGTGCCGTCGGTTTCATCGACTTTCAGGATGGAGGTAACGATGGCTTCCGAGCCGGAATTGATGATCATTCGTACCAGTTGGTTGTGCTCTCCTATGCTGCGCAGCAATGAGATGATTTCCCGGCGCGAGTGAACCTGATATGGGCTTAAATCCTCAATTCCGTAATCAGTATTGAATGTCATCTTTGTATGCTTTTAGTGCTTTGGCAAGGGAGCCCAGCGTAATTGTGATTGAGCAGCCCGTCCAGAATATTAAGATATCTTTTTAAGATATCTTTTCGGCGGTTCGCTGGCCAGCCTCGATATGGTACAGCCAGGCCAGCAGTTCCGCTACTACCCGGTATAGCGTAGGCGGAATGTCGCGGTCCAGCTCGACTTGCATCAGCAGCGCGACCAATTCCTTGGACTCGTGCACAAAAACGCCGTGTTCCTTGGCCCGGGCGATGATCTCATCGGCAATCATGCCGCGGCCTTTGGCAACGACTTTCGGGGCTGTGGCTCCCGGATGGTAAGCGATGGCAACCGCATTGCGCGGGGGCTTAGATTTTTCCATCCTGCTTTACCGTCAATGAATCCAGCGGCGCACCGGCAGCATCAAGCGCGCTGGCGAGCTCGCCTCCATGTGTGCGCAATGCGGCGGCTGTGTCCTCGGTTGCGGTGCGGATATGAACCTGGACATGTTCGCCTACCATGCGTATGTTGGCCGATACCATGCCCAGATTCGGCAGTTCAAATTTCACGGCGCTGTTCCACACCGGCGTTTGCTCCTTGCCGCCGCTTTCCGGTGCGTCTTCGCTGACTTCCCATTCCAGCTCCTGACCTGGCCAAAGTTCACCCTGCCATAGCACGCGGCGATTTTCCAGCGCATTGAGCTGCAGGTTGATAAGTTGCGCCGTCTCGGTGTTCATGCTGGCGGGCAGTGCCGCGGCTTCGCTGTTTGTCCCTGGCACTGCACCGGGCTGAACAGTAAATTCCTTGTTTGCCGGCGGTAGCGGACGGGCATCTTCAGGTTGCGCCGTCGGCGGCGCGGCGCTCCGCAGGGAATGCTGCTGGACGTTGCCGGCTTTGGCTTGCGGCTCGCGCAGCAGATCGGTCTTGGGGCGTTCGCCGTTGGCCCATTGTGCGACGTGGGACTCATAGAACAAGCCGCTGAAGGCAAGCGTGTCCTTTAATGCAGCTGCGACTTGCGGTGCGCCGGCTGTCGGCGACGCTACCAACGGCACTTTGCCCACGAGCGCGGCCGATCCTTCATTTTGCCGTGCCGACTGGATGATGTTATTGATAAGCTGGCCAGTTGCGCTGAGCGAGGTCGGGGCGCTGCCCGCCAAGCCCTGCGCCGCAGCCGCGGTTGCCGGAGGCGGTTGCGGCGTTTTGCCGATTGCCGTTGCTGGAATGCCTTCTTCCGCCGCGGCAGTGCCGGCCGTTGCAGGCGCTAGGCCTTCTTCACCGGCTGTTTTTCCGATTTCGGTATAGAGCAGGCTCTCGTCGGATGCCGGCTGCAACAGATGTCCGACCAACTGTCCGGTGGTGCTTGGCGCGGGGTTCGAGGCATTGGTTTGCTGTCCCAGCAAAAAAGTCGGCCGCGGTTCCTTGCTCACCAAGGTCATCGACATGGAGTCGCCGGCACGCGTGGTGACCGGCAGGTTCATGCGCGCCACGGTATCGGCGACTCGCACCAGAAATGTGCCGTCGTTGAGACGAGAGAGAATTTCGGCTTGAAACTGCTTGCCGATCGCGATTTGCGTCAGGCGGTTGAAGCTTTCCTGCCTTGCATCCGCGATGGAAGTGGCGGGCGCAGGCGCGTCGATTGCGCCCAAAGGGCGGGTGCCGGTGATGTCCGCCCGCGGCAGCATGACGACGCCTAGCCCGGCTGATTGGCGCTGTAGGCCTTGGAAAGCTTGCGCTCGGCGCCGCTGCTATTCGTTAGCATCGACAGCTGCGTCATCCAGGGTTCGGTGATGGTACGGATTTCGCGGTCGTTTTCCAGTATTTTCCGGATGATCTTGACCTTGCGATCACGGTCCAAGCTTGGCAGAGCCATGTGCGGTTCTCCACGCGCGAGCGCATCGACATGGCCGGAACAGCGGGACTCCAATTCAGTGAGCCGTTTCCAGTCGCCGCTGCGAGCCGCCGCAAGCATCTGGCCGGAGATGTCCGATATGGCTTCGTACAGCGAGATGACTTCCTGGCTATTCATTTTGGGTCAAGCCTTCACTAAGCGGGAGGTGTGCGGGGCAAGCGCATCATACACCGGAGCTCGCGGCGGCTCCGTTACCGGCGCCGGACTGGCGGTGCCGATGGCGTCCCATGCTTCGCTCAAGTCCTTGAGCAAGCGGTAAACTTCTTCCAGTAATTCCGGTTGGTTCTTGAGATTGGCAACCAGCAGTCGATTACTCATGTATTCGTACAGGGCGTCAAGATTCATGGCTATTTCGCCGCCTTCTTTTTTATCCAGGCTGGCGCGCAAACCGCCGTCAATGATCATGATCGCTTTCGAAATGGACTGGCCTTTGCCGGGGATGTTTCCGGCTTTCATATGTTGCAGCGCAGTAGTCACGGCGACCATGGCGCCCTCGAAAAGCATCACGATAAGTTTGTGGGGGCTTGCAGCGCTGACGCCGGTCTCGATGCCAACTTTGGCATAAGCGTTTGCTCCACTTTGCGGCGATCCGAACATGTAGTTTCTCCTCTTTATTCGCTTTTGAACAGCTTACGGATTTGCCATTTTGTCGATCGCGGTTTTCGGCGGTGCCCTTAGATCCATGCCAAGCCGGCGTCTGCCACGGAAAGACCACAATGTACTTTGTTATCGGCTGCTCTAATTCGAACTTTAGAAGGTGATTTACGCGCCTATTCGCTTGCGCTTGCTTCTGGAGCTGGCTCTAGGCTTTCTGCTTGATTAACAAGCCTTGCGCCTGGTCGAGCGCTTTCGCGATCTCGAGAGTTTCCTCCGTGGGAATTTGGCGGATGATCTCTTTTGTTTCCTGATCCACTACTTTCACGATGGTGCGATGGCTATCCGTGTCGACCGAGAATTCAAGGCCTTGCGCCATTTTCTGCATGGCCTTGTTGATGGTTTTCACTGCCTGCGTAACTTGCGCCATGGCGGGAATGGCTGCCGGTTGCTGAATCGCTGCGATGGTTTCGACTGGCGCGGCGATTGTTTTGGCCGAGGCAGTCGCTTCTGAGACCGCTGCATTTCTATCGCTGGGTGCCGCCGCAGGCTGCACTGGATTGCTTATCGAACGGATATCCATGTTGTCCTCCCCATAAGGGATGAGCCCGTGCAACAATGCCGCTCGGGATAAAACAGGTTTGACCAAGCCTGTTGAATGAATTTGCCGGACTTTACGCCGGGGCTTTTCTCGACGATAACGTGGGTTTGCAATCACCCTTCCGTCGTCTGCACACAATTCTTTTTGCAATCGTGAGAACAAGGCTTACAAACCACCGTTATTGTTTATATCGGACAAGACTGGAAAAAGTTTAGACTTAAGACAAGTTTTATTTTGCCCGGTTATTGCCCTTTGGCATAAAAAGCTGCAGGATATGTTTGATCGTTGGGTTTAGTTTCCTTAGGTGAATGCCATGTTCAATGATAAATCGATATTAATAACAGGCGGCACCGGTTCTTTCGGCAAAAAATTTATCAAGACCATGCTGGCGCGCTACAAGCCGCGCCGGCTGATCGTTTTTTCCCGGGACGAACTGAAGCAATTCGAGATGCAGCAGATGTTCGACGCGCCGGCGATGCGTTATTTTCTCGGCGATGTACGCGACGGCCAGCGTCTGAAGCAGGCGATGCGCGGGGTCGATTTTGTGGTGCACGCGGCCGCGTTGAAGCAGGTGCCGGCAGCAGAATACAACCCGATGGAATGCATCAAGACCAATATCCAGGGTGCGGAAAACGTCATCAATGCCGCGATTGAAAACAATGTCCAGAAAGTGATCGCGCTTTCGACCGACAAGGCGGCCAACCCGATCAACTTATATGGAGCGACCAAGCTGGTGTCCGACAAGCTGTTCGTCGCTGCAAATAATATCGCCGGCGGGCATCAAATCCGGTTCAGCGTAGTGCGTTACGGCAACGTGGTGGGATCGCGCGGTTCGGTCGTTCCTTATTTCCGCAAGCTGATTGCCGATGGCGCCACTGAATTGCCGATCACCGATGCGCGCATGACGCGCTTCTGGATCTCGCTGCAAGACGGCGTGGACCTGGTGTTCAAGAGTTTCGAGCGCATGCATGGCGGCGAGATTTTTGTCCCGAAAATTCCGTCCGCGCACATGACCGATCTTGCTGCGGCGATGGCGCCGGATTTGCCGACCAAAATCATCGGCATCCGGCCCGGCGAGAAACTGCATGAAATCATGTGCCCGGTAGACAACGCGCACCAGACGCTGGAATTCCATGACCATTACGTGATCTGTCCCGCCATCACCTTTACCGTGCAATCCGACTATAAAGTCAATGCCATCGGCGAAGTAGGCAAGCCGGTCGGCGAGGGGTTCGAATACAGTTCTGGCACCAACCCCAATTTCTTGACGCTGGAAGCCTTGCGGGAACTCGACAAGATCGTTGAATCATGATTCCCTATGGCCGCCAGGAAATCAACGACGAAGACATTCGCGCGGTCGTAGAGGTGTTGCGCTCCGACTGGCTGACGCAAGGACCGGCGATCGAGCAGTTTGAGCAAGAGGTTGCGCGTTATTGCGGCGCGCAATATGCGGTGGCGGTCAGCAATGCCACCGCGGCGCTGCACATTGCCTGTCTGGCGGCGGGCTTGAAAGCCGGCGATGTGCTTTGGACTTCCCCCAACACCTTCGTCGCCTCGGCCAACTGCGCCTTGTATTGCGGCGCAAGGCCGGATTTCGTCGACATCGATCCGCAAACCTATAACCTGAGCGTCGAGGCGCTGGAAAAGAAATTGCTGTGCGCAGAACAGCAGGGTGCTTTGCCCAAAGTCCTGATTCCCGTGCAATTTGCCGGCCAATCATGCGACATGGCGCGCATAGGCGAACTTGCCAAACGCTACGGGATCACTGTAATTGAAGACGCTTCACACGCGATCGGCGGCCGCTACCGGGATCGTCCGGTCGGTTCGTGCGACTTTTCCGACATGACGGTATTCAGTTTTCATCCGGTAAAAATCGTTACCACCGGAGAGGGCGGGATGGTGCTGACCAATCGTAAGGACCTTTATGAAAAGTTGCTGCGGCTGCGCTCGCATGGCATTACGCGTGATCCGGCACAGATGGATCGCGCGCCGGACGGCCCCTGGTACTACCAGCAAATCGATTTAGGCTTCAACTATCGAATGACAGATATCCAGGCCGCGCTCGGCAGCAGTCAATTGCAGCGCGTCGACGAGTTCGTCGCGCGGCGGCAGCATCTGGCGGGGCGCTACGATACGCTGCTGGAAGCGCTGCCGTTACGCATCCCATTCCGCCATCCCGACTCGTACTCGGCCTTTCATTTATATGTGATTCGCTTGCGGCTCGAGACGATCGGCAAATCGCATCGCCAAGTGTTCGAAGCACTGCGAGGGCGCGGCATCGGCGTAAACCTGCATTACATCCCGGTGCATACCCAGCCTTATTACCGGGACCTGGGATTCAAGGCCGGCGACTTCCCGCAGGCGGAGCAGTACTACCGCGAGGCGATCAGCTTGCCGCTGTTTTATGGATTGACCGAGGCCGAACAAGATCATGTGGCGGCATCCCTTAGCGAGGTATTGGCATGAAAACCGTGATCATCGTCCAGGCGCGGATGACCTCCACCCGCTTGCCGGGCAAGGTGTTGAAGCAAATCCTGGGCAAGACCCTGATCGAGTATCTGGTCGAACGTCTGCGCCGGGTGAAGCTGGCCGATGCCTTCGTCATTGCGACCACGATCAACGATACCGATGAGCCCATCGTTGCGTTGTGCCGGCGCTTGAATGTTCCAGTCACGCGCGGGTCGGAAAACGATGTGCTGGCGCGCTATTACGAAGCGGCGAAGTCGCATCAGGCCGATGTGATCGTGCGCGTCACCTCGGATTGTCCCTTGATCGATCCGGAAGTGATCGACGCCGCGATCCGCTTCTATCGCGCTCACGAGGCGGAATACGACTATGTTTCGAATGCGCTGACCCAAAGCTATCCCTACGGGATGGCGGCGGAAGTGTTTTCTTTCAAGGTGTTGGAGCAGGCGCACTGCGAAGCGCTGGCCGAACCGGAACGCGAACACGTCACGCCATTCATTTACACCCGTCCGGAACGCTACCGCATCGGCCACTTGGTGCGTGCGGAAAACCAAAGCCACCACCGCTGGACGGTGGATACGCCGGAGGATTTCGAACTGGTGCGGCGTATCACCGAAGCGCTGTATCCGTCCAGGCCTGAATTCGATATGCAAGATATTTTGGCCTTGCTGGAAGCGCACCCGGACTGGCCTGAAATCAATTCACATGTGCGGCAAAAAAAGTTGGGGGAATAAGCAGGATGACATCCGCATTCAAAACCGAGCAGGAAAAATTCTGGGCAGGCAGCTTCGGCGATGAATACATCGGCCGCAACCAGGGCACGGAAGCGCATGCCTCGAATCTCGCTTTTCTGAGCCGCATATTGAGCCGCGCGCAAACCATACGTTCGGCGATCGAATTCGGCGCGAACATCGGCCTGAACCTGGTTGCATTGCGGGCGCTGTTGCCGGGCATTGAACTGGCGGCCATCGAGATCAATCGCAAGGCGGCGGAAGCGCTGGAAAAACTGGGCGGCATAAAAGTCTACCCGCAATCGATACTCGACTTTCAGCCGGATGGCGAACGCGACTTGGCGCTGATCAAGGGCGTCCTGATTCACATCAACCCGGACAGTTTGCCCGATGTATACGAACGCCTGTACCAGAGCAGCAAGCGCTATATCTGCATCGCCGAATACTACAATCCTTCCCCGGTCGAAGTCCTGTACCGCGGCAATAAAGAGAAATTGTTCAAGCGCGATTTTGCCGGGGAAATGCTGGATCGTTATCCTGACTTGCAACTGCTCGACTACGGATTCGCCTACCATCGCGACGTCAATTTTCCGCAGGACGACTTGACCTGGTTCCTGCTGGAAAAGATCGGCGGCTGATGCGCGTCGCGATTCGAGCCGATGCGGCGGTGGCGATCGGCACCGGGCATGTCATGCGCTGCCTGGCGATTGCCGAGGCATTGCGCGAGCGAGGTGCGCGGGTCGTATTTATTTGCAGAGAGCAGGAAGGCCATCTGTGCGAGTTGATCGAAGCGCAGGATTTCCTGGTCCATCGCCTGCCGCGGCTGGAGCAAGCAGACTTCGATTGGCGTTTCGATGCGGAGCAGAGCAGGGCTGCTTTTGCAGAAGCTCCAGTGGACTGGCTGATCGTCGACCATTATCGCCTCGACCGGCAATGGGAAATCGCGGCGCGCGCTTATTGCGCAAGGGTGCTGGCAATTGACGACCTTGCCGATCGCGCGCATGATTGCGACGTATTGCTGGACCAAAATTATTGTGCAGAGATGGCCCGGCGCTACCTTGGTCTCGTTCCGTCGCAATGCCGTCTATTGCTAGGACCGGACTACGCATTATTGCGGCCGGAGTTCATGCTGGAACGGGCGAGGTTGCGGCGGCGCGACGGTACGCTGCGGCGCGTGCTGGTGTTTTTCGGCGGCAGCGATCCGACCAATGAAACAGCCAAGGCGCTCGAAGGCATCCGGCAACTCAATCGTCCTGGGCTCGCCATCGATGTCGTAGTCGGCAGTTCGAATCCGCATCGGGAACGGATCAAACAACTCTGCGATGGCATGCCGGATGCGAACTACCACTGCCAGGTAAGCAATATGGCGCAATTGATGGCGCAAGCCGATCTGGCGCTTGGTGCCGGCGGCACGACGACGTGGGAAAGATGCTGCCTTGGATTGCCGGCCCTGGTGTCGATATTGGCGGACAATCAGGCCGCGTTGACCGCTGCGGTCGCGGAATTCGGCGCGAGTGTCAGCCTGGGCTGGTTCGACAAGCTGACTGCCGAGAGTTACTGCCATGGCATCGAGTCGCTCACGGCGGAACAATTGCGAGGCATGGAGCAGCAATGCCTCGTACTGGTGGATGGCAAAGGGCGGTCGCGGGTAGTGGAAGCCATGGATCAATTCGAACCTCAAGAATAAACATATGGCACAAATCAAAATCGGCAGCACCCTGGCCGGCGACGGGCAGCCGCCGCTGGTGATCCTTGAAGCCGGGATCAATCATAACGGTGAACTCGACAAAGCCCTTGAAATGATCCGCATCGCAAAAAAACTGGGCGCCGATGCGGTGAAGTTCCAAACCTTCAAGGCCGAGGAATTTGTCGGCGATCCGAATCTGATGTTCACCTATCGTTCGCAAGGACGCGAAGTGACGGAATCGATGCTGGAAATGTTCCGGCGCTATGAGTTCTCAAGAAGCGACTGGCTCGCGATCAAGAAGCTGTGCGACGAGCTTGGCATCCTGTTCCTGTCGACGCCGCAAAACCGTTCGGATCTCGATCTCTTGCTGGAACTCGGCGTACCGGCGGTGAAGGTCGGCTCCGACGATTTCACCAACCTGCCGCTGCTGCGTGATTACGCCAGCGCGCGATTGCCGATGCTGGTGTCTTGCGGTATGTCGGATCTGGCCGAGGTGCATCAGGGCTTGGAAGCGGTCGGTGCGTTGGATGGACATCCCACCATTTTGTTGCTGTGCACCTCTCAGTATCCGACGCCGCCAAAGGACGTCAACCTGCTGAAACTGACGACGCTTGCGCAGGCATTTCGCAGTGTCGTGATGGGCTTTTCCGATCACACGCAAGGGCCGCTTGCTTCATCGCTGGCGGTCGCGATGGGCGCCAAGGTATTTGAAAAGCATTTCACGCTCAGCCACGACCTGCCCGGACCCGATCACTGGTTTTCGGAAGATCCGGAAGGGGCCAAGGAATGGATTGACTCGATCCGCAATGCGCATGTGATGCTGGGCAGCGCCCAGGTCCGGCCGACCGAAGCGGAGCGGGCAATGCGCAAGCTGGCCCGACGCAGCATCGTCGCGCTGGCCGACATCGGGCCGGGCGAGATCCTGAATGCGGAAAACATAGGCTTGCGCCGCCCCGGCACCGGCTTGGCGCCGGCGTTGTTCGATCAAGTGCTGGGGCGGACTTGCGCCGTAAAAATCGAAAAGGGCAGCACGCTCAAGTTGGGAGATTTCAACTGATGGAAGGCGCCGATTTCAAAAAGCTGTTTTCGGAGATGACGCAGTTCAAGGAGAACCGTTTTCATCCTCTGGTGTGGATCGTCGGCGAGCCGCAAATCGGCGCCAACGTCTATATCGGCGGCATGTCCGAGGTCAACGGCAAGGGCGCAAAAGTCGTCATCGGCGACAATTGCGACATCGCTTCTTTCGTGTCGATCAACTGTGCCGATTCCCATAGAAAATGCATCGGCCTCGCAGAGGAAGTCGACCGCAAGGACATCGTGCTCGAAAATAACGTGTTCGTCGGCTCGCATTCCGTGATCAAGGGCGGAGCCCACATCGGACATCACTCGGTGGTCGCCTCCGGCACTATCGTCGACGGTGTGTCGATTCCGCCGTACTCGCTCGTGATCGGCAATCCGATGGTGGTCAAGCCGGGCTATTATCTCGATAAGCTGGGCAAGGATGATTCCACACAATAGCCCCAGTTGCGGCCCGGAGGAGGCCGATGCCGCCGCCAGGGTGATTCAATCCGGCTGGCTTGCCCAAGGCGCCGAGGTCGAGGCTTTCGAAAACGAGGTATGTGAATTCCTGGGATTGCCGCCCGGGCATGCGGTCGCGTTATCCAGCGGCACGGCCGCGTTGTTCATGGCCTTGTGGGCGCTGGATGCCAAAGACAAGTGCGTCGCTTTTCCGGTGTATGTTTGTTCGGCATTGCGCAATGCCGTTGCAATGGCCGGCGCCGGTGAACTGTTGCTGGACGTGGGCATGGATTCACCCAATCTCGATCCGGCCGACTTCGATCACCTCGCGCCCGATATCCTGATCGCGCCGCATATGTATGGATTGCCCCTGGATATTCCGGCGTGCGGCGACATCCCCGTCATCGAGGATTGTGCGCAATCCCTGGGCGCGAAATTCAGAGGCGTGAGTACCGGTCTGCACGGCATCGCAGGCGTGTTTTCGTTTTACGCGACCAAGCTGATCACGTCCGGCGGACAGGGCGGCATGTTCGTGTCGCGCGACAAAGGGTTGGCAGATCAAGTCAGGGACTACCGCAATTTCGATTGCCGGCCCGACAAAAAGCTGCGGTTCAATTTCCAGATGACCGACGTGCAAGCGGCGGTAGGCCGGGTACAGTTGAAAAAGCTGCCGTATCTGCTGGAGCGCCGCGCCTGCCTGTTCCGGATCTATCAGGAGGCCGGCTTGAAACTGTTGGATGTCGAGCCGGACGCGGCCGGATTGGAGCCGATCCGCTATCGCGCCGTGGTCCGCACGAATGCCGCCGAGAGTGTCATCAAAGCCCTGGCGCAAAATGAAATCCGCGCAATCGTGCCGATCGAAGACTGGGAATTGCTGGGCGGCGGCAGCGCTTTCCCGAACGCCCTGCATCTGACGAAAACAACGGTATCGCTGCCTTTGTTTCCCACATTGAAAGACGAACAAGCTGAGAAAATTGCAGCATGTGTCAAAAGGCTTGCATGATTCTGACCGCCCATCAACCCGTCTATCTGCCGTGGCTCGGTCTTTTCCACAAGATCGCGCTGGCGGACAGGTTTTGCATTTTCGACATAGCCCAGTATCAGACCAAGGACTACAACAACCGCAACAAGATCAAGACCAATGCCGGGCCGATATGGTTGTCGGTGCCGGTAGAATCCAAGAATCATTTTGAGAAAAAGATTTGCGATATCCGCATCGTGCAAAACGGCTGGCACCGCAAGCATTTGAAATCAATCCAGCTTGCTTATCAGAAGGCGCCGTATTACAAGGATTACATCGGCCCGCTGGAACAGATACTGGGGACGCGTTTTGAGTTTTTGACCGATCTGAACACGGAGGTTTTGCGATTTTCATTGGGGGCGCTCGGCATCGAAGTGCCGATCGTCAAGGCATCGGATTATGATTTTTCCGGATACAAGTCGGATCTGGTTCTGGATATGTGCGTGAAGCTGAAAGCGGAGCATTATATTTTCGGCGCGCAAGGGAAGAATTACGCAGACGTGGTGTCGTTCGAAAAGCAGAATATCGGCGTCACGTTTCAGGATTACCGTCATCCGCGCTATCCGCAACTGCACGGCGAATTCGAGCCTTATATGTCGGTGATCGATCTCTTGTTTAATGTCGGCCCTGAATCATTTCCGGTTTTGATGTCTGAAAATATCCGTGCAGTCAATGCAAGCCAATCGTAATTTATAAAAAAGGTGAAGACGATGATATTCGACGAAAGCTCCTGTGCGACCGATAAGAAGCTGGCGAATTTTCCCAAATATGTGCGGCGCCAGAATATCGCGCGCTTCATGGCGCAAATTGAAATATTCAAATTGCAGTTGCCTGTAAAGGGCAGCATCGTAGAGTGCGGCGTGCACCACGGCGGCGGCGTGATGACCTGGGCCAAATTGTCGACCACGCTCGAACCTTATAATTATCATCGCAAGATCATCGGCTTTGATACCTTCGAAGGTTTTCCGCATGTCGCCCCGATCGACGTGTTGAACCGCCCCGAAGTGAAGGAGGGCATGTTCTCGGAAGCCTATAACACCTATGAGGAATTGAAGGCATGCATCCAGGAATATGACGAGAACAGATACCTGAATCACATTTCAAAAATCGACCTGGTGCGCGGCGACGCGAACCTGACCATTCCTGAGTACGTGGAGAGCAATCCGCATCTCCTGGTTTCTCTTTTGTATCTCGATTTCGACGTCTATGAACCGACGGTCACGGCGCTCAAGACATTGGTGCCGCGCATGCCGAAAGGAGCGATCCTGGCTTTCGACGAAGTGAACAATCCGCACTGGCCGGGCGAAACCAAAGCCTTGCTGGAACAGTTGAATATCCGGGATTGTGAACTCCGGTGTTTCGAGTACGAGCCGAACATCAGCTATCTGGTGCTGTAAAAAAATCATGTTGGTGTGACGGGAGGACGGCAGATGAACTTCTCTGCGGAGTGGGACAGGCGCTACCGGGAACAGACGCACTTGAGTATCTGGCCGTGGAGCGACCTGGTCGGGTATGTCATGCGCCATGCCCGGCCGAGCGGCCCGGACTTCCGGGTGCTGGAGCTGGGATGTGGAGCAGGTGCGAACATCCCGTTCTTCCAGTCGCTGGGTGTGGAATATTATGCGATCGAGGGAAGTCCGGCGATTGTGGAAAAACTCAGGGAGCGGTTTCCCCAGTTGAAAGAGAACATCGTCGCCGGTGATTTCACCTTGCAGATTCCGTTTGCCGGCGAATTTGACTTGGTTGTGGATCGCTCCTCGCTGACTCATAACACCACTGCCGCGATCCTGCATTGCATCGAGATGCTGCACGCGAGATTAAAGCCCGGCGGGAAATTTATCGGAATCGACTGGTTCTCGACCGCATATTCCGAATATGAAGGCGGTGTCTCGGCAGGAGATGCTTATACCCGGACCGGCTACCGGGAAGGATCATTCACCGACGTCGGCCGTGTCCATTTCTCCGATAAAGCGCACTTGCTGGAGCTGTTCAAAGCCTTCGATATGACGCTGCTGGAACACAAGACCATACGACGCGAACTGCCGGACGATAGCTGGCATTTCGCCGCCTGGAATTTTATTGCGAAGAAAGCTGCCTGATTGCGGTTTCGCTCATGGCGTCAAAACGAAAAATGGCAAAAACAATTCTCGTAATCGCTGCCCATCCTGACGATGAGATCCTGGGATGCGGCGGCGCGATCGCCGCACATGCGCAAGCCGGGGACGAAGTGCATGTGGTCATCATGGCCGAAGGCGTGACCAGCCGTAGCCCGCAACGCGACACCGTCATGCAACGAAGCGAGCTCAGTACGTTGGCCGATGCCGCGCGCAAGGCCAACGCCATGCTTGGCGCCGCCTCGGTGAGCTTGCATGGCTTGCCCGACAACCGGATGGACTCGCTGGATAGATTGGATGTCATCAAGCTGATCGAAACGGAAATCGCAAGAGTCAATCCGGAGGTGGTGTATTCCCATCATGCCGGAGATCTGAATATCGATCACAGGATTGTTCACGAATGCGTGCTGACTGCCTGCCGTCCGAAGCCGGGCAATGCCGTCAAGAGCCTGCTCTTTTTTGAAGTGGCGTCCAGCACCGAATGGATGCCCGCAACGTCGGCCCCGGCCTTTGCGCCGAACTGGTTCGTCGACATTACCAATACCCTCGACCTCAAGTTGCAGGCCTTGGCGTGCTATGACTCGGAAATGTGCGCGTGGCCGCACGCCCGCTCGCTGCGGGCGTTGAAGAGCCTGGCGCGGTGGCGCGGCGCCAGCGTCGGTGTGGAGGCGGCTGAAGCGTTTATTCTCGGCAGGCGGATTGTTGAACTGGGAAAAGCATGAATCATCTTCAAAAAAATAAGCAAGCCAAGGCCGATGCGCTGTTTCAAAAAGCGTTCGCCGCGCATAACGCCGGGGAGTTGAAAGATGCGGAAGGACTCTATCGCAAGGCATTGCGAGAAACGCCGAATGACATGGAGACGCTGTATCTGTTGGGTACGGTTTGCGCGCAGCTTGGCAAGATCGACGATGCGGAAAAGTTTCTCAGGGATGCATTGAAGATCGCTCCCGATCACGTGCAGGCATTGAACAGCTTGGGCCTGACCTTGTGCGGAAAAAAAAAGCTGGCGGAAGCGGCGGCTTGTTTCCGGCGAGCGGTGGAGCTGAAACCGGACTATGTGGATGGCTTGGCTAATCTTGGCGGTGTGCTGGAACTTGATGGAAAACTCGATGAGGCGGAGATCCCGTTAAGACAGGCCTTGGCGCTCAATCCCGAGATGGCGAATGCGCACTATAACCTGGGTCTTGTGCTGTCAGCCAAAGATAAATTTGAAGAAGCTGCACGGCATTTTGTTCGCGGACTTGAATTGAAACCTGATTTGCCCGCAGCGTATAGCGATCTCGGCGGAATTTACAAGCGCTGGGGGCGGTTGGAGCAAGCCCTGGCATGTTTCGATCGCGGCTTGGCAATTGCCCCCAATGCGCATTTTTTGCATAGCAACCGAGGCACCGTATTGGAGGAGTTGGGCCGGTTTGACGAGGCGCTCGCCGAATATGAGACCTCGATAGAATTGTGCCCGGCAGATGCTACCGCCAAGTGGAATTCCGCCTATCTGTATTTGCGCCAGGGCATATTGGATCGTGGATGGGAACTGCATGATTTGCGGCTGGAGGCCCAAGGGCAGGTTTCCGAACGCTTTCCCTTTCCTCGTTGGGACGGATCTTCGCTTGAAGGGAAAACGATCCTGATCTATGCAGAACAGGGATTGGGCGACGAGATATGGCTTGCCTCCTGCGTGCCGGACCTGATTGCGAAGGCCAAGCATTGTGTGCTTGAATGTACGCCTCGCCTTGCTTCTCTCTTTTCCCGCTCCTTCCCGTCCGCTACCGTCGTCGGCGGCGACCGCCTGCAAATCGGGTGGATAGTCAATGTCCCGAAAATCGATGTTCAGGTTGCGATGGGGAGCATGCCGCGATACCTGCGTCCTACTCTGGAAAGCTTTCCAAGAGAGCGGAGCTATCTCTTTGCTGATACGCAGCGGACCGAGTATTGGCGCTCTCGCCTGGCTCTGCTTGGCCCGGGTCTCAAGGTCGGTATTTGCTGGCGCAGCGGATTGATGAAAGGCGAGCGCCATAAAAATTATTCCCAACTGACTCAGTGGGGGGAAATATTCAAGCTGCCCGGTGTGCATTTCATCAATCTGCAATATGACGAATGCACAGACGAGTTGCGTGAGGTCGAAGAAAAGTTTGGGGTCGCCGTTGCGACGTTTCCTGAATTGGACATGAAAAATGAACTGGACGAAACGACAGCATTGATCAGTTCGCTCGATCTGGTGATTTCCGCAGGAACTGCTGTCAGCGAACTTGCCGGGGCCGTCGGTGTGGAAATATACCGTCTAGATCTCTTTGGCAAGGCGATGGATGCGCTGGGTACCGGAGGATCGCCCTGGCATCCCAGTATGCGGCTGTTCAGTCAGCAAACGCCGGGCGATTGGGAGACGCCGCTTGCGCTGGTTGCCGAAGCGTTGAAAGAGAAGGCACTTGGCCTGGCCGCCGCCACCCAATATGTCAGGCTTCCATCGGGGGTCGACGTGGCGGTGAATGGTTCAATTGATGACCTGCCTACCTATGTGCTGCAGGAGCAGGGCGCCTGGTTTGATCCGGAATATGCGTTCGTGCTGGGCATCGCTCAATCGAAAATGCGGATTGTGGATGTAGGCGCCGGGGTTGGCGCCTACGCGATCCCGTTGGCAAAGCGAACGACTGACGGGAGAGTATGGGCGATCGTCCATACTGCAGAAAACGCTAATTTGTTGATGAAATCCCGGACGTGCAATGGCCTGGAAAAACGGCTTGGCATTTCAATCGCCGATCATGGTTTGTCACTTGATTCTGAAATGGATAGGCATGGATTCGACGATATCGGGTTTGTACGCGTGGCCGGCGAGATATGCAGCGCGGATTTGCTGAAGAGCGGCGCACAATTTTTTGCGTTCAATTCGCCTTTGCTGATGTTTGGGGTCAAGCCTAGCAAAGACTTCGATTCTGCCGTAAGCGCATGGCTCACTACACGTGGCTATGATCTGTATCGCCTTGTGCCTGGGCTCGGTTTGCTGGTCCCCTTTGCATCGGTTGACGAACTGGACGTCTACGCCCTGAATCTGTTTGCATGCAAACCTGATCGGGCCGAACTGCTGGAGAAACAAGGGGTGCTGATTCGCCAATTCCACCTGCTGCAAAGTTATCCCGGCATTGATCTCAAATACTGGCAGGAGTACTTGAAAACTATTCCCTATGCGGCCGGCAAACTCGATGCCTGGCTCAATACCCGGCAAAGAGTGAAAGACTGGGAAGTGTATTGGATGGCACTGAATCTGTTTGCGATGGCGAAGTCGGAGAGCCGCCCGGCGGCGGAACGATATGCCTGCCTGCAAGCGGCCGGAGACGTATTGAGGACGCTGGTGCAAGAGCAGGCCACGATGCCGCGGCTGCTGAGTTTATGCCGCATATTGACCGAACTAGGCAAGCGGGAACAGGCCGTTGGCTTGTTAAATCATTTGTGTGAACTGCTCAGCTCGGGAATGCCGAGATCTCTGGATGAACCATGCCTTGCATTGAGTCCTGAATTCGCAGAGTTGGTGCCGGGACAGAGAGAGGAGCAGTGGAGCATCGCAATGATTTTGGCGCAACGCGAGAATTTGCGTGCTTTCTCGAGTTTCTTTACCGGGACGGAATCGCTGCCAGCGCTGGAGGAGGTTCGCGCATCCGGCTTTGGTGATGCGGAAATCGATAGGCGGATCGCGCTTATCAAAACGAAATTCAGCATCTTATAGGAACAGGAAATAATGAAGGCAGTCATCCTGGCAGGCGGTCTCGGCACAAGAATCTCCGAGGAATCTCACCTGCGCCCGAAGCCGATGATAGAGATTGGTGGCATGCCCATACTCTGGCATATCCTGAAAATTTATTCGGCGCATGGCGTCAATGAATTTGTGATCTGCTGCGGCTACAAGGGCTACATTATCAAGGAGTACTTCGCCAATTATTTCCTTCATATGTCCGATGTGACCTTTGACATGACGCGCAACCGCATGGAAATTCATCAGGAGCACGCCGAACCCTGGCGCGTGACGCTGGTTGATACCGGCGCCAATACGCAGACCGGCGGGCGGCTCAAGCGAGTCGCCGATTATGTGCGCAATGAAGATGTTTTCTGTTTTACCTATGGCGATGGCGTGGCGGATGTGGATGTCTCGGCTCTGATTTCCGCTCACCGGTCGAACGGCAAGCTGGCGACGGTGACCGCGGTTCAACCGCCGGGCCGATATGGAGCGATACAAATCGATTGTGGACAGGTGACGCAGTTTGTTGAAAAGCCACGTGGCGACGGCGGCCTGATCAATGGCGGCTTTTTCGTGTTGTCACCCAAGGTGCTGGACTACATCGAGGGCGACGATACGGCGTGGGAATTAAGTCCGCTCGAACGTCTCGCGAGCGAAGGCGAACTGAGCGCTTTCGAGCACAAGGGCTTCTGGCAGCCCATGGATACTTTGCGGGAAAAAAATTTGCTGGAAGCGTTGTGGCAATCCGGCTCGGCGCCTTGGAAGGTGTGGTGATGGCAGCGCGGCCTTTACCCGGCATCTGGTGCGGCAAGCGTGTCGTCCTGACCGGTCATGCCTGTTTTTCGAAAGCAACCCGACCGTGGCAGCAGGTGCTGGAACCATTTTACGAGGCGAGCGAATGAGCCGCTTCGTAATCGCCGACACGCCGCTTGACGGTCTCAAACTGATCCGCCGTCAGCGGCTCGGCGATACACGCGGATTTTTCTCGCGCTTGTATTGCACGGAAGAGCTGCAGGCTGCCGGATGGATCAAATCGATCGCGCAGATCAATCACACCTATACCGCAAAGCGCGGCACGGTGCGCGGCCTGCATTTTCAACTGCCGCCGCGTGCGGAGATGAAGTTGGTCACCTGTCTGCGCGGCGAGATTTGGGATGTCGCACTTGACCTGCGCCGAGATTCGCCGACTTTCCTGCGATGGCATGGGGAGAGGCTGTCTGCGGAAAATAATTGTTCCATGCTGATTCCGGAAGGATTTGCGCACGGTTTCCAGGCTCTCTGTGATGAGGTAGAACTATTGTATTGCCATTCGGCCGTTTATGCGCCGGATGCCGAGCGCGGCCTGCACTGCCTGGATGAGAGACTGGCGATCGAGTGGCCCTTGCCGGTGTCGGAGTTGTCGGTACGCGATGCTGCGCATCCGAAGCTGGATGATGAATTTGAAGGAGTGCGTTGGTGAAGTGCCGTCATTGCCAAACAGAGTTGCGGCTTCCTTTCCTGGATTTGGGCACGGCGCCGCCGTCCAATGCCTATCTGAACGCAGCGCAGTTGCATGAACCCGAGTTGTGGTATCCCTTGCGCCTGCTCGCCTGCGAAAACTGCTGGCTGGTACAGACCGAAGACTATGCGCGCGCCGATGAATTGTTCAGCGAAGACTACGCCTATTTTTCCTCCACCTCCAGCAGTTGGCTGGCGCATGCGGCGCGCTATACGGCCGCTATCACCGCGCGCCTTGGCCTCGATGCGCAAAGCTTCGTCATCGAGGTCGCGGCCAACGATGGCTACTTGCTGAAAAATTTTATTGCCGCCGGCATTCCCTGCCTCGGTATCGAGCCGACCGCGGGCACTGCCGCTGCAGCCGAGCGGCTTGGTGTTCCGATCATACGGGAGTTCTTCGGCGAGGCGCTGGGGCGGCGGCTGGCTGCGGAAGGCAGACGGGCCGATCTGATTGCCGGTAACAACGTCTACGCCCATGTGCCGGACATCAATGATTTCACCGCCGGATTGAAGGCGGCTTTGAAGCCGGAAGGGACGATTACGCTGGAGTTTCCCCATCTGATGCGCCTGATCGAACACACGCAGTTCGACACCGTCTATCACGAACATTTTTCGTATCTTGCTCTGCATACGGTTTGCCGCATTTTTGAGCAAGCGGGTTTGCGAATCTGGGATGTGGAGGAACTGCCGACGCACGGCGGCAGCCTGCGGGTGTATGGTTGTCATTGCGAAGCATCTCGCACGCAGGCGCCTGCCGTCGCGGCCTTGCTGGCGGAGGAGGAGCGGCGCGGTATGCGCAGTCGGCGCATTTATCTGGATTTCCAGTCGCGTGCCGATACGCTCAAGGATAATCTGCTGGCATTCCTGATCGAGCAGAAGCGTGCCGGTAAAAAACTTGCTGCTTACGGTGCTGCGGCCAAGGGCAACACGCTCCTCAACCATGCCGGCATCAAATCCGATTTGCTGCCCTATGTTTGCGATGCTGCGCCGTCGAAGCAAGGAAAATTCATGCCGGGGTCGCGTATCCCGATTCTTCATCCCGATGCACTGCGTGAGCGGCGGCCGGACGTGGTGCTGATTCTTCCCTGGAACATTGCTGCCGAAGTGAGTGCGCAGCAAGCTTGTGTGCGGGAGTGGGGGGGCGAGTTCGTTGTCGCGGTGCCGCAGTTGAAAATTTGGGGGCAGGGAGAATGACGATTATTGCCGACCCGACCGCGCGCATATCCGCACTCGCCGACATCGAAGATTCGGTTCGCGGTACGCGCATCGTGATCGGGGCATATTGCGTCATCGATAGTTTCGTCAAGTTCAAGCCCGCTGGCGGCAGCGGCGATGTCGAGATGGGGCATCACACCGTTCTCAATGCCGGCTGCGTGCTCTACACCGGCAATGGCATCGTGATCGGCAACCATGTATCGGTGGCGGCGAATTGTGTTTTTGCCCCGGTCAATCATGCCTTCCGTGATCGTTCGATACTGATTCAACAGCAGGGATTCGAGGTTGGTAAAGGCGGCATCGTGGTCGAAGACGACGTCTGGATCGGCGCCGGCTGCATCCTGCTCGACGGCACGATCTTGCGGCGCGGCTGTGTCATCGGTGCGATGTCCCTGGTGCGGGGAGAGATTCCGGCTTACAGCATCCAGGCCGGCAATCCGCTGCGCTTGATGGGATGGCGCGAATGAAGTTCACGGTCTTCGGCGGCAGCGGGTTCATCGGCAGGAATCTGGTGGAGTATTTGGAACGCAAAGGCCATGAGGTGCGGGCACCGGTACGTGGTGAAGATGAAATCATTGGTGCGGATTTGGGTCATGTGATCTATGCTATTGGTTTGACAGGAGACTTCCGGACACGGCCGTTCGACACGGTGGACGCACATGTCGTAAAACTGACGCGGCTGCTTAGGACTTCCCGTTTCGACTCTTGGCTGTACCTGTCGAGTACGCGTGTTTATGGCAGGCTTGCCCACGAGAGCGTCGCGCACGAGGATACGCCGCTTCCCGTTTTGCCTGATGCGGACGGTCTTTATGACATCAGCAAGCTGATGGGCGAGGCCTTATGCCTTGGACAAAACCATCCGCATATCCGCGTCGCGCGGCTCTCGAACGTTTATGGCATCGGTCAGAGCAGGCATACATTTTTGGCGGCCATACTTGCGGAATTAAAAGCGGCAGGCAAAGTGATAATCCGGGAAGCGCCGGAATCGGCGAAAGACTATGTTGCTCTCGCCGATGTACTGGTACTGCTGGAGGATATTGCACTTTCGGGGCGCAAGCGTTTATACAATGTGGCGAGCGGGACCTCCGTAAGTCATGCCGAGCTTGCAGGCAAACTGAGGCAATTGACCGGGAAGGTTGTTGAATTTGAAGAGAGTGCCATACGCCGGACATTTGTCCGGATTGATGTTGAGCGCGTGAAGGCGGAATTCGGCTTCACGCCGGTATCGCTGCTTGATGATTTGAACCTTCTATTGGATATAAGCGATAGCACGGAACAGGAACAAGACTGATGAAAAACAAGACGGAAGATCCGATTGCAATGTTTGCAGGGGAAACGGCGCAACGTATCGCCTCCTATGCATCCGATACGGCCTGGAAGCAGGCGTCACTGCAATGGTTGCTGCGCGCCTTTCAGCAAAAATACATGTACAACTTTTCATCGCTGGGTCGTCCGATCATTCAAACCCCGATCGATATGGTCGCGATGCAGGAACTGATCTGGCAGGTCAAACCCGATCTCATCATCGAAACCGGCATTGCGCATGGCGGTTCGCTGATCATGAGCGCTTCCATGCTGGCGATGCTGGATTACTGTGAGGCGGTCGAGGCAGGCACCACACTTGATCCGCGCCACACGCGCCGCCGCGTGCTTGGTCTGGACATTGACATTCGCGCGCATAACCGTGCCGCAATCGAATCGCACCCGATGGCGCATCGCATCGACATGATTCAGGGTTCATCGGTTGCGCCGGACATCATTGCCCAAGTGACAGAGATCGCGAAAGGCTATCAACGGATCATGGTGTGTCTGGACTCGAATCATACGCACGAACATGTCCTGGCCGAACTGGAGGCCTACGCGCCGCTGACGAGCAAAGGCAGTTATTGCTGCGTTTTCGATACGGTGATCGAGGATTTGCCCGACGATACATTTCCGGATCGCCCATGGGCGGTCGGCGATAATCCCAAGACTGCTGTTTGGGAATATTTGCGCCGCGTGAAAAAGGATGGGCGTGCGGCAGCCGACGGCGCGGCGCTCGACTTCGAGATCGACAAGACAGTGGAAAACAAGTTGCTGATTACCGTGGCGCCGGATGGGTACTTGAAGCGTATTTGATCGGGGTCGATTTACCCAGCGGCACGGCGGCTGATTTTCTAAAATGTGGTGTAAGCCTTTTTTAATTTTTTTTCGGTACCCATGCTGCCCAGGGTTTCTTGAATTTGCTCCATCCAGGACTCGGTCAATGTCTTGACTTCGGCGTCAGCAGCCATGATGGCGCGGATTAGCGTTTCTTTTTTCGTGCCTTCAGCAGTTTGCCACAAAATTTTATCTTCACGCTTCAGTTCTTCGATAGTGATGGCGCGTGTCTGCTCCAGCTCTACCAGGCGTTCCCATTCGGCTTGTTTGGCAGCTGTCAGCATTTGCTGAGAGAGGTGCCACATGGTCTCATAGCGTGCGATCAATTCGGAGGCGATCATATTTCTTATCAACTGATTTTTGGTAAGTTCGCCAATTGCTGGGTGAGAAAGCTGCTCGTCGTGCTCAGCTTTCCAACTAGTAAATCCAGGGCGGTGAATTGTGCCCGATAGCGTTTCTCGGTGGCAGTCAACTGGACCGTCAAAGCGTCTGCTCTTCGGTGAAGAGCGTCGATGTTTTTGTTGATGCCGTCGGCACTGCTCGACAGAGGCCCGCTACTCGACAACATGTTGTTAAGCAGCGTATTGAGATTGTAAGCATAGCCCTGGGAAAAATTGACCGTGCCGCGAGAACCGGTAGTGCCGCCGACAATCTGCAATTTGATGTCGCCCGCATCGTTGCTGTTTGCATTGCCGGTGGTTTCGGTCTGTGTCGCGCCTAATAAATTGGTTCGGGCCGTGCCCCCGGTGACCTGGACTTTGGAACTGGTGCCGCTGCTGCCTGATGTTAACGTAAATACGCCTGCGGTCTGCGTTACGCTGATTGTTTTGCCCGCAGTGGAAAAGGCTGGCGTGGCATTGACCGCGGACTGGATTTGCGCAGCAAGCGTGGCTGCGGTATAGGTTCCGGCTGCCAGTGTGACTGTGCCGCTGACGCCATCGACCGTGAGTGCCAACTGATCATTCACGCCCGCGGTAATTTTTGAAACCGCCGAGTTGGTCTGTGTCGCGCCAAGCAGGTTCGCGGCACCGTTACCCGTGACGGCACTGACGTTCGAAGCTGCACCAAATTTGGCGGATGTAATGCTGAGTATCCCCCCGCTTTCCGTAACGGTAACCTGACCCGTCTGGCCTGCGAGGGTAAGTGCGGCATTGATTTGGGTCTCAACTTCCGTCGCCAGCGTTGCCGCCGTATAGGTATTCGCGGTGAGGGTAGCGGTCACTGGCGCCGCGCCGTCGATCGAGAGGGTTAGCGTATCATTGCTGCCGCCTGTAATCGTCAAGCCGGCGGCACTCGATCCCACCCGCTGCGCCTGCGTGCCCTTGTCCGAGCCTATGGATGTGCCCTGCAAGCCCGTTGCCGCCGTGAGATATTGGCCGGAGCCCGTAGCAGCCACGCCGGTCAGGGCGCCCGTGGTCGAAGTCGGCGCCGCTCCGAATAAATTGGTGAGCCCGCTGCCACCCGTGATGGTCAAGGTGGAGCCGGCACCGAAACGGCTCGAAGCAAGGGTCAGCACGTCACCGGATTGCGTCACGCTGACCGATTTGCCCGCTGCAATAATTGCGGCATCGGCATTGACGGCAGTCTGGATCTGGGTAGCAAGCGCACTCGCGGTGTAGGTGCCGGCGGCAAGGGTAACGGTCGTACTGGTGCCATCCACCGACAGCGTCAACTGGTCATTTACACCTGCAGAAATTGTCGAAACGGTGGAGGCAGTGGGTGTGCCGCCAAACAGATTTGTCGCGCCGGTGTTGCCGGGAAATCCGGCCGTGTCATTCGTGACGCTGACGCTGGACGTGGAGCCGAAACTATTTGACTTAATGCTTAGTATGCCGCCGCTCTCGGTGACCGTGACTTGATGGGCCGGCTGTCCCGCCGCCGTCAGGGCAGCGTTAATGTCGGTTTGCACTTGGGAGGCAAACGCGGCTGCGCTTGCGTAGGGAGCACCCGCCGTAAGCGTTACCGAAATCGCGGCGCCGCCATCGACTGCGACCAACAATTTGTCGTTATTACTGGCTCCATTAACTGTCAATGAGGTGACCGCCGCGGCGCCGGTCTGGATTGCCTGGGTCGCCTTGTTCGATCCGACCGTCTTGCCTTGCGTTGCCACACCGTTGATCGTGCCGGCAACATCGGTGCCGGCAGTGGAGGTCGGCGCCGAGCCGAACAATGCGGTAATGGCGGTGCCGCCGGTAACGCTGACGCTGGAGGCGGAGCCGTAGCGGTCAGACGTCAAGGTCAGGACACCTCCCGATTGCGTGGCGTTGACGGTGATTCCGGCGCTGGAAAACGTCGTATTGCCATTGATTGCAGATTGGATCTGCGCGGCCAGCGTAGTGGCGGTTGCATATGTTCCGGCGGCTAGCGTTACGGTGGCGCTATTGCCGTTCACAGTCAAGGTCAACTGGTCATTTACGCCGGTGGTAATCGTCAGCGGCGTTGTTACCGCAGCAGACCCGACAACCTTGCCTTGTGTCGCCAGGTTGGTGACGGATACCGCGTAGCTGCCGGGTTTGGCATTGCCGCTGGCGCTGACATAACTCACCAGGCTGTCGGTCGGTTTTCCGTACGCTGTAAATAGCTGGGCGAATTCGCCGGGATTGGCGGTCAGCGCTGCTTGCAGTTTGGCGGTATCGAGCGACAAGGTCCCATCTTTAAGGAAAGTCACGCCGATCTGCGAAATATTCGTCAAAGTATTGCTGCCCAAGCCGGAAAGCGCGGTCGCCAGCGTGCCGCGCATACGGGCCTGGATCAGCTGTGTCGACGCGTCCCCCACCAGCAAGCCGGGCACCTTGGTGGCCGGATCCACCCGAGTCAGGCTGTTCAGCGATTTGTTGGTCGTGTTATAGGAAGTGACCAAGGCCTGGACTGCCGACACTACACCAGCCGTATCGTTCGCCACGGTCAGGTTGGTGGTGCCGGCTTTGGTCAAGTTGAGTGTCGCGCCGCTGATCGCGCCTGTTACCGCGTTAGATGCGCTGCTGATCGATAATCCATTGACGGCCAGGGATGCATTTTGTGCAACTGCAGTTTGGGTCAGGTTTTGCGTGCCGGCCGGATCATATCCGAGCAGGTTGGTGATCGAAGCGTCTCCCCCGCTGGAAGTGATCTTCATGCTCTTCGATAAACCCGTGCTGTTCGAGGTCAACAGCAAATGATAGGGGGTGGTCGCATTGCCGTCGCTGACAATGGAGGCGGTCACGCCAATTTTTGCTGCATTGATCGCGTCGCGGATTCCCTGCAGTGAATTATTGGTACTGTCGATCACGACGGTGCCGGTAGCCTGGGTAGCATCCTGGGTAAAAGTCGAGCCGGTGTAAGTCCCGCTTGCCAGTGCGCCGCCGCTGATTGTCCCGAACTGGAACGTAAGTGTAGTGGCGCTTCCCGTACCGATGGCGGCGGTTGTGCTGCTCTGCGCGGCGGAAGAAATACTCTGGGCCTGGGCCAGATTGGTCACTGTCACTGCATAGTTCCCAGGGAGGGCAGCGCTGGTTGCGGATGCCGACAGGATACTCGTGTCCGCGGACGTAGCCGACATGGCCTGGAACTTGGAGACGGAATTCAGCGCCGAGACCGATGACTGGAACGAGGCCAACGCACCTTTGAGTGTGCCGTAAGCTGACAGCTTGGCCTGAAAGCTGGCTTCCTTTTTTTGCAAAACGGTAAGCGGTTGACTTTCAACCGCCATCAGTTTGGAGACGAGGCCATTCACATCCAGATTTGATCCGATACCCGGTGATGAAATGGACATGATTATCTCCTTGAGTGCTTCTACTGATGTTTAAACTTCACAATACAATAACATGAGCTATGTTCCAACCATCCGGGGGAAAGAGGTTCGTTTGCGGCCCTATTCAATGGCAACGTCCACTACGCCTTCTGGCGAATAATCAAACCACGCAGCTTGTCCAGGGATTTTGCCAGCTCAACCATTTCTTCTGACGGGAATTGGCGGATCACTTCATCGGTCTGGGTGTCGACTACTTTCACCACATGGATGCCGGTATCGCTATCCACAGTAAATTTCACGTCATTGGTCATCGTCTGAATGACTTTGTTGGCCTGGTTGACGGCATCTTGAAGCTGCTCTTTTTTTATTGCAGCGTCGGTCGACTGAACTGCCTTGGCCGGCAATTCGACCGGAATGGAGGGTGGAGCTGCTGCATTCGGCGCAACTGCATGAGAAGGCGGTTCGGCTGGAGCAGGCGGGCTATATCCCCCGGTTGTTACTTGAGAGATCAGCATTTTATTCTCCTTTATGGAAAAAACCCGGCCGAAAAAACGGCCGGGTTAGTTACCGCATTGCTGCTTTTATTAACGTAACAGAGCCAACACGCCGTTAGGCAGACCATTCGCCTGGGCCAACATCGCCGTACCTGCCTGCTGCAGAATCTGGCCGCGAGTCAGGTTGGCCGTTTCTGCCGCAAAGTCTGCGTCCGTGATCCGGCTACGGGCGGCGGTCAGGTTCTCCGCCGTGGACTGCAGGGTCGAGATCGTGGACGCGAAGCGGTTCTGGATCGCACCGAGATTCGCGCGGCTGGAGTTAAGCGAGGAAATCGCGTTATCGATTGCGACAATCGCGTTATTAGCCCCGGCCGCCGTGGACACGTCGATGGTCGATAGCGCTTGCCCGCTCTTGCCTACGCCGTAGGTGCCAATGGCCAGCATACCTCTGGAACTCATGGTCACGCCGGCGTTGGTGCCCGCAGAAACAGTAAAGGTTTTTGCAGAACTTAGCGTAAAGGTGCCGTACTGACCGCCAGCCGCGACCGATGCAGTCATCGTCACACCCGATGCTGCGGCTGTAAGCACCGCCGACGAGATGGAAATATTACGGCCATCCGCCGCCGTCAATATTACGCCGTTGGCAGAGGTGCCGCCATCCGTTGCCGTCACGCCGGTTTGAGCTGAGACTGCATTGATCCCTGCGATCACGGCGGCACGCGATTCTGTTGCATCCGTAGTCGTCGAAATATTGCCGGTGGTAATGCCATTGATGACGAACGTTCCGGTCGTGGCAGCCGCAGTCATGCTTGTACCGCTCACCGTAGTCGCATCTACTTTTGCCGTGACGCCGGTTTGCGACGACACCGCGTTGATTGCGGCGGCTTTGGCAATCGAGCTGGCGCTGTTGCCCGCCGAAGTTGATGACGTATCGCTAGAAGCCAGACTTGCCCCGATGATGACGCCATTGATTCTGAAGTCTCCAGTAGCGAAAGCTACACCCGCGTTAGTTGATGCGACCGTCGATGCATAGGCAGTTTGAGTTGAAAATGTTCCGGCTTTAACGCCCGCATTGGCCAAGCCGGTAGCGGTGCCTGTCACGGTAATGGCCTTGCTTGACGTCAGACTGAAAGTGCCGAAACCCAAGGTCGTGGGGGTCGCTCCTGTGATCGTCACACCCGAGGCAGCAGAGGTAAATGTGGCGGATGAGACAGCAATATTGCGACCATCCGCGGCAGTCAGAACGACACCGCCTGCCGTACTGCCGCCATCACTTGCCTGTACGCCGGTTTGGCCGGAAACCAAGTTGATCGCATTGATAACGCTTGCACGGATGCTTGCTTCGGAGTCGGTTGCCGCCGTGGTGATAGAGGTGGTGGTAACGCCGTTGATCACAAAAGTGCCGGCTGCGATCGCAGCAGGAACCATGCTGGCGCCAGCAAGAACGTTTGCGTTCGCGGTGGCGGTGACGCCGGTTTGGTCCGACACTGCGTTGATTGCGGCGGCCTTGGCGATCGCACTGGAACTCTTGGCTGCGCTGGACGCATTGTCGCTGGCTGAAGTCGAGGCGCCGACCGACACGCCGTTAATCACCAAATCGCCGCCACCCAAGGCTGTACCATTATTGGCAGCAGTCAGCGAAGACACCTGGGTACTACCCAGCTTGGCAGTGTCGGCGCTATCCACAGATACACTGATGGTTTGGTTGGAGTTGGCGCCTACTTGGAACGATTGGGAACTAAACGAACCGTCCAGCAACTTGATGCCGTTGAACTCCGTGGTGGATGCGACGCGGCCGATTTCAGAAACCAGTTGCGAAACTTCAGCCTGGATCGTGGCACGGTCGGAATCGCTGTTGGTGGAGTTCGCTGCCTGCACTGCCAGCGTACGTAAACGCTGCAGGTTGTCGCCCATGCCGGAAAGCGCACCTTCAGCCGTTTGCGACAATGAGATTGCATCGTTCGCATTACGAGCTGCCTGATTCAGGCCGCCAACCTGGGCATTCATCCGCTGGGAAATCGCCAAGCCCGCTGCGTCGTCCTTCGCGCTGTTAATCCGCAGACCAGAGGACAAACGTTGCAAGGCCGTCGTCAAGGACATTGAGGACTTGGAAAGATTGTTCTGTGCGTTTAACGACGCTAGGTTGGTGTTGATCATTGAGGACATTTTAATTCTCCTGTTCTTTGCAGTATTGCTGGCTTAATCGATTCCACATTGGTCTGCCTCGGCGTTACTTGAGACACACAACCGCTGTTGTTAGGTTTATCGGGCGAAGCTGGAAAAAGTTGAGCCCTTAATGCAAGTTTTATTTTCCGGCGATGCCCAAACCAAGCCAGGCGCCTTCTTCTTCGGATGGATGGGGCAAACCTTTAGTCGCCGAAAAACGCGAGGGTAGGGTAGCAGCCGGCTAACTGCTCTTGTTACTGAAGTTTGGGATGGGCGCCGCTTGGTCTCCGCCCGCCTATATTGGGGCTAATCGACAGCAAGATACGCTGAGTTGGTATTTCCTGCATGACCCGGGGGCAAGTTTTTTCAAATAAAAAGTGATAAAAAAACGAAGCCTAAAGAAATCAAAAATGTAGCCGTTACATGAAATCCCCTCTTGTTTCGCGACTTGCGACGAAAAAGGTGCGAAGGCCCTTGGTGGTATCCAGTCAGTGTATTTGCGCTCTGTTGATGGGGGGCCTTGGTTACCGCCTCCACACACGCATGTTGCAATTTATTTAAGCTGTCGGTAGGCATTATCTCGGCCCATGTTACCCCTCGCCGGGAAGAGGGCGGCTGGCTAGAGCAGTTTCAGCCTGACCGTACGGGCCAATCTCAGGCTTCCGGTGCTCGGCGTACGCCTGTACGCGTCCGCTCCTCGGCCTGACCTTGACTCCGCACGGTCAGGCTGAAAATGCTCTAAGCCGGCTTCCGCTATGCATTCGCCTGCGGCGCCAGCCCCACGATGTCTGCGCTTGTGCGGGTGGCCCGCCCAACAACGCCGTACGCGCCTGCAGTCGGCGCCATTGCGGCCTCGGCGGCACCTGTGAACATCAATACGGCGGCAAGCGTCTCGGTCAATTTCACCGATGCCGGCGTGTTGGACGCGCTACGGCGATGATCGCCTGGAGCGACGGCAGCGTGACAGCCGGTACGGTGACGGAAACCGGCGGTGCCGCTGCAGAATATCGTCGGATTTATATAGCATTTCTTGCTCTGGCTTGTGTGATGCGGACCATATAATGGCTACAATAAGTTTGCAATTGGTTCGATAAAGTTCGCTAAGGCGGCCGAAATTCCAGTGTTCCGGCTTGTGCCAATCCCAGTTGCATCGACGTTCAACCCGGTTTTTTGAAGCCGACTGTGCAACCATGACTGTTTCCTTTTTGCCGCAGCCGGCCTCCAATCTCTCCCCCGAGCAAGTCTTGCAACAGGCTGTGAGCGAACATCAGGCAGGCCGGCTTCCAGAGGCCGAAAAGCTCTACCGCGAGGTCCTGCAAATCCAGCCGCAACATCCTGATGCAAACCATAATATGGGCGTACTGGCAGTGCAGCAGGGGCAAGTCGTTGCCGCGTTGCCTTATTTTCAAGCCGCGCTGACGGCGCGGCCGGACCAACCGCACCGCTGGTTGAGTTATATCGAGACGCTGATTCAAGCCAGGCAGGAAGGGGCGGCGCAGCAGGTACTGGCGCTGGGACGGCAGCATGGCTTGCAGGGTGAGGCGGTGGAGGCGCTGGCGGCCCGGTTGGCGATATCCGCCCGAGAGATGCCGCCGCCCGGTTCTGGGCAGCTGGACACGGAAGAGGCGCCAGCGTCGCCAGCCATGCCATGCAGCGAGAACACGGAGAAAGCAAAGGCTGCGGACCTAAAGCAAACCTCCGACAAAGCGGCTTCCAACAAGACGAGTGGTAAAGCACCCAGTGCGCAAGAGATCAACACGCTGTTGGCGCTGCACGGTCAAGGACGATTTGAGGAAGCGGCAAGGCTAGCGCGGTCGCTGACAGTGCGTTTTCCCCGGCAGGGATTTGGCTGGAAGGTGTTGGGGCACGTGACGCAGCTTCAAGGGCAGCTTGAGGAAGCGCTGAAGTCGTTGCAAAAGGCAGCGGAACTATTGCCGGCGGATGTCGAGGTGCACAGTATTCAGGGCAATATCTTGCTAGGCTTGGGACGCAGTTCGGCGGCCGAAACGAGTTATCGGCGGGCATTGAAGATCAAACCGGATTTTGCCGAGATCCATAATAATCTGGGCGTCGCTCTGCACAATCTTGGACAATTGGCGGGCGCCGTAGCGAGTTGCCGAAGGGCGACCGAAATCAAGCCGGATTTTGCCGGGGCACACTGCAACCTGGGTAATGCCTTGCGCGACCTAGGGCAATTCGACGCTGCCGCGGCGAGCTATCGCAGGGCAATCGAGATCGCTCCCGATCTTGCTGAAGCGCATAACAACCTGGGTACCGTCCTGCGCGATTTGGGGCAGCTTGATAATGCCTTGGCGAGTTATCGTCGGGCGCTGGAGATCAAACCAAACTACCCGGAAGCGCACAACAATCTCGGCCTTGCCCTGCAAATACAGGGGAAACTGGATGAGGCCGCCGCGTGCCTCCGGCATGCCCTGCAGATCAAACCGGAATATATCGCCGCCCATAGCAACCTGCTGTATTGCCTGAACTATCATCCGGATTTATCCCCCGAAGCGATTTTCGCCGAGTACCGGTGCTGGAACGAACAACATGCCCGGCCGTTGCGGCAGAACGAGCCGCACGCCAACCGGCGCGACCCGAACCGCCGGCTGCGTATCGGCTACGTCTCGCCCGACTTGCGCCAGCATTCGGCACGCTATTTCATCGAACCGCTGTTGGCGCGACACGACAAGACCCGCTTCGAAATCTTCGCCTACGCACAAGTCCTGGCCGAGGATAGCGTTAGTGCCAGATTCAAGACTTACGTCGATCATTGGTGCAACACCACAGGCATGCGCGATGCGCAAATGGCCGAACGGATTCGCCGTGACGAGATCGACATCCTGATCGATCTTGCCGGCCACACATCTGGCAACAGGTTGCTGGTATTCGCGCGCAAACCGGCGCCAATTCAGGTGTCATGGCTGGGTTATGGCTATACCACAGGACTTGATGCCATCGACTATCTTCTGGCCGATGGCGAATTCGCCCCGCCGGGCTGCGAGCGTCTGTTCTCGGAAAAACTGGTGCGGCTGCCGCGCTGGGCGGCCTATCGGCCGGCGCAAGGGATGGGCGACGCAGGGCCGTTGCCGTCGCTGATGACCGGTACCGTCAGTTTCGGCGCCTTATCCAGAACGGTGCGCCTCAATCATCGGGTCATTCGTACCTGGGCCGCCATCCTGCAGCGCGTACCCGGTTCACGCTTGATTCTCGATAGCAGCGACTTGCGCAGCGCCGGCATGCAGGCAGATATGCGCGAGCGCTTCGCCGCACATGGGATTGGTGCCGAACGCCTGGAGCTGGGTTATCGGAGTCCGCCCTGGGACGTGCTGAGAAAAATCGACGTCGGCCTCGACTGTTTTCCGCACAATTCGGGCACTACGCTATTCGAGAACTTGTACCTGGGGGTACCCTCCGTCACCCTGGCCGAAAGGCCTTCGGTCGGTCGCATTGGTGCGGCCATACTGACCGCCATGGGTCATCCGGAATGGATTGCCACAAGTGAGCAGGACTATATCGACAGGGCGGTAGCCTTGGCTTCGGACACCGGCAGGCTGGCCTCGTTGCGGGCCGGTCTAAGGGGGGAAATGGAGGCTAGTGCCTTGATGGATGAGGCTGCGTTGGCGCGCTCGATCGAGGAGGCCTATTCGACGATGTGGCGGCGTTGGTGTGCGGGATTGCCGGCGTCCGAGATCGGGTAGGCAATGCCGTCAACAGGGGCGCCGGCAAATGCATAGATGGTTTTCGGCCGATAGCGGAATTTAATGCATGCCGTCGTCTTGCAGCAGGCTGAAATGCCGGGCAAGCCACAGCGCCCGCTGCTGCAAGGTATGGTACCGGCATGTGTGTTCACGCACTGCCTGACGGTGACAGCTCAGGTCCGCTTGCCGAAGCAAGGCGATTCGCTCCACTAGTTGATCCAATGAGTCGAAACAGAATGGGCGAGCAGCCGGGTCTGGGTAAAGTAGTTCCAACTCAGGGCGATGATCGGTCAGTGCCACGCCGCCTGTAGCGGCGATATCCAGCACTTTCGGATTGACCGTCGACGAGACCTGCATGAAATTCAGATTCAAGTTGATGCCTGACCGGCGGTAGAGCGCGGGTAGCTCGGCGGGCGCGAGAATGCCTTTGAAACTGACAGGCTTCACGCTTGGCACCTTGAGCCAGTCATCGTCGCCGTACAAGGAAATTTCGACGTTCTCCCGTATCAAGTGTTCGATGGCGGCGATCCGGAACGCGCCGCTCACAGCCATCTCCAGCAGATAGCGCAGGTAATAGGCGTGGGCAGGAAACGCCGGCGAAAGCGTCGCAATCGCATCTTGTATGTCCCGGCGGTGTTGTGCCAAATAGCCATGCAATTGCACATATCCGCGGTTTTGATCGAGATCCTTGGCCAACGCCGGGGCACTGCCGCCAAGATCGCGCAGCACTTGCCCCAAGTGCCGAAGGTTGGCATGAAGGTCTTGCAGCCGGCTTTGGCCGACAAACGACACGCCGATGTCCTGTTCTATCTGCGGCTGTGCGCCAGCCTCGACGAAAGCCGTGCGGGCGCCGGGGGACAACCACTGCGCACGCTGCGGCAACAAAGGCAGAATGTCGCGCGCGAAACCGAAGGCGTGCCCGTTGCCGCGTGGATGGCGCAAATCAATGTGGGTGGCGATGTTGGGTACGTCCCACCACCACATCGCCGTGTTGCCCGGCAATAGGGACTCCGGTTGTGAATAGGCAGTCGCGTGCTCGGTTTCGAACAGCGTGCGATTGCGTGTGATGACGAGGCGGCTCGGTGTGCTGGCCAGACTTAAGCGCGCGGCTTTCCACTGGTCGGCTGTCCACATGCCGTGATGGTCCGGTACTCGGAGTAATTGCGTCTTCAGCCCGAGCCGGTGAAAGCACTGCGCCAGGTCATCGAAAATGGCGCAGCATGGGCTTACAACCGTTATATCGTAGGCGATGGTAGGAACACGGGCCTGTGCGAATTCGCGTACCGTGCGCGCGGCTTCCTGCACGCCTTGACGCAGGGCGTCAAAAAAGCCGCTGTGGCTTGCTGTGGTGCCGGTGGCGACAAAGTGCAGCGTGCCATCGGGCCGATGCAGGTAATCTATCAGTTCAGCCGTGCATTCCCGCAGGAAGATTTCCCGTGTAATAGGAGAATTCGCCGGGAGCAGGAAGAACTGCAGGCGCCCGGATGCAAACGCCGCAGAAAAATCGCGGCGCAATAGTATCGCAAGGCACGCCGCGGTCTCGCATTCCAGTACCAGGATGCGAGAGACCGGCAAATCCAGCAGTTGCAGGATTTTGCTGCCGTCGCCTATTCCCTGCAGCACCGCCGTGTCTTTTGCATTCAAGGCCGGAGGAATCCAGTCAGGCTCCTGATCCTTGAGGCGAAAATCAACCGGGAGCGGAGCCGGGAGATGCGCGATACAGGCCGCGACCCGTGGGCAAAACAGATCGAGCGCGCGTCGGTTCCGTGTAAATATGGGGTTATCGATCGGCATGAGGCTTTATAGCATAATGAGGGCCAAAAATCGCGGTTAGTAGCGTCCCGGCGATATGCACGGGGCTCGCTATGGAGCGCTTCTCTATCAGGGCGACGTTTGAGGCGAAGCGGCCCGCCATACGCGAGCTTGGCAAGTTGTAGTTTTGGGCGAAGCGCCGAATACAACGAGATTTAAACCGCATATCGTGGCCTGATCCGGGCGGTGCTGAATCTATAATGCTTGGACCAAGCTGGCATTGTTGTGCCGCTATCCATCGTTTTTTATAGGGCTGTCTTCGCAACCATGACTGTTCACAGTTCGCCGCAGTCCTTGGCATCTCCCTCCATGGAGCAAACCCTGCAACATGCGGTGAGGCTCCATCAATCGGGCTGCCTGCAGGAAGCCGAAGCGCTCTACCGGACCGTTCTGCAGACTCAACCGGCGCAGCCGGACGCCAACCACAATATGGGTGTGCTGGCGATCCAGCGTGGGGAGCCGTCGGTCGCGCTTCCTTATTTTGAATCCGCATTGCAAGCGAGTCCCGAACAACCGCACCATTGGCTAAGTTATATCGAAACCCTGATCCAAACCGGGCGCGCGGAAGCTGCGCGGCAAGTGCTGGCACTTGGGCAGAAGCATGGCTTGCAGGGTCCGGCGGCAGAGGCGCTGGCGGCGCAGTTGGCGGCTCCCGCTCAGAATGCAGTGCAAGTCATGGCACAACCTGAGAGGACGGATGCAGCTTCACCCGCAGGCCAAACAAGCGGGAAGCAAGCGGACCGAATGGAGGCAATCAAACCGACGAAAACCTCGGTAAAAGCAGGCGTCGGCAAGACGCCCAGCCAACCGGAGATAGACGCGCTGATGGCTTTGTATGGCCAAGGACGGTTCAACGAGGTTGAAGCACTGGCCCGTTCGTTGACGCTGCGCTTTCCCAGGCATGGGTTTACGTGGAAGGTCCTGGGCTTCGCTCTTCATTGCCTGGGACGGGTTGAAGAGGCGATGGGGGCGATGCAAAAAGCAGTGATGCTGTCGCCCCAGGATGTCGAATCGCATAACATCCTGGGCAACGTTCTCCTGGCCCTCAAACAAATGCCGGCAGCCGAAGCCAGCTATCGGCGTGCGCTGAAGATCAAGCCAGGCTTCGCGGACGCGCATAATAATCTGGGCAATGTATTGCGCGAACTTGGGCAACCGGACAGCGCAGCGGCGAGCTGCCGCCGGGCGATCGGTATCAAACCCGACTACGCGGAAGCGCACTGCAACCTGGGCAATGCCTTGCGCGACCTTGGGCAATTTGACGCCGCGGCAGCCAGTTATCGCAGGGCGATCGAGATCAAACCTGATCTTCCCGAGGCGCACAACAGCCTGGGCGCTACGTTGCGCGATCTTGGGCAGCTTGATGACGCGCTGGCGAGTTGCCGCCGGGCGTTGGAAATCAGGCCCGGCTATGCCGAAGGCCACAGTAATCTGGGCAGCGTCTTGCAAGAGCGCGGACATTTTGACGCTGCGGTGGCGAGCTATTACCGGGCACTCGAACTCAGGCCCGATTTTGTCGAGGTCTTTAGCAACTTGCTGTTCTGTATCAGTCACAGCGAAAAGTTCAGGCCGGCCGCGTTGTTTGCCGAGCACCTCCGCTTTGGAGAACAGTTTGAGGCGCCGCTGCGGCCTTTTTGGCCCACGCACGCCAACCGGCGCGACGCCGGGCGCTGTCTGCAAGTCGGGTTTGTCTCAGGGGATTTACGTAACCATGCGGTGGCCAGTTATGTCGAGCCTTTGCTGCCGCATCTTGCCGGCCATGCGAGTTTGACGCTGCATGCCTATTCCAATCACGCTACGGAAGACGCGGTAAGCCTGCGCTTGCGCCGGCATTTTACGCACTGGAACCCGATCACCCGCCTAAGCGATGCCGCACTCGCGGAAAAAATTCGGGCCGATGGCATCGATATCCTGATCGACCTGTCCGGTCATAGTGCGAAGCACCGCTTGTTGACTTTTGCACGCAAGCCGGCACCGGTGCAGGCAAGCTGGATCGGCTATCCCGGCACTACCGGATTGCGTGCAGTGGATTACTACCTGGTGGACCGTTTTTTCCTGCCGCCCGGGCAATTCGATGCGCAATTCACCGAAAAGATTGTGCATTTGCCAGCCGGCGCGCCATTCCTGCCCCATGAAGCTGCGCCGCCGGTCAATACATTGCCCGCACTGAACAAAGGTTACATTACCTTCGGCAGCTTCAACCAGCCAAGAAAACTCAGCCGGTCGGTCATCGCCCTGTGGTCGCAATTGTTGCGCGCCTTGCCCGACGCACGAATGCTCTTGGGCGCCATGCCGGAGGACGGCAAATACGATGTGTTGATCGACATGTTCGCAGGCGAAGGGATAGCGCGCGATCGCCTCAGTTTTCATCCGCGTTGCAGCATGGAGGCCTATCTCGCGCTGCATCACCAGGTTGATGTTTGCCTGGATACCTTTCCCTATAACGGCGGCACCACGACGCTCCATGCGGCATGGATGGGGGTGCCGACCTTGACGCTCGCCGGCGATGCGCCGTCCGGCCGGTCGGGTGCGGCGATTCTCGGGCACGCCGGCCTGGACGAGTTTGTCGCGCACGATGCCGCCGACTTCGTGCAGAAAGGCTTGTCGGCGACCGGTAATTTATCTGCACTGGCCAGCCTGCGTGCCGGCTTGCGCAAACGATTCGGACAGTCCGCCATGCGCCAGCCGGCGTTGGTGGCCGCCGGGCTGGAGCGTGCGCTGCGCATCATGTGGCAACGCTGGTGCGCCGGACTCGTGCCGGAAACATTCGAGGTGCGCCGCCAGGATTTGGGCGAGGTGACGCAAAAGGACGAATCATGACTGAGCCAAGCAAGGCCCCGCCGATTTATGTCACCCAGCCTTTGCTGCCGCCGCTGGAAGAATTCATCCCCTACTTGGAACAAATCTGGACCAACAAATGGCTGACCAACGCCGGGCCGTTTCACCAGCAATTCGAGCAGGCATTGTGCGAGTACCTGGGCGTCAAGCACATCTCCCTGTTCGCAAACGGCACCCTGGCGTTGATCACCGCCCTGCAGGCATTGCGCATCACGGGCGAGGTCATCACTACGCCGTATTCCTTCGTCGCCACTGCGCATTCGCTTTTGTGGAACGGCATCAAACCGGTGTTCGTGGACATCGATCCGGTGTCCTTCAATCTCGATCCGGACAAGATCGAGGCCGCTATCACCCCACAGACCACGGCCATCATGCCGGTGCATTGTTACGGCCATCCCTGTGACGTGGAGCGGATCCAGAAAATCGCCGACAACTACGGCCTCAAATTGATTTACGACGCGGCGCATGCATTCGGCGTGCAATGCGGCGGCGGCAGCGTGCTCAATCACGGCGACTTGTCCATGCTCAGCTTCCATGCCACCAAGGTCTTCAACACGTTCGAAGGCGGAGCCATCGTTTGCCCGAACGAGAAGACCAAGCAGCACATCGATCATCTGAAAAACTTCGGTTTCGTCGATGAAGTGACCGTGGTTGCCTCCGGCATCAACGGCAAGATGAGCGAGATCAATGCGGCGTTCGGCATGTTGCAGTTGAAGGGCATCGATGCCGCGCTGGAAAAACGCAAAGCCATCGATGCGCGCTACCGGGCCGGCTTGGCGGGCGTGAAGGGCATTCACTGCATGCCGCAGACCGAGGAGAAGGTCGCCAATTACGCCTACTTCCCGATCCTGGTGCAGGCGGACTATCCCCTCAACCGGGATGCGCTCTACCGGAAGCTGCAAGACCGCCAGATATTCGCGCGGCGCTACTTTTATCCCTTGATCAGCGATTTTCCGATGTACCGCGGAATGCCTTCGGCGGCCCATTCGAATTTGCCGGTGGCGCGGAAAGCGGCGGAGCAAGTGATTTGCCTGCCGATCTATCCGGTGCTGTCGAATGACCAGGTCGATTTGATCCTTGAAATCATCGCGGAGGAGCAGGGCAGAATTGCTGCTTGATCCGGCTCTTCGCGGCGCACCTGAAGGGACTCGCAACAACATGAAACTGGCGATCATGCAGCCGTATTTTTTTCCGTATATCGGATATTTTCAATTGATCCGCGCGGTCGACCGCTTCGTCATCTACGACAATATCAAATACACGAAAAAAGGCTGGATCAATCGCAACCGGATTCTTCATCACGGCAAGGAAGCCTTGATTTCCCTTCCCTTGAAAAAGGGTTCCGATTTTCTGGATGTGCGCGAGCGTGAATTGGCTGCCGGTTTCAACAGGGATAAGCTGTGCCGGCAGTTCATGGATGCCTATCACAAGGCGCCATATTTCGGTCAAGCGTTTCCCGTAATCGAGGCAGTCTTGCGATATGACGACTGCAATCTGTTCCGATTTTTGCAAAATGCCATCGTCTCGGTATGTACTTATCTCGGGATCAATACCCCCATCGAGGTGTCGTCTTCATTTCCGATCGATCACACGCTGAAGGGACAGGATAGGGTAATAGCGCTTTGCCGCTCTGCAGGAGCAAGCGGGTATATCAATCCGATCGGCGGCGTGGAGCTCTACTCCAAGGAAGATTTTCTGAATGAAGGCATTGTGTTGAACTTCATCAAGCCAGGTCCTTTCGAGTACAAGCAATTTGAAAATGCGTTTATTCCCTGGTTATCCATTGCCGATGTGATGATGTTCAATACAGCCGATGAGATCGCCCGGTACCTGGCGTCGGGCTATGAATTGATATGAACCTAGATTCCTCAGTTGACCGCTTACATTAGCCTGGAAAGCCGCATGAACGTTCACTTTCAATGCTTCGGCAACGCTCACCGTTTGGGTGAGAGCGCTACAGGCGCGATTGCACACTTTTCCGCCCCTCTGGCCGCGTTGCTTCTCCTAACAGAATGCAGTCTGTGTCGTCGTCGCGCCTTGCCAGAGGGGCGGAAAAATGCACACTCGCACCTGTCCAACTGAGGAATCTAGGTTGAACATGAAATGGAGAAAACTCGGGAAGATTTTCGATCCCACGCAATTCAAGCTGGCGAACGGTTGCACGCAATTCGCGCAGTCGCCGCAGGTGATTCTGTTCGATGACTTCGCGAGGATTTATTTTTCCACGCGCTCTCTGGAGGCGAGTACCGGAAAATACTTGAGCCATATCGCCTATGTCGATATGAAAAAGAATTTTCGCGACATCATTGCAGTGTCGGCACATACCGTCATCGAGCTCGGCAAGCGCGGTTGTTTCGATGAGCACGGCATTTTTCCGATGAACGTGCTGCGGTACGGCGATCTGATTTACGGCTATACCTGCGGCGTGAACCGAAGAGTTTCCGTGCCGGTGGATAGCGCAATCGGTCTCGCGATCAGCCGCGACGAAGGCCGCACCTTTCAGCGAGCCGGAGACGGACCGGTGCTGACTGCATCCTTGCACGAGCCTTGCCTGGTTGCCGATCCTTTCGTGCAGGTTCATGGGAACACATTTCATATGTGGTACATCTTCGGCGCCGGCTGGAAAAAAATCGCCGACGATGCCCTGCCGGACCGGATCTATAAGATCGGGCATGCCACTTCAAGCGACGGCTTCGAATGGGTCAAGGAAGAAGGGCGCCAAATCATCGCGTGCCGGCTGGGTGTTGATGAGTGCCAGGCGCTTCCCACGGTGATCGAGATCGCCGGCCGGCATCATATGTTTTTCTGCTACCGGCATTCTCATGACTTCCGCAACAATCGGGATCGGGGCTATCGCATAGGTCACGCCTGCTCGGACGATCTTGTCGATTGGACCCGGGACGATGAGCAGATGCATATCGATGTGAGCGATGCGGATTGGGATTCCGGCATGCTGTGCTATCCGCATGTGTTCGAGTGCGATGGCCGGGTGTACATGCTATACAACGGAAACGAGTTCGGGCGCTACGGCTTTGGACTCGCGGTGCTCGAATCTTGATCGTCTTGATCGAACACGCCATATAGCACCACCATCATCGACATGAAGTTGCGTTGCCTGAGATAGAGTTTCATGTCGGGTGCGGTCTCATTCAACAGGAGCGGCAGACGGAAGAAATCCTCCTTCGCGTGCAGCCTGACGACAATGCGCGGGCGATGCTTGCGTATGGTTTCCCGTGCGCCGGCAAGCGCACGATACTCGGCGCCGTTGATATCCAGCTTGATCAAGCTTACCGGACATCCGACCCGGCTCACGATCGCATCGATCGTATCGACTTCAATCTGCTGCAAGCCATCCTCGGTGATCTGGTTGTCGATGTGCATTTCCTTGGTCGTAAACCTTAGCGTCGTCCGCTCGTCCCAGGCGCCAATTGGCAGAGGCAGGACTTTTGCGAGGCCAAGCGTTTCGATCGTTGCCAGCAGTTTTCCAAAGTTTTCCGCGCCGGGTTCGAGCGAGATGATCTGCTTGTACCGGCCTTTGGTGATGCCATGGAATTCGCGTACCGTATCGCCGGTGAAGCCGCCGACATCCAATAGGGTTTCATTTTCGCGCAGAGGAAATTCGGCCGATGGGAAGTAGAGATTATCCAGGCGGACATATGGTTTGATGTAGTCGAGATTCTCGTTGATCTTGGTGTTGATCGCCGCGATATAGATTTGGCGCGAGAGATCGTCGGCAAACAGCGCCGCCGCCTGCTCGAACCGGCTGCTGTGCTGTTTTACGAAGTCCAGATCCATGAAACCGTGCGGCATATTGAGATAATCCGGGATGTCGATGACATGAATTTCTGTCGCGCCGAGGCCGGCCAACTTGCCGATGAAGGGCGGGTAATTGGTGATGCCGACGACTATATGGAAATCGGCAAGCCGGCCGGCCATCTCTTCCGTCGTGACCGGCTTCATGCCCATGAATGCATCTGCGGATCGATAGGCCGCGTCTACCATCACGGCGGCAACGGCGATGCCATTGGCGGCAAGAAAACGCTTCAGCACGTAAGCGTAGACGCCGGCGCCGTAAATGATCACCGGCTTTTCCGAATGCCGGAGACGATTCAGCAGGGTGCGTTGCCTGTTGGATGTCTCGGTGGCGATGTGATCGATGATCGACATGGGTGGCATCCGGTTCGTCACGCTGAATGGCCTGTCAGTTCCGCGATGCCAAAACCTTCGCGCCCGAATCCGTTTCCGCAATAGAACATGAGGATGCGCCCATCCAGTTCGATGATCTGCGGGTAGCACATCATCTGCGAGTCCCAACCGGTTGCAGAGAGTTCGATCCCGGCCTGCGCATCGTTCCGGCTCCAGATCATCCGATCATCGGACAATGCGTAACCCAGGCGATAGGCGCCGTCCGCAGCAGACGGCTTGCGCCAGGCGAAGACGGCATGCCATTTTCCATCGAGAAAAAACGGCGCGAAAATGTCCTGGCATTCGTTTTCCGACAAGACCGGAACGATAGGGAGACCCTCCCGCTTCCACCTGATGCCGTCGCTCGATGTGGCATGGGCGACCTGGTAGACGGGTTCGTGTTTTCCCTCTTCGAACAGCCATTTGCGTCCGCTCAGGTACCACATGTGCCACTGGTCGCCGAATACCCGCACGATCGGGCCGGTAACGAAATAGGGTTCGTTCAGGCTTGTTCCCAGGACAGGCCCCTCGCCGGCTTTTTCAAAGCTGTACCCGCCGTCGCGGCTGATCGCCAGACCGATCGCCAGGGTGTAGGGCACGGATTGCATGCGGGTCCAGCCGGAATAGTAGGCATAGATGTCATCGCCTTTTCGTACGAAGCTGCTAGGCATGATCCCGAACTCGTCGAAGGCGCCTGGATTCCCCAGCGGCATCAGCGGCTCTTCGGATATTCCCACGACACGCGTGAGTTCGTCGCGCGCCAGATCGACGTAGCCGGGATACGAGACGTATTGCAGATCGGAGCCGCGCTGCGGCCGGCAGGCGATATAGACCCGCAACACCTTGTCATTCAGGATGAACGGAGTAGGGCATTGCGCATACTCCTGCATCCATGGTCTCGGTTTGCCGATTGTTGGATTGAATACGTTGCCGAGTTTTTTCCATGAAAACATGCGGCCGCCTTTCAAGCCTTGCTTGCGTCCAGCGCTGGCAGCCGCGTCATCCTGATGAAGGCGTCGCTTTCGAGCCGGAATTTATCGGTGCCGGGCGCAATGAACACGCTGCGCGGCGGCGCGCTTTTGACGACCAGGGTAGCGGCTCCCAGAAAGCAATCCGCGCCGATCGACAACTCGCCGCCGATGGTGGCATTGAGACCCACGAAGGAGCGGGCGCCCAGCGTGACCACGCCGCCCAGCGTCGCGCCGGCAGCGATCCAGCAATGATCATGGATGATGGAATGGTGGCCGATCAGTACGTTGTTCCACAGGGATACGTTGTTGCCGATTTTGACACCCGGCTGGATGCCGACGCCGTCGAGGATCAGGCAGTTTTCCCCTGCGTCCAGCCATTGACCGTGATCGGCGCGCGGGCTGATGTAGCTGATCAGGGTATAGCCTTTTGCCTTGGCCTCTTCGCACTTCATGGCGCGGACGGCGTTGAGCTCGTGATAGCCGATGGCGACGAACATGGAGACGGATTCGGGCGGGTAGCGGCGTTCGATGTCTTCGAACGGCACCACCGGATGGCCGAGATGCGTGCGATCCGGTTCGCTGGAGGCAGGCAGCCACTTGCTGTCGCAGGTGAATGCCACGACCTGATACGCCTTGTCGCGGACGATATGGTGGTAAGCGACATCGGCTATCTTGCCGAGGCCGAAAATAATGAGGGGCTTCATTGGTGCTGTCCTTTGTTCATGCCGGCCAAAGCGCGCCTGCGTATCTTACGGTCAAGCCGGAGGGCTTACAAGACGATTCCCGCGCTCTTTGCGAAAGAACTTCGCTTTACGACCGGCGTTTATATTGGCACACTGCGCAGAACCCACACTTAAGGGGGCCTCTAAAAATTACCAAAATTGCCCAATCCCGGGTCTGCGGTGCTCAATGTACCTGTACACATCCGCTCCTCGGCCCGACCTTGGGCAATTTTGGTAATTTTTAGAGGCCCCCGTAATTTCCAACGCTTACCTAGCCCGGGAGGGAGCATGCGCTCCGGAGAAGAAAAGTTTTATGTCGATCCAGTCACGCTGGAACCTTTGACCCTGGAGGAGGAGATTCGGGACGCAGACGAAATCGTCTCGGGTGTGCTGCACAGCCCATCCGGCCATCGTTTCGAAATCCGCAATGGCATCCCCGATCTGGTCTATCCATTTGAACTGCCGATGGTGGACCGCAAGGCCTTGCAGCAATACGAGGAGCGCGCCGATGCGTACGACCGCTATCTGCCCTTGACTTTCAGTACCTATGGCGAAGACGAGCAGGCGGTGCGCAATGCCATGATCGACAAACTCGATCTGCGTCCCGGTTCGGTGATACTGGAGACTGGTGCCGGAACCGGACGCGATTCGGAGATCATCGCGCGACGCTTGGGCGCCGATGGCCGCCTCTATATCCAGGATCTCTCGCCTTCCTTTCTTGCCAAAAACGTCGAGCGCATGCATGGCGTTTCCGCGCGTGTCGAGCCCGCGCTCGCCAATGGTTACTATCTTCCTTTTGCTGAAAACAGTTTCGACGCCTGCTTTCATTTCGGCGGCATCAATGCCTTCGGCGACATCAAGCGCGCTTTCGCCGAAATGGCGCGCGTCACCAAGCCCGGCGGCAAGGTGGTGGTCGGCGATGAGAGCATGCCGCCCTGGTTGCGCGAAACCGAGTTCGGCAAAATTCTGATGAATTCCAATCCTGAATTCGTGTATCCGCTGCCGCTGGACAAGCTGCCGGTCGAGGCGCGCAAGACTCGGCTGGAATGGATTATCGGCGGGGTCTTTTACGTGATCGATTTCGTCGTGGGGGAAGGCGAACCGAAGGCGGATCTCGATTTCCCGATTCCCGGCGCACGCGGCGGTACCCACCGCACGCGTTATCACGGCCAGCTCGAGGGGGTGACGCCCGAGGCCAAGCGCCTGGCCTACGAGGCGCGGGCCAGGACCGGCAAGAGCATGCACCAGTGGCTTGACGACGTGGTGCGCGAGGCGGCCCGGCGTGATATCGGACTGAAGGATTGAAGAGCGGTCTCTCATGAACAACCCGAAAGACGCAAGCGCGACGCTGGTATTTCCCGCCGTGAACCAGGCGGCGGTGGAGTACTTGAGCGCGGCACGGCAGCGCGGAGAGCACGTGGTTTGTGCGGCCTCGGTGGCAAGCACCGAGATCGCCGCCGAATGGGGCGAGCTGCATCGCCTGCCGTCGATTTACGACGATGATTTTCCGCAGCGGTTTTTGTCGATGGCCTCGGCGCATGCAATCGGCCGCATCTACTGCCCGGTCGCCAGCGTGCATGACTTCATGCGGCGTTTCATTGCCGCGCACTGCCTAGAGATTGAAATGATCGGCCAGTCGCCGATCCGGCAACAGGTCGAGCAACATCGCCAACTGATGACGCGGGCAGGGCGGCTGCAGCCGTTCGTGGCGCTTTGCGCGGAGGCTTCTCCCGCCCTGTCAATGCTTGAAGTGGCCGGCATCCTGAAGCAGGCAGCGCTGATCTATGGCGAGTCGAACGACGACAAGGTGGCAGCCATGATGGGGATTGCTGCCGGCGCGCCGGCGGGGGACGTGGTTGAAATCGGTTCGTTGATGGGAAGATCGGCCTTCGTGCTGCTGTACCTGGCCTGGCGCTATCGGATCGGTCCGGTGTTGACGGTCGATCCCTGGGTGGCGGACAACGCGATCCAGCGTCAGTCGCCGGATTCGTTTCAGGCCTTGGTGGGCGAATGGGATTTCGAAGTGTTGAGCGAAGGTTTTTTCGTGAACATGGTCCCGTTCCGTGCCGATGACCATGCTCATCTGCGGCGGCCGTCGGAACAGGCCTTCAAGATCTATGCCGATGGCGAGGCGATTTCGTCTGCGCTCGGACAGCGGATTGAATACGCCGGACGGATTGCAGTGATCCATATCGACGGCAACCATGACTACGACTGCGTCAGGAAGGATTGCGAACTCTGGCTGGGCAGGATGCTGCCAGGGGCGTGGCTGATTCTCGACGACTATATCTGGGCGCATGGCGACGGGCCGTATCGAGTGGGTAATGATTTGCTGCGCGATCAGCGAGATCGGATCGAGTGTGCTTTCGTATGCGGCAAGGCGTTGTTCGTCAGGTTTCGGTGACATGGATTTTGCAGGGGCACGGCCTGATCGTGCTTCCCTAGAGCCTGTTATGAACTCAAGCAGGGGTCGCGTTCGAGCGAGAAGGGAGGCAGCGCAAGGCGCGCCGCGCCGCCCGGGGCCAGCGCCGCAACGCAGCGATGCGCCCTTCTCGCTCGAACCCTTCGGGCAGCCCCTGCTTGAGTTCATAACAGGCTCTAATGGATATCAGCGAGCCAAGGAACAGTGAGGAAAAATCCCTCGTTTTTCTTCGATGCTCGATGATGGGTTTCACCCATCCTACTATCATGACACTTTGTACGTGCTCTACAAGAAAACAGACATGTCGATAGAAAAAATTTTTGCGGAAGTGTTTGCCATACCGGAATCTGCTGTCGTGGATGGCCTCGTGCTGAGCGATATCCCGAGCTGGGATTCATTGGCGCACATGATGCTGATCACCCGGCTTGAGGACGCCTATCAGATCCAGCTTACCAGCGACGAAATAGCGGATATGAAATCGGTCGGAGCCGCACGAAGCGCCTTGCGCGCGCATGGCGCCGCGCCATGAAAATTGCAGGCTCCTGCGTATTGGTGACGGGCGGCGGCCGGGGCATCGGCCGTTATCTGGTCGACCGGCTGGATGCGGAGTCGGCCTCCGTCTGCGTACTGGAACAGGACGAGACGCTGTGCGCCGAATTGCGCGAGGCAAGCGAAGGCCGCGTCACGGCCTGGCCTTGCGATGTCACCGACCCCGAGGCTGTCGATACGGTGCTGCAGGCAGTGTTCGATGCCGGTTTCGAGGCGGACGTGCTGATCAACAATGCGGGCATCATCCACAGTGAACCGCTGGTCAACATGCTGTCTCGCGATGACCGCGTGCATTCGCGCGAATCGTGGCGGCGGGTGCTAGCGGCCGATCTGGATTCGGTCTTTTTCGTCTCCAGCCGCGTCGTGGACAGGATGCTTGCAAAGCGCCGCAAGGGCGTCGTCATTTCCATCAGTTCCATTTCCGCCAACGGCAATGCCGGCCAATCCGCATATTCGGCAGCCAAGGCCGGTGTGAACGCGCTGACTCGGACCTGGGCCAAGGAATTGGGGGGAATGGGCCTGCGCTTTGCCGCGATTGCGCCTGGATTCATCGATACGCCTTCCACCCGCGCCGCACTCAGCGAAGCTGCCGTAAGCCGTTTGCAGCAGCAGATTCCCTTGCGCCGCCTGGGCGATCTCGAGTCCATTTTTCTTGCGGTGCGCCATGTCATCGAGAACGACTACCTGACCGGGACCGTGCTGGAGGTGGACGGCGGCCTGGTGCTTTGAAAACGGATGCCGTCATGACTTTCGTCTCCAACCTCGGCCTTGCTTTCGATGAAATCGTGCAGCGGCATGCGGATCGCATCGCACTGTTGTACCCGGCCAGCGGGGAGCGCTTCAGCTATCGCGAGTTGAGTGCGCTGGCTGACCGCATCGCAGCCGCTTTATGGGCCTTGGGCCTGCGTCCGGGACAGGTGGCTGCGATGTTGCACGACAAGTCGCCGGCGGCCTTTGCCTCCATGCTTGCCTGCCTGCGTCTCGGCATTCTCTATACCAATCTTGACCCAGACAGCCCGTGGGAACGGCTGCGCAAGATCATCGACACCTGTCGGCCACGCTTGGTCATCAACGCGTTTCCGGAGCTCCCGTTCAAGGCGGCATTCGAAGCCGGAGAATATTGCGACATCCTGCATTTGCGTGATTTGCCTGATCTGACCGACATGCCGGCACTACCGGACCGCTGCTCGATCGGCGGCGCTTCGCCGGCCTACATCATGTTCACCTCCGGCTCCACCGGGATGCCGAAGGGCGCCGTGATGTCGCATGCGAACCTGCTCTGGTTCATTGCCTGGACCAGAGAGCGTTTCGGCATTACGCACGAGGACGTGCTGACCAACGTCAATCCGATTTATTTTGATAACTCGGTATTCGATTTCTATTCGGCGGTCTTTTCCGGCGCCACGCTGGTGCCGGTTACCGTCGAACAGGTGCGCGATACACGCCTGCTGGTTCGGCTGATCAACGAGGCGGGCTGCACGCTGTGGTTCTCGGTGCCATCCTTGTTGGTTTATTTGCTGACGACGCGCGCGCTGACCCCCTCGGATTTTCCGGCAATTCGCAAGATCATCTTCGGCGGCGAAGGTTTTCCCAAAGGCAGGCTGCGCCAGCTCTACGACCTGTTCGGCAAGCGCGCGGAACTGGAGAACGTTTATGGGCCGACGGAATGCACCTGCATCTGCTCTGCGCACACTGTTAGTACTGATGATTTCGAGGACATGCGAAGCCTCGCACCTCTCGGCTTGCTGGCGCAGAATTTCGATTTTGAAATCCTGCCGGTGGACGATGCGGATCAGGACTGCGGAGAGTTGTTTTTACGCGGTCCGCAAGTCGGGCTCGGTTACTACAACGATCCGCAGCGCAGCGCCGGCGCCTTTATCCAGAATCCGCGTCATTCATGTTATGCGGATGTCGGCTACCGGACCGGCGACATCGTGCGCAAGGATGCACGCGGCTGGCTGCATTTCAAGGGCCGCGCGGATTTCCAGATCAAGCACATGGGCTATCGTATCGAACTGGAAGAGATCGAGGCAGCGCTCGGCACCTTGGCCGGCGTGATGGAATGCGCGGTGATCTACAAGAAATTCTCCGATGGACTGGGGCAGATACTCGCCTTTGCGGCGACGAGTGCGCCGGCATCGCCGGAAGAATTGCTGCGTCAGATCGCTGCGATCGTGCCGCCTTACATGGTGCCGCGGCGCCTCACCATCCTAGACATGCTGCCGAAGAACGCGAATGGAAAAATCGATCGCGTGGCTTTGCAGGCCAGTGCCATTTGATCTCGACTATCATGACTGCGTCCCTCCCGCCGCCATTCTCCGATCCAATGCTGGAAAGGGACCTGCAAGAAGCGCTGAGCCATCATCAGGCCGGCCGGTTGCAGGAAGCCGAAGCGCTCTACCGGACGATTCTGTTAGCCCAGCCGAGGCATCCGGATGCCAATCACAATATGGGCGTGCTGGCGGTGCAGTGCGGACAAGCAGTGGCCGCCTTGCCTTATTTCGAAACTGCGCTGCAGGCGTCGCCCGAGCAGCCTCATCATTGGCTGAGTTACATCGAAACGCTGATCCAGGCCGGACGCGCGGAGGCGGCGCGGCAAGTGCTGGCGCTGGGCAGGAAACATGGTTTGCAGGGCATTGCGGCGGAAGCGTTGGCGGAGCGGCTTGCGAAGCCTGTTTTGCACGCTGCGCAAGAAGAGGCCACGGGCCGGCATCCGGACCTTGCAAACGATGAGCCAAGCGGGCCGGCCGTTGCGGAGCAGAGCATATCCGGACCATCTGCGAGCTCGCAGCACGAAATCGCGCCAAGCCCGCAGGAGATTGAAGCCCTGATGGGATTTTATGGACAGGGCAGGCTTGACGAGGTTGAAGCGCTGGCCCGCTCGCTGACGCTGCGCTTTCCCCGGCACGGCCTTGGCTGGAAAGCGCTTGGAGGCGTGGCTGTACATCAAAAGCGATTGGAAGAGGCATTAGAGTACGTACAAAAATCAGCTGAACTGTCACCGGATGATGGTGAAGTACATAGCAATCTTGCTTACATTCTTTCTGAATTGGGACGCAAGTTGGAGGCTGAAACGCACTTTCGGCAGGCACTGGCGATAACGCCGAATGATCCTGCCGCGCACAATGATCTGGGTGGCGTTTTGCTGGCTCAGGGCCGCCTGAGCGAGGCGGAAGCCTGTTTTCGGCAAGCTTTGGAAATCAGTCCGGATTACGAAGATGCCTACGGTAATCTGCTTTTCACCCTGAACTACCAGGCAGACAAGAGCGCCGAAGAGATTTTCGAGGCTTATCGCGAATACGACGCACGGTTTGGCTTGCCGCTGCGAGCGCAATGGCGCCCTCACGATAACGATACGAACGCGAAGCGCCGTCTGAAAGTGGGATATGTATCGCCGGATTTTTGCAATCACGCGGTCCGCTTTTTTCTGGAACCACTGCTTGCTCACCACGACAAAACAGTGCTGGAAGTGGTGGCTTATGCCGAGTTGTCGAAGGAGGATGCGGCGACCGAACGCTACAAGCGATATGTGGATCATTGGGTCGCGACGAAGGGGATGAGCGACGCGGTTTTGGCGGAACGCATCCGCGCCGATGGTATCGACATTCTGGTGGATCTTGCCGGACATACCGCCAGAAACCGGCTAGGTGTATTTGCCCGCAAACCCGCCCCGGTGTCGCTGTCCTGGCTGGGATACGGCTATACGACCGGGCTGACCGCGGTGGATTATCTCCTGACTGATTTCACCAGTGCGCCGGCCGGCAGCGAGGGGCTGTTTTCAGAGCAACCCTGGCGGCTGGCGACGCCGGGCTATACCTATCTTCCTGCTGAGGGAATGGGACCAGTGAGCCCCTTGCCGGCGATGGAACGGGGTTATGTCACCTTCGGCATGCTGACGCGGGCCGTGCGGATCAACTATCGCTCGATTCGGGTATGGTCGGAAATTCTCAAGCGCGTTGCAGGTTCGCGGCTGGTGGTGAATAGCGAGAATTTCAAAGAGACGTCCATGCAGAATGCCTTGGCCGCGAAGTTCGCCGCCTATGGCATTGCGCCGGAGCGGCTTGAAATCGGCTTCCAGAGTCCTCCGTGGGACGTATTGCGAGGCATGGACATCGGCCTTGATTGTTTCCCTCACAATTCCGGCACGACGCTGTTTGAATGCCTGTACATGGGAGTGCCCTACGTCAGTCTTGCGGGACGGCCTAGTGTCGGACGGTTGGGCAGTTCGATACTGGAAGGAGCAGGACATCGGGAGTGGATTGCTTGCAACGAGGACGAGTACGTGGAAAAGGCTGTTGCCTTGGCGTCAGATTTGCCCAAGCTGGCGGCGCTAAGGATGGGATTACGCGCCGAAATGGAAGGCGGCGCCTTGATGAATGCACCGGCGTTTGCGCGGAAAGTCGAGGCGGCCTACAAGGAAATGTTTGCGATTTGGCGTGCTGCCAATCAATCACCCTGAAAACGGAAGCTGAATCGAGAATCACGATGCATCGACGGTGCAGCTCACCGCTCATCATCTATGCCAGGCAAGGGCAGCTATCTGAAAAATGAAAAATGCCGCTTAGTTTTCAACTGAGCGGCATTGGAGCAACACTTTCTTTTTGATCCCTATCGCCTTCCCTGGTGTCCCTCGGAGAAGGCGAGGCAGATTAACGCTGCGTTTCGACTTGAACCAGCGGTTCGTTCGATTGCGGCGGCAGAGGTTTGCGCTCACGCGGTTGACGTGGCACAGCAATAATTTTTGCTGTTGCTTCTTGTGCGGCACGGAGTTTTTCCGGGTCGGTTGTCGCAAGGGTCAGGCCTGCGGAAGCAAGCACACGGCTTAATTCCTCCAATTGCATCGGAGCCGGCGTTATTTTGACCGAAGCCGGTGCTGGTTGAGCTGGAGCAGAGACGGCTACGGCTACCGGCGGAAGCGGTTCCGATACGGCACGCGGCGCCACGATTTCCGGGGACTGAGCAGTGGCAACCGGAACAACAGGAACAATCGGAGCAGATTCGACCACCTGCGGTTCTTGCGGGACTTGTTGCAGAGCAATCGGCGCCGCATTTGCCGCCGGCAACGCTGTTACGCTAGCGGTTTCAGCGGCGACTGGCGCATCCGCTGTTGCAGAAGCAGCATCGATCACAGCCGCTTGAGTCGGGACTGTACTGAAAAATTCGCCCTGTACCGATTCCTCTTCAACTGTGCCGACCATGCTGCCGGAATCACCGGCTTCACCATTCTCACGTTCACGACGGTTGCGATTGCGGCCGCCACGACGGCGGCGACGGCGGCGTTGCTCTTCACTCTGTTCGCCGTTCTCGCCTTCGGGACCGTTTGCCATAATTTGATGCGCGTCGTCCGAGGCAAACCCAGCCGGGGCGAGCGCTATTGCCGCAGTGCCGGCGGAAGCAATAGCTGTCCCTGTCGCCAGCAAGGCTTCATCCGCTTTGGCCTCTGCCGGAATTTCCTTGCGTTCTTCGCGCGGCGGGCGAGGAGGCCGCTCGTTGCGTTGGCGCCCTTCATTGACCTCCCTCGGCTCCCTGGATTCACGGGGTTCCCTTGGCTCGCGCGGCGGGCGTGGAGGACGTGCAGGTTTTGCTTCCACAACTTCGGCTAGAACCGGTTTTACCGTTTCCTCGGACCGCCCGCCGTCGCGCTCCTCGGTACGCTCGCGGCCACCGCGGCCGCCACGGCTGCGGCCACGCGGTCCGCGTCCATTGCGCTCACTGCGCTCGCGATTGTGCTGTGGCTTTTCTTCCGGCAACACGGGAGCAGGAACGGCGACCGGCACCACTTCTTTCTTGCGGAACAAACCAAAAATTTTACTGAAAAAACCTTCTTCAGCGGGAGCCACCAGTACAGGGACCGGAACGGATGGTGCAGGTTCGACCGGTTTGCGTTCAACAACGGGGGCGGGCTGGTCGGGCGTAATTCCCTTGACCATGGCTTCCTGGCGCGGTTTGATCTCTTCTTTCTGGCGCTTGCTGTAACTGATGTCGGTATCGGCTTGCTCGGCCATGTCGTAGCTGGCCTGGATTTCTTCCAGACGTGCGTCGTCATGCTTGATGCGTTCAAGCTTGTAGTGAGGTGTTTCGAGATACTTGTTCGGAATCAGGATGACTGCGACGCGATGGCGGGTTTCAATCTTAAGGATTTCGCCACGCTTTTCATTGAGCAGGAAGGCGGCAACGTCGACCGGCGCCTGAACATGGATCGAGGCTGAGTTTTCTTTCATCGCCTCTTCCTGAATGATGCGCAGGACCTGAAGGGCAGAGGATTCAGTATCACGGATATGGCCGGTGCCGTTGCAGCGCGGACAAGTCACATGGCTGCCTTCGGACAGCGATGGGCGCAGGCGTTGGCGAGACAATTCCATCAAGCCAAAGCGGGAAATCTTGCCCATCTGCACGCGGGCACGGTCATAATGCAGTGCATCCTTCAAGCGGGTTTCGACTTCGCGCTGGTTCTTGGCGACTTCCATGTCGATGAAGTCGATTACGATGAGCCCCCCCAGATCGCGTAGGCGCAATTGACGGGCAACCTCGTCCGCAGCTTCCAGGTTGGTGTTGAAGGCGGTTGTTTCAATGTCGCTACCGCGTGTTGCACGTGCCGAGTTGACATCGACCGAGACCAAGGCCTCGGTATGATCGATCACGATTGCGCCGCCGGAAGGCAAGGGCACAGTGCGCGAATAGGCGGTTTCGATCTGGTGTTCGATCTGAAAGCGAGAGAACAGCGGCACATCATCGCGGTAGCGTTTGACCCGGTGCACCATGTCCGGCATCACGTGGCTCATGAACTGCTGAGCCTGTTCATAAATATCGTCGGTGTCGATCAGGATCTCGCCGATATCCGGTTGGAAATAATCGCGAATCGCCCGGATTACTAGGGAAGATTCCTGATAAATCAGGAAGGCGCCCGAGGAAGATTGGCCGGCGCCTTCGATCGCGCGCCACAGTTGCATCAGGTAGTTCAAATCCCACTGCAGTTCATCGACGTTGCGGCCGATGCCTGCGGTTCGCGCAATCACCGACATGCCGCTGGGCAAATCCAGCTTGTCCATTGTTTCGCGCAGTTCCTGACGATCTTCGCCTTCGACTCGGCGCGATACGCCGCCGCCACGCGGATTATTGGGCATCAAGACCAAGTAACGGCCAGCCAGCGAAATGAAGGAGGTCAAGGCCGCACCTTTATTGCCGCGTTCTTCCTTCTCGACCTGAACCATGATTTCCTGGCCTTCGCGCAGCGCATCCTTGATCGAGGCGTTACGGACATCGACACCTTCGCGGAAATATGAACGAGCGACTTCCTTGAACGGAAGGAAGCCGTGCCGTTCCTCGCCGTAATTGACGAAACAGGCTTCCAGCGAAGGCTCGATGCGGGTGATGACGCCTTTATAGATATTTGATTTGCGCTGTTCGCGGCCGGTGGTTTCAATATCAATGTCGATTAGCTTTTGCCCGTCGACAATTGCCACGCGCAATTCTTCCTGCTGCGTGGCATTGAACAACATACGTTTCATTTTTTTACTCCACGGCTCGTAGGCCATCTTTAATGCCGTCCATGGCAAAAACGCCAATGGAGATGGCAAGGGTACCGGGATGTACGCGGGAACGGAGTGTTTGGCGGGTGGGAATTGCCTTAGCGTGCAGCAGAGCGGTGCAAATGCACTGGTGCGGCAACTTGGCGCGAATGGCGTCGATCAGGTATGCCGAGTGCACCCGTGCCTTGCACCGCGCAGCTCAGATGATTCAAGCGCAGATTTACAATCGCAGACGATGAGCAAATGGTTAAGCTAAACAAAACATGGGTTTAGCAGATTCGGCAAACAGCTTTCAACACCATCAACCAGCGAGCTTGCCTTGAACAAGCAAGCTCGCCGGACTTTATCCTTAACAATCCAATCAATCCGGTCCAACATTCTTGCGCGCTATCCGATTACAACAACGGTGCAACCTTGACTCGCGCATGAATGATGCATACACATCTTTTCCATCGAATTTGCAAATTGGCGAGGCCGATGGAGACGCCCCTGTGTAGAATGTGCTTTTTATTCTTACACTCCAACGGATTTGTAACCGTTGTGAAACAATTATATATTCAAAATGAAGGACTTAGCGAGATTTTCTGGGAAAGAGGCTGAAAGGCAATCTCCCTCCCAACCGGTGCAAGTCCCTCCACAGGTTCAGCTCGTCACAATTTCCGATGAAGAGGTAGGACAGCGGATCGACAATTTTTTATTGCGTGTCTGCAAAGGCGTACCGAAAAGTCACATCTATCGTGTTTTGCGTTCTGGTGAAGTGCGGGTCAATAAGGGCCGTATCGACCAGACTTATCGGCTGGAACTGGGAGACATAGTCCGCATTCCGCCGGTACGGCTTGCCGAAAAACCGGCGCAGACAGCGCCAGGTACGGAATTCAAGATATTGCTGGAAGATAATCACTTGCTCATCATCGACAAGCCTGCCGGCATCGCGGTGCATGGGGGTTCCGGCGTGAGTTATGGCGTGATCGAGCAATTACGGGCGGCGCGGCCGCAGGCAAAGTTTCTTGAACTGGTGCATCGGCTCGACCGCGATACCTCGGGTATTTTATTGCTTGCCAAAAAACGTTCGGCCTTGACCAATCTGCATGAACAAATCCGCGAAGGGTTGCTGGACAAGCGTTATCTGGTATTGGTGCACGGCGACTGGCAAAATCCGCGGCAGCACATCAAGTTGCCTTTGTTTAAGTACAATGCGCCGGACGGTGAACGACGGGTACGCGTGCAGTCGGACGGTTTGGCGTCGCATACCGTGTTCAATCTCCTGCAAAAATATCGGTCGTTTGCCTTGCTGGAAGCTGAGTTGAAAACCGGCAGAACGCACCAAATTAGAGTGCATCTGTCTTCCAGCGGATTTGCAATTGCAGGCGATGACAAGTACGGCGATTTTGCCTTGAACCGCGCGTTGCAGAAGCCGGAGGGAGAGCGCGTTGCCTTGAAGCGCATGTTCCTGCATGCGCATCAGATCACCTTCATGCATCCGGAAACCGGCAAGCCGGTCACCCTGAATGCGCCTTTGCCGCCGGAATGCGAGCGTTTTTTGAAAAGCTTGGAAAAAATATCCGCTTAACCTGATTGAAGCATTCCGTATTCATTCGCGAGAAGCGATTCACGAGACAATAGAAGAAGGAGCTGGCAGCTGAACTGCCAGGCAACATGGCAAGAAAGCAATTTGACCTGATCGTTTTCGATTGGGATGGCACTTTGATGGACAGCACCCAGACCATCGTGAGGTGCATTCAGGCCTCGGCAAAGGACCTGGGCTTGCCGGTCCCGGACGACAAAGCCGCAGCTTATGTAATCGGTCTTGGCCTGTATGAGGCGATGCAAGCCGTAATTCCGGATCTGGATCCCAAATATTATCCGCGCATGGTGGAGCGCTACCGCTACCACTATCTGACAAAAGACCATGAATTGACGCTTTTTCGAGGGGCGCGCGAAATGCTTGCAGAATTGTCCCAGGAAGGTTATTTCCTGGCGATCGCCACCGGCAAGAGCCGGGTCGGCCTCAACCGGGCGCTTGATGCAGTCAAGTTATTGTCTTTATTCGATGCCACGCGCTGTGCCGATGAAACGTTCTCCAAACCGCATCCCGCCATGTTGCAAGAACTGACCCGAGAACTGGGCCAGGATATGGCGCGTACAGTGATGATCGGCGATACCACGCACGATTTGCAGATGGCGATCAATGCGGGTGCAGCAGGAATTGCCGTACATTATGGCGCGCATTCGGAAAACGAATTACAGGCGCTTAAGCCTATGCATTCGGTAAACTCGATTGCTGAACTGCATGCCTGGTTGGCGGAAAATGCGTAACCAATTTATGGCAAAGGTCTTGGTCAATGTCTGAAGAGTTCGTTTTTATCTGCCAATCCAGCGAGTTGCTGGAGGGAGGAAGGGGCATACGTTTTCCTGTAGTTGCCATCGGCGAAGATGCCACCGGGTTTGTGGTTCGCTACAACAATATTGCCCATGCTTACCTGAACCGATGTGCGCACGTCCCAATTGAACTGGACTGGACCGAAGGCGAATTTTTCGAGTCAAGCGGTCTGTATTTGATGTGCTCTACCCATGGGGCGATTTATACGCCGGAAAACGGTCATTGCATAGGCGGCCCTTGTCGTGGCGGGCGGCTGCGGCAGATCACCGTACTGGAAAAAGATGGACAGGTATTCTGGCAGCCGGATCAATACGTAAAAGCAAGGCCTGCGCGACCATAAGGTTCATCAGCAATGAAGAGAGAGTGATAGAAATGAGCAACGACTACTTTGAAAATACGCCTTCGCACCCGGCCCAGGAGCCAATGCCGGAATTTAAAAAAAGCGACAGCGGCACCTCAAAAAAAGAGGGGTGGGAGCGGGAGATTCTGGAGAAGCTGGCGTTTGCGACGCTTGCAGAGCAGCGCGCTCGTCGGCGTTGGGGAATATTTTTCAAGCTGAGTTTTCTTGCTGCTGTTGTTTTTGGATTTTGGATGGCATTCGATTTTGGCGGTGCGAATATGGAAACCGTCGGCTCGCATACCGCGCTGATCGAAATAGAGGGAGCGATCGAGACAGGTGCTTCCGGCGCGGCCGATTCCGTCATCCCCGCACTCAACAAGGCGTATTCGGATAGCGGCTCGGTCGGCATCATATTGCATATCAACAGCCCCGGCGGCAGCCCTGTTCAGGCAGGCATGATTAACGACGAGATAGTGCGCTTACGCCAAGCCTACCCGCAAAAACCGCTGTATGTTGTCGTTGATGAGATCTGTGCTTCCGGGGGGTACTATATCGCCGCTGCAGCGGACAAAATTTACGTCAACAAAGCCAGTATTGTCGGCTCGATTGGTGTATTGATGGATGGCTTCGGCTTTACTGGCGTGATGGAAAAACTCGGCGTCGAACGTCGCCTGATGACTGCGGGCGAGAACAAGGGCTTCATGGACCCATTCAGTCCACAGACACCAAAACAAAAAAGTTATGCGCAAGAGATGCTGAATGAAATCCATCAGCAGTTCATTGACGTAGTGCGCAAGGGACGTGGTAAGCGCTTGAAAGAAACGCCTGACATGTTTTCAGGTTTATTCTGGAGCGGAACCAAAGCGGTCCAGATGGGTTTGGCGGACGATTTCGGTACTGTCGACACTGTGGCTCGCAATGTGTTGAAAGCCGAAGATATTGTCGACTATACGCAGCATGAAGGTTTGCCGGAACGCATGTTGAAAAAGTTCGGTGCGGCGGTTGGCAACGGTGCGGTGCGCTCAGTATGGAGCAGCGCGAAGCCCAGCTTGAAATAATATTTCTATTTCGGCGATGGGCGAGTAATGCTCTCATGCTGCTCTTGCAACTCCCGAATTGGGCTCTATACTGCAAGCACATGGATGCACTGAATTGTGGATTTCCGGTATCGGGCGCTGCTCTCTTTCTTTGCGTTGGCGAGGGTAATCGCTTGCAGCAAGAAGTGGGGGACATCCCGATATCGAACGATCACCGCGCTGATAATGTGGTGAAGAGGGGTGTTGAACTCCTCACGGTTGCCCCGTGCGGGGGCAGGCAAAACGGCGGAGAAATACCGCCGTTTTGCATTGGCGGAGAAGGTTTTTAGGTTTTTCGGCTGGTGGTTTGCTATTCAGCCAATAGCAAAAACACTGTAGGTTTCTTGTGGAAATCCGGTGCCTTGCCAGATGCGAGATCATGTTTCCATTTTGCCGCGGTTTGAGTTCTGATTGATTCGGACTCCAAAGTTAAATCGGTTGCGATCGACAGTAGGGTATTCGGACTGCAGGATGTTGCCAGAGCTTCCAGCAGTGCTCCATTGCGATATGGTGTTTCAATGAACAACTGGGTTTGCTTTTCGTGTCGTGATCGATCTTCTAATTCTTTAATACGTTTGGTGCGCTGAGTTGCGTCGGTCGGCAGATAGCCATTGAATGCAAAACTTTGACCATTTAATCCGCTGGCCATTACGGCGAGTAGCAGTGATGAAGGGCCCACCAGCGGCTTTACCGTAATCCCGCGAGCATGCGCCAGTCGGACCAGATTCGCGCCAGGATCGGCGACTGCCGGCACACCGGCCTCGGAAATCAGCCCTGCGTCCTGGCCATTCAGCAGGGGCGCCAATAATGCGGGGAGTGCCGTGGACGCTGTATTTACATTCAGTTCTGCAATATGTATTTCTTGCAATGTCTTGGCAAGAGGATGTTTTGCCGCAACAATCTTAAGAAAAGCCCGTGTACTCTTGGCATTCTCAGCGATGAAGTAGTCGATTCGGGCGGTCAGAGCTTGCACCTCGGTTGGAATGATATGCGCGAGCAGATCGTTTTGGCTTGGATCAGTCTGACCTAGGGTATTCGGGATGAGGTAAAGAATGCCGGGCATGTTCTCTATGGCAAAAAGTATTGCGAGGATGGATTCATTAGGCAAAAGGCGCTTGCAAGCAGATCATCGAATTAAAAAAAGCGAACCCCGGCACGCCGCAGCATCGTCGTCAAAGCAATCAGCGGCAGCCCGGTCAATGCGGTTGGGTCGTTGCTTTCGATCTTCTCTATGAGAGCAATGCCTAGCCCTTCATTTTTTGCGCTGCCGGCGCAATCGTAGGGCTGTTCTATTCGCAGGTAGGCGTCCAATTCATGCTCGGGCAGGTCGCGAAAGGTGACGAAAGTCTGAATGTTCTCAATTTGCGCTGCTTGTCCGACGTTGCCCTTGCGTCCATCCCAAAGACATAAGGCCGTGTGGAAGATGACACGGCGGCCGCGCATTTTTTTTAATTGCTCCAAGGCATTGTCATGTGTGCCGGGTTTGCCAATTTGCTCGCCATCCAGCGTTGCGACTTGATCGGAGCCGATGATAAGCGCGGACGATGCTTGCATTGCCACAGCGGCAGCCTTGCCTTGAGCCAGTCGCATTGCGGTTGCCTCCGGGGTCTCGCCTGAATGTGGCGCCTCATCAATATCCGGGACGATTACATCGAATGGAATTTTCAGCCGAGATAGCAATTCTCTGCGATATTTGGAACTGGAGGCGAGAATCAGTCGAGGCAAGGTATTCGAAGTGGGCATTATTTAACTGGTGTAGGAGGTATTCTTGATGGTTGTTAAGCAAAATATGCTAAGGCTTTGACGGATAAGGGAAAAGCCTGTTATTATCGCAGGTTTTCCGGGTTTGTCTTGGCCTATGAGTACTTTCGTAATCGACGCTTTTGAGTACAGTCGGCTCAAGGAGTGCCGCGAGGGTGATGTTGCGGTATCTGATCTGGCTAGGTTGTCGGAAGAGCTGGCAGATGCATCCGGTGCGCTGCATTGGTCCTTGCAAGGCGGTGCCGATGCGATTGGACATTCGCAGTTAAGGCTTTCGGTTTCGGGGGCTGTAAATTTGATGTGTCAGCGCTGCTTGGCGCCGTTTGTCTTTGATCTCGCATCCGAATCGATTTTGGTTCTTGCGAAAAGCGAAGTCCATGCCGATGAAATAGAGGCTGCGCTGGAAGATGATGCGGTTGATGTCATCGTTGGGCTTAAGGCGCTGAATGTGGCCGAGTTGATTGAGGATGAGGCTTTGCTGGCGATCCCCTTGGCGCCCAAGCATGAGATTTGTCCTGATGGCGTAGCTCTGGAGGGGGTGGGTAGTGCTAGGAAGGCTTCTCCTTTCGCGATGCTGAAGGGTATCAAGCAATAATAAGATTTGCAGAATGGAAGTTGATGGCGGCTTTCGTCGGTAGGGGTTTGCAATCGGGATTCTCGGTTTGCCAATAAGTTTGCAGGCCGGATGTGTTAAAATTTTAGAACTTAAGATTCAGGAGTTATCATGGCTGTTCAGCAAAATAAAAAGTCCCCATCCAAGCGTGGCATGCATCGTTCGCACGATTTCCTGGTTGCTCCGCAACTGGCAGTTGAGCCGACAACGGGTGAAACCCATATGCGTCACCACATTAGTCCCAATGGCTACTACCGTGGCCGCAAAGTCATCAAGACCAAGAACGACGAATAACCGTTCGTCGGTGTTCCAAGCCAAAAGCGGCGCGGTGAGCTTCTGATCATGCGCCGTTTTTTTTGTGTGCTGAAACAGCATCTTGCGTTATTTTGAATCAAGCCGAATCTGGCCCATAGTGCGGTTGGCAAGAGGCACTGAATCAAAACAATGACAATTAAAATTTCCATTGACTGCATGGGTGGCGATTACGGCCCGTCTGTTACTATTCCTGCCGCTATTTCATTCGTCAATCGCGAACCTGAGGTAGAGCTGATCCTTGTCGGTCTGGAAGGGACCATTCAGGGTGAGCTTTTAAAACATAAGGCGGCAAATCATCCTCGCTTGTCCATTGTTAATGCCACTGAGGTTGTGACAATGGATGATCCTCTTGAAGTGGCGTTGCGGCGAAAAAAAGATTCCTCGATGCGCGTCGCTATCCATCTTGTGAAGCAAGCGCAAGCCAATGCCTGTGTGTCGGCAGGCAATACTGGGGCCCTCATGGCCGTATCTCGCTATTTGCTCAAGACCATACCAGGGGTCGAGCGTCCGGCAATTTGTTTTCCTCTTCCGAATCAAAAAGATGCCCCAACCTACATGCTCGATCTAGGAGCTAATGTCGATTGTGAACCGCATCATCTTCATCAATTCGCATTGATGGGTTCGGCTCTAGTGTCCGCAATCGAAGGCAAGACAAGGCCAACGATTGGGTTGCTTAATATCGGGGAGGAGGATATCAAGGGCAATAATGTCGTGAAGCAGACTGCGACATTGCTACGCGCCGATCATGATAAAGGGGTGATCAATTTCTACGGCAACGTGGAAGGCAATGACATTTTTGCGGGCACCACCGATATTGTTGTTTGTGATGGCTTTGTCGGCAACGTTGTTCTCAAGGCTTCCGAGGGGCTTGGGCGGTTTTTCAAGGTCGCTATGACGTCCAGCTTCAAAAGCAGTGTGCTTAACATGCTCGGAGCCTTGATTGCGCGTGGTGCGCTTCGGTCGATTTCGCAGCGGATGAATCCATCTCGTTACAATGGTGCCAGTTTGCTGGGCTTGCGCGGCCTCGTCTTCAAGAGTCATGGCGGTGCAGATGCCTACAGTTTCGAGTGGGCTATTAATAGAGCCTTCGATGCCGCAAAGTCCGACGTCCTGTCGCGTATTTCGGCGACGTTTGCTGCAATGATGCCCCAATCGGATGCTTTTCCGGATGTGTCGGCACCCATCGCCGCAATGGAACTAACAGAACAGAAAACGGCATGACTCTCTACAGTAAAATCATCGGCACTGGTAGTTATTTGCCGCCCAGGCGCGTGACCAATCAGGAACTCGTGTCGCAATTGGCGGAAAAGGGAATTGAAACTTCAGACGAGTGGATTGTTTCGCGCAGCGGCATTTCGGCACGCCACTATACGGAACCGGATATCCGTTCAAGCGATCTTGCAGTCGAAGCCTCCAAGCGTGCACTTGAGATGGCACGACTTGCGGCCGATGATATCGACCTGATTATCCTAGCTACCTCCACCCCTGATCATTTGGGTGGTTTTCCTAGCACTGCCTGCGTAGTGCAGCGCAAATTGGGCATTGCCAATGGTTGCCCTGCAGTCGACGTGCAGGCGGTATGCAGCGGCTTCGTCTACGCAGTGTCAGTCGCCGATAGTTTTATCAAATCCGGTGCCCACAAAAATGTCCTGGTCATCGGGGCGGAAGTATTTTCCAGTATTCTGAATTTCGAGGATCGCACCACTTGTGTGCTGTTTGGTGACGGCGCCGGTGCGGTAGTTTTGTCGGCCTCGAAAGAGCCGGGCATTCTTGCCACCAAATTGCATGCGGATGGTAGTCATGCTGATATTCTTTGCGTTCCTGGCAGCTTGACAGGAGGTGCTGTTGAGGGCAGCGCTTTCTTGCATATGGATGGGCCGGCGGTTTTTAAACTTGCGGTTTCAGTGCTGGAAAAAGTGGCGAATGAAGCATTGAGGGCGGCAGAAATGACGGCGCAGCAAATTGATTGGCTTATTCCGCATCAAGCCAATATTCGCATCATGCAAAGCACTGCGAAAAAACTCGGTTTGTCTTTGGAAAAAATGGTCGTTACCGTCGACCAGCATGGCAATACATCGGCGGCATCAATTCCTCTCGCGCTTGACCAAGCGGTACGCGATGGACGCATCAAGCCGGGACAGAATGTAATGATGGAGGGTGTGGGCGGCGGGTTTACTTGGGGTGCGGTGCTCGCACGAATGTAGGAATTACTTTGGGCGTAGGTAATGGATTTGGCCTCCCGCCCGCTACGATATTAAACGCATGACTAAATTTGCATTTGTTTTTCCTGGCCAAGGCTCTCAAGCCATCGGCATGTTGAATGGCTTTGCTGATAACCCTGTGGTTCGAGACACGGTGGCGGAGGCTGCCGATGTTTTGCAATTCGATCTCGGTAAATTGATCGCGGAAGGGCCGAAAGAGGCGCTCGACCTCACTACCAACACCCAACCAGTGATGTTGACGGCGGCTGTTGCGATGTATCGCGCATGGATCGCCGCGGGTGGCCTAGCGCCTGCGCTGGTGGCTGGTCACAGCCTGGGTGAATATTCGGCGCTTGTGGCCGCAGGGGTGATTGCGTTCAAGGATGCTGTTCCTCTGGTGCGCTTTCGTGCGCAAGTGATGCAGGAGGCTGTGCCGGTCGGAGAAGGTGGCATGGCGGCAATACTCGGCTTGTCGGATGAAGATGTGCGCGCTGCATGTGCCGAGTCTTCGCAGGGGGAAGTGGTCGAGGCGGTGAACTTCAACGCGCCGGCGCAGGTTGTGATTGCAGGCCATAAAGGTGCGGTGGAACGGGCCTGCGAAGCGGCAAAAACCAAAGGGGCCAAGCGCGCGTTGCCCCTTCCTGTTTCTGCACCGTTTCATTCCTCTCTGCTAAAACCTGCGTCCGATCGCTTGCGCGATTACATGGAAAGTCTGCAGTTTGCCGAACCGCAAATAGCCTTGATCAATAACGTGGATGTCGCCATTGTTCATGATGCGGCCGCTATAAAAGACGCGTTGGTGCGGCAAGCTGCTAGTCCTGTGCGCTGGGTTGAGACAGTTCAAAAGATGGTTGCAGAAGAAGTAAGCCATGTGGTCGAATGCGGTCCGGGCAAAGTATTGATGGGTTTGACGAAGCGGATTGACGGCAGCTTGATTGGAGATGCAATCATCGATCAAGCTTCTTTGGAAAAAGTTTTGGAGCTCTTGAATTGACTCAGCAAAATATGAATTTGAATGGCCAAGTCGCACTGGTTACCGGTGCGTCACGCGGCATCGGTAAAGCGATTGCAGAAGAATTGATAAAGCGCGGCGCCAGAGTGGTAGGCACGGCAACTTCAGAGACGGGGGCGGCAGCGATCTCGGCATATCTTGAATCGATTCAACCCGGTTGTGGCAAGGGTGTCGTCTTGAATGTTAATGATGCTGGGCGCTGTAGTGCTTTGGTGGAAGACGTGCAAAAAGAATTCGGCAGCTTGTCGATTCTGGTCAATAACGCCGGCATCACGCAAGACCAGCTTGCGATGCGTATGAAAGATGAGGAGTGGGATGCGGTAATCGCGACCAATCTAAGCTCTGTAGCGCGCCTGTCTCGTGCCGTATTGCGCGGCATGATGAAGGCCAAGCACGGACGCATCATCAATATTACCTCGGTAGTCGGCTCTGCCGGTAATCCAGGACAGATGAATTATGCTGCAGCCAAGGCTGGTGTGGCGGGCATGAGTCGCGCTTTGGCGCGTGAAATCGGTAGTCGCAATATCACTGTCAATTGCATCGCTCCGGGATTCATCGACACCGATATGACCAAGGCGTTGAGTGAACAGCAAACCGCTGCCTTGTTGCAGCAGATTCCGCTGGGGCGATTCGGTTTGCCAGAGGATATCGCGGCGGCTGTCGGTTTTCTTGCCTCGCCAGAAGCTGCCTACATTACTGGGACAACGATCCATATCAATGGTGGCATGTACATGAGTTGATAAAATATTGGCTGCTTTTGGCTGGATTTTGAGGATTATTAAGAACAAAAGGCAAAAGTAAATTTTCGCTGCGCAAACCTGATAAAATGCGCGCACTTTCCGTAACCACTCACTGGAGGCATAACATGTCGGACATCGAACAACGCGTTAAAAAAATCGTCGCTGAGCAGCTGGGCGTCGCTGAAGCAGACATCAAAATCGAGTCATCCTTTGTTGATGATCTCGGTGCGGACTCGCTCGACACGGTTGAGCTTGTGATGGCACTCGAAGATGAATTTGAAATGGAAATTCCCGACGAGCAGGCCGAAAAAATCACCACTGTGCAGCAGGCGATCGACTACGCCAAGGCACACGTTAAAGCGTAAGTCAGTTTTGACCGACTCTAGGAGAATCGCTTGAGCCGCTCGCGCGAACGTCGTGTCGTAATCACTGGGCTAGGTTGCATTTCACCCGTAGGCAATACAGTTGCCGATACATGGAGTGCGATTGTCGCCGGCCAATCTGGCATTGCGACCATTACCAAATTTGATGCCACGCCTTTCTCCACGCATTTTGCGGGCGAAGTGAAAGGCTTCAACATCGAGGAATACATTCCCGCAAAAGCAGCTCGCAGTATGGATACGTTCATCCACTACGGCATGGCTGCAGGCATTCAGGCGATACAAGATAGCGGTCTGGTCGTAACTGAAGTAAATGCCGAGCGTATTGGAGTAATTGTGGGTTCCGGTATCGGCGGCTTGCCCATGATCGAGGATACTCATGCAGAATTGACGAATCGCGGGCCACGTCGCATTAGTCCGTTTTTTGTGCCGGCATCGATTATCAACATGATTTCCGGGCACCTGTCGATCAAATACGGGCTAAAGGGGCCTAATCTTGCAATCGTAACGGCATGCACTACAGGTTTGCATTGCATCGGAGCCGCAGGGCGCATGATTGAGTACGGTGACGCCGACGTGATGATTGCAGGAGGTGCAGAGTCAACCATATCTCCGCTGGGATTGGGAGGCTTTGCGTCAGCTCGTGCGCTATCTTCTCGCAATGACGATCCGGCAACCGCCTCGCGTCCTTGGGATAAGGATCGTGATGGGTTCGTGTTGGGCGAAGGCGCTGGTGTCATGGTGCTGGAAGAGTACGAGCACGCAAAGTCTCGCGGCGCAAAGATTTACGCTGAACTGCTCGGCTTCGGCATGAGTGCGGATGCCCATCATATGACTGCTCCGCTGGAGGATGGCGATGGTGCCCGTCGATGCATGACTTCTGCTATGAATAATGCTGGAATCAACGCTGACCAGATTAATTACATCAACGCTCATGGGACTTCAACCCCTTTAGGAGATCTTGCCGAGACCGTTGCGATCAAACGTGCGTTGGGTGATCATGCGAGAAATGTTGTCGTCAATTCCACCAAATCCATGACCGGACACTTATTGGGCGGTGCCGGCGGACTTGAATCGGTCTTTACGGTGCTGGCTGTGCATAAGCAGCTTTCACCACCAACCATTAATATCTTCAATCAGGATCCCGACTGCGATCTTGATTATTGCGCTAATGCGGCGCGTGAGATGCCGATTAAAATTGCCGTGAAAAATTCTTTTGGTTTTGGCGGCACAAACGGCACGCTCGTTTTCGGCAAAGTCTAATTACTTACCGTTCATCCTTTGGGGGTGAACGGTAAATCACGCTTTTCGTTTTCATTCATGTCCATCGCGGTATCAACCGTGGTAAAACCTTCCCGGGCCCTGCTCATCTTAGCCGGTGGGGCTTGTATTGGCGCTATGTTCATCGGCGCGCTCGCTGCTACCACTCAAATTGGCAACTGGCTACTCTTACCTAGGCTCATGCTTGCGAGCGCGTGTATTTTTTTAGCGTTGTTCGGGCTCTGCCGCATTGCCAAATACAGAAGAACACGCCATATTGATATAAGTGGAAGCGGACTGATCCGAGTGCGGGAAAAAGTGGAATCTAAGATGGAAAATTCTAGGGTCGTGGCGCGAGAATCCTACGAGGTAGTTCGATTGCTGGCGAATTCTACTCTATGGCCGGGCTTGTTGATGTTGCTGCTGCAAACCGAGAATAGGCGGATAATCGTGCTGCCGATTTTACGCGATTGTGTTCCCGAAGACGACTTTCGAGCCTTGGCGGCGGCATGTCGCTGGATTGCAGCACGGAATAACTCATCGGAAGGCAAAATTTTGTAACTAAGTTTAGATAATGATTGAACTAAACACATTTCTCCGGGTCAACTAAATGAGCCGCGTGCATGTTGGAGAAAAACAAGGGAATGGGGATTGACGACAGAACGCGATATTGATCAGTTGCTAGTCGAGCGAGTCCAGCTTGGTGACAAGAAGGCATTCGAACTCCTGGTGATTAAGTACCAAAGGAAGTTGATGCGGCTGGTGTCGCGGCTTGTTCGCGACCAAGCGGAAGCTGAGGATGTGGTGCAGGAAGCCTTTATTAAAGCGTACCGTGCTCTACCGCAGTTCCGTGGCGATTCCGCGTTCTATACATGGTTGTATCGAATTGGAATCAATACCGCAAAAAACTATCTGGTGACGCAAAATCGCCGGGCTCCAACCTCGACGGCGGCTGATGCCGAGGAGGCAGAAACTTTTGACGATGGTGACCACCTAAAGGACATCAATACGCCGGAGTCAATGTTGGCGACCAAGCAGATTGCTGAAACCGTCAACGTGGCGATGGATGCTTTGCCTGAGGAGTTGCGCATGGCGATTACGCTGCGCGAGATCGAAGGGTTGAGCTACGATGAAATAGCGGAGGCAATGGGTTGCCCAATTGGTACGGTACGTAGCCGAATTTTCAGGGCACGGGAGGCAATTGCAGAAAAGCTGCGCCCCTTGCTGGATACTGCCATCGATAAACGTTGGTGAGCGGTAAGTGGAGTAATGTAGGAAATAAATGGGGTTGGCCGAGCTTTTCCGAGGTAGTTATGAATACGACAAATATGACCCAAGAACAGATTTCGGCGTTTGCCGATGGTGAAATAGCTGACAGTCACGTGGAACTGGCGCTTGCGGCTTTGCGCCAGCAGAAGGGCCGAGTCACTTGGGATGCTTACCATCAGATCGGCGATGTCTTACGTTCGGAGGAAATGGCATTTGGCCTGAGTCCGGATTTTGCAACCAGGATGGCGGCGCGCCTGGACGCGGAGCCGACCATTGTCGCACCCCGCGTCAGTCAAGCGATGACTGAGCAGCGCCAAGCGGCATCTGCAGAAATGGTTATGTCAAAGAGTTTGATAAAGCGTTTTGCGCTTCCCGGAGCTGCCGCAGCAGCGGTGGCCACGTTTGCTTTGATCGCCGGGCCGCAACTGATGGTTGCGTTTTCGAGTGGTGGCGCGAAGTCGCCGATGGTTGCCGTTTCCAATCAAACCGAGACCCCGGCGATACGCACTGCTTCTGCTCCGGCTATACCGAATGGGATGGTTGCAACTGTCGCGGTGCAACAAGAGAACGGAGTGCTTAGAGACCCACGTATCGATGATTATTTGCTGGCCCATCAGCGATTTTCCCCTTCTGTATTCAGTACTGCGCAATACGCACGTTCTGCAACGTTTTCAACCGATTCCAATAAATAATCTATATGCGGCAGACACCGGTTTTGTTTAAGTTTGTCGTTGTCTTGTTTGGTTTTTTTGCGTTTTCAGCATGTGCCGAGAGTGGTGATTCTGCAGGTGAAAAGCAGGAAGCCCAGTCGTGGCTGAAAAAAATTCAGTCCGCGGCGCAAAAACTGAACTACTCCGGCACATTTGTGTACCAGCAGGCGAATCAGATGCGAACCTCGCGCATCACGCATGTGGCGGATGGAAAAAACGAGATAGAAAAATTGGAGGTCTTGGACGGCAAGCCGCGCGAGTATATTCGGAATAACGAAGAGATTATCTGCTACGTACCGGAGTCTAAAACCATCTTGGTTGAAAAGCGCGTAATGCAGGACGTATTCCCCGCTATTTTGGCATCGAATCCTTCGGACCTGGAAGAGCATTACAACTTGAAGAAGGGGGAGGTCGGTCGTGTCGCCGGTTTTGACTGTCAGGCAGTTGTATTGGAGCCGAAAGACAAGCTGCGTTACGGTTATAAGCTCTGGGCGGAAAAATCGACCGGCCTGTTGCTGCATGCACAAACGCTGAACGAAAAAAGCGAGGTGGTTGAACAGATCGCATTTACGCAAATCGCAATCGGCAACATCGATCGAAACCGCGTCAAGCCAAGTTTCAACAATACCAGCGGTTGGCGGGTCGAGAATGCCGTTATGAGCCAAGTGAACTTGTCCAACTGGGCTGTCAAGTCGATTCCTTCCGGATTCAAGAAAATTCGGGAAATGAAGAGGCTGGTATCGGATGCTCCATCGCCGGGTACCCACTCAAATACCCAGCCAAGTCAACGCGAAGTGTCGCAAATTGTTTTTTCGGACGGCCTTGCCGCAATTTCGGTGTTTATTGAACCCGGTACACTGAGCCGTACCGAGGGCTCCTTGCAGCAAGGGGCTATGAATATCATTGGTAAGCGACATGGCGACTTTTGGCTTACCATCGTCGGTGAAGTCCCCTCTGCCGCACTTAAACAAGTTGCCAATTCGATTGAGTTCAAAACCAAATAGCGACTATGAAAACAATCCCATCTATTCAAAAGACACTGTCGACAATACTTCTAGGCGCTGCGAGCGCCTTTTTCGCGCCCTCCTTAATTGGCGTAATTGACTCAGCCTCTGCCGCATCGCTAGCAGCCTTGCCAGACTTCACCGATCTAGTGGAAAAGACAGGTCCAGCGGTCGTCAATATTCGGACCACTGAAAAGGTCAAGAGTGGACAAGCCTTACCCGGCGGCGACGATGAAGAGATGCAGGAATTTTTCCGCCGCTTCTTTGGTGTTCCGATTCCTCCACGGCAACAGCCTGATCGTCCACCGCGCGGTCGCAAGCCAAATCCCCAGCAGGAGGAGGATGTGCCGCGCGGCGTTGGATCCGGCTTCATCATTTCTGCCGATGGTTACGTCATGACGAACGCGCACGTGGTGGACGGTGCCGATGACGTGTACGTAACCTTGACGGACAAGCGCGAATTCAAGGCCAAGATCATTGGAGCCGACAAAAGCACGGATGTGGCGCTGGTCAAAATTGAAGGCAGCAATTTGCCGCGCCTGACGCTGGGTGATTCCAATAAGATCCGAGTTGGTGAATGGGTTATCGCGATTGGCTCTCCTTTCGGCCTCGAGAATACGGTTACTGCTGGCATTGTTTCAGCCAAGGCTCGCGATACCGGCGACTATCTGCCGCTGATTCAGACCGATGTTGCAGTCAATCCGGGCAACTCCGGCGGTCCTCTGATTAACATGCGAGGTGAAGTCATTGGCATCAACTCGCAGATATACAGCCGCTCCGGCGGTTATATGGGTATTTCATTTGCGGTCCCGATTGACGAAGCGCTGCGAGTGTCGGATCAATTAAAAACCTCAGGCAAGGTAACGAGAGGCCGGATTGGAGTTCAGATTGGTGAGGTGACCAAGGACGTAGCCGAGTCGCTCGGTTTATCCAAAGCACAGGGCGCCTTGGTGCAGCGTGTTGAGCCGGGTAGTCCAGCTGAAAAAGGCGGTTTGGAAGCCGGCGACATTATTCTCAAATTCAATGGCACGCCGATTGACAAGTCCAGCGATCTGCCGCGCATGGTGGGAGGCACCAAACCCGGTACGCGTTCCATAGTCACGATTTGGCGTAAAGGTGCAAGCCGTGATTTGAGTTTGACGATTGTCGAGAAAGAAGGCGAGAAAAGCGCTAAGAAAGATGATAAAAAGGTTAAACCGGAGCAATCGATTAACGCCTTGGGCCTGATTGTCAGTGACTTGAGCGAAGCTCAAAAGAAGGAATTGAAGGTCGATGGGGGCGTCATGGTCGACGCTGCAGAGGGTGCGGCGGCTCGTGCCGGATTGCGTGCGGGCGATATGATTTTGCGCCTGAATAACACCGATGTGAAAGATGCGAAGCAATTCAATGCGTTAGTTGCTAAGCTTGAGGCCAAGAAATTGGCTGTGCTACTGGTCCGGCGCGGCGATTCTTCGCAATTTGTGCCGGTGCGGCCTAACGGGCAATAGTTCGGTTGCTGAAGTTGGGCGGGCTGCGGGATGGTCTTTCTCGCAGCCTTTTTTACATACATTTGCTATTCCGTTCGAGTGTTCGGCTTGATTCATTTCATTATTTACTCCCGTAGCTACTGCCATCTTTGTGAAGACATGCTCATGTCCTTACGGACGTTCGAGCAGGAATATACTTTTACTGTTGAGGTTGTTGACGTCGATGCGGATGAAACCTTGGCTGCCAATTACGATGAGCTGGTGCCGGTGTTGGTGGGAAGAAAAGAGAAGGCGGAAGCGGTCTACTTATGTCACTATTTTTTGGATGTGACAAAGTTGAAAGATTTTTTTGCAAATGCTTAACCCGCCGCTTGCCTATAGTGTCAAAGCGTTTGGATTATCTTGGAAGTCCTGTTCATGGTTTCCAGATCGTGCACGCCGTGATTTCCCGGGCTTTCCCTTCTGAAATCCGGTAAAATGCAGCAATCGAATAACCTTCTAAATGAGGCGCTCGCCTGGGGCAAACCTACCCCGCTTGGAGCGCCTTTTTTGCAATTGCGCTTTTAGTTAATGAATAACATTCGCAACTTCTCCATCATTGCCCATATCGACCACGGTAAATCCACCCTTGCCGATCGCATCATTCAACTGTGCGGAGGTTTGTCTGACCGCGAAATGGAATCGCAAGTCCTCGATTCGATGGATCTTGAGCGTGAGCGGGGTATTACCATCAAGGCGCAGACTGCCGCATTGTCATACAAAGCGCGTGATGGCCAGATTTACAATCTTAACTTAATTGATACACCCGGCCATGTCGACTTCAGCTATGAGGTCAGCCGTTCGCTGTCTGCCTGCGAAGGAGCGCTGCTGGTAGTGGATGCGTCACAAGGGGTTGAAGCGCAGACAGTGGCCAACTGCTATACCGCCATCGACCTTGGCGTGGAAGTCGTGCCGGTCTTGAACAAGATCGATTTGCCTTCGGCAGATCCCGACAATGCCATTGCTGAAATCGAAGAGGTAATCGGAATTGATGCGACCGATGCCGTGCATTGTTCGGCCAAGACAGGTCTCGGTGTGCAGGATGTGCTGGAGTCGTTGATTGCCAAGGTGCCTCCACCCAAAGGCGATCCGAATGCACCGTTGCAAGCGTTGATCGTCGATTCATGGTTCGATAATTATGTCGGCGTGGTGATGTTGGTACGGGTCGTCAATGGAATTTTGAGGCCCAAGGAAAAGATTTTATTGATGGCGACCGATTCCCAGCATCTGGTCGAAAGCGTGGGCGTATTTACACCCAAGTCGATTTCGCGCGAATCGCTTTCTGCCGGCCAGGTAGGCTTTGTCATTGCGGGTATCAAGGAATTGAAAGCGGCCAAGGTAGGCGATACCGTTACCTTGGCAAGCCGGCCGGCTGCCGCGCCTCTACCGGGTTTCAAGGAGGTCCAGCCGCAGGTGTTCGCCGGCTTGTTTCCGGTCGAGGCGAATCAGTACGATGCCTTGCGCGATTCGCTGGAAAAACTAAAGCTGAATGATGCGGCGCTTCAGTATGAGCCGGAGGTCTCGCAGGCTCTGGGTTTCGGCTTCCGCTGCGGGTTCCTGGGTTTGCTGCACATGGAGATCGTGCAGGAACGTCTGGAGCGTGAGTTTGACATGGACTTGATCACTACCGCACCGACAGTCATTTATGAAGTGGTCCTGCGCGATGGCACGGTTCTGATGGTAGACAATCCATCAAAGATGCCTGACCCTTCCAAGATTGAGGAAATTCGCGAACCTATTGTCACCGTCAATCTCTACATGCCGCAAGAATATGTCGGCTCGGTGATTACTTTGTGCACGCAAAAACGCGGCGTGCAAATGGATATGAGCTACCACGGCAAGCAGGTCAAGCTGACCTACGAGATACCGATGGCTGAGATCGTGCTTGATTTCTTCGATAAGCTCAAATCGACTTCGCGCGGTTATGCATCGATGGATTATGAGTTTAAGGAATATCGTGCATCCGATGTGGTCAAAGTCGACATGCTGATCAACAGCGAGAAGGTCGATGCTTTAGCAATCATCGTCCATCGCGCCAACAGTCAGTTCCGGGGCCGCGCGGTAGCGGCGAAGATGCGCGAATTAATCCCGCGTCAGATGTTTGACGTTGCGATTCAGGCGGCAATCGGCTCGAATATTATCTCCCGCGAAAACGTCAAGGCTTTGCGTAAAAACGTATTGGCAAAATGCTATGGCGGTGACATCAGTCGTAAGCGGAAACTCCTGGAAAAACAAAAGGCCGGTAAAAAACGCATGAAACAAGTGGGCTCCGTAGAGATCCCGCAAGAGGCATTTTTGGCAATTTTACAAGTAGACGAGAAATGAATTTGCAAGCAATCCTAGGTAATTTCGCATTAATCCTGTTTGTTCTGACAATCGTAACCGGTGTCATCTGGTTTCTGGACGTGTTTTATTTGGCGAAGCAGCGCCGCGCTAAAGCTGATCTTGCGTTGGCTGAATTTGATGGCCGCAATGCGAAGCTGAGAGTGGACGGCATCAAACTGGAGGAGGGCGGGCGTGCAGCATTGGAGGCCAGCATTCTTCGGCAGCCGACTTGGGTTGAATATTCCGGTAGTTTTTTTCCTGTCATTGCGCTCGTGTTTTTTTTGCGCTCGTTCTTGTATGAGCCCTTCAAGATCCCTTCGAGTTCAATGGTGCCGACACTGTTGATTGGCGATCTGATCCTAGTGAATAAATTTACTTATGGCATTCGTCTTCCTATCCTCAACAAGAAAATTGTTGAGGTGAATAACCCCCAGCGTGGCGACGTGATGGTGTTCAAATATCCTGAAGATACCTCGCTTGACTATATCAAACGTGTTGTTGGCGTCCCGGGTGATAGAATAGTCTATAAAAACAAGCGCTTAACGGTGAATGGTAAAGAACTTTCTTACCAAACATTGCCTGATTATTTGGATGAGGAACACTTGAGTTACTCCAAACAGTTTTCCGAAAACTTGACGGGAGTGGAACATAGGCTTGTCACTGATGAGAGAATGCCTGCTTTCGTTGCGAATCCGCATAATTTTCCACAGCGCGACTTGTGCACCTATAACGCAGAAGGATTTGCCTGTACGGTCCCTGCTGGACATTACTTCATGATGGGGGATAATCGGGATAACAGCCTGGATAGTCGCTATTGGGGATTTGTACCGGATCAAAATATAGTGGGGAAAGCATTTTTTGTTTGGATGAACTTGAGCAATTTTCCGAGTAATTTGAAGCGAATTGGCGGTTTTCAATAAGTGAAAGATATTCTCATATTGGAAAAGTCTTGCTTATATAAATTTGTTGGCAAGGCATATATACAGGGAGTTTGTAAATGGCATTGCAACAAAAAACGAAGCAAAGCGGTCTTTCATTGGTTGGCTTGATTTTTGTTTTGGTAATTATTGGGTTAATGGCGGTAGTGGCGATGAAAGTTTTTCCCACGGTTGCCGAGTATATGTCGATAAAAAAAGCAATAGCGGTCGCTAAGGCATCCGGGACATCGGTAGCCACAATTAAAACAGCGTTCGACAAACAGGCGGAGGTTGGGTATATCGAGTCAATTTCCAGTAAAGACTTGGAGATCAGCAAAAACGGGGACGATATCGAGGTCAGCTTCGCCTACCAGAAAAAAATCCCTCTGTTTGGACCGGCCAGCTTGTTGCTTGAGTATGAAGGAACGACGGCAAAGACGCAGTTAGTCAACAAGAAAAAAGTCGCGGAACAATAGCGTAAGAGACAATGATGGATGTGATGTTATTGCAAAACCGGCTAGGCCATACGTTCAGAGAGCAGGCATTGTTGCAGCAAGCCTTGACGCATCGCAGCCATAGCAGTTTGCATAATGAGCGCTTGGAGTTTCTCGGCGATTCGATTTTGAATTGTGTCGTTGCTTCGCTGTTGTTTGATCGTTACAGCAAAATCGATGAAGGTGATTTGTCACGTTTGCGCGCTAATTTGGTCAAGCAACAATCGCTATATGAAATCGCTCAACGTCTTGAACTTTATCAATTCTTACGCTTAGGTGAAGGGGAGTTGAAGTCAGGTGGCTTCAGGCGGCCGTCCATTCTGGCTGACACGCTTGAAGCCTTATTTGGAGCCATTTTTCTGGATGCCGGATTCGATACCGCGCGGGACGTGATTCGGGCGCTTTATATTCCCATTCTCGATTCGGTTGACCCGAAAACACTGGGTAAGGATGCCAAAACCTTGTTGCAGGAATACTTGCAAGGCAAAAAAATCGCATTGCCGCAATATAACGTGGTTGCTACGCATGGGGCGGCGCATAACCAGGAATTTGAGATCGAATGCTTGGTGCCGAAATTAGATATTCAGGTATTCGGGACAGGCGGCAGTCGGCGCGCCGGTGAACAGGCGGCGGCCAAATTGGCTTTGGAGGCGGTGCAAGCTGCTTTGGTGAAAGCGCCGGGCAGTGGCCGCAAGAGCAAGCCGCGCACGGCCCAGCTCAAACTTGCCGGGATTGCAACTATTCAAGCTGATGCACCGATCGAGGAAATGTCCAAACCGCCAGGCAGAACCTCTAAGGCCGAGCAGAAAAGCGAGGACAAAGCTGAGTGCAAGGCAGATGAAAAAAACGACATCAAATCTGAATCCCCACCCGACGAAAAAGCTGAAGTTAGTATCCCCGCCCAGGCAGATTTGATTACTGAAGCCGCCAATCCCATTGTTTCCACACATTCAAAGACCGCATGACTGAATCTGCTGCATCCTCTGAATTCCGCTGCGGTTATATCGCTATCGTTGGGCGTCCCAACGTCGGTAAATCGACCTTGATGAATGCGCTGATCGGCGCCAAAATCAGTATTACATCGCGCAAGGCGCAAACCACGCGGCATCGCATTACCGGAATTCAAACCATCGCTGATGCCCAATTCGTTTACGTCGATACTCCGGGTTTCCAGACTCGCCATTCGAACGCCCTCAACAAGACATTGAATCGCACCGTGACCAATACGCTCACCGCGTCGGATGTGATTCTGTATTTGATCGAGGCTGGAACTTTCGGTCCAGCGGACCAGCAGGTGCTGGATTTGATTCCGAAGAATGTGCCCTGCATCTTGGTCATCAACAAATCGGATCGGATGAAAGATAAGGCTGTACTGCTTCCTTTCGCACAGCAGATTGTCTCCAAGCATAATTTTTCGGCAGTCGTTCCAGTTTCTGCCAAGTTGCGCTTCCAGCTCGATAATCTCCAGGGCGAGATTAAGAAATATCTTCCCGTCAATCCACCGGTGTTCGGTGAAGACGATATTACTGATCGCAGCGAAAAATTTCTTGCGGCTGAAATTGTGCGTGAAAAAGTTTTTCGATTTGTCGGTGATGAGCTGCCTTATACCAGCACAGTCTTGATTGAAAAATTCGAGCAAGAAGGCGATCTGCGCCGAGTGTTCGCCGCTATTCTGGTAGAGCGGGATACCCACAAATCGATGGTAATTGGACAGAAGGGCGCACGCCTGAAAGATATTTCGACGCAAGCCCGGCTCGATATGGAGCGGCTTTTCGGTGGGCCGGTGTATCTCGAAGTCTGGGTCAAGGTGAAATCCGGTTGGGCTGACAACGAAGCCGGACTGCGCGCGTACGGTTACGAATAAAAGTTTCGTACGATGGGCCTGCGTATTGCTGGTGTTAAATCCGGACTTGATCCCTCAGATCCGGAGAGTAAGGGCACGATGGAACCAAAATCCGCATCGCATGCTGAACGGCAGGTTCTTGCTGCATCAGATGGTTCATCAGCGCTACAGGTGACTGGTTCGGCCAAGCGTATCAAATCTTCTTCCGAAAAAGACAACCGCGTCGTGCAGCAGCCTGGCTTTGTCTTGCATAGCTATCCTTACAAAGAAACCAGCCTGATTGTCGAGGTGTTTTCGCGTGGCTACGGCAGAATTGCCTTAATGGCCAAAGGAGCCAAACGGCCGCATTCGAAATTGCGAGGGGTGTTGCAAACCTTCCAGCCACTGTCGCTTGGCTGGAGCGGCAAATCCGAAGTGCGGACCTTGATCGCCGCAGAATGGGTCGGCGGCCTTTTGCCCCTGGAAAAATCAGCCTTGCTCTGCGGCTTTTATCTGAACGAATTGCTGGTCAAACTGCTGGCGCGCGACGATCCGCATCCGGCTCTCTTTGATCATTACGTAGCGACGTTGAATCAGCTTGCGCACGATGAACCGGCGCCCATCGTTCTGCGGAAATTTGAACTTTCTTTGCTCAAGCAGACAGGCGTCGCAAGCGATTTGACGATCTGTACTGCGACTAGGCAAGCGATCGATGCAGACCAGATTTATGTAGTCGATCCGGAACGCGGACCGCGTTTGGCGTTTCCCTCCGATACCTGGCCACGCGTCTCGGGCAAGACGCTGCTTGACATGGAGCGTGAGGATTACGGCGATAGTACGACGCAAACACAAAGCAAATTTCTGATGCGATTTTTGCTGGCACATCATCTGGGCGGAGCGCCGCTCAACACGCGGCAGATCTTGCTGGATTTGATGCAGCTATAACTCATCACTATAATCCGCCTTATGAGCTTCCTGCAGCCGCATAGTCCAGTTATTGATCTGGGCGTCAATATCGACCATGTCGCCACGCTGCGCAATGCGCGCGGCACGGTTTATCCCGATCCGCTGCAAGCGGCCGTGCTGGCGGAACAGGCCGGAGCCGATGCGATTACCTTGCACCTGCGCGAAGATCGGCGTCACATCAAAGATGCCGATGTGGCAGCGATCCGCCCGCAACTCTGCACGCGTATGAATCTCGAATCGGCTGTGACTGTCGAAATGATCGATTTCGCCTGTCGCATTAAACCGCATGATGTTTGCTTGGTGCCGGAACGGCGTGAGGAAGTGACTACCGAAGGCGGTTTGGATGTCATCAAATATTTCACGCAAGTGCAGGCAGCAGTCAGGCAATTGCAGGCAGAAGGAATCCGGGTCTGCCTCTTCATCGATGCCAATGTTGCTCAGATTCAAGCTGCCGTCGAAGCCGGGGCAGGCGTCATTGAATTGCATACCGGGCGCTACGCCGATGCCCAAACCGAAATCGGGCGGGGATTAGAGCTGGAGCGGATGCGGCAAGCTGTGCTGGAGGGCATCAAGCGCGGCCTAAAAGTCAACGCCGGCCACGGCTTGCATTACAGCAATGTACAGGCGATTGCAGCGATCCCGGGAATCGCCGAACTCAACATCGGGCATGCCATCGTTGCGCATGCCGTGTTCGTGGGCTGGCAAAATGCAGTGCGCGAAATGAAAGCGATTATGGTCACGGCGCGCCTGGCAAGCCTCCAGAATAAGCACACAAAATGATCTACGGCCTAGGTACCGACATTGTCCAGATCTCCCGTATCGAAGCGGCACTCGCCCGCAATGGCGACCGCTTCGCTGAAAAAATTCTCGGGCCGGAAGAGTTCGAAAAATACCTGCGCCGCAAGGCAAAAGTCGAAGCGCGCGGCGTTCGCTTTCTGGCTACGCGCTTCGCAGCGAAGGAGGCGTTTTCCAAGGCACTTGGCCTTGGCATGAGGATGCCGATGACCTGGCGCGCGATGCAGGTACTGAATGCGCCGAGCGGCAAGCCGGTTGCCGTAGTCGGCGGCGCGCTAAAAGAATTGATGGAACAACAGGGGCTGAGTGCTTTGGTATCGATTACCGATGAGGCCGAGTACGCGGTAGCCTTTGTAATCGTGGAGAAAAAATGCGAGTAGCAACACATGAAAATTCCAAGCTCGGCCCGGTCATGCTCGACGTGGTTGGTCTCACATTAAGCGCCGGTGACATAGGCCGTATCCAGCATCCTTTGACTGGCGGCGTCATTTTGTTTGCGCGCAATTACGAAAATCGCCAGCAACTCACAGAGTTGACCTGTGCCATCCATGCCGCACATCCCGGCGTGTTGATCGCAGTCGATCATGAGGGGGGGCGCGTGCAACGCTTCAAAACCGATGGCTTTACCAAGTTGCCTGCAATGCGCAAACTGGGCGAGTTGTGGGATCGTGACGTGCTGGCGGCAACCAAGGCTGCAACCGATATCGGTTTCATTCTCGCTGCCGAGTTGCGCGCATGCGGCGTCGATTTGTCATTCACACCGGTGCTTGACCTCGACTACGGCGAGTCTGGCGTGATCGGCGATCGTGCTTTCCATCGCGATGCGCGTGTGGTGACCCTGCTGGCGAAAAGCCTGAATCACGGTTTGGCCCTGGCCGGCATGGCGAATTGCGGCAAACATTTTCCCGGCCATGGTTTCGTCAAGGCCGATTCGCATATCGCGATTCCGGTGGATGAGCGCAACCTGAAGGAAATTTTGGCGGAAGATGCGGCGCCTTACGGCTGGCTTGGTCTCGGTCTCTCTGGCGTGATGCCGGCGCATGTGATTTATCCGAAGGTGGATAAACATCCTGCAGGGTTCTCCAAAAAATGGTTGTCGATGCTGCGTAAGGACATGGGTTTTCAGGGGGTCATTTTCAGTGATGATCTCAGCATGGAAGGCGCCAGCGTTGCCGGCGGCGTCGTTGATGGCGCGCAGGCCGCTTTGGCGGCGGGCTGCGACATGGTTTTGATTTGTAATGCGCCCGACAAGGCGGATCAATTGCTTGCCGGGTTGAAAATCAAAGATACTGCGGCTGCCGCGGTGTCTGCTCAGCGCATCGCGGGGCTGGTGCCGTCCGTTTCTGCAATAAGTTGGGATGCGTTGCAGCGGGACGCGCGTTATGATGCAGCAAAAGAGGCTCTGCGTTCGCTCGACTTGCTATGATGCTCTCCGGTGGCGCAGCCTTGCATTGTTCAGGATACAGTTTCAATGATGTCTGAATCCATTACTCCCGATCCGCGCGCGGTGGTTCTGGACACCGTCGCCAAGTTGCCGCACCTGCCGGGCGTATACCGCTATTTCGATGCGGACAACAATGTGTTGTATGTCGGTAAGGCTCGCGATTTGAAGAAGCGGGTCTCCAGCTATTTTCAAAAGACGGTGACCAGTTCTCGCATCGCGATGATGGTGGAACGGATTGCGAGACTGGAGACCACAGTGACGCGTAGCGAGGCCGAAGCGCTGATTCTTGAAAACAACCTGATCAAGACGCTGCAGCCGCGGTTCAATATCCTGTTTCGCGACGATAAGTCGTATCCATACCTGAAAATTACCGGCCAGGATGCTCCGCGCATGGCATATTATCGCGGCGCCGTCGATAAGAAGAACCAATATTTCGGACCATTTCCCAGCGCCTGGGCGGTCAAGGAATCGATGCAGATTCTGCAGAAGGTATTTCTGTTGCGCACCTGCGAAGATTCAGTGTTTGCCAACCGCACCAGGCCTTGCCTGCTGCACCAGATTCATCGTTGCAGCGCGCCGTGTGTCAACGCAATCAGCCCGGAAGATTATGCGCTGGACGTCGAGAATGCAGCCAAGTTTTTGCGTGGGCGGCAAACAGAAGTGCTGGAAGTATTGCAGGCAAAAATGCAGGCTTACGCGTCGGAGCTTAAATTTGAACAGGCTGCCGCAGTACGCAACCAGATTTCCGCATTGTCGCGTGTCCTCCATCAACAAACCATGGAGACCGGCGGGGATGCTGACATCGATATCATTGCCGTCATCGTGCAGGGCGGTCGGGCCTGCGTCAATCTGGCAATGGTGCGCGGCGGACGCCATCTTGGCGACCGTGCGTATTTCCCGACGCATGTGGACAGTGCCTTGTCCGCTGCAGACGAGACAGTGGCGCTGGAAGTGTTGAAAGCCTTTTTGGCACAGCATTACATTGATAAATTCATTCCAGGCACCCTTATTCTTAATCTGGAATTTAATGAACCGGCATTGATGCTTGCCCTGATGGAGCAATGCGGCCATCGCATCAACCTGGTATTCCAGCCGCAAGGCCAACGCCGGCAATGGCTGGAGATGGCAGGCAAGGGCGCCGAAATTTCCCTTGCGCGCTTGCTTTCTGAACAGGGCTCGCAGCAGTCGCGCACTCGGGCACTGGTCGATGCGTTGGGCATTGAGGTGGCGGATATCGAAAGTTTGCGGGTGGAGTGTTTCGACATCAGTCATACTCAGGGGGAAGCGACCCAGGCTTCCTGCGTCGTATTCCATCATCATGCGATGCAGAACGGCGAGTACCGGCGTTACAACATCACCGGCATTACGCCGGGCGATGACTATGCCGCAATGCGTCAAGTGCTGATGCGACGCTATGAAAAAGTGGCGAACGGCGATGGAGTAATGCCCGATATCGTATTGATCGACGGCGGCAAGGGCCAGGTTGAAATGGCGCGGCAGGTATTTGTTGAATTGGGTCTCGACATCAGCTTGATCGTCGGGGTTGCCAAAGGGGAGGGACGCAAAGTGGGGCTGGAGACCCTGGTGTTCGTCGATGGCCGGGAGGCACAGGAATTGGGCAAGGAATCGGCTGCCTTGATGCTGATTGCGCAGATACGCGACGAGGCGCATCGCTTCGCCATCACGGGAATGCGTGCCAAACGTGCCAAAGCGCGTCAGACGTCGCGATTGGAAGAGATTGAAGGGATAGGGGCCAAACGCCGTCAAAAGCTGCTGGCGCGCTTTGGAGGCTTGCGTGGTGTGGTCGATGCCAGTGTGGAGGATTTGGCGTCGGTCGAAGGCATTTCGCGTCAATTGGCGGAAGACATTTACAAACAATTGCATTAGATTACGGCAGGAACATATTTCCTGGCCGGTCAGGCAATCTCAATATTTCCATAAGCGGCGCAAAACTATGCGCGACAACCAACATGAAATCCGATTTATGCCTTTCAATATCCCGATCCTGCTGACCTGGTTGCGTGTTGCCTTGATTCCTCTAGTGGTAGGCGTCTTCTATCTGCCTGATACTTGGCTGTCTCCGTTCGATAAAGGGATTGCGTCCACTGCTGTCTTTATCGTAGCCGCGGTGACGGATTGGTTCGACGGATTTCTGGCGCGGCGCTGGAATGAGACTTCGGCGTTCGGCGCCTTTCTCGATCCAGTGGCAGACAAGTTGATGGTGGCGGGCGCCTTGTTGGTGCTGGTGCAACTGGATCGGGTCAATGCGGCGATCGCCTTCATCATCATCGGACGTGAAATAGCAATTTCCGCTTTGCGCGAATGGATGGCGCAAATCGGCGCATCGAAGTCGGTAGCGGTCAGCTCTATCGGGAAAATAAAAACCACGGCACAGATGACTGCGATTCCGATGCTGCTTTATTACGACAAGGTATTGGGCATGATTGACACCCGTTTCTGGGGTGGATGGCTGTTGGGTGTTGCGGCGGTGCTGACCGTGTGGTCAATGTTTTACTATCTGCAGAAGGCTTGGCCTTTGATCAAGGAGCGGGGATGAGGCTTGCCGGCCTTCTCGAAAGAACAGTCGCAACTCGATTGCCACTGGAAACGGTAATTCCCCCCATTTTTAGGCGAGCTTAAAAGTAGAGGTTAAGCAAGTAGAGGTTAAGCGGCCAAGGCCAATTTCTGTCTTGGGGTGATGCCGCCGATGGCCATATTTGGCCGTTCATGATTACAGGTCCATAGTCAACGGGTGGCAAAATCCTGGACCTGGTCAATCGAACCAAAGAGGTGATGCGCCAGCCGGCCATAGCGCACCGTGCGATTGTAGCGTTCGACGCAGGCGTTCTGCTGCGGATTGCCAGGCTGGATGAAATCGATCTTGATGCCGCGCTTTTGTGCCCACGCCTGCGTGAGGCTACTGATGTACTCCGGTCCGTTATCGCACCAGATCACCTTGGGCGCGCCGCGCCATTTGATGACTTGCTCAAGAGAGCGGATGACGCGTTCGGCCGGCAGCGAGAAATCCCCATCGATGCACAAGCCTTCCCGGTTGAAATCGTCCCTCACATTCAACGGCGGGATGCAGCGGCCATCGGATAACTGGTCATGCATGAAGTCCGTCGACCAGACGGCATTGATGGCGCCGGGCACGGCCAGCGGTTCAGGCGTTTCCCTTGCCAAACGCTTTTGGTGTTTATGCGATACACATGTTTGTGATTCCGACCGAAGTCCTTCCCATTGAGCAGGTACAGGAAACACAGGCCAAAGCCCCAGTTGTGCTGGTTGTTGGTCAATCGCGTGAGTCAATCGGCGATCTGGGCATTTTCTGAAGACAGCTTTGTGTAATAGCGATAACAAGTCTGATTGATGTGAAAGGACTCAAACGTCCAAGGCGTGACAGGCTTTCTCCGCATTCTTCTCATTTTTCGACTCTTGCAATTTTGTAAATCAGCAAATTAACTTCCGTCGTTTTGCATGCCTTATTTTCTTCGATCATTCAGATCAAATTTTAGGTTGCTTTTTGAGTCAAGTCTTATATAAGATATTAGATATAAGTATGCAGTGCTGGAAATTTCCCTTTTTTGAAATCTGGCGAACACATCGCGCTTCGACAGAGTGACTGAAAAGCAGCCGGCATCCCGAATAACCGCAACCATCAGCAAAGGCAAACCATGCTATTCATATACCGCGCCCACGTCGCCGAACGCGCAGCCCTCGGCGTTCCGCCGCTTCCCCTGTCCGAAGCCCAGACCAAGGAACTGGTCGAGCTGCTGAAGAATCCGCCCGCCGGCGAAGAGCAGTTCCTCGTCGAACTGCTGACCAACCGCGTGCCCGCCGGCGTAGACAATGCCGCGCGCGTGAAGGCCGGGTTCCTGGAGAAAGTCGCCAAGGGCATGGAAAAGAGCCCGCTGGTGTCGCGCGAACTGGCAACGAAGCTGCTGGGCACGATGCTGGGCGGTTTCAACATCAAGCCGCTGATCGACCTGCTGGATGACGCGGCTGTCGGCACGGTGGCCGCCGAAGGCCTGAAGAAGACCCTGCTGATGTTCGACTACTTCCATGACGTCAAGGAACTGGCCGATAAGGGCAGCGCCAACGCGAAAGCCGTGCTGCAGTCCTGGGCGGATGCCGAGTGGTTCACCTCCCGTCCGGAAGTCCCGCAAAGCATGACGCTGACCGTGTTCAAGGTCTCCGGCGAAACCAATACCGACGACCTCTCGCCCGCGCCCGACGCCACCACCCGCCCCGACATTCCGCTGCACGCGCTCGCGATGCTGAAGAATCCTCGTCCCGGCATCAATCCCGACGAGCCCGGCAAGGTCGGCCCGATTAAGCAGCTCGAAGCGCTGAAGGCCAAGGGCAACATGGTGGCCTATGTCGGCGACGTGGTCGGTACCGGTTCTTCCCGCAAGTCCGCAACCAATTCCGTGCTGTGGTTCACCGGCGAAGACATTCCCTTCATTCCCAACAAGCGCTTCGGCGGCGTCTGCCTCGGCAGCAAGATCGCACCGATCTTCTACAACACCATGGAAGATGCCGGCGCGCTGCCGATCGAACTCGACGTTTCCCAGATGGAGATGGGCGACGTGATCGAACTGCGCCCCTATGAAGGCAAGGCGCTGAAGAACGGCGAAGTTATCGCCGAATTCACCGTCAAGTCCGACGTGTTGTTCGACGAAGTGCGCGCCGGCGGCCGCATTCCCCTCATCATCGGCCGCGGCTTGACCGCCAAGGCGCGCGAAGCGCTCGGCCTGCAGCCGTCGACGCTGTTCCGCCTGCCAAAGAATCCGTCCGATTCGAGCAAGGGTTTCTCGCTGGCGCAGAAGATGGTCGGCCGCGCCTGCGGCCTGCCGGAAGGCCAGGGTATCCGCCCCGGCACCTATTGCGAACCGAAGATGACCACCGTCGGCTCGCAAGACACCACCGGCCCGATGACGCGCGACGAGCTGAAGGACCTGGCTTGCCTGGGCTTCTCGGCCGATCTAGTCATGCAATCCTTCTGCCACACCGCCGCTTATCCGAAGCTGGTGGACGTGAAGATGCACCAGGAACTGCCGACCTTCATCTCGACCCGCGGCGGCGTCGCGCTGCGCCCGGGCGACGGCGTGATCCACTCCTGGCTGAACCGCCTGCTGCTGCCGGATACCGTGGGCACCGGCGGCGATTCGCACACCCGCTTCCCGATCGGCATTTCTTTCCCGGCGGGTTCCGGCCTGGTGGCGTTTGCCGCCGCCACCGGCGTGATGCCGCTGGATATGCCTGAGTCCGTGCTGGTCCGCTTCAAGGGCGAAATGCAGCCCGGCGTGACGCTGCGCGACCTGGTGAACGCGATTCCGCTGTACGCCATCAAGCAAGGCATGCTGACCGTCGAGAAGAAGGGCAAGAAGAACATCTTCTCCGGCCGCATCCTGGAAATCGAAGGCTTGCCGAAGCTGAAGGTCGAACAGGCATTCGAACTGTCCGATGCTTCCGCCGAGCGTTCGGCCGCAGGCTGCACGGTCCACCTCGACAAGGAACCGATCATCGAGTACATGAACTCGAACATCACCCTGATGAAGTGGATGATCGCCAACGGCTACCAGGACAAGCGCACGCTGGAGCGCCGCATCAAGGCGATGGAAGCCTGGCTGGCCAAGCCTGAGTTGCTGAAGGGCGACGCCGATGCCGAATACGCCGCCGTGATCGAGATCGACCTGGCCGATATCCATGAACCCATCGTCGCCTGCCCGAACGATCCGGACGACGTGAAGACGCTGTCCGAAGTCGCCGGCGACAAGATCGACGAAGTCTTCGTCGGCTCCTGCATGACCAACATCGGCCACTTCCGCGCGGCTTCCAAGCTGCTTGAAGGTAAGACCGATATCCCGGTTCGCCTGTGGATCGCCCCGCCGACCAAGATGGACCAGCAGGTGCTGACGGCCGAAGGCCATTACGGCACGCTGGGCCGCACCGGCGCCCGCATGGAAATGCCGGGCTGCTCGCTGTGCATGGGCAACCAGGCGCAGGTGCGCAAGGGCGCGACCGTCATGTCGACTTCCACGCGCAACTTCCCGAACCGGCTTGGCCTGGATACCCGTGTTTATCTCGGCTCCGCCGAACTGGCTGCGGTCTGCTCCGCCTTGGGCAAAATCCCGACCAGGGAGGAGTACCTGGAACACACCGGCGTAATCACCAAGAATGCCTCCGATATCTATCGCTACATGAACTTCGACCAAATCAAGGACTTCAGCGAAGTGGCGGAAGAAGTGAAGGTATAAGCATACTTGCGTAGTCGTCGCTGCCGTTAGGGAGCGGCGCATGCTATAACCTGTCCGGTCTCCTATGCGTTGAGAGGCCGGTTTTTATCAAACACGCTATTGACCGTGCCATCCGATTTATTCGGAACATTAACATCTGCGAAAGCAGATAACTGGTTCTCGGCCAAATACGTGGGTTAGTGGAGCTTAGTGGAGCGCAGAAGTAGCTGCGAGCGTGACGCATCTACTGGAAGCGAATGCCAAAAGCAGGGAGGTTTCAGTCATTCAATGTGGTGATTTTATCGTGCCACATCTCCTTTCGATCCACTAGAGATGAGTCGCTGCCAACTGTCCCATAACGAGCAAGATAGTCTGCATCGCGACTTCCGCTTCCGGCGACAAAGTGCGATGGCTCAGGTAAGCAATAGCCAGGTCGAGGTCCGGGGCGGGATATGGTGCAGCCTTAAGCTTGGCCAGCTTGCCGTCGTGAACTTCACTGCGCACTGCAGCGTCTGCTGCATACAGCACTACATCACTTGCCGCGGCCAGGTCCTTCAGCACAAAGAAGCTGTTGCATTCAATCAGGCGATGGACGTCAGGCTCCTGTGGCAACTGCAGGACCTTACGTATCTTGCGCGCGAAGTGTTCGGGCAATGGCACGAAGGCAAAGGAAAACGGGCGCCAATCCGTGATCGACACTTTGCGTTTTCGCTGCAACGGATGGCCTCGCCTGACATACCATCCGGCGCTCAGGAGCGGAAGCCGCAGCACCTCCACTGTGTCGTCTGCCATGATCGACTTGAGGTCGGTAACGAAGAAGTCGATTGCTTCCTTTTGCAGCTTCTCATGCAGCACATTCCAGCTGTTTACCTCGGGAACAAGATGCAGGCGTGGATGGTTTTCTCGCAGCGAAACCAGTACGTCGGCCAGGAATATCGCTGCGGAATGAGGGCCGACGCCAAACCGGACTTCTCCGAGTTCATGGTTCTTGATCAGGTCCACATCGCGTTTCAGGCTACGGGCTTCGAACAGGACTCGCCGTGCACGTACCAGCACCTGCTTACCGGCGGCAGTTAAGGTCACGCGCCGCGCGGCACGATCGAGCAGCAAGATACCGAGGTCACGCTCCAGCGCCTGGATACTGCGGCTCAGGGCAGGCTGACTCAAGTGCACACGCTGTGCTGCGCGGGCAAAGGATTGTTCTTCGGCTAGGGCAACGAGATGCTGCAGCTGGCGCAGGCTGGTTTCCATTCATGCTCCGTAAATCGACCCAATGCGCAATACGCATCGAAGTGCTGAAAATAATGCATTTGAATTATACAAATCATTGTAGTCCAATGTGCGCATAGAACAACAAGACCGTGGAGGCAACATGAAGCAGGCCGTACTCACCCTTGCCATCGCCGATGGAAAGTGCGCCCAAGTGCCCGCACTGCCGAATCCCGCTGCCAGCGATCCCGTCGCGCTCGGCTGGATGCAGGGCTCGCCACTGGCGCCGCAATTGCAGCATGCTGCGTTCTCGGTGACCAAGTTTTAAGAATCAGTCCTTTCGCCAACGTATGTGCCGGCACTTGGCTTGTGCAAATACCCCACTTTTTCCGACGAATCACCGGCTTTTTTCCTTTCGCGGGAACCAAAACCGGGCTGACAGCGATTGCATCGCTTTTCTTTTTCAATGAATTAGCGATTGCGTACGCACGTCTCGATGAGGAACGTTTCGATGCCCCAGGGGCGTAAGGAGGTGACACGAATTAGCCGCACACAATAGAGGTAGCGCAGCAACCGATATTCTCTCAATCAACAAAAAGAAAGCTCTCTTATATGCAGAAATCACCTAATATGACGTTCTACACTGGGCTAGCGCTTGCCATGGCATTGTCCGGCTGCGGCGGCGATCCTTCAACCACGTCTACCACCAGCGGCGACACCATGCTGGCAAACAGCGTCCTTGTGCGCAACAATACTACCGGCAGCACTCTCAGCGGCACTACCGCTACCACGACAGGCACGACCACTACGCCGAGGTACTGCCAAGACGGCATCTATCCGGCGCAGTGGGAATGGGATATGACGGCACCGATCCGGCAGTCAGCCGAACCAGCCACGGAAGGGACACCGAAGATTGAGCAAGTGCGCAACGGCGTGGTCATCGCCACCTACACCGCGCTTGGCGGCGATGGTGTGCTCAACCAATCGGCGGAGAATGTCACTGACGGACAAGATACCCGCGTCGGTCCGTTCCGTCGCGCATCGTACCTGCAGTGGTTGCCGGGCGATACGTTCTTGGTCTACCCGGCGGTCTACCGTGGCAAAGATATGCAGATTTATCTCGGGCCGAACTCAGTGAATTACGCTGATTGGAAGGCGGGGAAATACGTGGTACCGGAGAACATTACGATTCGCGGCGTGACGGTGGACGGGAAGCGCCCGGTGATCGTTAATCCGCCGTACGGTGCCTCGATTGCCAACTACAGCAATTCCTTGATCCATGTTGAAGGGAAGTTCGCGCCGAACAGCGGGCCGTTGCTCAAGCCTGCTTCCAACATCACGATCGAGAATATCGATGTCATGGATGCGCCGGATGGCGGTAAGGTACCGCGAGCAGGGGTCGTGATTGCAGGGGTCAACAATATCACTCTACGCAATATGCGTATTTCCGGGTTCAAGCTGCACAGTGCCAACGGTGTGTTCGGCGCGTCTGGCAACTCCGGTACCCTGAAGCTGGAGAACGTTGAATTGGCGGATAACGGTGGTTCCGGCGCCCCGGAGCACAACGCCTATATTAACTCCAGCTCGGTCGATCCGAACTTCACGTTCCATGCGCGCGGTGTATGGAGCCATGGTTCATTCTATGGGCATGAGTTGAAGTCGCGCGCCCAGCGCACGATTGTGGAAGGTTCGTATCTAGCGGGTAAGCGTTCGGATGGCGTCACGCAAACTGAAGCCTATCTGTTGGATATCCCGAACGGCGGCGTCGCGTTGGTACGAAACAATATCTTCGTAAAGAATTACTCCGGCAATAACTCGAACGGCGCTTCCCTTACGTTCGCCGTCGAAGGCGCCAGCGATGGCCGTGCGCAGGAACTGAAGGTGGAGCACAATACCTTTGTCGCGCTCTCGAAATATTTCGATACGCAGAATCACACACTGTTCCCGCTGTATATTAGTAACAGCGTGATGAGCAGGAATGTTTCGGCGAATGTGTTCGTCGGTTACTGCAAGGCGAATGACGCCGCGAAAGACTATCGCGGTGAGAACTACGCCGAGTTGACTTTCGCCGACATCGATCAGACGTACCGCCCCCTGAACCCGCTCTTGACCGGAAATCCGGGCATCATCGGTAGCCCGGCTTATCAGCACAAATCAACTTTCGGGCAACGCACCACCTACGCGTTAGGCGCACGCGACTAATGCGTAGTTAGTAGTAAACGCGATCTGATCTGACAGTTGCCCGGTTTGACGAAGGCGATTGTCAGGTCAAATTCAGCCATTCAATGTGGTGATCTTATCGTGCTACGCCTCCTTTCGATCCACAAGAGTTTGCCTCGGTGTGCGCCCGCAGCACATCTTGCACTGATGGGGGCTCGCTGTGGTAGGAGCCCAGCCTTGCAGGTGCGGCACATTGCCAAGCTCGGCAGCCAGATTCAGCAGGCCGACCTTGTGTTTGATGACGTTCTGAGGAAGATTACCCATGGGGTTACTCCTTGGCGCTTGCGCGCTGGTTTCATAAAGATCCACACCTCTATCAAACCGGGTACCCCTTTGGCAAGGTATTACTGTCAGATCAAGCCGGAACTACTACACTAGTGCTGAGGCTCATAAATTTCGAAACATAAAAGTGTGCTTTGCCGCGCCCTACGTCGTTGCGAATCCTCGCGATAGGCCAGTTATCGCTGCGGTTCGCGCCTAGAGCCTGTTATGAACTTATATTGAAAATCTGAGCCATGTGAGGAAGCAT
>CBIHON010000008.1:0-145157 GCA_966211965.1 uncultured Burkholderiales bacterium | reverse complement strand
GCCGCGAAGACCATCAGCTGCGGATCGACCAGCCGCGGCTGCTCGCTGCCCAGGACCGAATATGTCGTGGTCGCCGTCGGTGAAACTGTGCCTCCCGCAGCGGTCGCTGCAAAGCCGGTGTTGGTCCAGCTATAGGAAGTGGCGGCTGGACTGCAGTTCGCCGTCAGCTTGGCGCTGCCGCCGGCGGTGATCGTGCCAGGCGAGGCGCTCAGGGTGCAGACCGGCCCGCCTCGGGGAACGATTGCGAATTCCGGATTGGCCGAATAATCGGGCTTGACCGAACGTCCCATGAATACCTGCCACGCTTTTGCGCCGTTCGGAATGCTTGGGTCGGCGCTGTAGGCCAGAGCCGGCTGCATGTTCGACGGGTAGCCCATGTCCGATGCAGAGTATCCGGTCATTTCACCGACCTTCAATCCCAGGTAGCTTGCCATTTCCGGTCCGGCGCAAGCGAGTGATGTCATCGCGGTTGGGTAGCTTGCCAGATAGGCTTGCCCGATCGTATCGTAGAACGGGCCGGTGGCCGTGTCCCTGACTTTCATCGCATAGATGGCGCCGCCGATCCAGCAGTACGAAGGATCGGTCATTCGGCTGACCGGGAATTTCGCTTTCCAGGCCAGCAGCGGTTTGGCCTTGGCATAGCCCAGTTCGGCGGCGTGGCCGATTGCAGAAGTGAAGAAGTCATCCTGCCATGGCGCGAGGCCGGTCAACTGACCGTCTTTGCTCACGTCATAGCCTATTGCATAGCCGTGCGTGATGGCGCCCAGTTTGTTTGCTGCGGGATTGTTGGTATAGGTGGCGTTATACCAATCCAGGTTGCTCGATAAAAAATAATCGAACTGCGCCTTCAGCGGATCGTCGTCCGGCGTAATGTAGGCGGCCTCGCTCAGCGTGCGCAAACTCCAGGCCTGGCCGCGCACTTGATCCGGCTTGTATAGACCTTTGATGTTTTCGCGGTAGCCTGGATTGCTTGAGAAAGTATTCCACATCGCCCAGAACTGCAGCTCTTCCAGATAATAATTGTCGCCGGTGACCAGATAAGGCAGGTAGGCGAATCCGGGTTGATGTGCAGAGTCGGCTGTGTTCGCATTGGTGCAGCTGGCGCCGGCTGCGCAAACGGGAAAACTCTCATACTTTTTTGTGACCGGATTGTAGGTGTCGCCAGGATGTCCGAGCACGGTCATGTATGGATATTCGAACAGGCTGATCGGCCGGTCGGTATCCTTGTTGCGGTAGTGAGAAGACCAGCTGCCGGCCAGATCTGCGGTGCCCAAGGTGACTTCTTTGGCGCGCTTGTCCATGCTCAGCAAGTACATCGACGCCCAGCCCGGCAACAGGCCGATATCGGACCGGCCGCCGGTCGTCGGCATGTAGGTGGCTGCCTGGCCGACACCCATCGGTTCGGTCTTCGGACCAGTCCAGGCGGTTTTCATGGAGGCTAGTGCAGACTCGGAAATCGTGATGGACTGGTCGTAGTTCGGCAATGCTTTCGATGCGATCAAGTAAGCGGTGTTGTGCTTGACGTGGACTTGCGGCGGCGCGCCCCACCAGAAAGTCTTGCGCCAGCGCGCATGATGGAAATGCGTGAGCGCCGACTTGGTGTACACGCTCTTGTCGCCGACCCTTACTTCGGCGTCGTAGGTGAAATTCTGCGGATCGGGCTGATAGGCCCAGTCGTTTTCGACGATGACGTCGACTCTGGCTTTGTTGAGATTGCCGAAAGAGCGGATCGCGAAGCGCGCTGTCAGGTGCGGATGCGCGACGCCGGCGTCGGTCTTGAGGGGAGCCGATACCAACCATTCATTGGTGATCGGGCCGGCCAGCCAGGTCTTGTAGTTACCGTTCTTGAGCAGTTCGTCAGCCGAGGCGCGGTAGAGCTGCCCGCCGAGATTGATGGTGACGCTGGCGCTGAAGCCGGCGCGGATCAAATCTGCTACCGTCGCGCTCGATGCGGCGCCCGGGCCGGCTGTCGCTTTCACCAGATCGATCGTCTGCACCTGGCTTGCCGCCAGCGCCGGCAAGACGGCGGAAATGACGGCATGGCGAACCGAGCCGTCGGCATGCTTGGCCTTGATGTCAAGTTGAAGCGGCAGCAACCCGCCGTCGTTCGCTTGCCCGGCAAGCGAGTCGGTCGGCGCCAGTTCGCCGGGGGCGAATACCTGGCCGAAGGTCAGCGGCACATTGCTTTGGGCCACAGCAGCAGTGTTCTCGACCTTGATGTTGGTGATTGCCCCGCTGCCTGCAGCTTCTGCGATTGCGGTGCACATTGAGAGCAGCAAAAGCAGAGGTGCTTTGCGATATCGGCTCGGTATGAACATGGATGACTCTCTCGAATAGTTTCAGAGGAGTCATAGTTTTATCTAAAAAATTCCAGACGCAAAATCAATTTTGATTTCTCTGGATAGACGGTTGAAAGAGTTGGACAAGCGGTTCGGGCGAAGGAATTTTTTCTCTGATGAAGGCAAATGCTTTTAAGAAATTCCTGAGGCGATTGTTAAATTTTTTCATTTCAAGAAGGGTGCCCGGCAAGCCGTTTTATCGAAGCATTTTTATCTGGATATTCATCAAAATCCCTTCTGCTTTTTCAAAAAAGGTACCGGCAATTTAAATGTTAGTGCCTGCGTCAACTTCCTGATAAAAAATATCGTGCTTCGGCATGGAAGCGCAATTGTCATTCTGGGGACAATTGACCTGTCTGAATAAGGCAACACGGTTCAAGAATACTTTGCGCCGATTGATGCAGGTAGGGACATTGTCCGGCGAGTGGTGTCGTACCAAGGCTACGCTGATTTACCGGAAAACCAAGAACCTGCGGACTGTTCAACTACTCCTAGGTCATACCGCCCTGAAGAGTGCGGTCCGGTATTTTGGCATTGAGATGGATGACGCGCTCGAAATAGCCGAGCAGGTTGAAGCATAACGGCTGGCCGGTACTTGTCCATGGGGTTAGACGTTTCCCAGTCACGAGTGGTCACTTACGCCATTTACCGTGGCGAATGATCGCGTGGAGGCGCTACACTAAGGAGGGCCAAGCGCTTAAAAGATCAGGCAGTCTTCATGGTTTGATCCATGTCTTATCATCCGTAGGAGAACGAAAATGGTCTGTAAGAATACAATTTGTCTCTGGTTCAACGGCACCGCAGCAGAAGCCGCGCAGTTCTACGCAGAGACGTTTCCAGACAGCACGGTGGGAACGATCCATCGCGCGCCCGGCGACTACCCCGCTGGTAAGCAGGGCGACGTCTTGACGGTGGAGTTCACCGTGATTGGCATTCCTTGTATCGGCTTGAACGGTGGCCCGGCATTCAAGCACAACGAGGCTTTCTCCTTCCAGGTTGCGACCGACGACCAGGCCGAAACCGACCGCTTGTGGAATGCGATCGTCAGAAACGGCGGCCAGGAAAGCGCATGCGGCTGGTGCAAGGACAAGTGGGGCATCTCGTGGCAGATCACGCCACGCGCTCTGACTGCTGCGCTCGCCGATCCTGACCGCGCGGCGGCCAAACGCGCTTTCGAGGCGATGATGCAGATGGGGAAGATTGACATTGCTGCGATCGAGGCGGCACGGCGCGGTTGACGCTCCTTGAGCGTTCTTTTCTGTTGGTCGTGAACGGCAGCTTTGGACCGGTTGCTGGGTTGTTGACCTTTGCGTGTGAAACCTGAGCGCCTGCTTCGCAGCATTGCTGCAAATCATGACAGGTCGAAAAAGTAACGTAAAATCAACCTTACTTGGGAATGCGAGGAAAAAAGCAGGCGTATCATGGAACAGCCAATCACTGGCTTTCATCTGGATGATGAGAATCATTGGGTCGCAGAACTGGCATGCGGTCACTTCCAGCATGTACGCCACGATCCGCCGTGGTCGATGAGGCCTTGGGTTCTCACCGAAGAGAGTAGGGGCAAGATGTTGGGAGTCCATTTGAATTGCAAGAAATGTGACTCTGGATCTCCTCCGGACCAAACATGGCGTCGAGTTTGAGTGTTTCCTGCAGTTTGCACCTATCGCCTTGTTGCCGGTAGAAGTCTCTGACAGCCCGCCACCTGAACTTCGCGCCGATGGCGTAGGCACGCAGGCCTGCACCACCATCCATTGCTCAGCACGCGTTTCAAGGATGTGAAAAATTTACCGGCTTGCCCAGACCAGCCTGGACCCGACAGGCTCCCGCAGAGACCGTGCATTGGCTGGTTTCCTCGCACCGATGCCCCCCTAAAAAGAAGACCCTGTCCGCCGTCTCTTTCCCGAACAGTGCAGGCAGCTTCCGCTTGATTTCTTCAGCAAGCGCAAGACAGAAGGGCTCCGCTGAAAACCGGATTTCTTTCGACGCATACCGGTGATAATAATCGGACGCCGAGACGCGCCGGCATCTGAAATGAAGCGGACCATGCAATGTCGTGTATGATTTCCGGCGTCATGCCTGCCCAGAACACCAAGGGCGCATTTCATCATCAGGAGAAAACCATGATAGTGATCGTCGGTGCGGTATTCCAGCTTCTCGGCTTGTTGTCCGGCTTGTTTCTGACCTTGGCGCCGTTTGGACTGGGGCCGGCCATGCCCGGCGCGGTGACCTGGATCATGTTTCCTGCCCTGTGCATCGCCGGCTATATCCTTCTCGCGATGGCGGCGCGCACGACGCCGATTTCGATGGTCTCGACGGTCGTTGGCGGCGCTTTGCTGGTGTTGGGTTTGCTCGCGACCATCGGCTTGTTCATCGCCGCCAATGGTTTGATCGCCTCGATCGGAAGCACCGTCTCGCTTTGGTATGTGGCCGTGGTGGGCTTTGTACTGGGCGGTGCGGGGTTTTCGCTGCGGCGCATCGGCGCGCCGATGCAGGCATGAAGTCAACCGGAGGATGAGGCCCTCTGAAACCGGTATCGCTTATCAACATTTGTTGTGGATAGACTTGTTGATAAGCAGGGCTGATCGGCAGCAAACCTAGTATCGGCGCGGCTTCGACACGGTGCCGATTTTATTGGCAATAAGCGTTTTTCCCAAGGCGGGCGCCGCTGTTGCAGCGTCCCGGAACGTGTTTCATTTTCGCAGCGCTTCGATCAAGCCGTCCGACGCGTCCTCAATATAGTCCAGCACAAGATCGAATCCCTCGCCGCTGCCATAGTAGGGATCGGGCACCACGTCGGAATCGGAATTTTTTGCAAAGCGCATGAACAGGTGCAGCTTGTGACGATGCTGCGGCGGACAAGCCGCTTCCAGCAGCGCCAGGTTTTCCCGGTCCATCGCCAGCAGGTAATCGAACTTCTCGAAATCGCTTGCCGCAACCTGCCGCGACCGCTGGTCCGACAAATCGTAGCCGCGTTTCGCCGCATATTCCTGCGAACGCGCGTCGGGCGGTTTGCCCACGTGATAGCCATGCGTGCCGGCCGAGTCGATATGCAGCGCGTCGGACAAGCCCGCAGCTTGCGCGCGGCTGCGGAACACGCCTTCGGCGGTCGGCGAGCGGCAGATGTTGCCCATGCAGACAAAAAGTATCGATGATTTCTTCGTCATGTTTTCTTCCTTTGCGCGCAATGCGCTCGGCAAGGATGCTTATGCTTTCAATTACCGGGACGGTTCGGGCATGTCGTTTAAAAACCGCCACGCAGCATGGTATTTCTTTACGCGCTCAAGATCGCGCTCGCTTACCGACTCCAGTCGCAGCAGATTGATGTTGTCTTCGATATCGGCGATTTTCACCCTTCGCGCGATCTCGTTTTGCTTTGCTCTGGAAACGAAGGCCTGATAATCCTCGCCGTCCGCTTTCGTCAGGCACAGGATCGCCTCGACCACTTGTGCGGGGATACCCTCGGCCAGCAATTGCGCGGCGCTGATGTCTGAATCTTCGATCACGTCATGCAATAGCGCAACCGCCATTTCGTCATCCGTTTTCATCCTGGCCATCACGCGCAGCGGATGGTGGATATATTCCCGGCCTGCTTTGTCCACCTTGCCTGCGTAAGCGCGCAGGGCGATGCTAAGCGATTGTTCGATGAGAGGCATGGCGTCGCTTCGCTTTCTGTTGTCGAGGTTTGCATTATATTGCGGCCGGTCCGCATATCTTACTTCTCACTTTCGCTTTCACGCCGGTCGCCGTTCAGGTCAACAATATGTCCAGCATCCGTTGCGGGTTGGCCAGGAAATCATGCATCACGCCGTAGTGTTCGGTTTCGAAATAATCGACCTTTTCCAGGCCGGCGCCGGTACAACTGTAAATCACCGAATCGGGATAGGCCATGAGGATAGGCGAATGCGTTGCAATGACGAACTGAGAACCATCCTTGATCAAATCGTGCAGGCGCGACAAGACGGCGAGCTGCCGTTGCGGCGACAATGCAGCCTCGGGCTCGTCAAGAATATACAGGCCGTTGCCGCCGAACCGGTTCATCAGCAGGGACAGAAAGGACTCGCCATGCGACTGTTCATGCAGAGACTGCCCGCCGTAAGAGTCGATGATAGGCGGACCGCCCGGTCCTGCATCAAGATTCTCGATTTCCGTCGCAACATTGAAGAAACTTTCCGCGCGCAGAAAAAATCCGTCGCGCGGCCGGCGAAAACCCTTGGCGATACGTAGGAACCTGTGTAAGTCGGAATGCGAAGGGCGTGTGCCGAATCGGAAATTTTTCGTGCCGCCCTCGGCGTTGAAGCCAAGAGAAACGGCGATCGCTTCCAACAACGTGGATTTTCCGGAGCCGTTTTCGCCGACGAAAAAAGTGAGCTTGGGATGCAGCTCCAGTTGGTCCAGGCAACGCACGGCGGGCAGGTAGAAAGGGAAGCGATCGAACGATTCGACTTCGTCGCGCTTCAAGCTGATCCGGCTAAGGTATTGGGTTGAGATCATAGGTGCGCCGCAATTTCAGAATCGATAGGTTTGCGCAATCCATGCACTCGTCTCCCCAGGATTCGAAAAAATCCGGATTGCCTGTGAAAAATTGGGTGTCTTGAAAAACGCATTCTTAACCAGTGGCGTATGCTGTGCGCACGAAAAGACCGTGGAACATCAGCCTGTTCGTCGCATGCTCATCGCCGGAAACAACGGTATTCATAAGGGGGCATGGAATTCGTGCGCACAGCGCACGCTACCCTATCTCGCGCGGCCCCAACGCATCGCCTATCATCACCAGCACCGGGCCATGGCATTCGGCCAGACCGCATTCCAGATCGCCCAGTCGCAGATGCATCACGCGCTCATCTTCACGGCTGCAGTTTTCCACCACCACGATGGGCGTTTCAGGCGAACGCCCTTGTGCGAGCAACTTGCGTGCCGTTGCGATCGCTTCCTTGCCGCCCATATACTGCACCAGCGTGTCGCAATCGGGCAGGGTGGTTTGCTCCGGCAGGTTGGGCGCGGTGCTGGAGGTGAAGAAGGCGACACTGCGCGCAACGCCGCGTTTGGTCAGCGGCTGCTTCGCGGACGCTGCGGCAGCGAGTGCCGCGGTAATGCCGGGAATGATTTCGAACTCGATGCCTTCGGCTTCGAGCGCGCGCAGCTCTTCATCGGCACGGCCGAACAGCATCGGGTCGCCGCCTTTCAGGCGCACCACCAGCGCGTATTTTTTTGCGCAATCCACCAGTTGCTGGTTGATGAAAGCCTGCGCGGTCGAACGCTGCCCGCTGCGTTTGCCGACGGAGATTTTGACGGCTTGCGGGCAGAGCGCCAGCATGTCGGGAGTGACCAAGGCATCGTACAAAACCACCTCGGCTTGCGCCAGGATGCGCGCGCCGCGTACCGTGATCAGGTCGGCTGCGCCGGGGCCGGCGCCAATCAGGTAGACCTTGCCGTGGACCGGACTTTCCTGCGGCGAATCGGGGGAGGGCATCCTTGCTAGATCCACTCTTGTTTTTCGAGAGACACCGTTTCGTCGCTGACCACTGCCCCGGTGTGGGCAGTCGAGGCTGGCTCTATCATCATGAAGTGTGTGTCTTCATCGGCCAACGGGCAATGCTCGACGCCTTTCGGCACGACGAACATTTCTCCAGGCGACAACTCGATGTTCCCGTCACGAAGCTGCAGCGTCAGCTTGCCTTTGAAGACAATGAACAATTCGTCTTCATTGTCATGCTTATGCCAGATCAGCTCGCCGCTGCCCTTGGCGATCTTTACGAGCTGGCCATTGGATTCGGCGAGGATTTTCGGGGTCCAGCATTCGCTGAAAAGGGAGAATTTTTCCTGGATATTGATTTTTTGCATGGAGCCTCCCGAATAGTTGAATAGAGACAGGCGTAGGGTGGGACGGTTTCTCGTCCTCACGCGCGAATTCAAAAAAACGCGGAGCTAAATTTGAGCATCACGCGTAGGCACAAAAACTAGCCCTTTTGCACGGCGCATGCCTCGACGGCCCCGCCGCTTGCAAGCGGATGGGGCCGTCGAGGCATCGTTACGCAGGGTGACGGCCTGCCGTCCGGAACACCTGCTCCACTCCTGCAAAGTTACGCCAAACGGATCATCCCTGCGGCAACCGTCTGATGCGTCACTTCATCGATCAGGATGAACGAGCCGGTCGAGCGAATCGTATCGTAGGCATCGGCCGCCAGAGGCTGTGCCACGTTGAGCGTGATGCTGGCAATCCCGTTCAGCTTCAGCGCATCGGCCGGATGCTTTTCCTGCGTGTTGATATCCAGCAGCGTATCGATCTTGGTCACGCGCGCGGCGACCTGCTTGGTGGTGTGCTTCAACCAGTACTTGCGGCGCATGTCGAGCGGTTCTTCCGACAGCCAGCAGACGTCGGCGTTGACGGCCTTGAGCAAAGTCGGGGGACGCTCGGCCGAGGCCAGCATGTCGCCGCGCGAGATGTCGAGGTATTCGTCCAGCAGCAGCGTGACCGATTGGCCGACCGCCGCCGATTCCAGCGAGCCATCCAAGGTCACGATGTCTTTCACCGTTGCGGTCAAGCCGTTCGGCTGCACCACCAGCTTGTCGCCCTTGCTGACCTTGCCGGCTTCGATGCGGCCCATGTAGCCGCGGAAATCGTTGGCCTCATGGCCGTTGTGGCGCGCCACCAGTTGCACCGGGAAGCGGAAGGGCTCGTCGTGGCAATCGTCGTACACTTGCAGCGTTTCCAGCAATTCGATCAGAGTCGGCCCCTGATACCACGGCATCTTGTCGCTGGCGACGACGACGTTGTCGCCGGCCAGTGCCGACAGCGGAATCGGACGGATGTCCTTCAAGCCGAGCTGCTGAGCGAATTGCCGGTAGGCGGCGATGATGCGGTCGTACACGGTCTGGTCATAGTTGACCAGGTCCATCTTGTTGACCGCGACCACCACGTGTTCGATCTGCAGCAGGTGGGCAATGGTCGAATGGCGCTTGGTCTGGATCAGCAATTCGACACTGCCGTCTTCGCCCAGCTTGACCTTCGACACGTCGATCAGGATGATCACCGCATCGGCGGTCGATGCGCCGGTCACCATGTTGCGGGTATATTGCTCGTGGCCCGGCGTGTCGGCGATGATGAATTTGCGTTTGGGCGTCGCGAAGTAGCGGTAAGCGACGTCGATCGTGATGCCCTGCTCACGTTCGGCTTCCAGGCCGTCGGTCAGCAACGACAGATCGACCGTATCGCCGACGGTGCGCTTGTGCTTGGCGCGCGAGATCGCGTCGAGCTGGTCGGCGAAAATGCCCTTGCTGTCGAACAGCAAACGGCCGATCAGGGTGCTCTTGCCGTCATCGACGGAACCGGCGGTGATGAAGCGCAGCAGGCCGCGTTCGGTGGTGGACAGGTTTTGTTCGGCTACGGCGGTCATCAGAAATATCCTTCTTTCTTGCGTTTTTCCATCGATGCTTCCGATGTCTGGTCATCCATGCGGGTCGCGCCGCGTTCGGTGATCTGGGTTACCGCGGTTTCGGCGATGATCGCGTCCACTGTCGCTGCGTCGGATGCGACCGGGCAGGTGCAGGAGATGTCGCCGACGGTGCGGAAGCGCACGGTGCGGGTTTCGACCGTTTCGCCTTCCTTGGCAGGGGTCAGGCTGGTCAGCGGCACCAGCAGGCCGTTGCGCGGGATCACCTGGCGCTGGTGCGCGAAATAGATCGGCGGCAGTTCCAGCTTTTCACGGGCGATGTATTGCCAGACGTCGAGTTCGGTCCAGTTCGAGATCGGGAACACGCGCATGTTTTCGCCAGGATGGACGCGGGTGTTGTACAGATCCCAGAGTTCCGGGCGCTGGGCTTTCGGATTCCATTGGCCGAATTCGTCGCGGAAGGAGAAAATGCGTTCCTTGGCGCGGGCCTTTTCTTCATCGCGGCGGGCGCCGCCGATGCAGGCGTCGAACTTGTGTTCGGCGATGGTTTCCAGCAGGGTCACGGCTTGCGCGGCATTGCGCGAATCGGTCGTCGGATTGCGCAGGCGCACCGTGCCGCGCTTGATCGAGTCTTCGACCGAACCGACGATCAGGCGCTCGCCCAGTTCCGCCGCGCGCTTGTCGCGGAAGGCAATGACTTCCTCGAAATTGTGACCGGTGTCAATGTGCACCAGCGGGAAGGGGAAGGGGCCGGGGCGGAAGGCTTTTTCGGCGATGCGCAGCAGCACCACGGAGTCCTTGCCGCCTGAGAACAGCAGCGCGGGATTCGCGCATTCGGCCGCGACTTCGCGCATGATGTGGATGGCTTCGGATTCCAGCCAATCAAGATGACGGTTGCTGGCCGCGTCCAGGAATAATTTTTCGACTGCTGTGTTCATGGTTTTTTCTGAAATGTTGGTGTACTGATTTGCTCCCTCCCTTTCAAGGGGAGGGCCGGGGTGGGGATGGGTCTTTGCAGATAAAGGAAGCTATTGAATAGCGACCGAAACCCCTCCCCCTCCTAGCCTCCCGCTCTGGCCGAGCGCCTTGAAAGGGGAGGGACTAAACAACTCCGAATTTACGTCGCCGATACCGCCTTGATTCTAACCAGCTTGCCATCCACCACATGCAAGCCGCATTCCTTCGACTCCGGATTTTCCCACCACCAGCGTCCGGCGCGCACATCCTCGCCCGGCTGGATCGCGCGGGTGCAGGGCTCGCAGCCGATCGACGGATAACCTTTGTCATGCAAGGGATTGTACGGCACGTTGTTGCTGCGGATGTAATGCCAGACATCCTCTTCCGACCAGTCGGCCAACGGATTGAACTTGGCCATGCCGTGTGCCTCATCCTGTTCCTGCACGTCGAGCGCGGCGCGGGTGGTCGATTGGGCGCGGCGTTGCCCGGTGATCCAGGCCTTGTTGCCTGTGAGCGCGCGTTTGAGCGGCTCGACCTTGCGGATGCGGCAGCATTCCTTGCGCATCTCGACGCTGTCGTAAAACGCGTTCAAGCCGTTCTGCTTGACATAGTTTTCAACCGCCGCCGCTTCGGGCCGGTACGGCGTTACGTCGTAGCCGTAGGTTTCCTTGATACGGTCCAGCATGCCCAGCGTTTCTGCATGCAGGCGGCCGGTTTCGAGCGTGAAGATGCCGATCGGCAGCTTGGCGCGCAGGATCATGTCGGTCAGCACCATGTCTTCAGCCGCCAGGCTGGAGGCGAATACAGCGGGTGTGAACTCGCCGGCGATACGCACCAGCGTCGCCTGGGTTGCTGCTACATTGTTATCGTAATTGTTCATGGAGTTCCGCTTCAGATGCTGTAGCCGACATCGGTTTCCTGGCTTTTCACGCCGCGTTCGTGCCGTTTAAATAGCGGCATTTTCTCATCCCAAGAGGTTTGATATTTTTCCGAGAAATCGGTCAGACCTTTGAGCGCATCGTGAATATTGCGGTCCGGGCGCGTCGCGAAGGAATTGAATCCGACCCGCTGCATGTAAAACAACTGGTCGCGCAGCACATCGCCGATGGCGCGCAATTCGCCGGTATAACCGAGGCGGGCGCGCAGGTTGTAGGCAATCGAATAGCCGCGGCCGTCCGCGAACTTCGGGAAATCGACGGCGATCACCGGCAGTTTCGCCACGTCGTCCTTCAAACCTTCAGGGCGCTCGCTGCTGGCGATCCAGACGCCGATGTCGGCGCGGTCGCACAATTTGCTGCGTTGCGCCTGCCACACGGTCAGCGGTACGATGGTCTTCCCGGCAGGGACTGCAACGGTTTCCGGCGCATCGCCTTCTTCCAGTTTCAGCACGGTCCAATCGTCGTTGACGACGACTCTGTCTTTAATGATTTCACGCATAGCCATCTTCTCCAACCAGTTCGCCGCCCTTGATCGGTGCGGCATAAACATGTTCCTTGAACGGCGTCACGCCGATGCGGCGCACCGTGTCGATGAAGCGTTCTGCTTCCATCCGGTCGCGCACATATACTTCCAGCAAACGCTCGATCACGCCCGGCATTTGCTGCGCCGAGAACGAGGGGCCGATGATTTTGCCGATCGCCGATTCGTTGCCTTGCGCACCGCCGATCGATACCTGGTACCACTCGCTGCCGTCCTTGTCGACGCCGAGGATGCCGATGTTGCCGACGTGGTGGTGGCCGCAGGCATTGATGCAGCCCGAAATATTCAGCTCGATGTCGCCGATGTCATGCTGGAAGTCGAGATTGTCGAAACGCTCGGCAATCGCGCCGGCGATCGGGATCGACTTGGCATTGGCCAGCGCGCAGAAATCGCCGCCGGGGCAGCAGATCATGTCGGTCAGGAGGCCGATGTTGGGCGTTGCCAGGCCGTGCGCCTTGGCTTCTTTCCATAATGCGATCAGGTCGGCTTGCTTGACGTCGGCCAGCACCAGGTTCTGTTCGTGTGTGGCCCGCAATTCGCCGAAGCTGTAACGGTCCGCCAGGTCGGCGATGAAATCCATTTGTTCGGCAGTTACATCGCCCGGCGGCACGCCGGTTTTCTTCAGCGACAGGATCGCGATCGCGTAGCCCGGTTTCTTGTGCGGCTTGACGTTGCGTTTCATCCAGTTGGCGAAGGCTTTGTTTTCGGCCTTGAACGCTTCGACACCGGTATCGTCGCCGGCAAACGTCTCGTAGGCCGGATCGACGAAGTAAGCCGCGACGCGCTGGAATTCTTCATCAGTCAGCGTGCTCGGACCATCCTTCAGGTCGGCCCATTCCTCTTCGACCTGGCGCTTGAATTCCTCGACGCCGACTGCTTTCACCAGGATCTTGATGCGCGCCTTGTACATGTTGTCGCGGCGGCCGTATTGGTTGTAGACGCGCATGATCGCTTCGGTATAGGTCAGCATGTGCTTCCATGGCAGGAAGTCGCAGATCACACTGCCCAGGATCGGGGTACGGCCCATGCCGCCGCCGACCATTACGCGCAGGCCGATTTCGCCTTGCTCGTTTTTAAGGACGGTATAGCCGATGTCGTGTATCGCCGTCGCGGCACGATCTTCCACCGCGCCGTTGTAAGCCATCTTGAACTTGCGCGGCAGGTAAGCGAATTCCGGATGGAAGGTGCTCCACTGGCGCATGATTTCCGCATACGGACGCGGGTCGATCAGCTCGTCGGCCGCGACGCCGCAAAACTCGTCGGACGTGATATTGCGGATGCAATTGCCCGAAGTCTGGATCGCGTGCATCTGAACCGAAGCCAGCTTGGCCAGGATGTCCGGCGTCTCTTCCAGGTTGATCCAGTTATATTGGATGTTCTGCCGCGTCGTGAAATGGCCGTAGCCGCGATCGTGCTTGCGTGCGATGTGGGCGAACATGCGCATCTGGGCCGACGATAGCAGGCCGTAGGGGACGGCAACGCGCAACATGTAAGCATGGCGCTGCATGTACAAGCCATTTTGCAGACGCAGGGGGCGGAATTCATCTTCGGTCAATTCATCGGAAAGGCGGCGGCGCACCTGGTCGCGGTATTGGGCGACACGTTCCTTGATGATTTGATGGTCGTATTGATCGTAGCGATACATCGTAAGAAACCCTTCAGTGGATCTTGAATAAATCAGCTTGACTGCGATACCAGCTTGACTGCGACGCCGGTCAGGGTGGTGGCTAACAAAATGCGTAAGATGCGTTCCGGAATCGTGCGGGCGGCCAGAGAGCCGAGCGTGATACCCGGTACCGAACCCAGCAGCAGCATGGCCAGCAATTCCCAGTTGATCGAACCCAGCCACCAGTGGCCGAAGGCCGCAATCGCTGTCAAGGGCACCGCGTAAGCGATGTCGGTGCCGGCGATCTCGGCCGGCGACAGCTTCGGATAGAGCAACACCAGGATGGTGGCGCCGATGGCGCCGGCGCCGATCGAGGAAATGGTGACCATGGTGCCGAGCAGCGCCCCGGCGACGATGGTGGCAATGATCAGGTTATTGCCCTGCAATTGCTTTTCCGGATGGTTCGCAGCCCATGCCTGCATTTTGCCTCGGAACAGGATGGCGATTACGGTCAGCAGCACCGAGCAAAATATCGAATAGCGGATTACCAGGGCGATTTCCTTGTCCAGCGCGCCGAAATATTTCAGCCCCAGAGTCGAGAGAAGCGCCGCCGGCAAGGCGCCGAAGCATAGCAGCCTGACGATACGCCAGCGCACCGTGCCAGTGAAACGGTGGGCAAAGGTGCCTGCCGTCTTCGTGATCGATGCGAAAGCGAGGTCGGTTCCGACTGCAACAGTAGGAGAAATGCCGAACAGCAGCGTCAGCAACGGCGTCATCAGCGAGCCGCCGCCCACGCCTGTCAGGCCGACCAGCATGCCGACCGCAAAACCGGAAACCACATAAGAAAGAGTCATATCACCTCGCGCAAATTATGGTGAATCGTAATAAACTTGCCTCTTATTCCAAACTACAGAGTATCTATTTGCTTATATGCTTATTCGGTATAAGAAAATACGAGAATAGTTGGCGGTAAATTAAGGACTCCCATGAATTTGCATCAATTGCGCTTCGTCCGCGAAGCGGTGCGGCAGAATTATAATCTGACCGAAGCCGCCAAAGCCCTGTTTACCTCACAGCCGGGGGTTTCCAAGGCCATCATTGAACTGGAGGAAGAGCTGGGGGTGGACATCTTCACCCGCCACGGCAAGCGCATTCGCGGCTTGACTGAGCCGGGACGGGCAGTCCTGAAGTCGGTCGAGCTGATCATGCAGGAAATCGATGGCTTGAAGCGCATCGGCAAGGAATTCGCGGCTCAGGACAGCGGCAGCTTCACGATTGCCACCACCCACACCCAGGCCCGCTACTCGCTGCCGAAGGTAGTGCAAGCCTTCACCCAAAAATACCCCAAGGTCCGCTTGTCCTTATTGCAAGGCAATCCCAAGCAAGTGGTCGAAATGGTATTGAAAGACCAGGCCGACATCGCCATCGCCACGGAAGTGATTGCCAGCGTCGAAGGCCTGGTGTCGATCCCCTGCTATCAATGGGAACATGTAGTGGTGGTGCCGCCCGAGCATCCCTTGCTCAAATCGAAAGCCGTCACGCTGGAAGAGATCGCCGGCTATCCGCTCATTACCTATGACAGCGCCTTCACCGGCCGCGCCAAGATCGATCACGCTTTTACCGTGCGCAACTTGAAACCCGACGTGCTGCTGGAGGCGATCGATGCCGATGTGATCAAGACCTATGTCGAACTGGGCCTGGGTGTGGGGATCATCGCCGGCATGGCCTTCGATGCCGAGCGCGACAAGGGCTTGCGTGCGATTGCCGTCGGCCACTTGTTCGGTACTAACGTTTCGCGCGTTGCGCTGAAGCAGGGCGCTTATTTGCGCAGTTATGTCTACACCTTCATCGAACTCATGACTCCAACGCTTAACCGCAAGCTGATCGATCAGGTGATGAGTGGGGAGAAGGAAATGTACGAGCTATGAAGTGGCGGATGTTATTTGGGAAGCAGTGGCATGACGGTAGATAAGGGGATCAGTGTGCAAGGAACTTCGGCTCGTGCGGTTGGGGCATTATTATTCTGCAGACGGCTGCTCTGCTGCCGGAATCCGACCAGTCTCGGATCGTGAAAATGCTGGGGCGTTTTCTGGTATGGGGCGCCAGTTTTTTTGCGTGGGTCATTACGTAAGTTTGCCAATTTTCGAGAAAAACCTTCATGAAGCCAGGCTGGAATCCGGTACGACGAAGCCGGAATATCGGAACGTCCAAGCAAGGGCATGGGAATGACAATCGGCTTGTCATACCCGAGTCATGGCATGCATCAAAAGTATTTTGGGAAAATCTGCGATCGTATAAAGCTGTGCCCCGCCAAGTTGGAAACAGGGCTATCCATTTCCTGGTGGAGCATACGCGTGATGGGTGGTTTCATCCATGCACGGTTGATGATTTGCATCGGGTTCTGCAGCATCTTCCGCAAACAGATATGGCATGCATCGATCTTGTCGTGCTCAGACAGCCGAAACGAAAAGAACGAATCCTGAGCTCGGTATGGGGCAGGGCGACATTTCATGCCGAAATTGATCAATATTCAGGTCCCGCCATCATTCTTGAAGCACAAACTCTCGATCCGATCGAATGGCCCAGATCACTTGGTCCTGAAGACGTTCTCGAATTGCAACGCTTGCGGGACGATGGTCATTCGGTCGGCGAGACGAAGCGTCATTTTCTGATTCAGCCCTCGTTGGAATCACTGCGAGCGACGCAGTTATACCGCACCTTGCCGCACGAGATAGGCCATCACGTCGATTACCGATCTACGGCACCGGGTGCTTGGGACAACAAGCCGTTCGTCGATAAGGAAAGCTTTGCACACCGATATGCGAGTTCTGCTTTTTCGCAGTTGAAGGAATCGGGATGCCTGCCATTTCCGCGTCTCCTCGACGAAGCTGTTTTTTTGAACGATGGTCTGCATATCGATGATTTTTTTCCCGCTGATCGAATGGCGAGGGTAGAGTAGTAGCATCTTTCCGGCTGAACGCCTGACAGCAATAATTGAAGCAACGATGACGATCTTTCGATGGATTCATATTCCATATACACTGGTGTTCTGTTTTGCCGCCGGAATAAATATTGAATAGAGCCGTAAAAAGTTGCCAAAAGTATCTGAGTCCGGACCTGGGGTAGTACTCGATGTATTTTGGGCCTCGTCCGCTCTTCGGTCCGATCTCGGGCGTTTTTGATAATTTTTAACTGCTCCCGAAAGAAAAGACTCTTGCTTCTTTCTTAACCCAGGGATTTTTCTCATACCAATGATCAGCCCTGCACCACGGAAAAGGCCGGCTGTCGTCATCGCATCAAGCGCGCCGCCCGAAGACCCGGTCGATGCCTTGATCAAGTCGATCCGCATCCCGCCGCGGCCCAGCATGCTCGCGGACCTGCAGCAAGAGCTGGCGACGGCCGATCCCGCTCCCAGGAAAATAGCCGGGATCATCGCCAACGATGTCGGCATGTCGGGCGCCTTGCTGAAATTGGCGAACTCCCCATTCTTTGGATTGCGGCACAAGGCGAAGTCGATCGAACAGGCGATCACGGTTCTCGGGATTTCGCAATGCGCGGCATTGATGACGGGCTTGCTGGCGCGGCAGTCGATCAGTGCCGGCGACGCCTCGCTGGACCGGTTCTGGGATGCCTCGGCCAGGCGTGCGCAAGCCTTGGTTTTTCTCTCCAGGCGACTGCGGACGTGCGCCCTCGACATCGCTCATACCTTCGGCTTGTTTTGCGATATCGGTGTGCCGCTGTTGATGAATCGTTTCCCCGATTATGCCGCTACCTTTGCGCAGGCAGGCAACGAACCCGACACGTCTTTCACCGAGGTGGAAGACCGGCGCCACAGCACCAACCATGCGGCGATCGGTTGCCTGCTGGCGCGCAACTGGGGTTTGTCGTCCGACGTGTCGCTGGCTATCCTGCTGCATCACGATTACGGCGTCATGGACGATGGGGTGACGGACGATGCTGTGCGCACGCTGGTGGCGCTGTCGCTGTTGGCGGAGAACGGCATCCAGCGATACCTCGGGCAGGGCATTTCCATCGAGTGGGAGAAAGGCGGCGAATTGGCCTGCCGCTACCTGGGGCTCGAAGCCGATGAAACCGCCGATTTGCTTGAAGAGTTGTACGAGTGTTTTAATGCCGATCATTAAATTTCTTCATTCGTATTTGCAAGGAGACGGCATGAAACTGGCAACACTCAAGGATGGCACACGCGACGGACAGCTCGCCATCGTATCGCGCGACCTCAAGACGGCCGTGCTGGCCGACGGCATTGCCTCGACCCTGCAGCGCGCGCTGGATGACTGGCATTTCATCGCGCCGCAACTGGAACGGCGCTACAACGAGTTGAATGGCGGTACTGCGCATCGCAGCTTCGACTTCGATCCGAAAAATTGCATGGCGCCGCTGCCGCGCGCCTTCCAATGGGCCGACGGTTCGGCCTATGTCAACCACGTCGAACTGGTGCGCAAGGCGCGCAACGCCGAGATGCCGGAAACCTTCTGGCACGATCCTTTGATGTACCAGGGCGGCTCCGACGATTTCATCGGACCGACCGACGACATCGTGCTGGCTTCGGAAGACTGGGGGATCGACTTCGAAGGCGAGGTTGCGGTGATTACCGACGACGTGCCGATGGGCGTGCAGCCCGCTGAGGCGGCAGCACATATCAAGCTGCTGATGCTGGTCAACGATGTGTCGCTGCGCAATCTGATTCCGGCGGAGCTGGCGAAAGGTTTCGGCTTCTTCCAATCCAAGCCGGCATCGAGCTTTTCGCCGGTGGCGGTGACGCCGGACGAATTGTCGACCGCATGGCAGGACGGCAAGGTACACCTGCCTTTGCGGGTCATCTGGAACGGGCAACTGGTCGGCCAGCCGAATGCCGGCGTCGACATGGTGTTCAGCTTCCCGCAACTGATTGCGCACCTGGCCAAGACGCGCAATGCGCGCGCCGGTTCGATCATCGGGTCGGGGACGATATCCAACAAGGACACGAGTAAAGGCTATGCCTGCATCGCGGAAAAGCGCTGCCTGGAAACGATTGCCGAAGGCGAAGCGAAAACCCCATTCATGAAATTCGGCGACACGATCAAAATCGAAATGATGGGGGTGAACGGCAAGTCGATCTTTGGCGCGATCGACCAGCAGGTTTTACCGGCTCAGGCCGGCAAAACTGGCAGGCCTGCAGCCTGAAAAGCTGGGTGGCCGGGAATTTGCAGTTTGCGATTTTAAGGGGCGGCGCAGCCGATGTCTTGTAGGCGCGATGGTAATATGGGCATCTTGATCATCGATGACTATGCACTATGAGCGACCGCACCACTCCCCCTGAATCAGAGCCGGAGCCGCAGGCCTTGCGGCAAATGGGATTCTGCCACGACCCCGCGACCGGCCACATCCTGTTGGAACTGGACGGCCATTGGGTGCGCCTAGTCAGCCCGCAGCACCTGGAGTCCCTGCTGAGCCTGCTCGGCGAAGCGCGCTCCAAAATGCAGCCGCCGATACCGGCCAGCGTACCGCCGCCGAATCCATCCATTCCATCGCCGCCGCTGGACCGCCTGGCGCTCGCCACGCGCGACGATATTCCTGCCACCGAGGGTGGCGCCATGCTCAGCGTGCGTTCGCCGTTCTATGGCTGGCAATCGATGGAAATGCACCCGGCTTTTTGCCGGCAACTGGCGCATGATCTGCTGGGCTATGCCGCCGCGCTGTCGCCGGATGTTCCGCCCGGCACGATTTTGAATTAGCGGTTCAGGTTTTCCTGCATCCGATACGAACCGGGACTTTCGACAGTCCCGATTCCTCGATACCCGCTCAAATTTCGATTTGCGTCCCCAGTTCGATCACCCGGTTCGGCGGAATCCGGTAATAATCCGCCGCACCGCGCGCATTGCGCGACAGCGCGACGAAAATATGCTCGCGCCACAGTGCCATGCCGGCGCCGGGTGTTGAGATGACGGTTTGGCGCGCGATGAAAAACGAGGTTTCCATCATCTCGAATTCGAGGCCGAGATTCCGGCACTGCGCCATCACTTGCGGGATGTCAGGCTCGTTCTTGAAGCCGTAGCGTACATTCAGTTGATAGCAGCAGTGGCCGAGATCCTGGATGCTGACCTGTTCGGCGAGCGGTACCCAGGGTACTTCCTGCATGTGCACCGTCAGGAAGACGACACGCTCGTGCAATACCTTGTTGTGCGAAAGATTATGCAGCATCGCATGCGGCACGCCGTCGGTCTCGCCCCGCAGGAAGATCGCCGTGCCGGGCACACGGACGGGCGGGGCGACCCACAAGGATTGCAAAAACTCCTCAAGCGGGATCGCATGCTTCTGCAGGTTTTCGAAGACCAGTTGGCGTCCGCGTTTCCAGGTCAGCATCACGGTGAACAGGATCGCCCCCAGCAGCAAGGGGAACCAGCCGCCGTGGAAGATCTTGAGCACGTTGGCGGAAAAGAAGGTGAAGTCGATGACCACAAAAAATCCGGTCGCGGCCAGGCTCAGCGCCAGTTTGTAATGCCAGCGATGATGGATCACGAAGAAAGTCAGCACCGTCGTCACCAGCATGGTGGCGGTGACCGCGATACCGTAAGCAGACGCCAGGTTGGATGACGAGCCGAAACCGGCCACCGCTAGCACCACCACGATCAACTGCAGCCAGTTGACCAGCGGGATATAGATTTGTCCGATTTCGCTGGCCGAGGTGTGCTCGATGCGCATGCGCGGCAGGAAGCCGAGCGCAATCGCCTGCTTGGTCATCGAGAAAGTGCCGGAAATCGTCGCCTGCGACGCGATCACGGTAGCGGCGGTCGACAGCACCACCAGCGGATAAATGCTCCAGGCGCCTAGTTGATGATAGAAGGGATTTTCGATTGCAGACGGATCCGCCAGCAGCAAGCCGCCTTGACCGAGATAATTCAGCGCCAGGGCAGGGAACACCACCATGAACCACGCCATGCGTATCGGTTTCTTGCCGAAATGGCCCATGTCCGCATACAGGGCTTCGGCGCCGGTGAAGGCCAGCACGACCGCGCCCAATGCGATAAACGCGGTCAGGCGATTGTTGAACATGAACAGCAGCGCATGCCAGGGGTTGAGGGCGGCCAGGATTTGCGGCGCCTTGGCGATGTTGATGACGCCCATTGCCGCCAGGCTGAAAAACCAGGCCAGCATGATCGGGCCGAACCATTTGCCGATGCCGGCCGTGCCGCGCGACTGGAGCGCATACAGCGCCACCAGCACGACCACGGTGAGCGGCACCACGTATGCCGTCAACGCCGGGGTGGCGACTTCCAGGCCCTCGATTGCGGACAGCACCGAAATGGCCGGCGTGATGACGCTGTCGCCGTAAAACAAGGTGGCGCCGGCCAGGCCCATCACGGTCAACGGAAAAATCCAGCGCGATGTCTTGTTGACCGAGGACAGGGCCAGCGCCATCAAGGCCATGATGCCGCCTTCGCCACGATTGTCCGCGCGCAGGATCAGACTCACGTATTTGAGCGACACGATGATGGTGAGGCCCCAGAAAATCAAGGACACGACACCCAGCAGATTGGCGGGGTTGAGAGCCAGCCCGTGTTCCTTGGAGAAGATTTCCTTCATCGTGTACAGCGGGCTGGTGCCGATGTCGCCATAGACAATGCCGATGGCGGCAACGGTCAATACGGCAAGGCTGCTCTTGGCGTGGGTTTGCGTGGACATGCGGGTGCTCGATGGTTGTTTTGATAATGAGGAGCTTAGCCGGAGCGGCATAAAAATTTTGTAAAGATTTGCCTTGCCGGTGGAAAGGAGGCGTAAAAAATGGCGGGGGTTGCCGCACGAGAGAGCCGTTCTGGTCGTCCGCCGACGGAGGATGCTGAATGCGCTGAGGAGAAGATGAGGTGTCCGGAGATGCCGAAATGTCGGTTCTCCACCGTCCTGCTGTCCCGGCAATTTGCCGCGGCCAAGAATCAATACCTCGAATATCTGTCGAAAACCGCGCGCATCGCGCAAATCAACGTCATCATCCTGCCGCGCGTCCCGTCCGGCAATGTCGAAGAATTCGCCATCCGCGCTGTCACTGCCTGGAAGGTCGGCGCTGCCGGCGTCGACAATGGCCTGGTGCTGTTTGTATTTCGCGACGAGCGCAAGCTGCGCCTGGAAGTGGGTTATGGCCTGGAAGCCGTGATCACCGATGCCGTCGCACGCCGTTTGCTGGCGGAAGTGCTGGCGCCGGCATTTACCGGGAGCCGGTTCGAGGCCGGCATCGAGGATTTCCTGGATGCCGTCAACAAGACGCTGGAGTCTTCGGAAGCGGCAGGGTGCCGCGCCTCGCATGCGGTCGAGATGCTTCCTTTCGTGCTCGGCTTGCTGCACAACGGCCCGGCCTTTGCGCACAAAGTCTGGCATACCTATGTTGCGGCCGATATCCAGGGGCGTTTGGTGCTTTCGCTATTTGGCGTGATAGCGGCCGGACTGGCGGCCTATGCGTTCATCGGCATTGCGCTCGGTATGGCGCCATCCTGATGCTGCCGTGGCGTTTGTACTCCAGCCGGACCTTGCGCTCGACGACGATGGCGGTGGTGAGCGAGCAATTCGCGCCGCGTAATTTTTTCGCGCGGCCGCCGCTTTTCCTGGTCAGCCTGTTCCATGAATTGGCGCTTGCTCCAGCAGTCAATGCCCTCTACTTGCTGGCGGCGCTGGCGGTCGGGAGCGTTTCTCTGTTTGTCGGCGCCGGTATTTTCAACGGCGGCCTGGGGCAGTTCGGCGGGGGCGGCGCGACCGTGGCCTGGCCGGTCCTGTAATATGACGCCAGGCGATCCGCCGCCCTTTTATGCTGCCAGGCGTGCCGCCGCGCGGCATCCGTCCAGCAGGAACGACAGGCCTATCACCAGCACCAGTTCGCCTTCGGCGGAACGTGCGGTGCCGGCGATCCCGGTCACCGCAAGCGCGGTCATCGGCTTGATCACCAGATCCGCCGTGCCGTCGACCGCCTCCACCGCAAGAATATAAGGATTGGGCGCGGCGATCACAATGCCGACTTTTTCCGTGCCGATCTCATAGCCCAGTACGCCGGCCAGCGAACGTACCGGCAATGGACGCCCTTGATCACGCAGCACCGGCGCGCCGCCGACTTCCGCAAAGGTATCCGGCAATTCGACCACGCGCTGCACCACCGCCATCGGCATTGCCAGCGCGGCCCCGGACGTGCGTACCAGCATGGTCGGGACGATCGACAATTCGATCGGCAGGCGGATCGTGAAGCGGGTGCCGAACCCCAGCTTGGAATCGATGCTGATCGCGCCGCGATTTTTTTCCACGGCGGTCTTGACCACGTCCATGCCGACGCCGCGGCCCGAAACGCTGGAAGCCACATCCTTGGTCGAGAAGCCGGGCAGGAATACCAGGCGGTAGGCTTCCTCGTCGGTTTGCGCGGCCGACTCGCCGATCAAGCCTTTGGCGATGGCTTTGGTCCTGAGTTTATGGGCATCCAGCCCGCGGCCGTCATCGGACAGTTCAATCATGACGCTACTGGCTTCCTGCCAGGCCTTGAGCGAGATGACGGCTTTCAGGGGCTTGCCGGCCGCGATGCGGCCCTGCTCATCCTCGATACCATGATCGAGCGAATTGCGCAGCATATGCACCAGAGGATCGTACAGGCTGTCAACGACCACCCGGTCGACCTCGGTCTCTGCACCTTCGATCGTCAACTCGACATCCTTGCCGAGATCCTTGGCCAGTTCCCTGACCAGACGCGGGAATTTCTGGAACAGCCGGCCGACTGGCTGCATGCGGGTCGAAAGCGTGGCTCTTTGCAGTTCGCTCGAATAGCGCGAAGCGCGGCTCAAGGTTTCCGCCAGCGCCGCCATCAGGGTGGCGGCCTGCCCTTCAAATTGGAATTGCGAGAGTTTTTCCAGCAGGACGCTGGCCTGGTTGGCTGCCTGCACTGACTCGCCGGCCACTTCCAACAGCGCATCGAGCTTCACCGCATCGACCCGGATACTGTCTTCCTTTACCGGCGCGGCAATTGCCTTGGCGCCCTCGGCGCGCCGCTCACTGATTTCTGAAACCGGCGCCGCAGCTTGGACGCCGGGAGCGGCTTCAACTTCGGTCGACAGGGGGACGGCAGCAGCTTCCGGCGCCTGGTAGGTGCCGGGCGGAACCACCGCCTGATACAGCGCAACCCAGTCCGGGCCATCGGCCGGCGCGGCGGCAACAGCCGCCGGAGCCGCCATCGCAGCCGCAGCGGGCGCCGCCGGTTTGGCAGCCTTGGCGGCCGGCGCACCTTTGCCCTCGATGGCATTGGTCAGGATCTGTTCCAGCGCGGCCGGCATCGCCGGCAGGCTTTCGGGCATCGCGCCGTTGGCCAGTTCGGTGAGCTGATCGGCCACGAAGCCGCTGGCTTGCAACGCGGCCTCGATCGCCAGCGGCGTCACCGGCGCTTTGCCGGTGCGCAGTGCGTCGAACAGGTTTTCGGTCAGATGGCAGGCCGAAACCATGGCCGGCAGATTCATGAAGCCGGCGCCCCCCTTGATGGTGTGAAAGGAGCGGAACACCGCGTTCAGCGTATTCAGGTCGTCGGGGTGGCGCTCGAGCGTAAGCAGATGCTCTTCCACATTGGTCGCAAGCTCAAGCGCCTCGACCACGAAGTCCTTCAGCATGTCGTCCATCAGAAGCCCAAGCTTTCAAGCAAATCATCGACACCATCCTGGGCCATGGCGACCGCAGGGACCGAGGGGCCATGCATCAGGTCTTCCTGCTTGTGTTCGGCGGCTTCGATTTGCGCCTTCAATTCGGGTGGCGCATTGTCGCGCAGAAGCTGGGCCAGTTCTTTTTCGGCATTGTGGGTGATTGCGACGATCTTCTTGATCAATTGGCCGGTGATGTCCTGGAAATCCTGCGCCATCATGATTTCCAGCAGCCGCGCTTTTTCCGCTTCGGTCGCTTCGGTCACGACCGCGGCAAACTGTTTGGAATCACCTGCCAGAGCCTTGAACTCCTCAATGCTCATCTTGCCCTCAAACAGCAAGGCCCAGCGCTTGTCCATTTCCTTGGCTTTTTTTGCCAGCTCGTCTTGCGCCGGCATGCCGACATCGATCGCGTTCAATACTTTGTTGGCGGCCTGTTCGGTCAGCGATGCGACGTATTCCAGGCGGCCTTGCGCATCGGTGATTTGGGTGGCGACGTTCGACAGCGAGCGGTCATAACCCAGTTCGCGCAGGGAGTCATGCAGCAGGCGGACGATGCCGCCCAGACGCTCGAACATGGGTTTGTCCGACAAATCGCCGGGTTCCGCGCTGGCGGCTGGAGCGGGCGGTTCGGCGGCGGCCGGAACTGCGGCGGAAACCTCTAATGGAGCCTCTACAGGAGCCGGCGCAGCCGCGGCGGCGGCAATTGTCTCGGTGCGTTGCGCGGAAATCTCGTCAAACAGGGCATCAAAATCATCTGCGGCGCCGCTCATATCGATCCATCTCCATGTCTCGTTGGTTTGTTATTGCAAAGTAATAATACCTAGATTTGCGATAGGCGCATAGCAATTCGTAATGTCGCAAAATCGGGAGCGCATGCTTTTCCGGCGCATCGGAAGAATAGCCGATGGGCGCGCAAAACGTGGCCGCAGAGGCAGGTCTCGCGCAGACCGGGCATGACGCGTTGCAGCATCGATGGCATGCTTGAAGGACGAACCGTTTTGCCGCAGGCAATCGCGCCGCGGCAAAAATATAAATCCGACGCAGCGCCGGACTTCGTGTGCCGCGCCGGTCCTGTGGGCGCATGTGAGACCTTGGGTAGGGCTTGAAATCGGCGGTGTTTGGCGCGGCATAACAAACGCTGATGCAGAGGATTAGAATTTACCATTGTCTTTCCTGTCTCCCGCCTTTTATAGTTGCCGTCATCAAAGTCCTTGCGCCGGAATAAATGCGCAAGCAGCTGCCATGCATGACTCCATCAGCTCTTCGCGCTACGAAAGAAAAACATGAACCTCCCCACGCCTGTGCGCCGGTCGCCCAATACAAAAGTCATCGCCACTCTTGGTCCGCCAGCAGCGACGAAGCAAAGATCCGCTCGCTGTTCCATGCAGGCGCTGACGTGTTCCGGCTGAATTTCAGCCACGGCACGCACGCTGAACATAAGGCGCGCTACCAGGCGATCCGGGTGGTGGAAGCGGCAGTCGGACAGCCGATTGCGGTGCTGCTGGATCTGCAAGGTCCGAAGCTGCGCCTCGGCCGTTTCGCAAATGGCCGCGAGATGCTGGAAGCGGGCCAGCGCTTCCGCCTTGATCTCGATGCCGAGCTCGGCGACAGCACACGCGCTCCGCTGCCTCATCCGGAAATTTTTTCGGCGGTCAGGCCGGGCAATGAATTGCTGATCGACGACGGCAAATTGCGTCTGCGTATCAGCGATTGTGGCCCCGATCACGCGAACACGATCGTGATAAACGGCGGCGTGGTTTCAGACCGCAAAGGCGTGAACGTACCGGGGGCGCTGCTGCCGCTGTCGGCGCTGACCGAAAAGGACAGGCTGGACCTGGCGTTCGGATTGGAGCTGGGTGTCGATTGGGTCGCGCTCCCCTTTGTCCAGCGGCCAGAAGATATCGTCGAGTTGCAAGGGCTGATGGACGAACGTGTCGGCGTGATGGCCAAACTCGAGAAGCCGTCCGCGATCGAGCAGCCGCTGCCGTTTCCGGACCGGAGTTTTCAGATCGTGATCGCGAGTCTTTGCCTGCATTATTTTGCATGGAACAAGACGGTCGACATCGTGCGCGAAATTCATCGCTGCCTGCCGCCGGGCGGTCTCTTGCTGTGCCGCGTGAACTCCACCAAGGACATCGATCAGCAGATGCATGAACACTTGGCGATCGAGTCGAATTTCTACCGGGTCAAGGGCAAATGCAGCGAGAAGAAGCGCTACTTCGATCGTGCCGCACTGACCGATTTGTTCAGCGCCGCCTGGGAATTCGTCGCGATCGAAGAGATGGGTATCGATCGCTACGACAGGCGGAAAATGGTGTGGGAAATCGTATTGAAAAAATCCGTATGACAGAGATCCTGTTGATCCGCCACGGCGAAACCGCGTGGAACGTGGCGATGCGGCTGCAAGGCCACCTGGACATTCCACTCAATGAGCAAGGCGAACGCCAGGCGGCAGCATTGGGCGCGCACCTGCAGGACGAAGTGTTGGATGCGATCGTATCGAGCGACTTGCGGCGCGCCTCGCAAACTGCGCGAGAAATCGCGCGCCGGCAAGGCTTGCCGCTGCACCTCGACCGCGGCTTGCGCGAACGATGTTTCGGCGGGTTCGAGAACCTGCACTATGGCGAGATTGAGCGGCGCTATCCGCAAGAGTTTGCCGCATGGAAGGCGCGTGACATCGATGCCGTCCTGCCGCCCGGCGAGCGCCCCGGCGAAACGCTGCGGCAGTTCCACGAGCGGGCCATCGCGACGATTCTGCGCTTGGCGCGGCGTCACCGGGGACGTCGGATCGCACTGGTGGCGCACAGCGGCGTGCTGGAGTCAGCCTATCTTGCCGCGCATGGACTAGCGCCGGATGCGCGATACGATTTTCCGATATTGAATGCTAGAGCCTGTTATGAACTCAAGCAGGGGTCGCGTTCGAGCGAGAAGGGAGGCAGCGCAAGGCGCGGCGCGCCGCTCGGGGCCAGCCCCGTGCAAGCGGACTCGGCGTCCCCCCACAACGCAGCGATGCGCCCTTCTCGCTCGAACCCTTCGGGCAGCCCCGGGAACCCGCCGCCTACGTTGTTGCGGCTCCTTGCCGTAGCCCGCTACGGCGCGTCGCCACGCCTAGTATGCGGCGGGTTCCCGGGGCTGCGCGACCCCTGCCTGAGTTCATAACAGGCTCTAGTGTCAATCGCATGCGTGTTGTTGACGGGAGGCTGGAAATAAAGGCGTGGGGCCAGGTGTGTCATTTGGCTGAAACTGCGCTGGATGGATTCGGGCAGCGCGTGCCATGAAATGTAGTTAACCAGATGCTGGTCATCAAGCAGCGTCAGATTCCATCGCGTTACCAATCAAGCCAAGCTTTTGTGTTTGGTTGCTAGTGTCCTGTTCCGCAAATTCGTTGCAAAAGTAAAAGTGGCGAAATCGGGCCGAGACAAGGAAAAAAGCATAGCAAGGCCGAGGCCTTGCGCGCATTTTTGACGCGGTATCGGCGCGATTCTCGTCATCTTTTATGCAACGAATTTACGGAACAGGACACTAGCTGTCCTTCAATATGTGTCGGGAGGTCTGCCTTAGACCTTGGGTTCAATCGGCCAGAAGCTGCTGCCGGCGAATGACTGCTTGCCGGAAGTCGATGTATCGAGCCTTTCATACATATTCGATCACCTCATGCAACGGCTTGCGTGGCTTCTGCGGCCAGTTGCCCGGTGCCGCGTAGCCAACTGTGATCAGGATGGCCGGAACAGCATCAGCAGTAATCCCGAACTCTCGCGCCACGCCAAGCGGGTCGAAGCCGCTCATCGCTCCTGTGGACAGGCCCATACCCTCGGCAGCAAGCATCAGGGTCATCGCTGCCATCGATGCAGAACGCAAGGCCTCGTCGCGCTGCAACTGCGGATTGTCAGCATGTGACCGGCTTGCCATGGCCGACCAGCTTTCGAGCGTCGACTGATCCAGGATACCGGCGTCGACTGAAGGCTGGAGTGCGTGAGATAGCCCTTCATGCGCAGCCAAGGTGCCGCAGATGATGAATGTGACGGGCGCGTCCACCACTTTCTGCTGCCCATAGGATACGGCTTTCAAACGCGCTTTGGCTTCAGGCGAGCGCACGGCAATGAATTTCCAATTCTGGAAGTTATAGGCCGACGGTGCCCGGGTGGCCAAGCGGACCAGCTCGGCGATTTCGGTGTCTGACAGGTGACGGCTTGTGTCGTAGTAATTGGCCGAGGCGCGTGATTCGATGAGGGCAGTGATAGGGTTGTACATGGAACGCTCCAATAGAGTTGAATTGGGTTGCAGGAATTCAGGCAGAGCAGGCGCTCAGCCACCGGCTCTCGGTTTCATGCACACCTGAGAGGTTGCAGAGGTTTGATGATGCTGGCCCGTGGCCCATTGCACCGCCAGGACGCTGCCTAACACGGTGACGAGCCCGATTAGCGACAAACCGGTCACAGCTTGACCTAACAGTGCCCAGCCGAAGACAACCGCTGCCAAGGGGCTAAGCAGGCCCAGCGACGACACAGCCACCGGCGACAGGTGCGCTATGCCACGAAACCACAACACATAGGCCAGCAGAGCACCGAAGACCGAGAGGTAGACATAACTCAACACCTGCGTGGCGCTCAACGCTGGTAGAGGCGGATCAAAGGCCCAAGCCACGGGCGCCAGCATCAACCCGCCAGCCAGCAGTTGCCAACCGGTGAAGGCCAGCACTGGCATCTCTGACCGCCAGCGCCGCGCCAGGTAAGTGCCGGCGGCCATGCACGCGGCACCGAGCAGAGCTGCGGCGATGCCGGTAGGGCTCCATACGGCACCCGGAGACAAAAGCAGGACGGCCATGCCAATTACCGCCAGCACGCTGGCCCAAATGGCCAAGTAAGCAGGCCGGCGCCGGTCCAGCATCCATGCCATGCCCATTACCAGCAGCGGTTGGATTGCGCCCACTACTGCCGCAGCGCCACCGGGCAGGCGATATGCCGCCACAAACAGAAGTGCCTGAAAAAAGCCAATATTCAGCGCGGACAGCAAGGCCAAGCGCCCCCACTCGCCCCGCTTGGGTAGATGCCGATTGCACAAGGTCAGCAATACGCCAGCCGGCAGGGTGCGCAGCAGGGCAGCTGTGAATGGCAGGCCCGGCGGCAGCAACTCCGTGGTGACAATGTAAGTCGAGCCCCAGATAAGTGGGGCCAACATGGTGATAAAAACATCAATCCAAGATGGTCGGGTTTGTGTGTTGTTCATATATTTATCTTCAGTTCAAGATAAATCAGTTTAGCATATAATCTTGATTTCAAGATAAATAGGGAGTTGCGGTGAGCCTAAAACGAAAGAAGGACGCAGTGGATGGCATCCTTGAGCAATGGCGTCGTGAGCGTCCAGATCTGGATGTCAGCCCGATGGGCATCATCGGACGTGTTAAACGCTGTGCAGCTCTGCTCCAGCGCAAGCTGGACGAGACTTTCGCGGCGTTCGGGTTGACTATCTGGGAATTCGATGTGCTGGCTACGCTGAGGCGAACCGGAGCGCCTTATTGCCTGGCGCCGACCGCCCTGTTCTCGGCCTTGATGATCACCTCGGGCACCATGACGCACCGGCTGCAGCGACTGGAGGCCAGTGGTCTTGTACTGAGGGTGCCCAACCCGCATGATGCGCGCAGCGTGCTGGTGCAACTGACGCCGGAGGGGCTTGCGCTGATCGATCGCGCGGTGGCAGCGCATGTCGAGAACGAGCGGCGGATTCTGGCGTCAATCAAGCCCTCCGATCTGGAGGGGTTGGATGCTCGTCTGTCAATGCTGCTTTCCGTGCTAGAACCCGCCGACAAATAATCCTCTCTATTGCCATCTATCGCCACTACAGAAAGGCAGCGACAAATCAGGTTGCCGCAGGCTGTTTTCCGCGTCACTTGCTCCCCGTATCGTCTCTGCATTTCACACGGCCCCTCATTAAAATTTTCTCGCAAGCGCATCAAAATATGTGATTGGTTTTCCGATTTCGCCGCCGCTATATTTCTCCCAACGACAAGAACATGTTTACTCGATTCGTTCGAATCGCAGGGCATATAACCAAGGAGATGGCACCCATGTTTTCGTTTCTGAAAATGCAGCACCTCGGCGCGCAGGTCGCGGATTCGCAAATCGAGGCAGCCTATTACCGGCTCCGCATGCGTGCGCTGTTCGGCGTATTCGTCGGCTATATCGCCTACTATTTCGTGCGCTCGAATTTCACGCTGTCGACGCCTTACCTGAAAGCGCATCTGCATCTGTCGGCTACTGAAATCGGCTTGCTCAGCAGCTGCATGCTGATCGCCTACGGCATCAGCAAGGGCGTGATGAGTGCATTGGCCGACAAGGCAAATCCGAAACGCTTCATGGCCTTCGGCATTCTGCTCTCGGTCGCCGTGAACATCATGATGGGATTCAGCACAGCGTTCTGGATGTTCGTCGCGCTGGTCATCGTCAACGGCATTTTCCAGGGCATGGGCGCAGGTCCCAGCTTCATCATCATCGCGAAATGGTTCCCGCGGCGTTTGCGCGGCAAGGTCGGTGCGGTCTGGAATATCTCGCACAATATCGGCGGAGGCATGGTGGCGCCGATCATCGCTGCGTCGCTGGCCTTGCTCGGAACGGACAATTGGCAGATCGCCAGTTATTGGGCGCCGGCCGCGCTGGCTGCCCTGGTCGCGCTGGTGGTGCTTGCGTTGGGCACCGGTTCGCCCTATACCGAGGGTTTGCCTCCGCTGGAAAAAATACTCAAGAATGAGGCGTCCGAAGAACTGGGGAAAAGTGCCGGCGACCAAGCGGTCGAAAAGCTCACGGCATTCCAGATCTTCCGCCAATACGTGATGCCGAACAAGAACGTCTGGTTCGTTTCCTTCGCCGATGTTTTCGTGTACTTGGTGCGCTTCGGCGTCATCACCTGGCTGCCGATCTACCTGCTGCAGGTGAAGCATTTCAGCAAGGTCGAGATGGGTACCGCCTTCGCATTTTTCGAGTGGGCCGCGATTCCGTCGACGCTCTTGGCCGGTTATCTCACCGATAGATTTTTCAAGGGCAACCGGATGCTGCTGGCTGCGTTTGCGATGTGCGGCATTTTCGCGGCGCTGTTTTTCTACTGGTACGGCACCAGCATCCTGGTCGTCGGCAGCGCTGCCGCGGCGATCGGTTGCCTGATCTTCGTGCCGCAATTCCTGGCGTCGGTGCAGACCATCGAACTGGTTCCAAGTTTTGCAGTAGGTTCGGCCACCGGCCTGCGCGGCTTGATGAGCTATATCCTCGGTTCGACGATGGGCACCAGCCTGTTCGGCATCTTGGTCGATCGTTTCGGCGGGCAGGCAGGGTTTTACCTGCTGCTGACCGGCGTCGCCGCGACCATCGTGTTCTGCCTGCTGACCCATCGCGGCGTGGCGCGGCTGGCAAAACTGCCGCGCCTGCATGCGCAGGATCTGCTGCACCAGCCGCTGCCGGCCAGAGCGTGATGCTGGGCCTGGTGGGCTGTCACGGTTCACCCGTAGTCCGTCAATCTTGAATTTTTTGGATTGAAGTAGCGGTAAAAAAGATGAATCCTACACCCCGCCGCTGAATGCGCCGACGGCGGGTAACCGGGCGTTTGCGGCGCATTTTGCAAAGAAGGGGAGCGACGCCAGTGCCGGTGCGGATGCTGCTTCGCTGGAACAGCAATGGGAGGCGGGTGCCGGCGCCAACTACGCGAAGGCGGCGGACATGGTGCGGTAGTGGTCCGCTCCGTTTCAATCTTGGAGATGATCATCATAGTGCGCAGCGTATAGGATGAGTGGTGCGACTTTTCGCGTAACCCATCGCATGTACGGTTGATTATGATGGGTTACGCAAGAAGCCGCTCCACCCATCCTACGCGCTTGTCTTACTTTGCGTGGTGCATCGCAGCATAAGCGCCGCCGTGAGTCTCCATCAAAAATTGTGATTGGCATCTGACCCATTTGCTCCGTATATTAGAGTCATGTTGCAAGCGGGCAAACAATTGCCACCCAGCCGGTGAACCAGCGGCGAGGAAATCCGGGCGGCATTTTCTCAACAGTGGGGGAGACGAAATGAAGCGCATCATCCAGCACGGCATCACTGCATCCATCCTGTCGGCTTTGACCCTTTGCGCACATGCGGCGCCGGTCACCGTCATTACTTCTTATCCCAAGGAAATCACGGAGGCTTACAAGAAAGCCTTTGAAAAGAAATATCCGGATATCAAGCTGGAGATCCTGAACAAGAATACCAATGCCTCGCTGGCCTTCATCAAGGAATCGGCGCCCGGCCAGCGGCCGGAAGTGTTCTGGGCCTCCGCGCCCGACGCGTTCGAGGTCATGTCGCGTGAAAAACTGCTGGAGAAAGCGCCCGACGTCATGAATAGCGCGATCCCGGCCAAGATCGGCAGCTACCCGATGAACGACCCGGAAGGCTTGTATTACGGCCAGGCCTTGTCCGGCTACGGCATCATGTGGAATAACCGTTACCTGAAAGCGCACAAGCTGCCCAATCCGGTTGAGTGGAGCGACCTGACCAAGGAAGTCTATTTCGGCCATGTGGCAATGAGCGCGCCCTCGCGCTCCGGCACCACGCACCTGACGGTGGAAACCATTTTGCAAGGCGAGGGATGGGACAAGGGCTGGGCGCAACTGCTGGAAATCGCCGGCAATTGCGCGGCCGTCACCGACCGTTCCTTCAGCGTGCCCGATGGCGTCAACAGCGGCCAGTACGGGATCGGGCTGGTGATCGATTTTTTCGGGCTGGCCGGCAAGTACAGCGGCTTTCCAGTCGACTTTGTCTATCCTAAAGTGACCTCGGTCGTGCCTGCCAGCATCGGCTTGATCGCGGGTGGAAAAAATGTGGCGGACGCCAAAAAATTCATTGCTTTTTCACTGTCGTCCGAGGGCCAGGAATTGCTGCTCGATTCAAAAATCTCGCGCATGCCGGTGCTGCCTTACGATAAGCTGAAGGGCAAGGTGCCGGCCGGTTACCCGAACATTTTCGAGATTGCGCAGAAATCGAAAGTCCACTTCGATTCTGAAATGGCGCAAACGCGCTATCACGTCGTGACCACGATGTTCGACCAGACCATCACGTTCCGTTTGAAGGAATTGCAGGCAGCGACCAAGGCGATACACGAGGCTGAAAAGAAAATGGCCGGCAAGTCCAATGCGAAGGCGGCGGAACTGATTACGCAGGCGCGCGAGATTGCTTACAAACCGGTGGTGGACGCGGCGCTGCTGAAGAAGTCGGCCTTCCAGGACCTGTTCAATAAATCGATTTCGAAGAAGGCGATGGGCGAATTCGCCGACAAGCAATTGGCGACGCTGGAAGAGCAATGGAATTCCAAGTCGAAAGCGAACTATGCAAAGGCGCTTGAACTGGCGCAAGAAGCATCGGCTTTGCTGAAGTAACAGGCATGAATTCTCAAGCGACCACCGCCTGCGGCGCGGACGGCATCGTCTCGCGCCGCAGGCAAGGACTCTCCATGAACAATCGTTTCCACCCGGCACCTGCGATGGTGGCGCTGTGCATCGCGGCACTGCTTGCGGCTTTCCTGATCCTGCCGGTCGGCACGGTGATCCTGACTGCCTTCGGCAATGGCACGAGCGGCTTCACGTTGGGACATTTCGCCACGTTTTTCGAGCAATCGCTGCTGCGCGAGTCTTTCTTCAACAGCCTGCTGGTGTCGCTGCTGTCGGTCTTGTTCGCATCGCTGATCGCGGTGCCGCTGGCGTATTTCACGGTGCGGTTCGAGTTCCGCGGCGCGATCCTGATCCAGACGCTGGGTGTGCTGCCGCTGATCATGCCGCCTTTTGTCGGCGCGGTGGCGCTCCAGCTCATCTTCGGCAAGAGCGGCAGCGTCAACCTGTTGCTGGAGGATTGGTTCGGCTGGCATGTGCCGCTGATGGAGGGCTTGACCGGCGTGGTGTTCGTCGAGAGCATCCATTACTTTCCCTTCATCCTGTTGAATCTGGCGGTGGCCTTGCGCAATATCGACGGCGCAATGGAAGAGAGCGCATTGAATCTCGGCGCGCGCGGCTTCCGGCTGTTTCGCCGCGTGATTTTTCCGCTGGCTTTGCCGGGCTTTTTGGCCGGCGCCTCGCTGGTCTTCATCAAGGTGTTCGACGACCTCGGCACGCCGTTGGTCCTGGGCGTGACCAATATGCTGGCGCCGCAGGCTTACCTGCGCATCACCTCGATCGGCATCGACGATCCGCTCGGCTACGTGATTTCCTTCATCATGATTGCATTTTCGATTGCGGCTTTATGGCTGTCGGCGCGCATCCTGAAAGGCAAGGATTATTCGACCACGCAAAAAGGCGGCAATGCGATCCAGAAGCGCAAGCTGTCCACCGGGCAGGCGTTGTTGGCTTACGGCTGGATCGCGGCCGTGCTGCTGGTAGTGCTGTCGCCGCATTTGGGAATCCTGCTGTTGTCGCTGGCCAGCGTCTGGAGTTTTTCGGTGCTGCCGGACGCTTACACGCTGCAGCATTTCCAGACCGTCACCGGCGACGCCGGCGGCATGATCGGCAACACCTTGCTGTACTGCGGGATGTCAGCCCTGATCGATGTGGTGCTCGGCACCGCGATCGCCTACCTGATTCTGCGCACCCGGTTGCCGGGCCGGCGCTGGCTCGATTTCGGGGCCAGCGCGGCGCTGGCGATTCCCGGTGTGGTGTTGGCGATCGGCTATCTGCGTTTCTTCAAGGATGTGAATGTGCCGTTCACCGACATTCCTTTTACCAAGACCTGGGTGTTGATCATGATCGCATATGCGGTGCGGCGGCTACCGTATGCGCTGCGTTCCTGCATGGCGGCGCTGCAGCAGGTCAACGTCAGTCTGGAAGAAGCGGCCGAAAGCCTGGGCGCGAGCAAATCGCGCACCATACGGCGCGTCGTAATCCCACTGATGGCGGGCGGCATCCTGGCCGGTTTTGTCACCAGCTTCATTACGGCGGCGGTGGAATTGTCCGCCACCATCCTGCTGACCACCGCCGAGTCGCAGGCGCCGATGAGTTACGGCATTTACCTGTACATGCAAAGCGTATCGGGGCGCGGACCGGGTGCGGCACTGGGCGTGCTGGCGGTGATTATTGTCGCGATCGGGACTTATGCATCGCATGTGCTGGTTGAGAGAGCTTCGGCACGGAATACGTCGAAAGCGCTTGATGATTGAATGCCAATAAACTCAGGGTGGACCCATGAAGCAATTGAAAAAAATGTCCGTCGAATGCAAGAACATCGGCCTGTCCTACTACGGCGGCAAATCCGAAGTCTTGAAAGACATCAGCCTGCGCATCGAGCCAGGGGAATTTTTCGCGCTGCTCGGCCCGTCCGGGTCGGGCAAGTCGACTCTGCTGCGCCTGATCGCCGGTTTCAACCAGCACCAGCGCGGGCAACTGTTGATCGACGGCCGGGACATCACCGGCACCCCGCCGCATGCCCGCAATATCGGCATGGTGTTCCAAAGTTATGCGCTGTGGCCGCATATGACGGTATGGGACAACGTTGCGTTCGGGCTGGTCGAGCGCAAGATGGACAAGGCCGCCATCAAGGAGAAGGTCGGCGCTGCGCTGGAGCTGGTTGGCCTGTCGCAATTCGCAAGCCGGCGGCCGAACCAGTTGTCGGGCGGCCAGCAGCAGCGGGTCGCATTGGCGCGCACCGTCGTGATCGAACCGCAAGTGCTGCTGCTGGACGAGCCTCTTTCGAACCTCGATAAAAAACTGCGGGTGCAGATGCGCCAGGAACTGCTTGCGCTGCAGCGCAAGCTCGGCATCACGACCATCTTCGTCACCCACGATCAGGAAGAGGCGATGACCACCGCCGACCGCATGGCGGTGATGGACAAAGGCCTGGTGCAGCAATTGGGCACGCCGTCGGCGCTGTTCGATTATCCGGCCAACCAGTTTGTTGCGAACTTCGTCGGCACCACCAACCTGTTGAACGGCGACATCGACAACATCAACGGTGACATGCTGAAATTCAAGGCGCCGGGCATCGGCGAAATCATTCTGCCCAAGCATCCCGATGCACGTGCCGGCAAGGTCGCGATCAGCTTCCGGCCGCACACGATCAGGCTGACGGTCGGCGACGCGACGCGCGACGGTGCCTATGTCTGGCTCGACGGCAGGGTCGAGCATAGCGAATTCCTGGGTGAATTCACACGTTACCGGGTCCGCATCGGTGACGCGGTCGTGACCGCGGATCAGGCGCATTTTTGCGGCTTGCAGCCGTTCGCGCTATCGGCCGCGGTGCGGCTGGGAATCGACGCATCGCAGATCCGCTATCTCCCGGCTTAATCGCTGTCGTGGAAATCTATCAGCTCCGCAGCTTCCTCACCGTAGCCCGGCTCGGCCATATCACCAAGGCCGCCGAGTCGTTGCACGTCACGCAGCCGGCGGTGACCGGGCAGATCAAAGCGCTGGAGCAGGAGTTGGGCATCGCGCTGTTCGTGCGCGAACACGGCCGCATCGCCTTGACCAAGGCTGGCGAATTGCTGTTGCCGGAGGCGGAAAAGACGCTCAGCGTGTTCAATGCGATGTTGGGCAAGGCCAAGGAAATCAAGGGCGAGATTACCGGCCGCGCACTGATCGGCACGCTGGGCGATCCCGATTTCCTGCGGCTCGGCAGTTTCTTGAATGCGCTGGTAACGGCCTTGCCGCTGTTGGAAATCAAGACCCGTTCGACGCCTGCGGAGGGCATCCTGGAAGGCGTCGCAAGCGGCGAATTCGCGGCAGGTTTTTACATCGGCATGCTCAACGTGAAGGATGTCACCAGCCTGCCTTTGCGCGGCGTGCGTTATCGCGCCGTCGCGCCGCCATCTTTCGCGCCGAAACTGTCTGCCTGCGGCTGGCGCGAAGTCGCAGCGCTGCCATGGATAGGCGCGCCGGAGAAGAGCCACATTCATCAACTGATGACGGCGATGTTCGGCCGCCAGGGCTTGACGCCGAATATCGTGATGGAAAGCGACGAACTGACTGCGCCGCACAGCCTGGTGCGGGCCGGCGTCGGCCTGTGCCTGATGCGCGAGGATCTGGCGCTGGTTGCCGCCGAAAAAGGCGAGATCGTGATCTGGAGCCATGCGGTGATCGATACGCAGTTATCGTTTTTGTATCCGACTTCCGCCGAATTCGAACCGGCCATCGTCGGCATGTTGTCGGTGCTGCGCGACGCCTGGGGGTTGGCGGGTTGAATTTTCGGCTGGAGGCATTCATGCGCAAATATTTCTGAGTGTAAATAATTTCATTTCCTCAACTTTCTTTATAAAGTTGTTGAGGGAAGCGCGCTAACTATCTAATTCTCTTGCGGATTATTACGGTTTTGCTACACTGCAATACTCATCCCCAAGTATCCTGCAGGAGTCGCCGATGTTCAAATCCGCGCTGGCAATTCTGTTTTCATTGTTGTTCGTCTTGTTAGCTATTCCCACAGCATTTGCTGAATCGTCGTCGGCCGGCGCTTCTCCGGTCCGGCACAGCGCAAAAAAATCCAATGTCGCCAAGCGACATAGTCGGCGCACCGCGCGGGTGCGTGCCTCGCTCGACTCGCGTGAACGATTGGTCAAGCGTGTCTCCTATGTCCACGGCCGGCGCAAGGTGATTTATCAGCGCGTCGCCTTTGCCCCCGCGGTACCGGCCGTGCCGCCGGTGCTGAGCGTGGGCGACCTGGCCGGCCTGAACCTGACGCGCGATTCACTGGATCTGAAGTCCAATGTCGCGCTGGTGGTCGATCAAACCAATTCCGAAGTCCTGTTCGATAAAAATTCGAACGTCGCCCTGCCGATCGCATCAATCACCAAATTGATGACCGGCTTGATCGTGGTCGAGGCAAAGCAGGACATGGAAGAGATACTCGAAGTGACGACCGATGATATCGACCGGGAGAAAAACAGCAGTTCGCGCTTGCGTGTCGGCGAGAAAATGAGCCGCAGCAACATGCTGCATATCGCGTTGATGAGCTCCGAGAATCGCGCGGCCTCCGCGCTCGGCCGCAACTATCCGGGCGGCCTGCCGGCCTTTGTGGCGGCGATGAATGCAAAGGCGAAGGCGCTCGGCATGAACGACACCCATTACGTTGATTCTTCCGGGCTGTCCAGCCATAACGTCGCCAGCGCGCGCGATCTGGTCAAGCTGGTGATGGCGGCGCAGCAGCATCCGATCCTGTGCCAGTATTCGACCGACCCCAAGTATGTGGTGGAGGCCAGCGGACGGGCTGTGCAGTACGCGAATTCGAACCGTCTGGTGATGAGCCCGGACTGGGAAATCGGTCTGCAAAAGACCGGCTATATTTCCGAAGCGGGACGCTGCCTGGTGATGCAGGCGAAGATCGAAGGCCGTTCGATCGTGATGGTATTCCTGGATTCGAAAGGCAAGTTTTCGCGCCTGGCCGATGCCAGCCGGATTCGCAAATGGGTGGAATCGATGAAGTCGTCAGCGCACGCGGTGGTGCCGCGGCAAAGCTGAGCGGCACGATGGATAAAAAAATGGCGAACTTCGGTTCGCCATTTTTTTATTCTGCAATCCACGTTATCCCGTCCGGTAGCACATAGCTCGAATATTCAAAATGCAATACCCGGCGCGGTCGCGGCGATAAGGCTTTTTCCGAGGCATGCAGCAGGTGAGGACGCATCAGTAGCGCGCCGCCGGCCGGTACTTCGGCATAGGTCACTGCTTTTTCTTCTACATACTCATGCACTTTTGCGGTGGGCAGCAAGCCGGCGTTGTGCGAGCCTGGCACCAGCTTGAGGCAGCCGTTTTCCTTGTGGGCGGCATCGAGATGCACGCGCACCGTGATCATGGCTTCCAGCACCTTCAGGGGCGGCTGTACATGCCATACCTCATCCTTACGCGACCACGGTCCCCAGCCCTCAGCCTCGAATCGTTCCGATACCGCGATAGTTCGGTCCTGATGCCAAGTGACCAGCCAGTTATTGGCCGGTGATTTTTCAAAATAGATCGTCCTGACCAATCGGGGCGGGCCGCTCAAACGGCGCGCCGCTGCCGACAAGACTCGCGGTGCGCGAGCCAGCGCCGCGACGGCAGGAAGGAGATGGTCGATATGGCGGATGCCGCCGCACAGTGCTTCTAGGCGGCATGCGCGCAGTCCTTCCAGCAGGGCTCTTACCTCGCTGGGCGAGATAAATTCCGGTATTACCTCAAAACCGGCGTTTTCGAAATCCACGCTTGCTGCCATGCCGAATCCGCATCCACCTGGCTGCTTGTCATTGCATTCCATTACATCAACCCGTATTGCGCAAGCCCGCTGCGATCCCGTTGATCGATAAATGAATTCCCAGTTTCACCCGCTCATCGAGCCTGCTGCCGGCCGCAGTGGCGGCGCGGTGCCGCTTGATCAGCTCCACCTGCAAATGGTTGAGCGGATCAAGGTAGGCAAAGCGATTCTTGATCGAGCGCGCCAGCAACGGATTGCCGCTCAGGCGCTCCTTGGCGCCGGTAATCGCAGCGAAGCAACTGATAGTGCGTTCGTACTCGCTGACGATGCGCTTGAAAATGCTGTTGCGCAGCTTCCTGTCGGTGACCAGCTCGGCGTAGCGCGACGCGACTGCCAGATCGGCTTTCGACAGCACCATGTCCATGTTGGACAAGAGCGTTGCGAAGAACGGCCATTCGCGGAACATGGCGCGCAGAGTAGCGGCATTCCTGCTCCTGGCGGCGTGGTCGCCTTCCTGCAGCCAGGACGACACCGCGCTGCCAAACCCGTACCAGCCCGGCAGCAGCAAACGGCACTGCCCCCAGGAAAAACCCCAGGGAATCGCGCGCAGGTCTTCGATGCGACGGGTCGATTTGCGCGAAGCCGGACGCGAGCCGATGTTGAGTTCGGCGATTTCCGCAATCGGCGTGGCCGAGAAAAAATAATCGGTGAAGCCCGGTGTTTCGTACACCAGGTTGCGGTACGCCTGGTATGCGCGCTCCGACAATTCTTCCATCACGCGTTCGAATTCAGCCAGCCTTTTTGCGCGCTTGGCATCGTCGGCCTGGGGCATCAGGCTCGCTTCCAGGGTGGCGGCAACCAGCAGTTCGAGATTGCGCCGGCCGATCTCCGGATTGGAGAATTTCGAGGCAATGATTTCGCCTTGCTCGGTCAGGCGGATCTGGCCGTTGACGGTGCCCGGCGGCTGCGCCAGGATCGCTTCGTAGCTCGGTCCGCCGCCGCGCCCGACGGTGCCGCCGCGGCCGTGGAACAGGCGCAGCTTGACGCCGGCGCGATCGAAAACGCCGACCAGCCTGGTTTCAGCCTTGTACAGTTCCCAATTCGAGGTGAGGAAGCCGCCATCCTTGTTGGAGTCGGAATAGCCCAGCATCACTTCCTGCAGATCGCCTTGCTTGGCGATCAGGCGGCGGACCTGGGGCAGCGCCATCCAGCGCTCCATGATGTCGGCCGCGCAACGCAGGTCGGGGATGGTCTCGAACAGAGGAATCACCATCAATTCCAGTTCCGGCTCGACGCTGTGCAGCAAGCCGGTTTCCTTTTGCAAGACCAGCACTTCGAGCAGATCGGAGACGGTTTCGGTATGCGAAATGATGTAGTTGCGGATCGCCCGCGCACCGTAGCGGCGGCGGATCTCGCGCGCGGCGCGCAGCACGCCCAGTTCGGAATTGGTTTCGTCGGAATAAGGGAGGAAAGGGGAGTACAGCAGCCGCGGCTGTCCCAGTTCGGCTAGCAGCAGCGCGACCTTGCCGTCTTCGCTCAGCGCACCATAATCCTGCTGCACCTTGGCAGCGGCAAACAATTCGGACAACACCCGCTCATGCACGTCCGAGCTTTGCCGCATGTCGAGCGTGGCCAGGTGAAAGCCGAAGATGTCGGCCGCGCGTTTCAGGCTCGACAGGCGCGGTTTGATCAGTACGGCGCCATGATGCATTCTCAGCGAATCTTCCAGCGTCTGCAGATCGTGCGAAAACTCTTCGGCCTTGGAATAGGGCGCCGCCGGCGCAACCTCCTGGCGCAGGATATTGGCTGCGCCAAGCGCACGGGCCGTCGCCGCCAGGCGGGCATAAATGCCGACCAGCGCGCGCCGGTAGGGCTCATCCATACGATGAGGGGAGATATCGGGCGAGGCATTCGCCAGGGTTTGGAGTTCCGCGCTGACACTGACCAGCCGGGTCGAGATCGACAATTCGCCGCCCAGCGCATGCGTTTCGTCCAGGTAGAAATCGATGATCGTGGCTGATTGGCGCTTGAGCGCATGCTGCATGGTGCCGGCGTTGACGTTGGGATTGCCGTCGCGGTCGCCGCCGATCCAGCTGCCCATTTGCAGGTAGGGCGGCAAGGCAGTCCGGTCGCCGTGCTGACCGCTCCTGGATGGGAACTGGGTTGCGATTTCGGTTTCGACGTCATCGTACAGGGCCGGCACTTCGCGCAGGAAGGTGATGCGATAGTAGGACAGCGCATTCTCGATTTCATCGGCCACGGTGAGCTTGGAATAGCGCAGCATGCGGGTTTGCCACAGCGTCGCAACGCGGGCCCGCAGCAGTTCGGTGTTGGCGCCGGCTTCCTTGGGTGTCAACTGGCGGTCGCGTTCGGCCAGCAGGCGCGCGATTTCATGTTCGGCATCGAGGATGCTCTTGCGCTGCACCTCGGTCGGATGCGCGGTCAGCACCGGTGAAATCAGCGCATCCTTGAAGAAGGTCTTGATGGTCGCGCTGGAGACGCCGGCGTCATCCAGCTTGGACAAGGCAAACGCAACGCTGCCTTGCTGCGGCGCCGAGCCGGCCAGCAGATGCGCGCGGCGGCGGCGGTTGTGGTGCTGATCTTCGGCGATATTGGCCAGGTGCGAAAAATACGAGAAGGCGCGCACCACGGAAATGGTCTGGTCGCGCGTCAATTTTTTCAGAAGCTTGTTGAGCTCCGTGCCGGCCTGGGCATCCGATTCGCGGCGAAAACGCACAGCGGTCTGGCGGATCGTTTCGACCACCTCGAATACGGCGTCGCCTTCCTGTTCGCGCAGGACTTCGCCAAGCAGACGACCCAGCAGGCGGATGTCTTCTTTCAAGGGGGCGTCTTTATCGACTGCGGGTTTGCTGGCGCGGGCCGGGCTGCTGGATTGTTTTGCCATGGTTGATGAATGTGGTCAGCTTTTTAAGAGAAAGAAGGGGAAGGGCGGAGCGGTGTCTGACCCGAGTGCGTAAAAAGGTGCGTGATAAAATTTTACACATCGCCAGAGTCGGTGCGGTCGGCATCGACGAAAACTGAAAGAGTCCGTCTTGAAAGTATCTTCTCCCCCAAAGTTAGTCATCGCCTCGCGTGAAAGCCGCCTTGCCATGTGGCAGGCGGAGCATGTTCGTGAAAAGTTATCGGCATTATATCCGCGCTGCAACATGGAAATCCTCGGCATGACCACACGCGGCGATCAAATCCTCGATCGCGCGCTTTCCAAGGTCGGCGGCAAGGGCTTGTTCGTGAAGGAGTTGGAAGTCGCGATGGCGCAAGGCCATGCCGACTTGGCGGTCCATTCGCTGAAAGACGTGCCGATGGATTTGCCCGATGGCTTCGCCTTGGCCGCCGTGCTGGAGCGCGAAGATCCGCGCGACGCCTTCGTTTCCAACGATTATGCCGCGCTGGCCGATTTGCCCCCCGGAGCAGTGGTCGGCACCAGCAGTCTGCGGCGCCAAGCCCTGATCGCGGCGCGTTATCCGCACTTGGTGATCCGGCCCTTGCGCGGCAATCTCGATACCCGTCTCGGCAAACTCGACCGCGGCGAATATGCGGCAATCATTCTGGCGGCGGCCGGACTGAAGCGTCTCGGCCTGCCGCAACGCATCCGCGCCTTGATCGAACCGGAACAAAGCTTGCCGGCGCCGGGGCAGGGTGCCATGGCCATCGAAATACGCTCCGATCGCGCCGACCTGCAAACCTTGCTGGCGCCGCTGAATCACCAGGCCAGTGCGCTTGCGGTGAGTGCGGAGCGCGCGGTTTCCAAGATCTTCGGCGGCAGTTGCCAGATTCCGCTGGCGGCATTTGCGACGGTCGACGGTGCGCAGATGCGTTTGCGCGCCATGGTCGCCACTCCTGACGGCGCGCGTGTTGCCAGCGCTGAAGCCTCGGGACCGGCCGATGCGCCGCTCGACCTGGCGCGGCAGATCGGCGCCGCCTTGCAAGCCCAGGATGCGGAGTCGATCCTGGCCGCATGCAGGACGGAAGCTGCAACGGACCCGAAGGCGAATGAGTAATCCAGGCGCCAAGCCCGTCGTCATTACGCGGCCGCTCGGCCAGGCCGATCTACTGGCACAACGCGTGGCCGGGATTGGCCGCACGGCAGTGGTATTTCCCTTGCTGGAAATTCATCCGCTGGCCGATACGAAACCGCTGCAAGCCGTGCTCAAGAACCTGAGCAGCTTCGCGATGGTCGCCTTCGTCAGCCCGAATGCGATCGATGCGGTGTTCGCTCTCCAGCCGACCTGGCCGCGCATGGTCGCGATCGCGGTGATGGGCGAAGGCAGCCGCAGTGCCCTGGCGCGGCACGGCGTGACGCCCCTCAACGCGCGCATTATCAGCCCGCTGGACCCGGAGCGCAGCGATTCGCATACGCTGCTGCAAGCCTTGGATTTGGATACTTTAAGGGGCAAGAACGTATTGATCGTACGCGGCCAAACCGGACGCGAATTGCTGGGCGACGAATTGCGCGCGGCCGGCATCAGGGTGGTCCAAGTAGCGGCATACCGGCGCGAAGCGCCGCTTCTGGACGAGGCGCGGCGCGCGCAATTGCTGCGTTTGCTGGAGACCGGTAGCGACTGGCTGGTGACGAGTTCCGAGGCGCTGCGGATCTTGATGCAGATGGTCAAACATATCGCGGGTGCAGCCGGCGTTGCAAAAATGCAACAACAACGAATCATCGTGCCTCATGCCCGTATTGCCGAAACTGCGCAGATGCTCGGTTTTACGGCGGTTACCCTTACCGGATCAGGCGACGAACGCCTGCTTGCCGCGTTACAATCCTGACCATGAACGAATTACCGCCTTCTCCTGAACTCAATTCCCCATCGAGTCCCGCTTCCGCCGCCGCGGAAACCGCTGCCCCCGCAGCGCCGCAAGGCTCGACGCACTCCCTCGCGCCGGCGCAACGGTTGACCTATGCCGCGCTGGGCGTGCTGGCCCTGCTGCTGGCAGTGATGTGGTGGAGCGCGCAATCCGAACTCAGCAGTTTGCGTACCGAGACGGCGCGCCGATTGCAGAGCGGCGATGCTACCAATACCGAAACCAGGGTGCTGGTGAAATCGACCCAGGACGGCATGAAGGAGTTGCAGGCCAAGGTCAATATCCTGGAAGGCAAGCAAGCTGAAGCGCAGAACCAGCAACTGGCGCTGGAACAACTTTATCAGGATCTGTCGAAAAACCGCGATGACTGGGCGCTGGCAGAGATCGAACAGGTTTTGTCGACCGCCAGTCAGCAATTGCAGCTTGCCGGCAACGTGCAGGGCGCATTGATTGCCTTGCAAAACGCCGATAGCCGTTTGTCGCGCTCGGACAAGCCGCAATTCATCACCATCCGGCGTGCGCTTGCGCGCGACATGGAGAAGCTGAAGTCCTTGCCCAGCGTCGACGTCACCGGCATCGCCTTGCGCCTGGACAGCATCATCGGCCAGATCGACGGCATGCCCTTGCTGGCCGATGAAAAGCCGACGCTGCCGGCCACCCAGCCCAAGAATGCGCGCCGCATCGATCCCAAGGCCGCGGCTTCCAAGACCCCCGCCAAAACCAGCGCCATCGGCGAATGGCTCGGTACGCTGGAAGACAAATTCCAAAGCGTCAGCAATGAAATGTGGAACGAAGTCAGGCAATTGATCCGCGTGCGCAGTGTTGACATTCCCGATGCGCTGCTGCTGTCGCCGACCCAGGCCTACTACGCGCGCGAAAACCTGAAACTGCGCCTGCTCAATGCGCGCCTGGCCCTGCTGTCGCGCAATGAATCCGCATTTCGCAGCGACATGATTGCCGCCCAGGATGCCATCATCAAATATTTCGACACCCGGGCCAAGCAAACCCAGACTACCCAGGCCTTGCTGAAGCAGGTCCAGGCCAGCAACCTGTCGATCGAGATGCCGACACTGGCCGACAGTTTGAACGCCGTGCGCAATTACAAAGCGAAGCCTTAATCCTAGAAACTGCAGTTGACCGCTCATGATTCTTTACAAAGCCATGTCCTACCGTACTTCGCGACTTCGATGCATTCCGCCCTGTTCGGGCGCGTTCAACTGCGGTTTCTAGGATATGCGCATCTTCCTCTGGCTGTTGACGCTATTCGGCATCGCCACCGGTCTGGCCGTGGTGGCGCGCTTCAATCCCGGCAATGTCGTCTTCTTTTATCCGCCTTATCGCGTCGATCTTTCGCTGAATCTTTTCCTGCTGCTGGCGCTCGCCTTGTTTTTCCTGCTGACCGTAATCCTCAATGCGATACGCGGCACGCGGGAAATGCCGGGCCGGGTCGCCGCCTACCGCCGCGAAAAGCGCGAGCGTGAAGGCAACCGGGCCTTGCGCGATGCACTCAAGGCATTGTTCGAAGGCCGCTTCGGCCATGCGGAGAAAGCTGCCCGGCGAGCCGCCGAATGCCCGGACAACGCCGGCCTCTCGGCCTTGATCGGTGCACGCGCCGCCCATCGCATGCGCCAGTCGGAACGCCGGGACGTCTGGTTGTCGCGCATCAAGGATGACCAGGCGCTCAAGACCGCGCGCCTGATGACCACCATCGAATTGCAGATCGACGAGCATCGCCCCGAGCTGGCATTGGAAGCGGTGACCGAATTGAACGCCAGCGGCACGCGTCATATCCATGCCTTGCGCCTGGCATTGAAAGCCAACCAGCGCGCAATGAACTGGCCGGAGGTGCTGCGCCTGGTGCGTCTGCTGGACAAGCGCAATGCGCTGCATCCGGCCTTGTCGCGCCGCCTGCGCGAGATGGCTTACGAAGATCTGTTGTCCAATCGCAGCCATGACGCAGAATCGATCCGCTTGATGTGGGCGTCGATTCCGCCCGAAGACCGGGTCCAGGCTTATGTCGCCACTCGTGCGGCCAATGCCTTCAATGCGCGGGGCCTGCATGCCGACGCCAGCGCAGTGGTGGAAAAAGCCCTGGCGGTGGAATGGGACGAACGCCTGGTTCGCGCCTATCGTGAGTCCGCCTCGGCCGAAGGTTCTGCTGAATTGCTGGCCCAGATCGAGCGCTGCGAAGAGTGGTCTCAAAAAATGCCGACCGATCCCGAGTTGGCTCTCACGCTTGGTACGCTTTGCCTCCGGCAGAAACTCTGGGGCAAGGCGCAACGTCACCTGGAGCAGGCCTTGTCCGACGCCACAGAGTCGCACACGGTGCGCGAAGCCCACCTGAAACTGGCGCAATTGCACGAAGCTCTGAACCAGCCGGAGCAGGCTGCGACGCATTATCGGCAGTGTGCATTAGCCACCATGTTATGACTTGACGCGGCAGCAAGGCCGGCACAGCAGGGCAGGCAAAAAAACTGCCCTTCTTGCGCCCGCTCCTCCTGCATGCCTGCTGCGGCGCACAAGCTGGTTTTGAAAGCCGTTATAATTTGCGGTTTGCAAGATTTTCATTACTTTTGAAAGAGTCCCATGAGTCTGAATCTAGTTCCTTCCGGCCGCGATCTGCCAAACGATTTCAACGTCATCATCGAGATTCCGATGAATGCCGATCCGATCAAATACGAAGTTGATAAAGAATCCGGTGCGATTTTCGTCGATCGCTTCATGGGCACGGCGATGCATTATCCGTGCAACTACGGCTATATTCCGCATACGATTTCAGCCGATGGCGATCCGGTCGATGTGCTGGTGGTTACGCCATTCCCGTTGTTCCCCGGCGTCGTGGTGCGTTGCCGCCCGATCGGTGTCCTGAAGATGACCGACGAAGCCGGCGGCGATGCCAAAGTGCTGGCGGTCCCGGTCGACAAGATCCTGCCTATCTACACCCACTGGCAAAAGCCGGAAGACATGAACGAGCTGCGTTTGAAGCAGATCCAGCACTTTTTCGAACACTACAAGGACCTGGAAAAAGGCAAGTGGGTCAAGATCGAGGGCTGGTTCGGACCGGAAGAGGCGAAAGCGGAAATCATGTCGAGCGTCGAGGCATATAAAAAGGCTGCCAGCAAGCCGGGTTTCTGATTCACTCGTTCATAAAAAAGCGCACTTCGGTGCGCTTTTTTCTTGTTTTTTTGCATGGGGGCAGTGCCGCGCTTATGGCCGTTTTCTGACGGCGCTTGTTACGGACGGGGCGGATTCAGGGCCTTCATTTCGCTGTTGCCGTTCTCGGAAAGAAGCGCGCGCCAAACTGGTTCAGCGCCAGCCCGCCCAGCACCAGCATGCCGGCTGCGATCTTCCACCATTGCAGCGGTTCACCCAGTACCAGCGCTGAACTCAGCATGCCGGTTACCGGCACCAGCAGCGTGTAAGGCGCAATGGTGGCGGTCGGATATTTACGCATCAGCATGGACCAGATGCCGAATCCGATCAGCGTATTCGGATAGGACTGGAACAACACGGCACCGGCCGAAGTCCAGTTCAGGTGCGCGGCGGCGGCTACCCAGGCGGCAGGGCCTTCGATCAGCACAGAGGCCAGCACCAGCGGCGGCGCTGCCAGCAGCGAACCCCACACCACCAGTGCCAGCGGATTGGCCTTGCCGATTTTTTTGGTGAAGATATTGGCGATAGCCCAGCAAAAGCCGGCGGACACCACCATGGCGAAGCCGATTACCGTCGCCTGGGCTTCCAGTTGCGATGCAACCAGGCCCATGCCGGAGAATGCAATCAGCGCACCGGCCAGTTGCGTGGCCAGCGGACGCTCGCCCAAGACCAGTACCGCCAATCCGATCGTGAAAAAAGCCTGGAGCTGGATCACCAGCGATGCCAGGCCCGGCGGAAAACCGAGTTTCATCCCGGAGAACAGCAACGTGAATTGCAGTGCGAATTGGAACATTCCGTATCCAGCCAGCAGTTTCCATGGCACGTTTGGCCGTTTGATGAAAAACACCATCGGCAGGGCTGCAAAAATGAAACGCAGTGCCGTAAACAAAATAGGCGGCAAGCCTTGCAAGCCGATCTTGATGACAACGAAGTTGAAGCCCCAGATGACGACGACAAGAATGGCGATCAGGATATCGGACGGTTTCATGGCGGATGGCAGAGGTGAGTCGAGGAAAACGATTCTATTGTTTCTATACGATTATTAAAGTAGCCTATGGAAAATTATTGTTTCCATATGGAATAAATGGTCGATATCCAGAGACTCGCGATTTTCGCCGCAGTGGCCGATACGCTGAGCTTTTCGATGGCTGCGGTGCGACTGGGGGTATCGAATTCGCATGTCAGCAAGCAAGTCAGCGCGCTGGAAAAAGAGTTGCGCACGCGCCTGCTGCAGCGTACTACGCGCAGTATCAGCTTGACCGAGGCGGGCGCGATTTTTCATCTGCGCTGCAAGGCGATTTTGGCCGATGTGGCGGAAGCCGAGCAGGAAGTCTTGCGCCGTCAGAATTCGCCGCAAGGAATATTGCGCATTACCGCGCCAGCCAATCTGGCGAACGCGCGGCTGGTGACGGTGGCGCAGTCTTTCATGATGCAGTATCCGGACATTCAGTTGGACATTTCCCTGACTGACCGGTTTTTTGACCTGGCGGAAGAGTCGATCGACATTGCGCTGCGTGTGGTGGAAGAGCCGCCGCAAAATGTGTATGCGCGCCGTCTCGCGAAGATCGGCTGGAGCCTGGTCGGCAGTCCGGATTATTTCGCCAAGCGCCGCAAGCCGAAGGATTTGGCCGATTTGAAGAATTTGGATTGCCTGCTGAGCACTACGATTTCGCCGCGCGACATCTGGCTGTTCGAGGCAAAAGGCCGCCGCCACGAGGTCTTGATTGCGCCGCGCGTGCGGTGCACCAATAGCGAATGGCTGCGTCAATGCACCTTGCGCGGGATGGGCATCGCCTTGCTGCCGAACCTGATGATTGCGCAGGATCTGACGGAACAGAAACTGGTGAAATTATTGCCGGGCCACGAGGCGCTGTCGCATAAGTGGCTATATGGGATTTACCTGCCGAACCGCTATTTGTTGCCCAAGGTTCGCTTGTTCCTGGATGCCGTCGAGGATGGCTTGCAGGACGGTAAATGATCTGCAACGATTCATGTACACAGAATTCGGATTGGTCGACAATTCAAGCAGTATGCGTCATCATCCAACATAAGAGATCATTCGCAAACCGGGGAGTGTCGAGACGTGGCAGCCAATACCAGCGGACCTTTGATGCCGGATGTTTCCTTCTACATCCCGACCGAAGAAAATGATGCATATTCGGCGCGCGATCGCCTGCTGCAAAAAATCAGCAATGAAGAAGGGTTGCCGGCACTGGGAACTTCGATCGCACGCGTGGTGCAGGTCGCCTCGTCGAACGATGAAGCGGTACGTCATTTGGCTCACTTCATCCTGTCGGATGTGGCCTTGACGCAAAAGATTCTGCGCTTGTCGAATACCGTGGTTTACCGCACAGCTTCCGGCGGCAGCCCGGTTACTACGATTTCCAGGGCGATTTTTTTGCTTGGCTTCGATACCATCAAAACCGCTGCCTTGTCCATCCTGCTGGTGGAAGGCATGTCCGGCAAGCGCGCCAAGTCGGTGCGTGCGGAATTGGCGCATGCGCTGTCGGCCAGCATCATCGGACGCGAAATGGCGCGCCGCAGTTATTTCAAGGATGCGGAAGAAGCGGCGGTGGCCGCCTTGTTCAAAAACATGGGGCGTTTGCTGGTGGCAGCGCATGATCATGCGACCTACCGCGAAATCGCAACGCTGATCGAGAGCGGCACCCACACGCCGACCCAGGCGTCGATCCAGGTATTAGGCTGCAGTTTCGATTTGCTGGCGGACTCCGTGCTGCAGGAATGGGGCATTCCGGACACGATCGTGCTGGCGCTGCAGCCTTTGCCGCAAGGCGTCTTAAAACCGCCGAAAACCCGGCAGGAATGGATGCAGCAGGTCGCTGCTTTCAGCACGGCCGCTGCGTCGCTGATCCCGCATATGCATGACCAGGAAGAGACGGCCGCCAGCCGGGCACTGCTGACGCGCTTTGGCGCCGCATTGAACCTGGATAGAGAAAAGCTCAGTCAACTGTTCACCACGGTTGCGCAAGAAACCCGAGCAATCGCCGAAAACGCCATCGCGCTGATGCCGGATCCGTCGCTGGCGCAACTGGCGGATGCAGAGGAGGAAGCCGCCGAGGAGAGCGAGGATACCGATTCGGCTGCCGAACAAGGGTTGCCCAGCGAACTGCTGCTTGCCTCCCCGGAACCCGGCACGCCGCAAATCGATGCCCGTCATGCCAGCGGCAAGCCGCTCAACGCACGCGAGCTGCTGCTGTCCGGTGTGCAGGATGTGACGGAGATGATCGCATCGGGTCGCTGTAAAGTGAACGACTTGATCATGCTGGCGCTGGAAACGCTCTACCGCAGCATGGGTTTCCGTTTCGCCACTGTCTGCTTGAAAGACATTAAAACCAATCAATTCCGCGCCCGCATGTCGCTCGGGGAAAGCGACGCCGCGCGCCAGGCCGGCTTTGTTTTTCCGGCGGCTTCGGCCCGCGATTTGTTTCACCTGGCAATGGAGAACGATGCCGATTTGCTCATTTCCGACGCCACCAGTCCCAAGATTCGCGATTTGATTCCGGCTTGGCATCGTGCCTTGCTGCCGGATACGCGCAGCTTCATTGTGCTGCCGCTGGTGGTGCAAAAGAAACCCTTCGGCCTGTTTTATGCCGATCGTGCACAGATTGCGGCGGAGGGTGTGCCGCCGGATGAAACGGCTCTTATCAAGACGTTGAAGGGGCAAGTGCTGGCGGCCTTGAATTCGCGTTAGGGCGCACGCAGCAATCAGTTAGGAAATCAGACGGTCATCAACGTAACCAAATCGTATAAGCTGCCGCTGCCAGGCCGATGGCGATCGTCGTGCCTGCCAGCAAAAACACGCGCTGCATGCTTCTGCCCTCAGATGCCGCCGTGTTGAGTTGCGGCTTCGGCTCTGGCTTGGACTGTTGCCCATGACGCCGCGCTCGCCTTTCATGGGCCAGATAGCGTTTGATTTCCAATGCCATCTCATCGGCGCTTTGATAGCGCTTGTCCGGGCGCTTGCTCATCGCTTTCATCGCGATCTTCGACAGTACCGGCGGTATCTGAGGATCGAGCTCATGCGGCGAGGCCGGGGCCTTGTGGGCGATTGCCTGCAGCAACTCGTCGGGGGAAGTGGTCTGGAAAGGCTTGCGGCCGGTCAGCATTTCATACATCACAGCGCCTAGCGAATAGATGTCGGTCCGGACATCCACGGGTTTTCCCATGGCTTGTTCGGGCGACATGTAATTCGGCGTGCCGAGCAGATTATTCCGGAACAGCGTGTAAGCCATTTCATTTTCCGGCTCTTGCGAAACCCGGTTGGGCGAGCGTGCAATGCCGAAATCGACAACCTTGGGCTGGTTGATTCCAACCATGAAAATATTGGCCGGCTTGATGTCGCGGTGGATCACACCATTGCAGTGCGCATATTCCAGCGCATCGGCGACTTTCCAGATGATCGAGGCCACGTCGTCAGGGGAAAAACGGTGCGACTTATCCAGCATCTTGTTCAGTTCGCGGCCCTGCAGGTATTCCATGGCGATATAGGTCGTGCCGCCCTCGCTGGAGGCGTCGTAAATCGTCACGATGTTGGGATGCGAAAGACGGCCGGCGGCGCGTGCTTCATTGATGAACTGCTGTTCGTACTGACGCTTTTCCATCGGCGTCAGCCGGGCGCTGAAGGTCTTGATGGCTACCGGCCTGTCGATCACCGGATCATGCGCCAGATATACCGTACCGATCGATCCGCGTCCCAGTTCGCGCGTGACATGGAAACGGCCGACCCGGTTTATCTCGGGCTTGGTATTTGGGGCGGCGTCGGAGCTCATGGTTCAAGAGAATGCCTTGTCGCATTGCAACTTACAAGGGTTTACCCTGCATATGTGTTAAATAATTGAGGTTTGAATGCTCCTGAATGGCGTACGTTCGTTCAGTTCGTCGATGTAGGACTCGATGCCGTCGCATTCCTGCTCCAGGAAGCGCTCGATGGCATCGGAAAAGGCTGGATGAGCCAGCCAATGCGCTGACCAAGTCTTTTGCGGCAAGAAACCGCGCGCCATCTTATGTTCCCCCTGCGCACCGCCTTCAAAGCATTGTATGCGGCGTGCAATACAGAATTCCAAGGCTTGATAATACGCCGTTTCGAAATGCAGGCAAGGTACTTCCGCGAGCGCGCCCCAATAGCGGCCGTACAGGGTTTTGTCAGTGTGAATCAGCAGGGAAGAAGCAATGGGTTTGCCATCGCTTTCGGCCACGATAAGAAGGATGTGCTGCGGCATGGTCGCGCCGATGCGCAGGAAGAAATCCAGGTTCAGGTAGGGAGTGGAATGGTGTTCGGCATAGGTGTTGTCATAGCAGCGCTTGAAGAAGCGCCAGTCGGCCGGACTCGCCTGTTTGCCCAGAATATGGCGGAAGCGGATGCCGGCTTCCTGCACCTTGCGGCGCTCGGCGCGGATATTTTTTCGCTTTTTTCGCTCCAGGGTTGACAGGAAATCTTCGAAGTTTTTGTAACCATCATTCACCCAATGAAACTGCACACCGGTGCGCAGCATGAAGCCGGCTATCTTCAATGCTGTCGCCTGCGCTTCAGGCGGATACAGGATGTGCGTCGACGAGACACCGCTTTGCTGCTGCAGCGCTGTTAAGGCGTCAATCAGGGCCGCCATCGCTGCACTGTCGCGCGCCAGCAGACGGCTGCCGCCGACCGGGGTGAAAGGAATCGCCGACAGCAGTTTGGGATAGTAGTCCAGGCCATGCCTGCGGTAGGCATCGGCCCAGGCCCAGTCGAATACATACTCGCCGTAGGAATGGCTTTTCACATACAGCGGCAGCGCTGCTTGCAGGGTTTTTCCGTCCCACAGCGTCAGGTATTGCGGCTCCCAGCCGGATTGCGGGCAGGCGGAGCCGCTCTCATGCAAGGCATTCAGGAAAGCGTAGGAAAGAAAGGGATTGGCGTCGGCTTGCAGGCCGACCAAGGCATCCCACTCGGACTGGCCTATTTCCGACAGGGTAGAAACGATTCGCGTGCGATAATTCAGATTCACTCCTTGATGAAACAAAATCAATTCAATCGCCATGACCGTAAAAGTCGCCATCGCTCAAATCAACAGTACCGTCGGAGACTTGGCCGGCAACCGCGCAAAGATCGTCGATTTTTCCTGGCGTGCGGCCGGGCAGTGCGCCGATATCGTCTTGACCCCGGAATTGTCGCTGGTAGGTTATCCGCCGGAAGATCTGCTGCTGCGTCAGTCATTTTACGCAAAAACCGCCCTCGCGCTTGAGGCGCTGGCTGCCGATCTGGCGCCCTTGAAAGACGTGCACGTCGTGGTCGGGCATCCGGCGATTCGGGATGGCGTGCGCTTCAACGCCGCCTCGGTGCTGGTAAACGGCAAGGTGCTTGGCACCTACGGCAAGCGCGACTTGCCGAACGATACCGTGTTCGACGAAAAGCGCTATTTTTCGTCCTCCATCCAGCCCCTGGTATTTGAGGTCAAGGGCGTCAAGTTCGGCATCAATATTTGCGAAGACACCTGGTTCCAGCACGCGCCTCTGCGCGCGCAGGCAGCCGGTGCGCAAGTGCTGCTGGTGCCGAACGGTTCGCCGTTCCACATGAACAAGCAATACCTGCGCTACGACACGATGCGCGCCAACGTTGCTTCTCAAGGCCTGAGCCTGGTATATGCCAACCTGGTCGGCGGCCAGGACGAATTGATTTTTGACGGCAATTCTTTCGTGATGGACGATGAAGGCGAAGTCTGCCTGCAACTCAAGCATTGCGAAGAAGACATGCAGATCGTCGAGTTCGAGGGCGCACGGCCGCGCCGCAGCGCCTTGCCGCCCGAGCTGACGGTCGAAGCACAGGTGTACAAGGCGCTGGTGCTCGGAGTGCGCGATTACATCGGCAAAAACGGTTTCCCGAGCGTGCTGCTCGGCCTGTCGGGCGGAGTCGATTCCGCCCTGACGCTGGCGGTTGCGGTCGATGCGCTGGGGCCTGACAGGGTGCGCTGCGTGATGATGCCTTCACCGTACACGGCGGAAATTTCCTGGGTCGACTCGCGCGAAATGGTCAAGCGGGTCGGCGTGCGCTATGACGAAATATCGATCAACGAATGTTTCGCCGCATTCCGCCATACGCTGGCCAAGGAATTCAAGGGCTTGACCGAGGATGCCACCGAAGAAAATATCCAGGCCCGCATCCGCGGCACCATCCTGATGGCGTTGTCCAACAAGCACGGCGCCATCGTCCTGACCACCGGCAACAAGAGCGAGATGGCGGTCGGCTACTGCACCTTGTACGGCGACATGGCAGGCGGTTTCGCCGTGCTCAAGGACATCGCCAAGACCCTGGTCTATCGTCTTTGCGCCTACCGTAATTCGCTTACCGACATCATTCCCGAACGCATCCTGACCCGCGCGCCGTCGGCCGAATTGCGGCCGGATCAAACCGATCAGGATTCGCTGCCGCCATACGAGGTGCTCGATGCGATCATGCAGATGTATATGGAAGAAAACAAGAGCATCGACGAGATACTGGCAACCGGCTTCCGCAAGGAAGATGTGGAGCGTGTCACGCGCCTGATCAAGATCAACGAATACAAGCGGCGCCAGGCACCGGTCGGGATTCGCGTCACGCATCGCGCGTTCGGGCGGGATTGGCGCTATCCGATCACGTCAAAATTTCGTGAGTAATCAGCTGTATGTAGGTATGCTCGGGCTTGCCCCTGTGAGGACATAATTAGGAGGAGTTTTTATGAAGCAAATTACCGCAGTAATCAAACCGTTCAAGTTGGACGAAGTACGCGAGGCATTGTCGGAAGTCGGCGTCACCGGCCTGACCGTCACCGAAGTAAAAGGCTTCGGGCGGCAAAAAGGCCATACTGAGCTGTATCGCGGCGCCGAGTACGTGGTGGATTTTCTGCCCAAGGTCAAAGTCGAAGTCGTGGTCGACGACAAGGATGCGGAAAAGGCGGTCGATGCGATCGTCAAGGCAGCGCGCACCGGGAAAATCGGCGACGGGAAAATTTTCGTGATCGATGTCGAGCAGGTGATCCGGATTCGTACCGGCGAGACAGGGGCGGACGCGGTATAAGCAGGGGTTCCCGAAGCGAGCAACGGTTATCGTTGCTCGTACCTATTTCAAATGCACGCCGCGCGCCCAGGTTACCAGGCGCAGCGTGCAAATCATCAGTGCGCTCGACCATAGGGCAAAATCCGGCGTGACGCTGGTTTTTTGCAAGAGCAGGTACATCCAGCAGCCGGCGAAAGCGCAAATCGCATAGGGCCGTCCGTCGCGCAGCACCATCGGTATCTCATTGCAGACGATGTCTCGCAAGATTCCGCCGAAAATCCCGGTGATCACGCCCATCATCGAGGCGATGAAGATCGGCATGCCGGCACTTTGCGCTTCGGCCACGCCGGCCACGGAAAACAGGCCCAATCCCAATGCATCGGCCACCACGATCAAACGTTCCGAGACGATCTTGCGCAAGGTACGGATCAAGGGCACCGCCATCAAGGCCAGTACAAAAATCAGGATCGCATATTCCTGATGGGTGACCCAGAACAGCGGCCGTTTATCGAGAAGGATGTCGCGCAGCGTGCCGCCGCCGAAAGCCGTGATGAAGGCGACCGTGAACACGCCGACCACATCCATCTTTTTGCTGCGCGCTTCGATGAAGCCGGAGAAGGCGCCAACCAGGATGGCCAGGATTTCGATGATTTTGATCAGGGTCATGCAGCAAGGATAGAAAAGTGAGCGGTCCGGGAATGATACCCGGCTGTCCGCTCCTACAAACGCGTCGACGCCTTGAGCAGCACGATCAGCGCGCCGCTGCCGCCGTCGGCCGCCTTGGCCTGACAAAACGCGATCACTTCGTCCTTTTGCGCCAGCCAGTTGCGCACCTTGTTTTTCAACACCGGTTCCTTGTTGATCGAGCCCAGGCCTTTGCCATGGATCACGCGCACGCAGCGCAGGCCGCGCTTGTCCGCATTGCGCAAGAATTCCGCCAAGGCTTCGCGCGCTTCATCGGTGCGCAAGCCGTGCAAATCGAGCTGGCTCTGAATGACCCAATGGCCGCGCCGCAGTTTGCGCAATGTGTCCGCGCCGACGCCATTGCGGGCAAAGCTCAAGCTGTCATCGGTATGGAGCAGGGTTTCGATATCAAAATCATCCGACAGCGATTCCTGCAGAGCGGCCTGTTCATCGGCCAGGAATTGGCGTGCAATCGGAAGCGGCCGCGGAGCAGGCGAATGCAGTTTGTTATTCGACGGCAGCGGCGCGACATCGCCGACGCTTCGGCGGAACAGATCGGCATCGAGCTTGGCTTGCTTGTCGCGGCGCAGGCGTTCCGCTTCCGCCAATTGACGCGCCTCTTCCTGCGCTTTCAAGTCCTTGCGCAGGGATTTGAGCGCGGCAAAATCTTTGATTGGACCGGACATGAGAAATGGTCTCTGCAAGCTTCAAAAATATCGCGGGCAAAAATGCACCGCTGAATCAGTCTTCCAGGCTTTCCAGGTAGCGCTGCGCATCGAGCGCCGCCATGCAACCCGTTCCTGCACTGGTCACCGCTTGCCGATAGACATGGTCCTGCACGTCGCCGGCAGCGAACACGCCGGGAACGCTGGTCGCGGTTGCCATGCCTTCCAGCCCGGCTCTGGTTTTGATGTAGCCGTTGTGCATTTCCAGTTGACCCTCGAAGATGCTGGTGTTCGGCTTGTGGCCGATCGCGATGAAGACGCCATGTATCGGCACCGGGGTCAGGCTGCCGTCCTCGGTCGATTTGATCATGATGCCCTTCACGCCGGAGTCGTCGCCGGTCACTTCTTCCAGCGTGTGATTCCATTTGACTTCGACTTTCCCTTCCGCGACTTTTGCCATCAGGCGATCGATCAGGATTGCCTCGGCGCGGAATTTGTTGCGGCGATGGATCACGGTGACCTTGCTTGCGATATTCGACAGATACAGCGCTTCTTCAACCGCGGTATTGCCGCCGCCGACCACCGCGACTTCCTGGCCGCGATAGAAAAATCCGTCGCAGGTGGCGCAACCCGACACGCCCTTGCCCATGAATGCCTCCTCCGAAGGCAGGCCGAGATACTGGGCCGACGCGCCGGTCGCGACGATCAGCGCGTCGCAGGTATATTCGCCGGAATCGCCGATCAGGCGCAGCGGTTTTTCCGCCAGTTTTACGGTGTGGATGTAATCGAAAATGATTTCGGTGTTGAAGCGTTCCGCGTGCTGCAGGAAGCGCTGCATCAACTCCGGCCCTTGCACGCCCATCGGGTCGGCCGGCCAGTTATCGACCTCTGTGGTGGTCATCAATTGCCCGCCTTGCTCGACGCCGGTGATCAGCACCGGCTTCAGGTTGGCGCGCGCCGCATAGACCGCAGCGCTATAGCCGGCAGGACCGGAACCGAGGATCAAGACGCGGGCGTGTTTGGTAGTGGACATAATTTTTCTGCAGTGAAGTTTGATGGAGGATGGGGCGCGTTACACCGGTTGCCGGGCGAACATCGTTGTACGTATATGCCGGCGCATGGCGAAATTTCAACTACGGCCCGATTTATTCGGTATACCGTTCAAAAACTGGTTAAGATTATAGACGAACATGTCGCGCGAGCAGATATGTGGTTTCAAAACGCATTCATCCCCATGGATGCGCATAAAATGGCGCTGGTGACATTCACAACGATTCACCAAGCCCGTCTTACATTGGCGCGATCGCCTCCGGATTTATGACCAAACCTGCCCAAGCCCATATCCGCAACACCAGTCCGTCCGAGAACCAGCCTCTGCCGAATCGAGTGGTGCGCCTGTTGTCCGAAGCGCGCTGGTTCGCGCTGGCGGTGCTGACGGTTTACCTGATCCTGATCCTGTTGAGTTATTCGCCGGCCGATCCCGGTTGGTCGCATGCGAATGCCTTGCCCAAGCTGCACAACTGGGGCGGACGTATCGGCGCCTGGCTGGCCGATTTGATGTTGTTCATTTTCGGTTTCTCGGCATGGTGGTGGAACATCCTGCTGCTGCGCCTGGTATGGCTCGGGTATCGGCATCTGTCGCAAAAATTCATCATGCAGCAAGAGCCGGAACCGGAGCATCGCCACGAGGGTTTTATTCGCGCCGGCGGTTTTGTCCTGCTGCTGGTCGGCAGCGTCGCGATCGAATACCTGCGCATGTACAGCCTGAAGGCGCAATTGCCGCGCGCGCCCGGCGGTGTGCTGGGAGAACTGATCGGCAGCGCTACGCAAAGTGCGTTCGGTTTTACCGGCGCCACCTTGTTTTTGCTGCTGATGTTCGGGCTTGGATTCAGCCTGTTTTTCCATGTGTCCTGGCTGGCCCTGGCCGAACGCATAGGCGCCGCCATCGAAATCGGGATCGGCAAAATCAGCAAGTCGTATGCCGCGCACGAAGACCGCAAGGTCGGCCATGTCGCGGCGGTCAAGCGCGAAGAAGTGGTTGTGCACGAACGCGCCAAGATCGAGGTTGCGCCGCCGATCCGCATCGAGCCGCAGGTGGTGGCCGTGCCGAAGTCCGAGCGGGTCGAGAAGGAGCGCCAGGTGTCGCTGTTCAACGATCTGCCCGACACCAACTTGCCGCCGCTGTCCTTGCTCGATGAAGCGCCGGTTGCGCAGGAGACCGTCAGCATCGAAACTCTCGAATTCACCAGCCGCCTGATCGAGAAAAAACTGTCCGACTTCGGAGTCGAAGCCAAGGTCGTGGCCGCCTATCCGGGACCGGTCATCACGCGCTACGAGATCGAGCCCGCTACCGGCGTCAAAGGCAGCCAGATCGTCGGCCTGGCGCGCGACCTGGCGCGCTCGCTGTCGCTGACCTCGATCCGCGTGGTCGAGACCATTCCCGGCAAGAATTTCATGGGCCTTGAACTGCCCAATCCGAAGCGGCAAATCGTGCGCCTGACCGAGATTCTCGGCTCCAAGGTCTACAACGATAGCGCCTCCAGTCTGACCGTCGCACTCGGCAAGGACATCGCCGGCCACCCGATCGTGGCCGACCTGGCCAAGATGCCGCATTTGCTGGTGGCCGGCACCACCGGCTCGGGTAAATCGGTCGGCATCAATGCCACCATTTTGTCCCTGCTGTACAAGTCGGACCCGAACCAGGTGCGCTTGATCCTGATCGATCCGAAGATGCTGGAACTGTCGATCTACGAAGGCATCCCGCACCTGCTGGCGCCGGTGGTGACCGACATGCGCCAAGCCGGACACGCGCTGAACTGGGGCGTCAACGAGATGGAACGGCGCTACAAGCTGATGTCCAAGCTCGGCGTGCGCAACCTGGCCGGCTACAACCACAAGATCGAAGAAGCCGCCAAGAAGGAACAGAAAATCCCGAACCCTTTCAGCCTGACGCCGGACGCGCCCGAACCGCTAGAAAAATTGCCGACCATCGTCATCATCATCGACGAGTTGGCCGATCTGATGATGGTGGTCGGCAAAAAGGTCGAGGAATTGATCGCCCGTATCGCGCAAAAAGCGCGTGCCGCCGGCATCCATCTGATACTGGCAACGCAAAGGCCGTCTGTCGATGTCATCACCGGTCTGATCAAGGCGAATATCCCGACGCGCATCGCATTCCAGGTCAGCAGCAAGATCGATTCGCGCACGATTCTCGACCAGATGGGCGCGGAGACTTTGCTCGGCATGGGCGACATGCTCTATATGCCGCCCGGCACCGGCCTGCCGTTGCGGGCGCACGGGGCTTTCGTCTCGGACGAGGAAGTGCATCGGGTAGTCGACCACCTGAAGGCGCAGGGGGAACCGAATTACATCGAAGGCATCTTAGAAGGCGGCATCGCGGAAGAGGGCGGCGCGGATGGCGCGCTAGGCGGTGAAGGTGCCGGCGGCGAAGGCGACAACCTGTACGACCAGGCGGTCGCGGTGGTGCTCAAGAATCGCCGTGCCTCGATCTCGTTGGTGCAGCGGCATCTGCGCATCGGCTACAATCGCGCCGCCCGCCTGCTGGAACAGATGGAGCAGAGCGGTCTGGTATCGACCATGCAATCCAACGGCAACCGCGAGATCCTGGTGCCGGCGGGGAATACAACAGAATAAGGAAGCATTTTGAATTACACGAATCGAGCGGGACTTGCGCGTAGGATGAGGGGGAGCGGGGAATTCGGGCGATACATCGCCTGCCCGTGGAACGACACAGGCTTGCAAGCCTGTGCGCGCCCTGCAAGGGGAACCCATCATTTAAGGTGGATGGAGAACGATGGGTTGCACCCATCCTACTTTCCAGTAAGAGCAGTAAGAGCGACGATCGCAACATTGCTGCTGGCATGTGCAGCCGCTTTGCCTGTTTCTGCATTCGCTACTGCGTTGGATCAATTCAAGTCGTTCGTAGCGACTGCCAAATCGGCCAAAGGCGAATTCACGCAGCGCCTGGTCAAGTCCGATAATTCCGCGAGCGCCAAGGTGTCAGCGCCATCCACCGGCAGCTTCGTGTTCGCCCGGCCCGGAAAATTCATATGGACCTATCAAAAGCCCTATGAGCAAGTGCTGCAAGCCGATGGCGAAAAACTCTACATCTACGACAAGGATTTGAACCAGGTCACGATCAAAAAACTGGGCAACGCGCTTGGCTCATCGCCTGCCGCGATCCTGTTTGGCAGCAATGACCTGGAAAAAAATTTCGCGTTGAAGGAAGCCGGTACGAAGGATGGATTGGAATGGCTGGAGGCGACGCCGAAGACCAAGGACACGACATTTTCGCAAATAGGCATCGGCTTGCGCAATGGCGTGCCGGAAGCGATGGAGCTGCGCGATTCCTTCGGTCAGGTGACGCTGTTGTCGTTCAAGAAGTTCGAGAAAAATCCGGCGATTGGGGCGGAGCAGTTCAAATTTGTGCTGCCTAAGGGGGCGGATGTCTTTAACAACTGAGGCGAGCGAATGCGTCGCAATCTGTGGGTTGCCGTTGTCGCCTTTGCCTGTACTGGTTTTGTGAGTCATTGGCTGCTCATAAACCGATCTCTCTATGCAGAGATAGAGAAGGCGTTCGCGACTGCACCGCAGGTCAATTCGGTGATTGGAAAATTCGAACGAGCGACACTTCTTAATTCGGTAAGGTGGAAAGGGGTTAGGGCGTCAATAGCGCAGCGTATTGCGCCATTGACGCCCCGCATGTGTTCGCATGTGTTCCCTTACTGGTGGTGCGCCAACCCCCGCTGCCTGCTGAATCCCACTACTCGCTGGAACCAGCCATAGGATTGACTAGTGGACCATTAAAACAGTCCACTAGTGCAATAGTAGGGGGAGGGGCGCGTTTCCGCACCCAACGTGCCGGCTTACTTGCCTGTCATCCCCAACAGCATCTCATTCAAACGCTTCACAAACCCGGCCGGGTCACTCAAAGATCCACCTTCGGCCAGCATCGCCTGATCGAACAGGATATGCGACCAATCCGCGAACTTCGCTTCCTCATACTTCAAGCGCTGCACCAGCGGATGATCCGGATTGATTTCCAGGATCGGCTTGGTCTCCGGCGCGTTCTGCCCGGCTGCTTTCAGCATGCGCATCAGGTTGCCCGACAACTCATGCTCATCGGCGACCAGGCAGGCCGGGGAGTCGGTCAAACGGAAAGTCACGCGCACTTCCTTGGCCTTGTCGGCCAGCGCTGTCTTCATTTTCTCGACCAGGTCCTTGTACTGCGCTTCGGTTTCTTCATGCTGCTTCTTCTCGGTTTCGTCTTCCAATTTGCCGAGATCGAGGTCGCCCTTCGCTACCGAGACCAGTTGCTTGCCTTCGTATTCCTGCAGGAATGACAGCATCCACTCGTCGACGCGGTCGGTCAGCAGCAATACCTCGACGCCTTTCTTGCGGAAGATTTCCAGGTGCGGGCTGTTTTTCGCGGCTCTGTAGGAATCGCCGGTCACGTAGTAGATCTTGTCCTGGCCTTCCTTGGCGCGCGCCAGGTAGTCGGCGAAGGACACGTTTTGTTCGTCGCTGTCATTGTGCGTGGAAGCGAAGCGCAGCAATTTGGCGATGCGTTCCTTGTTGGTCGCATCTTCGCCGATGCCTTCCTTGAGTACCTGGCCGAATTCCTTCCAGAAGGTTTTGTACTTGTCCTTTTGCGCCTGATCATCGCTGCCCGCCATATCTTCCAGCATCGACAGGATACGCTTGGTCGAGCCTTCGCGGATCACCTTGACGTCGCGCGATTCCTGCAGCAGTTCGCGCGACACGTTCAGCGGCAGATCGTTGGAGTCGATCACGCCCTTGACGAAGCGCAGGTAGATCGGCATCAATTGCTCGGCGTCGTCCATGATGAAGACGCGTTTGACGTACAGCTTGATGCCGCCGCGCTTATTGCGGTCCCACATGTCGAACGGCGCATGCGAGGGAATGTACAGCAGTTGGGTGTATTCGCTGCGGCCTTCGACGCGGTTATGGGTGAAGGTCAGCGGCGGTTGGAAATCATGCGAGACGTGTTTGTAGAACTCTTCGTACTGCTCCGGCGTGATCTCGGATTTGCTGCGTGCCCACAAGGCGCTGGCCTGGTTGATGGTTTCCAGCTCATCTTTCAGCACGGTGGCTTTTTTTTCGTCATCCCATTCTTCCTTCTGCATCTGGATCGGCAGCGAGATATGGTCGGAGTATTTGCGGATGATCGATTTGAGCTTCCAGGCCGACAGGAACTCGTCTTCCCCTTCGCGCAGATGCAGGATGATGTCGGTGCCGCGCGTCGCTTTGTCGATCAATTCAACGCTGAAGTCGCCTTCTCCAGTCGATTCCCAGCGCACGCCTTCACTTGGCGCCACGCCGGCGCGGCGCGATTCAACGGTGATCTTGTCGGCCACGATAAAGGCGGAGTAAAAGCCGACTCCGAATTGACCGATCAGGGCTGCGTCCTTCTGCTGGTCGCCCGAGAGTTTCGAAAAGAATTCCTTGGTGCCCGACTTGGCGATGGTGCCGAGGTGTTCGACCGCCTCGTCGCGGCTCATGCCGATGCCGTTGTCGGAGATGGTGATCGTGCGTGCCGTCTTGTCGAAAGCAACCTTGATTTTCAGTTCGGAGTCGTTCTCGAACAGGGAAGCGTTGTTGATCGCTTCAAAGCGCAGTTTGTCCGCCGCGTCGGACGCATTGGAAATCAACTCGCGCAGGAAGATTTCCTTGTTGGAGTACAGGGAGTGGATCATCAACTGCAGCAGTTGCTTGACTTCTGCCTGAAAACCCAGGGTTTGTTTTTCGGATACGGTCATTTTTACCTCGTGCTACGACATTGTTGTTGAAGGGAGTGGATGCAAAGTGGGGATTATAAAATTGATTTCAAGCGTGGCAGCCGAGCCGGGCGACAATAATAGTCGCAAAGGCAATAAATACTAGCCGAGCTTTGAATGCAGGGGCGCTTGGTGGCGCCGTGACGCCGGGGCTTCCCATTGGCGAAATGCTTGAAAGCGCCTATTCCTTCCTCGCTCCCACCCCGATTTCACGCTCCAGAAACCGCAGCACGCCGACGTCGGACATGGTTGCGACATTAAGGCGGGTGCAGGTAGAGGGAAGCTGGCTGGGCGAGAACAGGCTGCCCGGAGCGAACAGGATGCCTTGCGCCAGGCCCTTTTCCGTCAACACCGTGGTATCGCAGCCGGCGTCAGCCCAGACGAACATGCCGGCCGGAGTGCTGACGTCGATCTTCATGCCGACCCGTTCCAGTTGCCGGATGGTCTTGTCGCGCACGCCATCGAGTTTGCTGCGCAGGCGGTCGACGTGTTTGCGGTAGTGGCCTTCGGAAAGGATTTTGTAGACCACGCGTTCGCAGATTTCGGTCGTCGTCAGGGCGGTCAGCATCTTGCGATCGGAGAGGCGGACCGCCATTTCATGCGAGGTCGCGATGAAGCCGACGCGCAAATTCGCAGCCAGCGTCTTGGAAAAGCCGCTCAGGTAAATGACCCGGTTCAACTGGTCCAGAGCCGCGATGCGGGTCGCGGCCTGCACTGCAGTGCCGGGATGCATGTCGCAATAGATATCGTCCTCCACGATGACGAAATCGTGCTGCTCGGCGATCTTCAGGATCTGGAATGCCTTGGCGGCCGACAGCGAGGTCGAGGTCGGGTTGTGCAAGACCGAATTGATCACGTACAGCTTGGGCTTGTGCAAGGCCGCCAGTTCCGCCAGCTTGGCCACGTCCGGGCCGTCCGACAGTCGCGGGATGCCAACCACCTTGGCGCCCAGCGTCACGAACGAGCCGAACATCAGGAACCATGCCGGATCGTCGACGAAAATGGTATCGCCCGGCTGGGTAAAGTGGCGCGCCACCAGATCCAGCGCTTGCGTCACGCCCGAGGTGGTGACGATCTGGTCGGGCGTGGCGGCGATTTCCAGTTCGGCCAGCTTCAACTGCAATTGCTGGCGCAGCGGCAGGAAGCCTTGCGGATTACCGTACTGGATCAGAAGGTTTTGATTTTGCCGGCTGATCGCACGCAAGCCGTTGGCGATCAATTCACCGTCCAGCCAATCGTTGGGCAACAGGCCGGAGCCCGGCATTTTTTGCGGGGGATGCTGGCGGAACATATTCCGCACCAGCCAGACCACATCCAGTTGCCGCGGCGAGGAATCGGTCTGTTTGGCAAGACTGCCGGGTGCCGTCAGCGGCGCCCGTTCGCGCACATAGAAACCGGAACCCCGGCGCGACTCCAGAAAGCCTTGGGCCACCAGCCGGTCATAGGCTTCCACCACCGTAAAGCGCGACACGCCGTGCAAGTCGGCGAATTGGCGGATCGAAGGCATGCGTGCGCCGGTGCGCAGCAGTTTGTCGTCGATCCGCGTCTGCACCGAGCGGACGATTTGCTCGACCAGGGATTCGCCGCCTTCCCGCGACAATACCTGCGGACTGCTCAGGCCGAGCTGTGGTGTGGTGGCTTTGCGTAGGTGGGCTGTATTGGTCATGTTGCCGTGACAGTAGGTTGATTTAATTGGCTAATTGTACTGGTACTGTATTGGTTTTGTCGATTAGGATGTTATCCAATCCTTTTGAAGTCAGCCATCAGTTTGGAGTTGCCATGAAAAACCTGTCTACCAACGATTTTCTCACCTTGTCTCCTGGCCAGCTTGTTTCCGTGACGGTCGAAGCCGCACAGATCATGCGTGTCGATTGCGGCTTGGTGTGGGTCACCATCGAAGGAGATGAAAACGACTATTGGTTATCCGCAGGCGACGCGCTGGCGCTGATCCCCGGCCGGCATGTCGTGATCGAAGCGGACAAGGTTTTCAGCCGGATCGATGTGCTGCCGTATGCCGCGCTTCAGCCGCGCGTGTCGCGCGGAACAGATGATCTTCTGAAGCAGGGGCGGGGCGCAGAACCCTTGAGCCCGGCCACTGCCTGATCGGCCGCAAAAATTAAATCTTCAATAGAGGAGCGCAATATGGAATCTCTCTTGCCCTTGGCCCTGTTTGCCTTCGTGTCCTCGATTACGCCTGGACCGAACAACCTCATGCTCACATCCTCCGGCATCCTGTTCGGCTTCGTGCGCTCGATTCCGCACATGCTTGGCGTTACGGTCGGTTTCGGTGTCATGCTGGTTTTGTGTGCGACCGGCATCGGCAGCCTGATCGTCGCGGTGCCGGCGATCCACGTGCTGTTGAAGATCATGGGTTCCGGTTACCTGCTGTACCTGGCCTGGAACCTGCGCAAAATGCGATTCAGCCAGGACGAGAACCGCGGCGCGCGGCCCATGTCTTTTCTCGGTGCGGCGATGTTCCAGTTTGCCAATCCCAAGGCCTGGGTGATGGCGATCACCGGCGCCTCGGCTTTCCTGCCGCTGGTACAGCCGGTGTGGTTTGCGATCGGCCTGTTTTGCCTGGTGTTTTGCGCAATCAACTTGCCTTGCATCGGCTTGTGGGCCGGGACTGGCGCGGCGTTGCGGCGCTACCTGGCACAGCCGAAATGGCAGCGGGTGTTTTGCGCGGTGATGATTGCCTTGACGGTGTATTCAGCCGTTGCCATCTGGTTTTAAAGATTCGAATGAAGACCTCTTTCCATGTGTTCGTGGCGGCCGGTACCGACCATCGCTTCGAGAATTTTTCAAATGATTTCGCGACTTGGGTCGTGTTTTGGGGGCTGCAGGGAGGTGAAGCGTGAGTAGCTCAATGACGCACGAAACCAAGGGCATGTGGCTGGGCGCGGTCGGCGTCGCCATCTTCAGCCTGACGCTGCCTTTCACGCGGCTGGCAGTGGCTGAATTGAACCCGGTCTTCATCGCGCTGGGACGCGCGGTGGTGGCGGCGGTAGGCGCAGGACTGCTGCTGTGGTGGCTGCGCGCGCCGCGTCCCAACCGGGGGCAGTGGCGGGCTCTGGCGATCACCGCCTTGGGAGTGGTGATCGGCTTCCCGGTGTTTTCTTCGATCGCGATGCGCTACGTGCCGGCTTCGCATGGCGCGATCGTGGTCGGCATCCTGCCGCTGGCGACCGCCTTGTTTGGCGCCTTGCGCTTCGGCGAACGGCCGTCGGCCGGATTCTGGATGGCCGCCGTGGCCGGCAGCGGCCTGGTCGTCTGGTTTGCACTGTGGCAGGGTGATGGCGGCCTGCATATGGGAGATTTGGCTTTGTTTGCGGCGACGGTGGCGGCGGCCATGGGCTATGCGGAAGGCGGACGGTTGTCGCAGACCATGGGAGGGCAGCAGGTGATTTCCTGGGCGTTGCTGTTGTCGATGCCGATTCTGTTGCCCTTGACGATCTGGCTGGGCTGGCATTATGGGATCGCGGCCTCGCCCAAGGCCTGGATGGGATTCGGCTATGTGTCGATATTTTCGATGTTTATCGGGTTCTTTTTTTGGTATAAAGGCTTGGCGCTTGGCGGCATTGCGCGTGTTGGGCAGGTGCAATTGTTGCAGCCCTTCCTGACTCTGGCCGGCGCGGCGCTGATCCTGGGAGAATCGCTGCAGCTAAGCAGCATCCTGTTTGCGCTTGCGATCCTGGCCGTGGTTGCTATCGGGCGTCGTATGAGTATCAAGCGCTAACCAAGTCAATAATCAGCGGCTTGATAGTAAAATCATGCCCTTCGTTTTCTTTATTTTAATCCCTGTCTTTTTTGGAAAACACTATGTCCTGTTACGAAAAGCTCAAAGCCCTGAATATCGAACTGCCTTCAGTCGCGACTCCCGTCGCAGCCTATGTGATGTACGTGCAAACCGGCAACACGGTTTTCCTGTCCGGCCATATTGCCAAGAAAGACGGCAAGCCATGGGTCGGCCAGCTCGGCAAGGACATGACGACGGAAGAAGGCAAACTGGCTGCGCGTGCGGTCGCAATCGACTTGATGGGTACTTTGCAAGCGGCATGCGGCGGCGATCTGAACCGTGTCAAGCGTATCGTCAAGCTGATGAGCCTGGTCAATTCGACCGGCGACTACACCGAGCAGCATCTGGTCACCAACGGCGCATCCGAACTGTTCGGTGAAATCTTCGGCGAGCAGGGCAAGCATGCACGTTCCGCATTCGGTGTCGCACAAGTCCCGATGGGTTCCTGTGTTGAAATCGATTTGATTGCCGAAATCGCGTAAATTTTCCCCTCTTTTAAAAAAGCAATCCGACCATGATCCAGCGCCGCTTCAAGCAAGTCGACGTATTCACCACCGTGCCCTACCTTGGCAATCCGGTCGCGGTCGTCATGGATGCCGATGGTTTGACCACGGCCCAGATGCAAGGCATCGCGCGCTGGACCAACCTGTCGGAGACGACTTTCGTGTGCCGCCCGACGCACGCGGATGCCGACTACCTGCTGCGTATTTTCAACCCGGTCAGCGAGATGGCTTTCGCCGGCCATCCGACCATCGGCAGCGCGCATGCGGTGTTGAGTGCCGGCTTTACGCCGAAACAGCCCGGCGTGCTGGTGCAGGAATGCGGCGCCGGCCTGGTGCGTCTGGATACCGCGCATGACGGCGTGCGGATCGCTTTGCCCAAGGCGGGTTTTACGTCCATCGATGAAGCGTCGCGCGCCGCCTTGGCAAAGGCGCTGGGCGCCGATTTGATGAAAGCGCCGCTGGCGGTCAATCTCGGCATCACTTGGCTGACCGCGCAAGTGGCGAGCGGCGAATTGCTGCGCAGCCTGCGGCCCAACATGGCGGCGATCGGCGACTTGTCGCTGCGTTTGGGCGTGAACGGGGTGACCGTGTTCGGCATGGATGGCGAAACCGCCGAAGTGCGCTCCTTCGCCCCGCACGAGGGCACGCCGGAAGATCCGGTATGCGGAAGCGGCAATGGCGCGGTCGCTTACTATTTGCGTGAACAACGCGGCGCCGTCGATTACACTGCAAGGCAGGGCCGCTGCCTGGAGCGCGACGGCTACGTCAAGATCGCCTATGAGGCAAGCGGTACGATCTGGCTAGGAGGCCAGGCTGTTACTTGTATCGAAGGTACGATTACTGCATAAAAATTAAGCGGACGGCATTTACCCAATGCCGTCTTTCGAGGGGGCAGCCACAAGCAAGCCCGATAATATGGCACCTGCCATCCACCAAGTGAGACCAGCATGAAACTCGAACACCCGACACCGATCCAGTGGAACTTCTCGCAACGCGCACAGCAATTGCAAAGCTCTGCCATCCGCGAAATCCTCAAAGTGACGATGCGCCCGGAAATCATTTCCTTCGCCGGCGGCCTGCCGTCGCCTGCCACTTTCCCGGTCGAGAAGGTTGCCGCCGCATACGACAGCGTGCTGGCGCGCGAAGGCAAGGTTGCGCTGCAATATGGCCCGACCGATGGTTATGCGCCGCTGCGCGAGTGGGTGGCCGATTCCTTGTCGATCGAGGGCGTCAGGATTTTGCCGGACCAGGTCTTGATGACTTCCGGCTCCCAGCAGGGACTGGATTTGCTGGGCAAGGTGCTGATCGATGAAGGCAGCAAAGTGCTGGTCGAGACGCCGAGCTACCTGGGCGCCTTGCAGGCCTTTTCAATCTACGGTCCTGAATTTGTCTCGGTGGAGACCGACGAGGCCGGTCTGTTGCCGGAAGCGGTCGGCGCGATCGGGCAGGGCGCGCGGCTGTTGTATGCATTGCCGAATTTCCAGAACCCGACCGGCCGCACCCTGTCGCTGGCGCGCCGCGCACAGCTGGTGGAAACCTGCGCCCGCCTGGGCCTGCCCCTGATCGAGGATGATCCCTACGGCGCGCTCAGCTATCGCGGCGAACCGCTGCCGAAGATGCTGACGATGAATCCGGGCGGCGTGATTTACATGGGCTCGTTTTCCAAAGTGCTGACGCCCGGCATCCGTCTTGGTTACGTGGTGGCGCCGACGACATTGACTCGCAAGCTGGAACAGGCCAAGCAAGCCGCCGATCTGCACACTGCGCAATTGACGCAAATGGTCGTGCATGAAGTGGTCAAGGACGGTTTCCTGGCTACGCATATCCCGACCATACGCAAGCTCTACGCCGACCAATGCCAGGCGATGCTGGCCGCGCTGACCGAATCTTTCCCAAGCGCCGTGACGTGGACCAAGCCGGAAGGCGGCATGTTTATCTGGCTTACGCTGCCCAAGCATATCGACAGCACCAAGCTGCTGGCCGAAGCGATCGAACAGAAGGTGGCGTTTGTGCCGGGCGCGTCCTTCTATGCGAATGCGCCGGAGCCGAATACCTTGCGCCTGAGTTTCGTGACGGTGCCGCCCGAGAAGATTCGTGAAGGCGTGGCGATCCTCGGCAAGCTGATTGCGGCGAAGCTTTGAACGCTTGACTTACTGAACGCCTGAGCAGGTGTGCAAAAATTTTTGCACGCCTGCTTGGAAGTCACTGGGTCCCCACCTTCGCTGGGACGACCAGCTAATGAATTCCGTCGCCATCAACCGACGCCAACTCAATTCGGCAACAGCAGCCTGTACCCCACCGCCGTCTCCGTCAAAAAATATTTCGGCTGCGCCGGATCGTCTTCCAGCTTCTGCCGCAGATGTCCCATGTAGATGCGCAGATAGTGGCCATTCTCGGTATTCGACGGCCCCCACACTTCGCGCAGCAATTGCGGATTGGTGACGACGCGACCGGCATTGGCCACCAGCACGGTGAGCAGCCGGTACTCGGTCGGCGTCAGATGCACCGGCTGATTCGCCTTGCTGACCAGCCGGGTTCTCAGATCGACTTTCACATCGCCGAATAAAACCAGGCCATCGGCCGAGGCCTCGGGTTGCCGCTGCCGCCTCAACGTCGCGCGCACCCGCGCCAGCAATTCACCTACACCGAACGGTTTGGTGAGGTAGTCGTCGGCGCCCGCATCGAGCGCCTTGATCTTGTCCGATTCGTCGTCGCGCGCCGACAGGACGATGACCGGAACGGCCGACCATTTGCGCAGGTCGTGGATGAAATCGACGCCGTCGCCATCGGGCAGGCCGAGGTCCAATACGATCAGGTTCGGTTTGCGCGTGCCGGCATCGATCAGGCCGCGCCGCATGGTCTCGGCCTCGAACACTTGCCAGCCTTCCGCTTCCAGCGCCATGTGCACGAAGCGCCGGATCTGCGGTTCGTCTTCGACCAGCAGGGCAATCGGAGAGGGATCACTCATGATGCGCTATCGTCCATAAAAGAAAGTTCCGGCGGGCTGCCGAGCGGCAAGGTGAAGACGAATGCGGCTCCGCCTTCCGGCGATGCGGCGCTGTCTATCCTGCCGCCATGCGCCTCGATGATGGCGCGGCAAATCGATAAACCGAGGCCGACCCCGGGCGTCGCCGATTCGCGTTCGCCGCGCGTGAATTTTTCGAAAATCGCTTCTTCGCGGCCGGCAGGAATGCCCGGGCCGTTATCGTACACCATGACTTCGAGCGACTGTATCCGGACCTTCGCCGCGATCACGATGCGCGAGCCGGGCGGGGTGTACTTGACGGCGTTTTCCAACAGGTTGCAAAGGACTCGCTCGATCAGCACCGCATCGAAACTAACCAGCGGCAGTTCGCGTGCAAGACGCGTTTCCACCGTATGCCGCAGCAGTTGCGGCCGGTTGGCGCGCAAGGCGCAGCCGACCACTTCTTCGAAAGCTTGCCATTGCCGATTCAGCTTGACCTGCCCGCTCTGGATGCGCGCCATGTCGAGCAGGTTCACCACCAGGTTGCTCATGCGCACCGCTTCGTCGTGCAAGGATCGGGCAAGCTCCTGTTGCGCCGGGCCGAGCGGCTCGGACATTGCCAGCGACTCCGACAAACCCACCAGTGAAGTCAGCGGCGTGCGCAAGTCATGCGACAGTGCCGCCAGCAAGGAATTGCGCAAACGCTCGGATTCCATGCGCACCAGGGCATCGCGCGCCACCTCGACGTAATGCACGCGTTCCAGCGCGATTGCCGCCAGCGCCGCGAATGTGTCCAGTTGCTTGCGCTGTTCCGGAAGCAGAGTCCAGGGTCGGTTTTGGGCCTGGATCGCCAATACGCCGCGGGTGCGCATCGGCGCGACCAGGGGCAGATAAAAGAAGCTGCTGCCCGGCAGCGTATCAGTGCCGGTGCCGGCCGGCGTGGCGCGGTCGAAAGTCCATTGCGCTGTCACCATGTCCAGTACGCTCAAATGCGGCGCCTTGCAATCGTCGCCATGGACTGATGGCGGCGGATACTGCAGGCGGCCTGCGTCGTCCGGCAGCAGCAGGGTGGCTTGCGCATGAAAGGTACGCTGAATGAAGGAGCGCGTGATTTCGAAAATCTGCTCGGTTTCCAATACCGCCGACAATGCACGCGCGAATTCGTACAAGGCGCGCGAACGCGATTCGCGGTGCGCGGCGATGCGGGCCTGATAACGCAGTCCCGCAGTCAGGTTGCCGGTAATTAATCCGACCGCCAGCATCACCAGGAAGGTCACCGTGTATTGCAAATCGGCGACCGCAAATGAAAACCGCGGCGGCAGAAAGAAAAAGTTGAACGAAGCAACCGCGACCAGGGTCGCCGCCACCGACGGTCCGCGTCCCAAGCGCACCGAGACCAGGACTACCGTCAGCAAGAACAGCATCGCGATATTGGCCAGGTCGAGATAGGGCAGCAGCGGCGCGGTGGCCAGTGCGGTGAGCAGGCTGGCGCCGGCAGCCCAGATGTAGCGCTTGCGCCGGGCGGCTCGGCCTTGTGTCCGGCCGTCAGGCTCGTCCTGCGGCACGGCATCTCCTTCTGCGCCGTTGCCATGGAGTGCGGCGGAGGAAGACGGATTCTCGATGCCGGCATGGCCAAATTCGATGCGGTTGGTGGCGCGGCGCAAAGCCAGTTCGCGCAGTGCAATCAGATTGCCTTTGCGGAAAAAATTCTGCGGCTCATGCTCGGTCTGTCGGGTTCGAGAGACTTCGCCCGCATTCAACCGCGCCAGCAGCTCATCCACCGGCACATCGACCAGAACCACTTCATCGGCTTGGTCGAACACCTTATCCGGCAAGGTTTCGGCAACGTGGATGCCGGTGATGCAGCTGACAGCGTCATTCAGACTTTCCAGGTGCTGCACGTCCAGCGTGCTGAACACATCGATCCCTGCGTCCAGCAGTTCAACGACGTCTTGCCAGCGTTTCCTGTGACGCGAACCGGCAGCGTTGGAATGGGCCAGTTCGTCCACCAGGATCAACGCCGGGCGGCGTGCAAGGGCCGCCTCCAGGTTGAATTCCTCATACGGCTTGCCACGGTATTCCGTTGCCTTTCGCGCCAGGACGGAGAGGCCGTCGAGCAGTGCGGCAGTGTCGCCACAGCCATGCGTTTCAACGATGCCTACCAGCACATCGAGGCCGTCGGCCTGCAGCTTGCGCGCAGCCGTGAGCATTGCGCAAGTCTTGCCGACTCCGGCCGATGCGCCGAAATAAATCCGCAGCTTGCCGCGCGCAACAGGGTGCTCCTGCGCTTGTGCCGGCAATGCCTCCGGGCTGGATTGTTCGCGGTCGGGCGGAGACATGATCACAGGCTCTAGGGTGTTGCGGATTACTTTTCGAAGGAAGTTTTTTCTTCATGTACCGGTACAAAAGGCCCCTGAACGCGCATTTTCAGATAGCGCTCGACGCGCTCTTGGCCAAATAGTCTGGCAAACAATACGATCCTAAGAAAACACGCGCACAGTGCGGCGAGAGCGGCGAGGCTGACGGCAGCGATCACTATAAGCGGAAGCATGCTCATTCTCCAATCAGATTGGTTTCGATGCCGATCAGGTTAGTCGGGGCGATCTAAAAATTCCATAAAGACTTGGCTATTGGGTGTAAATGAGGAGTAAAAATTTCGCTCGCCTCATTGTTCTTCATCTTTTTCCTTACATCCGGCATGGCCGTGGGAACGCGATGTCGATGACCCTGAGCCGTCCATTCAATGGGGACGGGGCCATTCCATATGCGGCCCGATTACGATGGACATGGCATGCGGATATCGGCACGACGCCGGAATTTTTTGCATTGAGCAGAGAGTTGGGGCAGCGCTCTGCCGAGCTGTAGATTTACTTCTGCTCATCCTCCATCATTTCTTCGACATCGGCAGCGAGGTCGTTGTACAGGTCGAGAATATCGATGCGTTCGCCGCGCGCGACCCGCTTTGAGATCATGGTAAGCGGATACAGGATAATGCTTCTTCGTCCAAGCCGGATCGCCAGGTGGCGGCCGGTTTCATTTTCGACGGCAACCCAGTGGAAGCCCATGTCCTGGACGAAGGTATCGCCAAGCACGACTTCCAGCGCTTCAAGCAAATCTTTTTTTCCTGCCGCGTGCGGCTCCAGGCCAAGGATCGCGCGCAATGTTCCCAGTTTTCCGGCTGGAGTCTGGTACAGCCGGCGCGAATCCTCATCGGGCAGGTAGCGCAATACGAGCATGCGTCCCTGGTTCAGTCTCTGGGCATCGCGTGGCGTCACTTCGGTGATCCTGGTCGGGGGCGCGGCAAGGGCGATTGAGACGATGAACCAGAGAACGATGACGGATAGTAATCGCATAGACACGCCTCCAGGATAGGACGGATGAAACCCGCGCGAAATGGCATAGGCGGGGCATAGGCGGGCATAGGCACAAACGGCGCGGGTTTCACCCGCCCCACCGTCTGCCCAGCGGCTAATCCAATGTCCCAATGCAGAAATGTAGCGCGGCTGCACGCGATCAAACCGGAGCGGCGGGCCGGGTTCCTCGTCCGCCGCATGCGGCACCACATCGCAAGGCGGCCCGCTATTATTCCAGGCTACCCGTTCATTTTTGCGGCGCCAATCCGCTCGGCTTCAACTTCGCCTCCAGCGCCTTGCCCTTGCGCGCGCGCTTGCCGATGTGGTTGGCCAGGCCGGAAGCCGACAGTGGCACTTCCTGTGCCTTGCCGCCGCGCCCGGTGCCGGATACGATTACGCCGCGCTGGCTGATTGCCTGTGCCGCCAGCAGCTTTTCGTTCTTTTCCAGTTCCATCAGGATCATGCCGCGCCCGCCGCTGGCCAGCGTCTTGATCTCATCCAGACCGAATACCAGCAGCCGGCCTTTTTCCGACAGGCAGGCGACGGCGCTGGCGTTGGCCGACACGAGACCGGGTGCAAGCGGCTCGTCACCGTCGTCCAGCGTGATGAAGGCTTTGCCGGCCTTGATGCGGCTGACCATGTCGCCGGCTTTTGCGGTAAAGCCATAACCCGCGGTGGAGGCGATCAGCAGCAAGGTGTCGCCGGTGCCGGCGAAGTAATGCAGGATGCGCGTGCCGCTGGCCAGGTCGATCAGGGTCGTGATCGGCACGCCGTCGCCGCGCGCACCGGGCAGGGCGGCGACCGCAACCGAGTAGATGCGGCCGTTGGAGCCGAAGGCGAGCAGGGTGTCGACCGTGCGGCATTCGAAGGTGCCGTACAAGCCGTCGCCGGCCTTGAAGGTGAATTGCGTTGCGTCATGGCCGTGCCCGGTACGCGCACGCAGCCAGCCTTTTTGCGAGATCACGACCGTCACCGGTTCGTCGATCACCTTTTGCTCGACCACGGCTTTTTCCGCGACCTCGATCAAGGTGCGGCGCACATCGCCGAATTTCTTTTCATCGGCTTCGATTTCCTTGATGATCAGGCGCTTCATCGAAGACGGGTTGTCGAGCAAGTCCTGCAGCGTGACTTTTTCGCTGCGCATTTCGGCCAGCTCTTGCTGGATCTTGATGGTTTCCAGACGCGCCAGTTGGCGCAGGCGGATTTCCAGAATGTCTTCGGCTTGGCGCTCCGATAACCGGAAAGCCTGCATCAGGGCCGGCTTCGGCTCATCCGATTCGCGGATGATCTTGATGACCTTGTCGATGTTGAGCAGGATCGCTTCGCGGCCTTCCAGGATATGGATGCGCTCGTCGACTTTTTGCAGCTTGAACTGGGTGCGGCGCGTGACGGTCGTGAAACGGAACTCGATCCACTCGCGCAGGATGCCGCCCAGCGATTTTTGCCGCGGCCGGCCGTCGCTGCCTATCATCACCAGGTTGACCGGCACGCTGGTTTCCAGGGACGTGTGGGCCATCAGCATGTTGGTGAATTCGGTCTGGTCCTGGTTCTTCGATTTCGGCTCGAACACCAGGCGCACAGGGGCATCGCGGCCGGATTCGTCGCGTACCGCATCGAGCATCGACAGCATCAATTGTTTTTGCGCGAGCTGCTCGGGCGAGAGTGCTTTCTTGCCGAGCTTGATTTTGGGATTGGTCAGTTCCTCGATTTCTTCCAGCACCTTTTGCGAAGACGTGCCATGTGGCAGTTCTGTCACCACAGCTTGCCATTGGCCGCGCGCCAGCTCTTCGATTTTCCAGATGGCGCGTACTTTCACGCTGCCGCGTCCGGTGGCATACATGTCGGCGATGGCTGCCGGCGAGGAAATGATTTGCCCGCCGCCGGGGAAGTCCGGCCCAGGAACGATTTCCATCAGCTCCGCATGGCTCAGCTTCGGATTGCGGATCAGCGCGACGGCGGCCTTGGCGATTTCGCGCAAATTGTGCGACGGGATTTCGGTGGCCATGCCGACCGCGATGCCGGACGCGCCATTGAGCAGCACGAAGGGCAGGCGGCTTGGCAGTTGCTTGGGTTCCTTGATCGAGCCGTCGTAATTCGGCTGAAAATCGACAGTGCCCATGTCGATCTCGTCGAGCAGCAGGCTGGAGATCGCGGTCAGACGCGCTTCGGTATAGCGCATCGCCGCGGCGTTGTCGCCGTCGCGCGAACCGAAATTGCCTTGGCCGTCGATCAGTGGATAACGCATCTGGAAATCTTGCGCCATGCGCACCATCGCATCGTAAATCGACTGGTCGCCGTGCGGGTGCAGCTTACCCATCACTTCGCCGACCACCGCCGCCGATTTGCGCGGCTTGGCGCCGATGTTCAGGCCAAGTTCGTTCATCGAATACAGGATGCGCCGCTGCACCGGCTTCTGGCCGTCGCTGACGTCGGGCAGCGCGCGGCCCTTCACCACCGAGACGGCGTAGTCGAGGTAGGCGCGTTCGGCGAAGGAGGCAAGGGTCAGCGATTCGCTATCGGGTGGTTCGGGCGGATTGGTAAAGAGGCTGGCTTGTTCGGACATGGGGATTCAGCGTATGTTCGGGGGCTATTCGCCTTGCGATGCATGGCGCAAAGTGGGATGGGCGGAGCTGCTTCATGCGTAACCCATCATGATCAACCGTGCACGTGATGGGTTACGCAAAATGCCGTTCCACCCATCGTGCGCAGTCGTCAAGACAATTCGCTAAGTCGTCGGCTTGTACATCTGGTAAAACTGGGTCACGGTTTGCACATAATTGCGCGTCTCGGGATAAGGCGGAACCTGATTGTTGTATTTTTGAACTGCACCTTCCCCCGCATTGTAGGATGCGAGCATCAATTCCAGCTTGCTGGGGAACATGTTCTGCAGGTCACGCAGGTAGCGCGCGCCAAGGCGGATATTGGTTTCAGGATCGGTCAATTTTTGCTGGATGGTCTGGGTGCTGTCGGCATACAAGCCATAACGCTGTGCGGTGGCCGGCATGAGTTGCATCAGGCCGATCGCTCCTTTGCGTGATACCGCCAGCGGATTGAAGCGCGATTCCGCCGCCATCACCGCTTTCAGCAGCGCGATGTCGACCGCGAAATCCTTGGCCGCCTGTGCCAGAATGGGTTCGAACTTGATCAGGTTGGGATGTTGCGACAGGGCGCGCATCGATGTCGGTTTCAGCGGCTTGCCGGCAGCCGGCGCCTGGAAGGCCGTGTTATCCGCGTCGCTGAACACGAACGGTTTGTAGCGTGAATCGAGTTTGACGTTCGAGAAGTTCTTCACGCCGTTCTGGTCGATGTACATGTAGATGTCGGCGTACGCGCTTGCGCTTGCAGCGCCGAGCAGGGCGCCGACCATGGCGATTCTTGACAAACCTGGGTAAAAAATTTGCATCAGATATCCGCTTCCGTTTCGTTGCCGTGCTCTTCGATCCAGGCTCGCCGTGCCGCTGCTTCGCCTTTGCCCATCAGCATATTGAAGCGCGCTTCCGACGTGTGCAGATCGAAATCGCCCAGCGATACCGGCAGCAAGCGCCGCGTATCAGGGTTCATCGTGGTTTCCCACAGTTGTTCAGCATTCATTTCGCCCAGTCCCTTGAAGCGCGAAATGGTCCAACCTTTGTCTTTTACGCCATCCTTGCGTAGTTTGTCTTCGATCGCCAGCAGTTCGCCGTCGTCGAGCGCATATATCTTCTGCGCCGGTTTCTTGCCGCGCGCCGGCGCATCGACACGATACAGGGGCGGGCGGGCGACACAGATATGACCCCGGTCGATTAATTTGGGAAAGTGTTTGAAGAACAGGGTCAACAACAACACTTGTATGTGAGCGCCATCGACGTCGGCATCGGAGAGGATGCAGATCCGGCCGTAACGTAAACCGCTCAAGTCGGGCTCGCCGATTTTACCATGCGGATCGACGCCGATGGCGACCGCGATGTCATGGATCTCGTTGTTGGCGAACAGGCGGTCGGCTTCGGTTTCCCAGGAATTGAGCACCTTGCCGCGCAAGGGCAGGATGGCCTGGAACTCCTTGTCGCGGCCCATCTTGGCCGAGCCGCCGGCGGAATCGCCCTCGACCAGGAACAGTTCGTTGCGGGTGATGTCGTTCGATTCGCAATCGGTCAGCTTGCCCGGCAAGACCGCGACGCCCGAGGATTTTTTCTTTTCGACTTTTTGCGCCGAGCGCAGCCGCGACTGCGCCTGCTTGATGACCAGTTCGGCCAGTTTCTTGCCGTGGTCGACGTGCTGGTGCAGCCACAACTCCAGCGCCGGCCGCGTAAAGGTCGACACCAGGCGCACCGCGTCGCGCGAATTCAGGCGTTCCTTGATCTGGCCCTGAAATTGCGGGTCCAGCACTTTGGCCGACAGTACGAAGGAAACCCGTGCGAACACGTCTTCCGGCAACAGCTTGACGCCCTTGGGCAGCAGCGAATGCATTTCGACAAAGCTTTTCACTGCGGCGAACAAGCCTTCGCGCAAGCCCGATTCATGCGTGCCGCCGGCCGAGGTCGGGATCAGGTTGACATAGGATTCGCGCACCACCGCGCCTTCCTCGGTCCAGGCCACGACCCAGGCCGCGCCTTCGCCCTCGGCAAAGCCCTCGGCATCGTTGCCGGCGTATTGCTCACCTTCGAACAGCGGGATTACCGGCTCCGCATTCGAGCTTTGCGCCAGCGATTCCAACAAATACCCGCGCAGACCTTGATCGTACTGCCACGCCTGCGTTTCGCCCGTCTTGGCATTGGTCAGCGTGACCTTGACCCCCGGAAGCAAAACTGCCTTGGAGCGCAGCAACCTTTGCAATTCCGCCTGCGGAATTGCAGCGGAGTCAAAATATTTGGGATTCGGCCAGACCGTGACGCGGGTGCCGGACTTTTTCTCATCGCGTGCGATCGGCCGCGATTTCAGTTTTTCCACCACGTCGCCATCGGCAAAGGCGATGTGGTGCACGCCGCCTTCGCGCCAGACCGTGATTTCCAATCGTGTCGACAGTGCGTTGGTGACCGATACGCCGACGCCATGCAAGCCGCCGGAGAAGGAGTACGCGCCGCCCGCGCCCTTGTCGAACTTGCCGCCGGCATGCAGGCGGGTGAAGACGATTTCGACAGTGGGGACTTTTTCTTCAGGATGCAAGCCGACCGGAATGCCGCGCCCGTCGTCTTCGACACTGACACTGCCATCGGCGTTGAGCGTGACCATCACGTGTTTGGCATAGCCGCCGAGCGCTTCGTCGGACGAATTGTCGATCACTTCCTGGATGATGTGCAGCGGATTCTCGGTGCGGGTGTACATGCCGGGGCGCTGCTTGACCGGCTCAAGTCCCTTGAGGACGCGGATGGATGATTCGCTGTAATCGGATGCTGATTTTTTAGTGGCCATGCAATTGTTACGCTAGGTGATGACGGTTTCGTTGTGAGAAGTTGGCAAGAGCAAAAGACTTTGCATTCTAATGAAAAATCGAGGCAAATGACCGGAAATTGGCAGGCACGATCAAAAGTTAATGCGGATGAGAACTAGTGGACTGTAACAGACGGTTCGGTTCGGAAGTGCCTGCCGCACGTTTGACGTGCATGGCCGCGTTGTCAATGCGCGTGATGGCTCGCTATCACTGTGCTTGACGCCTTGCCCTGCGCGCCATACATGCCTCTTTCTCTTCCGAACCATCTGTTACAGTTCACTAGGTGTTTCCACGGCGAACATTATAAAATAACACGCCATGACTACTTCCAGCTTCCCTTTCGGCGTCCGCCTGATCGGCTTTCCCCAGCAGGAAGTCGAGCTGTTCGAGGCCAGCTTTTCGGTTGAGCAAGGCAAAGGCTATGGTTACGTCTGCCTGTCCGAAGACAACCTGAAAGACCCCGATCTTTACATCGCCAATGCGGACGAGTTGAAGGCGCTCGTCACCCTGTCCGATTTGAGGCCGAGCGACGTAAGGCCGGCGCTACTGGTCGGAACGCCCGAGATTGCCTTGCCTTATCCGGTTTTGGAGCGGCCGATTCTCGGATACAAATTGTTCGAACTGCTTGATCAATTGGTCGAAAAGCGCGCCGATGCCTTATCCCGGCTGGATGCCGCCGGTGTGATTTCGGTAGCCGAGCGCCGACGCCGCGACCGCCTGGATCTCGATTTGACCGATCCGGCCGAATACGAGCGCATGCGCGCTAAGGTGCCGGATGATGTCGGCGTGCTGATCGTCGACAAGAGCCCGGCGATTCATTCCTTTCTGGCCGAGCGGCTGATGCGCTACAACATGCCGGTGGCCTGGGCCAACGAGGAAAGCAAGGCTGTGGATCTCTGCGTGCAGCGCAGCATGGCGGTGGTGATGATCAATACCTCCACGCCCGGCGTCGATCCTTACCGCCTTTGCAAGGCCATCAAACAAACCAGCCGACTCCAAAGGACTTCGGTGATTTTCCTGGTTGGAAAACCATTTGTCTACGAGCCGGCGCAGGCGCGGGAGGCGGGAGCGGACGGGTATTTGACCAAGCCTTTGGCCGGCAATCAGCTGATGGTGACGTTGAAGAAGTTTTTGCCGATGTTGTCGCGCTAAGACTTATTTGCTCAACAGCCGCATCCCGCGCTCCAACCCCTCTATCGTCATCGGAAACATCCGGTTATTCATGATCTGCCGGACCACCGCGATCGACTGGCGGTATTGCCACAATCCTTCCGGCTCGGGATTGAGCCAGATGAACTTCGGAAAGGCGTGCGTGAAGCGTTGCAGCCATTCGGCGCCGGCTTCTTCATTGTTGTATTCGACCGAACCGCCTGCTTGCAGGATTTCATAGGGACTCATGGTCGCGTCGCCGACGAAAATCAGCTTGGTATCGGGCGTGTATTTACGCAGCACGTCCCAGGTCGGAAAGCGTTCGGTGTGGCGGCGCCGGTTGTTCTTCCACAGGTAGTCGTACACGCAGTTGTGAAAGTAAAAGAACTCCATGTTCTTGAATTCGGTCTTGGCTGCCGAGAATAATTCCTCGGTGCGCGCGATGTGATCGTCCATGGTGCCGCCGACATCCAGCAGCATCAGTACCTTGATATTGTTCTTGCGCTCCGGCTGCATCTTGATGTCGAGATAGCCGGCATTGTTGGCGGTCGCGCGTATCGTGTCGTCGAGCGCCAATTCTTCTTCAGCGCCTTCCCGCGCAAACTTGCGCAGGCGCCGTAGCGCGACCTTGATGTTGCGGGTGCCCAGTTCGCGTTCCGAATCGTAGTCGCGATAGGCCCGCGCTTCCCACACTTTGACTGCACTGCGCTTGCCGCCTTCGCCGCCGATGCGGATGCCCTCCGGATTGGTGCCGCCATTGCCGAAGGGGGAAGTGCCGCCGGTGCCTATCCATTTGCTACCGCCTTCGTGCCTTTCCTTCTGCTCGTCCAGCAATTGCTTGAGTCTGTCCATCAGCTTGTCGTAGCCGAATTTCTCGAGCTGCTCTCTTTGCTCCGGCGTCAGTTCGCGCTCCATGCGCTTCATCAGCCAATCGAGCGGAATCTCGGCATTCTTGTCGAAGATCGCGTCGATGCCTTTGAAGTACAGGCCGAAGGCCTTATCGAACTTGTCGTAGTGTGCTTCGTCCTTGACCAGCGCGATGCGCGACAAAAAATAGAAATCGTCGAGTGAAGGCGTGATCACGTTTTTTTGCATCGCCTCCAGCAGGATCAGAAATTCCTTTATCGAAACCGGAATCTTGGCATCCTTGAGAGTGAAAAAGAAATCGATCAACACGGAAAACTCCTCAATGGAGCGCAGCGCGCCCCCTCGCAAATCGCGTCAGCGATTTGTGCGCGACATGAAAACCAGCCGTTCAAACAGATGCACATCCTGCTCATTCTTCAGCAGTGCACCGTGCAGCGGCGGCACGATGGTTTTGGCATCCTGGCTGCGCAGCGCTTCGGGCGGGATGTCTTCTGCCACCAGCAGCTTCAGCCAGTCCAGCAGTTCCGAAGTGGAAGGTTTCTTTTTCAAGCCCGGCACGTCGCGCACTTCATAAAAAGTTTGCAATGCCTGCGCCAGTAAATCTTTTTTCAGTGTTGGAAAATGCACGTCGACGATTTGCTGCATCGTATCCTTGTCCGGGAACTTGATGTAATGGAAGAAGCAGCGGCGCAGGAATGCGTCCGGCAATTCCTTTTCATTGTTCGATGTGATGATGACGAGCGGGCGATGTTTTGCGGTGACCATCTCGTGCGTCTCGTATACATAGAATTCCATGCGGTCGAGTTCGCGCAGCAAGTCATTGGGGAATTCGATATCGGCCTTGTCGATTTCATCGATCAGCAGCACCACTTGTTCGCCGGCGGTGAAGGCCTGCCACAACACGCCCTTGACGATGTAGTTGTGGATGTCCTTGACCCGCTCATCACCTAATTGCGAATCGCGCAGGCGGGACACCGCATCGTATCCATACAAGCCTTGCTGCGCTTTCGTAGTCGATTTGATATGCCATTGCAGCAAAGGCATATTCAATGCCGCGGCAACTTCTTCGGCCAGCATGGTCTTGCCGGTACCCGGTTCACCCTTGATCAGCAGCGGGCGCTGAAGCGTCAAGGCGGCATTGACGGCCAATTTCAGATCGTTGGTGGCAACATAACTTTGGGAACCTTCGAAGCGTGTCTCGTGTCGCATAGCGGCTGTCGTCAAGAAGAAGAAAATGTGAACCGGAATGTGAACCGGAAATTGAACCGATATCCAGTATAAGCGAGAAAGAGTTTGTCGGTTGCCGGCGTGCCGAACACCTTTCTCTCCTTCCGAATTTTTCCAAAAACAAGCAAAGCGAATGTCGCGATGAAGATTTTTTTTCTCAGAATTTGGGTGATGTGGCGGCGCTTTCGGCGCGGTGCGCATCATCTCCATGTGAACCATGGAAATTATGCGTCGCAGGTCGCGTCGCTGATGGGCCGGGCCAATCCCTTCGCTGCGTGGAACGAGCGCGCCAACTGGATGGTCGATATCGTGGAATGGATACGCCGCGAGCCCAAGGTGTCCGTGCTGGACGAGAGCGCGTGGCGCCGTGTCAAACTACAGCGCACGCGCTTCCTGTTGGATTGGCTCGATGCGCATCGCGACGTGAGGCGTGTGGTGCAGGCCAGTTTGCAAAAGACTTTGCGCGAGGCGGTTGGACCTGAACTTTTTTCCGCCACCGGCTTGCCGCGTGAACCTGCTTTTTTCAGTGAGCTATGGGAGCGGACCGTCAAGCTGATCCTGCCGAAGCCGCCGGCTCAATTGGATTTGTCAATGTTGTTTACCTCGATGTTTCCCGAGCCCGCCGATGCCGAATGGTTGCGCGGACTTGATCGGAGAACCCTGTCGCGCCTCTGGAAATTGTGTGGCGACGATGCGATAGCGCACAATTACCAGCAGCAAATCGATGAAGCTCTGTTGTATCTGGTGACGATGGTGATGTCGGTCGGCATCAGTCCGGCATTTCGTCAGCGGCTGGAGCCGCGCATGCCTTTGCAGGCTACGCCTTTCATGTCGCTGCGGCGCGAGCTGGAAAAATATTTATTGGGGAGTTCGAATGACGAAGCTGCGCTGCGCAGCGTGCGCATGCTGATCGCAGTGTGTCAGGCGCAGACCGATCGCATCTATGCACATCTGGACGAATACGGCGTCTCGGTCGGCCTGGTCTATCACACTGAACGCATGCGCGCGCAATTGAGTCGCATGGCGCGTCTGATCGATTTGCGTGCTGCCTATCGAAGCGAGGAGGGCGCAGGGCAAGCGCAGGTCTTGCTGATCGATCTGATTACTGCCCATCATCATCGCTCGTCGGTGCGCGGACTGATCAGACGCAGCTTGTCTCTGCTGGCGCGCAAGATCGTCGAGCGTAATGCGGATCACGGCGAGCAGTATATTGCCCGTGATCGACGCGAATATGGCGCGATGTTGAAGGCCGCCTACATTGGCGGCGTTGTCACCGCCTTTACCATGCTCGGGAACTTGGCTTTGTCGGGCGCCGGTCTCGCGCATTTTTTCGAGGGGGCGTTTGCGTCGCTGAATTATGCCGCCAGCTTCATCCTGATTTCTGCCCTGGGGGGCGCGTTGGCCACCAAACAGCCGGCGGTGACGGCATCGGCGCTGGCCTCCAAGATGGGGGTGCTCGATACGGTAGAAGGCTTGCGTGCGTTGCTGCTGGAAATCGCCTGGCTGTTGCGCTCGCAAGCGGCTGCCGTATTCGGCAATGTGATTGCGGTGGTGCCGGCCATGGCCGTGGTGTCGCTGGCGATCTGGCTGTTGTCGGGGACGCCGGTGATGCAGGCTGCCAAGGCGCATGCCAGTCTGCAATCGCTCTCCCTGCTCGGCACAACGCCCTTGCTTGCCGCCGGCACGGGCGTGTTGCTGTGGTTGGCGAGTCTCATAGCGGGTTTTGCCGACAACTGGTTTGCCTTGCGCCGGCTGCGCGAGGCATTGACGCATCATCGGCGGTTGATCCATGCCCTCGGCACGGCACGTACCGAGCGTTGGGCGAGGTGGTTGGAGCAGCATATCGCCGGCATAGTCGGCAACGTCTCGCTTGGCGTATTGCTGGGAATGACGCCGGCCCTCGCGCAATTTTTCGGCCTGCCGCTGGAAGTGCGCCACGTGACCCTGTCAAGCGCAATGCTGGTGGCCGCCGCCGGCAGCCTCGGCGTCCAGGTTTTTGTGCTGCCGGAATTCTGGCTGGCGCTGGGCGGGGTGGCCTTGATCGGACTGCTGAACGTCGGCGTCGCATTCGCTCTCGCTTTGGCGCTGGCCTTGCGCGCGCGCGAGGTGCCGGGGCGTATCCGGCGCGTGGTATTTCGATCGGTTTTGAAGCGCTTTGCCGCATCGCCGCGCAGTTTTTTGTTGCCCGAGTCACGGGATGCGGCTCTGTCCCTGGTCTCTGCTTCAACGCTGGCGCAGACTACAGAGGAGAGTAAACAGTCTGAAGCGGGGCGGTGAGCAATTCCTAATCCATATCATGGACAGTGGCGCATTCTTTAAGGTAGAATCGGGCGGTTTCGGGCCGGACCGGGCTGATTTTAGTGCATTGCCGCCTTGCGCCAGCGCCATTTGGTTTCGCAATAAATTACCCTCCTACTCATGAAAAAACTATTTGCACTGCTCGCGCTTGCGGGTATTGCCAACTTCGCCGCGGCTGCGGATGTAGCGGGCAACGCCAAGGCGGCTGAAAACAAAATCGCGATGTGTATCGGGTGTCATGGCATTCCGGGTTACAAAGCGACGTTCCCCGAGGTGTATCAGGTGCCCATGATTGGCGGGCAGTCTGCAAAGTACATTGAGAGCGCACTGAAGGCCTATCAAAAAGGCGAGCGCAAGAATCCCAGCATGCGCGGCATCGCGGCCAGCCTGTCGGATCAGGACATCGCCGACCTCGCTGCCTATTACTCGCAGCAGAAATAAGAGGATTCGACAATGAAAAAAATTCTCGCAGCAGCGTCGGTAGTGCTTGCCTCCGCCGTATCGTTCAATGCAATTGCAGGGGGCAATGTCGAAGCCGGCAAGCTCGCCGCCGAAAAGGCGAATTGCGCATCTTGCCACGGCAAGGATTTCAACACGCCGATTGATCCCAGCTATCCGAAGCTGGCAGGTCAGCATGAAGATTACCTGGCGCATGCCTTGACGGCATACCAGCGTGGCGCCGACGGCCCCAATGGCCGCGGCAATGCGATCATGGCCGGCATGGCGAAGGGGTTATCGTCGCAGGATATCAAGAATATCGCCGCCTATTTGCATAGTCTGCCCGGCACCTTGGTATTGAGAAAATAAGAAGCATTTAGCTGAGAAAAGCCACGGGTTTCCGTGGCTTTTTTTGTGCTGCCCGTGCTGAAGCTCCTGCTCAACGTCGTTTGACGCACTCGATATAGGCAGCACCATCGGGCGGCAGGCCGCTGCGCTGCGAAGTCCAGATCATCTGGCCCAGGCATTCCATGATTTGATGGTGCGCTTCATGTTCGGAATCGAGCCGTTGCGCCAGTGCCAGGAAGGCGTTGCGGATGCCCGGCGGTTGATCGATCGAAATTTGTTCGGCGATCGACAAGTGCATGGACAGGTGTAGAAACGGATTGCCGCGTCCGCCTTCGACCGGGTAATCTGCCGCCAGTGCGGCATCGACGTCGGCCAGCGTGTCGTCGTATTCGGGATGCTGGACCAGCCAGTCGCGTGCGATCGCTTCCAGCGGACTCAGGATTTCATTGGCTCGGTACTTGCGCCAGGTTTCGCAAAAAAAGCGGCGCACATCTTGCTGAGAAGGATTGAACATTGGATAGGGCTCGTAGCCGGTCAAGTTGAAATAACGGAGAAGAAAATTTGGCGTTCCGGTCAGGCGGAAATGGCATCCCCATCATGCAATCAGCCGCGCCGCCAAAAACGCGACGCCCGCTGCCAGACCGCCGATCGAAAAGGTCTGCAGCGCAGATTTGAATGCATTGGTTCCGGTGAAGCGGCCCTTGAAATAGCCGAACGTAAACAGGGCGCACAAAGTCACCACGGTCGAGAGGGTGAGCGCTGATTGCGGCGTCTTGACCAGCATGTAAGGCAGCAGCGGAATCAAGCCGCCCGCCACATAGGACAAGGCGATCGTCAACGCGCTTTTTTTCGCGGCCGAAGGATTCGGCTCTTCCAGCCCCAGCTCAAAACGCATCATGAAGTCGCGCCATGCTTGCGGATTGCGCTCCAGGCCGGCCAGCATCGGCGTGCATTCTTCCTCGGTCACGCCGTATTGGGCCATGATATCGATGATTTCGCCGCGCTCGCGCTGGGGAAGATTGATGATCTCTTCTTCTTCGCGTGCGCGTTCGGCCAGGTAATGCTGGCGCTGCGTGCGTGCTGCCAGGTAGCCGCCCAAACCCATCGCGATCGAACCTGCGGCGATTTCGGCGACGCCGGCCGTGACGACGATGTCGATCGAGGCCGCCGCGCCGGTGATGCCGGCGGCGAGCGCAAACGGCACGGTCAGGCCATCCGCCATGCCGAGTACGATATCGCGCACGGTGTCGCTGGACTGGAAATGCCTCTCGACATGGCTGGCGCCCATCACACGCCCTTTTCCGGCAACGGCGTCTTGTCCTTGTATTCGCACAAGTCGGCGATCATGCAATTCCAGCAGCGCGGCGTGCGCGCGACACAGGTATAGCGGCCATGCAAGATCAGCCAGTGATGAGCGTCATGCCGGAATTCTTCAGGCACCAGTTTCATCAATTGCTGTTCGACGGCATCGACGTTTTTTCCAGGTGCGATGCCGGTACGGTTGCAGACGCGGAAAATATGCGTGTCCACGGCGATCGTCGGTTCACCGAATGCGGTATTGAGCACCACGTTGGCGGTTTTTCGGCCGACGCCGGGCAGCGCCTGCAAGGCTTCACGCGAGCGCGGCACTTCGCCATGGTGCTGCTCCAGCAGGATGCGGCAGGTTTCGATTACGTTCTTGGCCTTGGTGCGGTACAGGCCGATGCTCTGGATGAAAGGGGTCAAGCCATCGACGCCGAGAGCATAGATGGCCGCCGGTGTATTGGCTATCGCATACAGCTTGCGCGTCGCCTTGTTGACCGAGACATCGGTCGCCTGCGCCGACAGGATGACCGAGATCAATAATTCAAACGGAGTGGTGTATTCCAGCTCGGTAGTCGGATGCGGGTTGGCGGCGCGCAGGCGCATGAAGATTTCATGGCGTTTTGCAGCGTTCATTGCTCACCTTTTTCGGCTTGTTCTTTTTTCAGGCGCGCCCGTTCGATGGCGGCCTGGATAATGGCTTTCTTACGGGTTTGCTCGGCCTTTTCTTCCGGCGTGAGAGTGGCCTCCGTTTCGACCGCCTTGAGCTTTGCGCCGGCTTTGGCGGCCAGGCGGGCGTCGTTTTCTGCGCGCTCGCGCCGCAGCCGGTAGGTGCGGAAATCATGCCGTTTGCGCGCTGCATCGGCTTGCTGTTGCGACCAGGCGTCCCAGCCGGTACGGCTCTGTGTCACCGGCAGCATTGCAATGCAATCGACCGGGCAGGGCGCCACGCACAAGTCGCAGCCGGTGCAGAGTTCTGCCACGACGGTGTGCATTTGCTTGGCGGCGCCGACGATGGCGTCCACCGGGCATGCCTGGATACAGAGAGTGCAGCCGATGCACAGCGTTTCATCGATGAACGCAACCGGCCGCGGCCTTTCCATGCCGTTATCAGGATTGAGCGGAATTACCGGCTTGCCGAGTAGATTGGCAAGCCGCGCCACTCCTTCCATGCCGCCCGGTGGGCATTGATTATAGTTGGCGGTGCCGGCGGCGACCGCTTCGGCATAGGGACGGCATGCGGGATAGCCGCATTTCGTGCACTGCGTTTGCGGCAGCAGATCTTCGATTTGGTCGGCGAGCGATTTTGTTGCGGATGAGGACACGAGGGGATACGCCAGAGGGAAAAACAAGATTATCGGAGTAAACCGATGATGCCACAATTGAAAAAGCCGTTCGCCCTACAAGGCGAACGGCTTTAAATGGAATCTGGGCAATGTCAGGAATGTTTCTTGATAAAGTCGCCGATTTTCGGAGAAATCATTTCACGCCAGCGGCGGCCTGAAAAAATGCCGTAGTGTCCACATTGCGGCGCGACGAAGTCCTGCTTCATGGTGTCCGGGATGCCGCTGCACAATTCATGCGCCGCTTGAGTTTGGCCGGCGCCGGAGATATCGTCGAGTTCGCCTTCGACCGTAAACAGCGCGACGGTTTTGATATCCTGCGGCCGCACCAGTTTGCCGTCGATTTCCCACGTGCCTTTCGGCAGGCGGAATTCCTGGAACACGGTGCGGATGGTGTCGAGATAATACTCGGCCGGCATGTCGAGCACCGCATTGTACTCATCGTAAAACTTGCGATGTTCTTCCGCCGACTCGTTGTCGCCTTCGCGCAGGTGCATGTAAAAATCCCAGTGACTTTGCGCATGGCGTCCCGGATTCATCGCAATGAATCCGGCGTGCTGCAGGAAGCCCGGATAGACCTTGCGCCCAAAGCCGGGATAGCTTGGCGGCACGCTGTAAATAACCTTGTTTTCGAACCAGGAGAAAGGCTTTTCGATCGCGAGATCGTTGACTTGGGTTGGCGATTTGCGCGGGTCGATCGGGCCGCCCATCATGGTCATTGTTTTGGGCAACTTCGGATCGTTGTCGCTGGCCATCAGGGAAATCGCCGCCAGCACCGGCACGGTCGGCTGGCATACCGAAATCACGTGCACGTCGGGACCCAGCAAGCGGATGAATTCCTGCACATAGAAAACATAGTCATGCAGATGGAATGCGCCTTCCGACAAGGGCACCATGCGGGCGTCGGTCCAGTCGGTGATGTAGACATCGTGGTCTTGGGACAGGCTACGCACGGTATCACGCAGCAGCGTCGAGTGGTGGCCCGACAAAGGGGCGACCAACAGCACCTTGGGTTGCTGCAAGGCGGCGAATTCCTTGTCGCTCAGCGCTTTTTTGAAATGAAGCAGGGTACAGAAAGATTTCTTGAGAGTGACTTCTTCAACCAGCCCGACCGTCTGACCGTTGATTCGCACCGACTCCAGATTGAATTGAGGCTTTTCGTAGTCCTTGCCCAAACGGTACATCAATTCGTATCCGGCAGCGATACGTTGAGCAAATGGCGTGTGGGCCAGCGGCGAGACCGGATTGGTAAATAACTTTGATGACGCTTCCGCCCACTGGATGAGGGGATTGAGGAAGGTGCGATTTAATTCGTGAAATTGGTAAAGCATGATGGCCTCTTTCAGATAGTACCGTTGCTGCTTGATTGTCCGGTGAAACAAATAATGCTGCAATGCATCAAAGGCAATATTTGGCAAATTCTCGCATGAAAAGTCTCAATTTTTCAGCATGCCTCTATGTCCGTCGCTCAGAGTGTAGATCAGAGATAAAGTTGCTTGGAAAAATTTATTTACACGTGACAACATAACACAAAATCTGGAGATCATTATGCGAGATTCACATAGGATAGGTGTTTTCCCGTAAGCTCAACAGCATGCGGCATACAGGCCAATTTGCCCCGGCGGTCTCCCTTGCAGAGACCGCCCCCCAAGGGGAAGGGGGACATCAGATATGCGCCACCCGGACAGGCCGTTTTGCACTACCGAATATTGGTGCGCTTCCGAAAAAAATCCAGTCCTTGAGCTTAAATTGTTGTGGCGTAGAAATGAAAAATGGCCCTCAGGCCATTTTTTATAGGGGAAAGGCCAAATGTCTGCCCTCGGCTGACATAGCCTGTGAAATTCACATCATGTTGAACGGCCGCCCTGAAAGCGGTGTATGTTTGTGCGTAGCAAATACGCACAAGCTTGTTTCTAGCGTTCGAGCAAGTGCAGTTTTTCCTTGACATCCTTCCAGTCGTCGGAATCCGGCAGGGGGCTCTTGGTTTTGGTAATCGACGGCCAACCGCGTGACAATTCGACATTCAACTTGATGAATTGCTGCTGATCGGCCGGCACGTCTTCTTCCGCATAAATCGCGTTGACCGGGCATTCGGCCACGCACACCGCGCAATCAATGCATTCGTCCGGATCGATCGAAAGAAAATTCGGACCTTCGCGGAAGCAATCTACCGGGCATACATCTACGCAGTCGGTGAACTTGCATTTGATGCAGGATTCGGTCACAACATGGGTCATAACAGTCCTATCTGTAAATTTTTCTGTAAAAAGAATGAAGGGTGGGAGGGATTTAATGGCAACATGAAGCGGGGAAAGTAAATACCCTTTGTAGAGCTTTGTATTTTAAGATAATTCAGTCTTTCTAACAAACCGAGCTTATACAAATTATGAATAAGCAAATGCGAAGGTTTCGCCGAGTGTGCCGGCCGAAGTAGCGCACTGCCTGAATGGCATCGTCGACAGACAGGGGGCGTATCGTGTGCATGTTATCGTGATTATGCGAGCGCCGGAAAGACCTGCGTGCCTTGCCTCGCTGGAGCCGTTCGCCAGACCACGGCATTTTAGCTATGCGTTTGCGCGGATGGCGGGCATCAGCCGGCACAAGTTAGAATGCCGGATCAGCATACTCATAACCTGAGACAAGCCTTGAGACAGATCGTCTGCTTGCCGGCATTTTGCGCGTTGCTGGCTGCCCAATTCGTTTTCCCTTTCATGGCTTTCGCTTCGGATGGCGGTACAAGCGCCTTCGCCGGACCGATGGCCGGGAGCACTCCTCTCGAATTCATCATGTTCGCCGCCATGCTGTTTTTCATCGCTTTCGTGCATGTCAACACGATGATGACGGCGGTGGCAGGGGCTGTGATCATTTCGGCCTACAAGATCCTGTTTTCACCATTTGGCGAAGGCGCCGGGTTGGCCGGCCTCGCCGGTCATTTCGGCCATGAGTGGGTCATGCTCGGCAACTTGCTTGCCCTGCTGCTCGGCTTTGCACTTCTGACCAAGCATTTCGAAAACAGCGCAGTGCCCGCAGTGCTGCCGCACTATATGCCGGATGGTTGGAAGGGCGGTCTGGTTCTGCTGATCATGGTGTTCGTGGGGTCGGCCTTCCTGGACAATATCGCCGCGGCGATGATCGGCGGCGCGGTCGCGCATACGGTGTTTCGCGCCAAGGTCCACGTCGGTTATCTGGCTGCGATTGTGGCTGCATCCAATGCGGGGGGCGCTGGCAGCGTTGTCGGCGACACCACCACCACGATGATGTGGATTGCCGGCGTTCCGCCGCTGGAGGTATTTGACGCTTATGTGGCCGCAGGCGTCGCCTTGTTTGTCACTGCAATTCCGGCATCGCTGCAGCAACAGCGATATAACCCGATCATGAAAGACACGCCGCAAGGCACCAGGGTGGACTGGACCAGGGTGGGTATCGTTGCGTTCATCCTGGCGCTCGCAATCGGGACCAATATGGCGCTGAATCTGAAGTTCAAGGCCCTGATCGATGTGTTTCCTTTTCTTGGCCTTGCTGTCTGGATCGCGATCCTGGTGACGGCGCCGTTGCGCCGTCCCGATTGGGAAGAATTGCCAGGGGCGTTGCGAGGATCGATCTTCCTGCTGTCGCTGGTGTGGTGCGCCTCCTTGATGCCGGTGGAGCATCTGCCGGCCGCGTCGTGGCCGACTACCTTGTCGCTCGGCTTCGTGTCGGCGGTGTTTGATAATATCCCGCTGACTGCACTGGCCTTGAAGCAAGGTGGTTTCGACTGGGGCATGCTGGCTTACGCAGTGGGCTTCGGTGGTTCGATGATCTGGTTCGGCTCTTCCGCAGGTGTTGCTTTGTCCAATATGTACCCCGAGGCGAAATCGGTGACCAAGTGGATCGTACAAGGATGGCATGTCATCATCGCCTACATCGCCGGTTTCGTGGTCCTGATGCTGCTGGTCGGCTGGCAGGAGGGCACAAAGTTGCACGGCTCGGTACGGCATAACGCCGAACCCAAGGCAATAACGGAGGCGTGGACTGCCGGGTCGGGGACGCAAATCGGCAGCGGTTCCGGACTGAGATTTACCGCAGAACCATCGACCGGATTGAAGCTGCCGAAATCGAATTGAGGAGATTTGGATGCGGCAAAGAGTATTGGTGGCGCGCGCGGTTTTCCCGGAAGTGATCGCGAGTTTGGCCGAACATTTCGAGGTTGAATCGAATCAGGAAGACAAGGTTTTTTCCGCCGCCGAACTGCTGGAAAAAATACGCGACAAGGATGGTTTGTTTTCGACGCTCAGCGAGCGTTTGCCGGCGGCCGTGCTGGCAACGTGTCCACGCCTGAAAGCGGTATGCAATATGGCGGTCGGATACAACAACATCGATCTTGAAGCCGCCACGCAAGCCGGCATCATGGTAACGAATACGCCCGATGTGCTGAATGAAACCACGGCCGATTTTGCGTGGGCGCTATTGATGGCGACTGCCCGGCGCGTGACCGAATCCGAGCATTGGCTGCGTGCCGGCAAGTGGCAGCAATGGCGTTACGACCGCTTCCTGGGTGCCGACGTGCATGGCGCCACGCTCGGCATTCTCGGCATGGGCCGCATCGGTCAGGCGATCGCGCGGCGCTCGACCGGGTTCAACATGCGGGTGATCTACCATAACCGCTCACGGCTGCCGGCTGAATCCGAAATTTATGCGAACCATGCGCAATATGTGAGCAAGGAAGATCTGTTGCGCAACGCCGATCATCTGGTGCTGGTGTTGCCGTATTCGGCCGAATCGCATCATGCAATCGGCGCGGCGGAGCTGGCCTTGATGAAGCGGAGCGCAACGTTGGTGAACATTGCGCGTGGCGGCATCGTCGACGATCTTGCTTTGATTGCAGCGCTGCGCGACAATCGGATCGCCGCGGCGGGCCTGGACGTGTTCGAGAACGAACCTGCCTTCCATCCGGATTTCCTTGGTTTGCCGAACGTGGTGTTGACACCGCATATCGGTAGTGCATCCGAGCCGACGCGGCGCGCAATGGCGCAATGCGCTGCAGATAACCTGATTGCCGCGCTATCCGGCGCGCGGCCGCCGAATCTGTTGAACCCGGACGTCAAAAGAAAGAATTAAACCTATGGCGACTATCAGCATTCACCAAAAACATAAACTGCCGCACAAAAAAGCCAAGGCCGCGGCGCAAAAGGTGGCCGACCAGATGGCGGAAGAGTATGACGTACAGTCGGAATGGGAGGGCGATGTGCTTACCTTCAAGCGCAGCGGCGTGTCCGGCAAGCTGGTGGTGTACGAGAAGGAGGCGCAGTTGGAGATGACGCTTGGTTTCCTGTTGTCGGCCTTTGCGCCGACGATCGAGGAGCATGTCACCAAAAATATGGAGAAGGTGTTTGGCGCCAAGACCTGAATTCTTTTCGGCGCCGCAGTGTGGAGCGGTGATCCATGTGCACGGCGCACACTGCGTGCCTTGTATGATCAGGACAGCGTCTCCGGGAAGCCGGTGAAAAAACTCTGACGCGTAAGGCTCCGCGCAGGAATGACTTGGCGAATTTGGCGGCGCCTAACCCTTCAATTCCGTAATCAAATCCACATACTGCTGCATTGCGTCCTCTTTCGAGGTTCCCTTCAGCCCATCCCACGCATCCCATTTGGCGCGGCCGACCATGTCGGTAAATCCCGGGCGCTTACCCTCGGCATTGCCGGTGGTCGCCTGTTTATACAAGGCGTAGATTTTCAATAGCGTCATGTTGTCCGGGCGCTCAGACAGGTTTTTGGAATCCGCCAGGGCTTGATCGAACTGGGCTTGCAGGGTCATGATTTTCTCCAGGTGGGACAAGAGCGGTATCGGCTCAGGTTAAGGTGAAAGTCGCGTAGCGGCTTGCTCTGTTTCCATCCGCCGCTGACAGAAGATGGGAGCGCGGCCATGGCGCTTTCATAATCCGGCGATGGCATTCCGCCATGGCCGTTAGTGCAATGACTCCACAAAAAGAATCAACAAACAGCACTTGTTGAAACATAATATACAAATATTTCCGATTCATAAGAACAAACCTCTAGAGGAGGCGCTCGATGCTATCCAAAGCACTGTCGACCATGAACCGTAAAAAAATGTCCAGTGTCGATACGGCGTGGTTGCGCATGGATTCTGCCGGAAATTTGATGATGATCGTGGGCGTCGCGATGTTCGACAAGCCGGTCAGCATCGCGCTTTTCAAGGCGGCGATCGCCGAGCGTTTTGTGGTTCATGGCCGTTTTCGCAGCCGGGTCGTGGCCGATGCCATGGCATCCTGGTGGGAAGAGCAGGAGATCGACCTCGATCAGCATATCATCCACACCAGACTTCCCTCCGCCAAACCTAACAACAAGCCGGCCCTGGAGCAATTGGTCGGGGAACTGTCGGCGATTCCGCTTGACCCTTCCAAGCCGCTCTGGCAAATGCATTTGGTTGACAACTGCATCGGCGAAGACGGCAAAAAGCGGCAGGCGCTGATTACCCGTATCCATCACTGCATCGCCGACGGTATTGCGCTGGTCAGCGTCTTCATGTCCCTGTTCGATAATGAGCCGGATGCGCCGCCGCGTGCGCCGAGCGAGCGGGCGGCCATGGGGGCGCAGGAGCATTCGGACAATCCCTGGGAACAGTTCCTTCAACCGCTTACTGCAGCCAGTGTCAAGGCGATCAATCTGTCGTCGGCCATGCTGACCAAATACCTCGGAATGTTAGGCAACTTGAACAAACTCACCGGCCAATTGACCGACGCCGGCCAGATGGCGGCGCAAGTGACGGTGGATGCAGTGAAGCTGATGGCGATGCCGGACGATTCGGATACTCGCCTGAAAGGCAAGCCGTGCGGGAAAAAAAACGTGGCATGGAGCGAGCCTTTGCCCTTGGCGGAAGTCAAGGCGATCGGCAAGGCCTTCAGTTGTTCGGTCAATGACGTGCTGATGGCCTGCGTAGCGGGCGCCATCCGTTCCTACCTGGCGGAAAAGGGCGATACGCTCTCACATGATTGCGAAATGCGAGCAATGGTCCCGGTCAATTTGCGCAAGCCGGGCGAGGAGCAGAAGCTGGGCAATGCGTTTGGCACGGTGCCGCTGGTGCTGCCCGTGGGGATCGAGGACCCGGTCAGGCGCTTGTATGAAGTGCGTCGCCGCATGGATGACCTGAAGGGCAGCTATACCGCACTGGTTGCGATGGCGGTGCTTGGGGTGATGGGGGCGACGCCGCGCCAGGTGCAAAGCGAAATTCTGAATTATTTCGCGAAAAAAGCGACGGTCGTGATGAGTAATGTGCCGGGACCGCAAACGCCGCTGTACCTGGCGGGAAGCAAGCTCGATCAAGTCATGTTCTGGGTGCCGCAATCGGGCGACGTCGGGGTCGGCGTGTCGATCCTGAGTTATAACGGCGGCGTGCAATTCGGCATTGTGACCGATGACGCGATGGCGAGCGATCCGCAGGAAATCATCAACCGCTTTGCTCCGGAATTCGAAAAGCTGGTGTTGCTGACGCTGATGTCGGAGTGGGCTTAGCTATTGGCTTGGCTACGAGTTTTCGCGTTCAATCAACGACCGCGCCTACTACCGCGCCGCCGGCGCTTACTGTCCCTTTGACGACCGTGGTGGCGACGCCGACCGCCGCCGAGCCGGCGCTTACGCCGACACTGACGGCGGTACCCGCAACGGATACCACTGTGCAGCCGCCGCACAACAGGGCGGCGGCGCAGAGGCTGACGAGGATTTTCAGCTGGCGCACGTTTTGGTTAGACGCCCAGTAATTCCACTTCAAAAATCAGCGTCGCGTTCGGCGGAATCACGCCGCCGGCGCCGCGTGCGCCATAACCGAGCGAAGCCGGGATGATTAGCTTGCGCACGCCGCCGACCTTCATGCCTTGCACGCCTTCGTCCCATCCCTTGATGACGTGGCCGGCGCCGAGCGGGAATTCAAACGGATCGTCGCGGTCTTTGCTGGAATCGAATTTTTTGCCGGCGCTGCCGTCGGCGTTTTGCAGCCAGCCGGTGTAATGAACGGTGACGTGGACGCCTGCCGTGGCTTCCTCGCCTGAGCCGACGCTGATGTCCTCGTATTGCAATCCGGAGGCGGTCATGGTGGCGGACATGTTTTTTTTCCTTTATTTGGGTTAAATGACTGGCGGATTGTAGCAGGCGGACAGGTCTGGATGCGTGCCGAATGAAGGAGAAAGTTCCGACCGGGAACTACCCTTGAGGATTCGAGTCGGAACTTGGGGTTTTCATCGGCAGCCCTGCGATATTCAAGCGTGTCGTTTAATTGGATAGCGAGGCGTCGCACGCGGTAAAATGCTTCTTTTGCTCACCTAAGTGTTTGTCATGCGCAGTTATTTCGGTCGTACTTTTCTGGTTTCGCTGTTTTTGCTGTTTCACACCCTGGCATATGCGAATGTTGTCGTCGTACTCAATTCGCGCGACGCGACCGTGAGCTTGTTGGATCAAACCACTTACAAGGAGCTTGGAACGATCGCAGTCGGCAAGGAGCCGCATCACCTGATGGCGACGCCCGACAACAAGTCTTTGATCGTGGCCAGCGCAGTAGGCAACGAGTTGGTTTTCCTCGATCCCAGGACCGGCGAAATTCAGCGGCGCATCAAAAATATCATTGACCCGTACCAGATCGGTTTTTCGCCCAACCAAAAATGGTTTGTTTCGAATGCGTTGCGCCTGGACCGCGTCGATATCTACAGCTATGACGGCAAGGACATGAAGCTGGCCAAGCGTATTCCCTTGGCCAAGATGCCCAGCCACATGGTGTTCAGCGCCGACAGCTCCACCGTCTTCGTCACGCAGCAGGGCAGCGACCAGATCAGTGCCATCGATCTCGTCACGCAAACGCTCAAGTGGACCATGCCGGTCGGCAAACTGCCGGCCGGGATCGCGATGACGCCGGATGAGAAGTATCTGCTGGTCGGTATCATGGGCGGCGATTATGCCGAAGTAATCGATTGGCGTACCCAGAAATCGGTCAAGAAAATCAAAGTCGGCGAGGGAGCGCACAATTTTCTGCCGATGGGCGACAAAAAGCATATTTTTGTCTCCAGCCGCGTCTCCAATACCATCAGCATCGTCGACCAGCAGACCCTGCAAAATGTCGGCACCATCAACGTGCCGGGCGGACCGGATTGCATGGAACTGACCGACGACGGCAAGACCCTGTGGGCAACGCTGCGCTGGATCAAGAAAGTCGCGGTAATCGATGTCGCGAGCAAGAAAGTGATCAAATTGATACCGGTCGGACGCTCACCGCATGGCGTGTATTTCCATAATCACGCGCCGCATTGATCCCGGCTACCGTACCATGGCGAATTTTCCGGATATGCCGGCCTCGAACCGGGCGTCACGGCGTCTGCTTCCCGGTATTGTCAAACGTAGGCGCTTCTTTCTTGCTGCGGCAGGCTTGATCGCAGCCATTGCTGCGCCGGTCGCCTACCCGGCGCAACAATGTAAGGGCACGATCTACTTCACTTTCGATACCGGCAGCCAGTCGCAGGCCGAATTCATCGCCCAGACGCTGAAAAAACACGGAATCAAGGCCACTTTCTTCCTGGCGAACGAAAAAACCATCAACGGGGATTATTCGCTGGACCCGTCCTGGGCACCCTACTGGAAGGCACGCGTCGCCGAAGGGCATGCTTTTGGCACCCATACTTTCGACCATGTGTACGTGCAACGCGACTTGCCTGATGGACGAATTGAAATGAAGCCCCAATTCGGCCCGAACGCCGGTAAAAAAGTGGTCTGGACGGCGCAGCAATATTGCGATGAACTCAAACGCGTCGAGCAGCGCTTCCATGAATTGACCGGCGCCATGCTCGACCCGTTCTGGCGTGCGCCGGGCGGGCGCCTCACGCCGCGTTTGCGGGCAGCCGGTGCGGCTTGCGGTTACGCCCATGCAGGTTGGGCCGCAGCAGGATTTTCCGGTGACGAATTATCCAGCGAACAATGGCCCAATGCAACGCTGCTGAAACGCGCGCTGGACGGTTTGAAGGACGGCGATATTTTCATGGCCCATCTGGGCATCTGGTCGCGTAAGGATCCGTGGGCGCCGGCTGTGCTCGATCCGCTTATCGTAGGCTTGAAGCAAAAAGGCATGTGCTTTGCGACGCTGCGCGACCATCCCGCTTACCGGGCGGTGAACGCGGCAAAGAGGACGGCGTCATGATCCCGCCCCTGGTCGAATTGTTTTCCGCCGCGCAGGGCTGGTTGTTCGAAAGCGCGGTGCAGCCCTTTATCTATCACTTCGGTCTCGGCGAATTCACCGAAGAGGCATTCGAAGGCACTGAATGGTTCTTGATCGGCATTTGCGAACTGGCCTTGCTGTACGCGATCCTGCGTCCGCTGGAAGCCATGATTCCGGTGCATGCGTTTACAGATCGCAGGGCGCGCTGGAATGATTTCATCTATACCGCGATCCATCGGCTTGGCGCATTTTCGCTGGTGATTTTTTTCGTGTTGGACCCGGTCATGGACCAGATCGCGGCTGAACTGCATTTGCAGGGTATCCGCCCGTTCAACCTGGAAAATCTTTGGCCCGGGGTCACCGATAATCCGCTGATCAGCTTCATGCTGTATCTGTTCGTGCTGGACTTTTTCGACTACTGGTACCACCGCGGCGAACATCAGTTCAACTGGTGGTGGGGCCTTCACAGCCTGCATCACAGCCAGCAGAACATGAACCTTTGGAGCGATAACCGCAATCATTTGCTCGACGATTTCCTGCGCGATATTTACATGGCGCTGATCGCGCTGGCGATCGGTGTCCAGCCGGGCCAATATGTGTTGCTGGTGGCTGCCTCGCGTATTCTGCAAAGCCTGCAGCATGCCAATGTGCGTATCCATTTCGGCGCCGTCGGCGAACGCCTGCTGGTATCGCCGCGCTACCACCGTCTGCATCACGCGATCGGCGTCGGCCATGAGAGCCATGGCAAGGGCACGCTCGGCGGCCATAATTTTGCGGTGCTGTTCCCGGTGTGGGACATCCTGTTCCGCACTGCAAATTTTGATAGAAGATTCGAAGCCACCGGCGTGCGCGACCAGTTGCCGCCGCCTGACGGCGAGGCGCGCGATTATGGGCGCGGCTTCTGGGCGCAGCAGTGGCTGGGTTTGAAGCGCGTGCGGGAGTTTTCCCGAAGGCCGGCAGCCTGATGCGTCCGATATTGATTGCATTCGGCCGGGCGCTGCTGTCGCAACTGCACGTGCGGATGCTGTTGCTGACGATTGTTCCCTTCCTGCTGTCGGTCTTGATCTGGGGCGTCGTGTTATGGTTCGCGCTGCAGCCGCTAATCGATACGATCCAGGAATATTTTGTCGGTAACGACGGGTTCAGGATAGCGGGCGGTGTGCTGGCGTGGCTGGGTTTGGGGGCGATCAAGACCGTGATCGTGCCGCTGATCGCGATGTGGGTGTTGCTGCCGCTGATGATTTTGACTGCGCTGATATTCATCGCTGTGGTGGCGATGCCGGTGGTAGTCGGCCACGTGGCGGGACGTCATTATCCGCAGCTGGAGGCGCGCAAGGGCGGCAGCCTGCTGGGTAGCCTGTGGATGTCGACCCTATCGTTTTGCGTGTTTGCGGTCTTGTGGATACTCTCGTTGCCGTTGGCGGCGATTCCGCCATTGGGTTTCATTGTCCAGCCGGCGCTGTGGGGCTGGCTTACCTATCGCGTGCTGGCCTACGATGCGCTGGCCGAGCATGCCGATGCGGAAGAACTGAAGGAAATATTGCGCCTGCATCGCTGGCCCTTGCTGACGATAGGGGTCATCACCGGCGCCATGGGTGCCGCCCCAACCCTGTTATGGCTGGGCGGGGCCTTGTCCGTGATTTTTTTTCCGCTGCTGGCCGGGGTGGCGATCTGGTTGTACGTGCTGGTTTTTGTATTCACCGGGTTATGGTTTGAATATTACTGCCTGGAGGCACTGGCGAAATACCGTGCGGCCAAGACTGCAGCCGTCTACGAGGCGCCCGGGGAATTGAAAGACATCAACTGATTTCAGCGGATTCCCGATGCGACAGCTTATAGAGGAAGCGGATTTGCATGGCTATCGGACTCATCATCATCGGCGACGAAATCCTGTCCGGCAAGCGCGCCGACAAGCATTTTCCGAAGGTAGTGGAAGCGCTGGCCGAGAGGGGATTGCAACGCGCCTGGGCCAAATACGTGGGTGACGATCCGGCCCGCATTACAGCCACGCTGAAGCGCACGCTTGCGAGTGCGGACATCGTTCCTGCGGAGGAATCGGCGCTACGCCGGACGATCACGTGCGCCAATGTGCCGCCGCTGCGTTGGACGTGCCGCTTGCCTTGCATGACGAAGCAAGAATCAAGATCCAGGAGCGCATGGCAGATATGGCGTGCGAAAACGGCAAGCCCTTGAATTTAAGGGCGCGGAAAACCTGCAACGCTTGAAAATGGGCGAATTCCCGTAGGGGGCCGCGATCATCCCCAACCCGTTCAGCAAGATTCCCGGCTTTTCCGTCCGGAATAGCAGCGGGCAGGGCGCGCATTATTTCGTACCCGGTTTTCCAGTGATGGCTTGGCCGATGATCGAATGGGTGCTCGATACCCATTATGCGCACCTGTTCCACAAGACGTCGAAACTGGAAAAATCGCTGCTGGTATTCGAATTGGCGGAGTCGACCCTGACGCCGCTGATGGAAGCGATCGAGGCTGAATATCAGCTTACCTAAAAACCTATTCCCGCAGGGGGGGCTGTTACAGTCTATTAGGTACAAATCCGATTTCGCCCCATTTTCTTTGCCTCATACAACTTCTCATCCGCCCTGGCAAACAACGAGTCGCTGCTTTCTCCGACTTCATGGAAAGCGATGCCTGCGCTTGCGGTTACCTTGATGCGGCCGGCTTCGGTCTGGACACCTGATTCCTCCAGAAGGCTGCGCACCCGTTCGGCCAAGGCGATGACTTCATCGGTTTCGGTGAAGCGTACGAACACCGCCAATTCTTCTCCACCGAAGCGTACCGCCATGTCCTGGGCGCGTACCGAGCTGCTGATGATTTTCCCGATTTGCTTGAGCACGGCGTCGCCGGCCAGATGACCGAAGGTATCATTGATGCGCTTGAAATTGTCCAGGTCAAAGATCACCAGCGCGAAGCCTGCCTGCGCATCACGCTTGTGCGCACGCAGGGCGGCCTGTATCCATTCGTTCATGTACAGGCGCGTGTACAAACCGGTCAGAGGATCGCGGATGGCCGACTCCAGCAGCTTGGAGCGGTAGCACCAGCGCTGATAGGTGATCACCGCGATCAAAAGCACGGCCAGCGCCAGCACCACCGCCACCGCCACATAGGAAATGATCGGCTCCCAATATTTGGCGGCGTTCACATGCAGATACAGGCGGTCGCCGATCTCGCCGATCGAATAGGATTTTTGCAGGAACACTTCGTTGGGGATGTCAGCGAACCGTACGAAGCGCAGTTGCTCCGTGAGCGATTCGCCGACCTGCATCGGCAAGCGTTGCAATTTGTGGTCGGCATACTGGCGGCTGTCGCGGATTTCCTTGGCAAGTGCAGATGGCAGCGCGGCGATGGTGTGGTACATCCATTGATCGATCGGGCTCATGAAGACGACGCCATGTTCATCCGCGATCAACGCCACTTCGGCGTTGTCTTTCCAGTATTGCTTCAGGATCGAGCGAAACACGTCGAGCGACAGCGAAACCCGCACCGCCACGACGCCCGCCACCTTGCCGTCGAGCATGACCGGACGCGACATGAAATAGCCGAGCGCATGGCTGGTCATGCCGATGCCGATAAAGTGCCCGGTCCGGCCGGCCAGCGCTTGCTGAAAATAGGGGCGCTGCCGATAGTTCCTGCCGATGATGGAAGCTTGTCCCGGCCCGGTATTCGCGGCCAGCACCGTGCCGCTGACATCCATGAGGAAGATGCGATCGGCTTGCGTATTGCGGCAAATTTCATCGAGCAGGCGGTTCATCGCTTCGGCGCTGCTGGCCTCGGGCAACATCAGAAGTTGCTTGGCAAGCGGCATGGTAGCGATGATTTCCGGCACCAGCCAGAATTTACCCAAGGCTTCCTGCAAATAGTATTTATGCGTGTTGACACGCTCATCGAGTGCCCGTTCGGTACGTTCCAGCGCGATTTGCTTGGCCTGGCGATAGGTAAGGCCGATCAGTGCCAGCAGGACCAGGATCAAGAGCATGGCGAATAGGGCTGGATGCACCGCGATCTTACGTAAAAAACGATTAGGCTGGTGAGTCATGGCTGGTCCGCTTCCGATAGGTGCCAGAGCCTGGCTTCCTTGTTTTTTAGCTATGTGTGGCAAATGCGTTGCCGGCATGGGAAGGATGTCCGGCGGCATTTGCCGCGTTTGTCGGACATGGAAAGAAGTCGTCGTACGAAATGACGGCCCGCCATCCTCACGTGAGGATGGGCTGTAGATTTCAGGCCTGAGGACGATTATTGGTTATTGCTTATTCCACGCCGCATGTGGCGGTTGGAGTCTTTCCTTGAGAAATAGTTCCGTGGTGCATTATTTTGTTAATTGCTAAGGCTTTGCTTCGTCCAGCAAGCCTTGTTTGCGGATGAATTCGATCACGTGCTCGACGCCTTCGCCGTTGCGCAGATTGGTGAAAACGAAAGGACGCTCGCCGCGCATTTTTTTCGCGTCGCGCGCCATCACGTCGAGATTGGCGCCGACATAGGGGGCGAGGTCGGTTTTGTTGATGATCAGCAAATCGGAGCGGGTGATGCCGGGGCCGCCCTTGCGCGGGATTTTCTCGCCGCCGGCGACGTCGATCACGTAAATCGTCAGGTCGGATAATTCGGGGCTGAAGGTGGCGGCCAGGTTGTCGCCGCCGGATTCGACCAGGATCAGGTCGAGGTCGGGAAAGTCCGCGCTCATGCGGGCGATGGCTTCGAGATTGATCGAAGCGTCTTCGCGGATCGCGGTATGGGGACAACCGCCGGTTTCGACGCCCATCAGGCGTTCAGCCGGCAAGGCATCGGCGCGCAGCAGGATTTCCATGTCCTCCTTGGTGTAGATGTCGTTGGTGATGACGGCCATGTCGTAATGGTCGCGCATGCGTTTGCAGAGCATTTCGCACAAGGCCGTTTTGCCGGAGCCGACCGGGCCGCCGATGCCTACACGAAGGGGATTGGATTGCATTGTCATTTTTTGTCCAGGTTAGGATTAGGAACGATATATTAGGAACGATATAGTCGGCTGTATTGCACCTCGTGCTGCATCGACAAGAGAGAAAGGCCGGGCGACCAATTGGATAATTCGTCGTCCCCCAGTTCTTGCGCTTGTCGCGCCGCCGCTTCCAGTTCGGGGTGTAAGGAGAGCAGCAGACGCTGGCCGGAAACCTGGCCGAGCGGGACCGATTTTACGCAGACCAGCACCTGGTTTTCGGCCCATGAAAACAGCATGCCGAGCAGGGCGGCGTCATGCGGCACATCGAGCGCCACTGCCGCATAGGCCAGCGCGGTAGGCAAGGGAATTTCCGCTTGCGCCTGCAACAGGTGCAGCAAGCCATTATCCGCAATTTTCAAATCGCCAGCGAGCTTGCCCAACGAGTAGCCCATCTGTATGGTCTCGGCGCGAAATTCCGCGGTGTCGCGGGCTGCCAGGAAGCGTTCCGTCCATTCGCTGACCGCGATGAGGTCGCGTGCGGCGAATGCTTGCAACAGACGCCACAGGATCGGCGCCTCGAAGCGCGCAACAACCTGGTGCAGGGTATCGACGATCCAGGTTCTGGCCGAGGCTCCGTCCTTGACCAGGCCGTTCTCCAGCGCTGCTTCCAAGCCCTGCGAATAGCTGTAGGCGCCGATCGGCAGCGAGGGGCTGGCGAGTTGCAGCAGGTGGAGCAGGGCGGCGGCTTGCATGGTCAGGACTGGTCGGACGGCCGGTGGATTTTTTGCCGCAGCGGGATCGGCGCCAGCGGATGGTGCGGGTGGTGGTCGTCATGATGATGATGGCCGCCGCCATATGCGCCGGATTCGGGTTCGAAGGGTGCCAGCTCCTCGGTCACTGTGGCGCCCAAGCCTTCCAGCATTTCCTTCAGTACCGGGTCCTTGCGGATGCGCAGAAAGCCGGTGCCGGCATCGCCGCCGACTTGCGCTTGCGTATGGCGATTGCCGAGGTGGAAGGCACAGCGCAGCAGGGCGTGCGGCGTGGCGCAGTCGACGCGATAGGTGGCTTCGTCGGCCGCGACGATCCTGATTACGCGGCCGTCATCGCCTTTGAACAAATCGCCGTTGCGCAATACCGTGCCGCGCACCGTGAAGACCGCGACTTCTTCGCCCGAGGCGAGCCTGGCGCGCTGGCGGCTTTTTTCGCGCAGTTCGAAGGGGAGTATCAGTTCGCCGTCAATTTGTTCGGCGGAATCGATTTTTGTGTTGAGGGTCAGCATCTCGGTCTTTCGTAGGATGGGTGGAGTGAAACGCAACCCATCAGCAAGCGAATGAGGGGTGGGGTTTCACACCCCCCCATCCTACGTTTCAAAATAAAAAGTAACGTTGTGCCAAGGGCAGCACCTTGGCCGGCTCGCATACCAGCAACTCGCCGTCGGCGCGCACTTCGTAGGTTTCGGAATCCACTTCCATCTTTGGCGTCGCGCCGTTGTGGATCATGTCGGACTTGCGCAAATGCCGCATGTTTTTCACCGCCATCACCGTCTTGTTCAGCATCAAATGTTCGCCGATGCCGGCATCGTACGCAGCTTGCGAAACGAAGGTGAATGAAGTTTTCAAGCCGCCGCCGTAGGCGCCGAACATCGTCCGGTAATGCACCGGCTGCGGTGTCGGGATCGATGCATTTGGGTCGCCCATCTGCGCCGCTGCGATCATGCCGCTCTTCAGGATCATCGACGGTTTGACGCCGAAGAAGGCTGGCTTCCACAACACGATGTCGGCGATCTTGCCGACTTCCAGCGAGCCGACTGCATGTGAAATACCGTGGGTGATCGCAGGGTTGGTCGTGTACTTGGCGATGTAGCGCTTGGCGCGGAAGTTATCATTCCTGGAATTTTCCTGCGCTGCAGGACCATCTACGCCCCTCTCTTGCGGGAGGGAGCGGGGCAAGGAGTGAGGGGCGTCGGGCCGTAACCAGCCGCGCTGCGTTTTCATCTTGTGTGCAGTTTGCCAGGTGCGCATGATGACTTCACCGACCCGGCCCATTGCTTGCGAATCGGAAGACATCATGCTGATTGCGCCGATGTCGTGCAATATGTCTTCGGCCGCGATCGTTTCACGCCGGATGCGTGATTCGGCAAACGCGATATCTTCAGCAATCGCCGGATCGAGATGGTGGCACACCATCAGCATGTCGAGGTGTTCGTCCAGGGTGTTGACCGTATAGGGGCGTGTCGGGTTGGTGGATGATGGCAGCACATTGCCCTGGCCGACCGCCGCGATGATGTCAGGCGCATGACCGCCGCCCGCACCCTCGGTATGGAAAGTGTGGATGGTGCGGTCCTTGAATGCGGCGAGCGTGTGTTCCAGGAATCCTGCTTCGTTCAGGGTGTCGGTGTGGATCGCGACTTGCACATCCATCTTGTCGGCCACGGCCAGGCAATTGTCGATCGCGGCCGGCGTGGTGCCCCAGTCTTCGTGCAGCTTGAGACCGATGGCGCCGGCGCGCACCTGCTCTTCCAAGGGGGCCGGCAAACTGACGTTGCCTTTGCCGAGAAAGCCCAGGTTCATCGGGAAGGCATCGGCCGCCGACAGCATCGAATGGATGTGCCACGGTCCCGGTGTGCAAGTGGTGGCAGCGGTGCCGACAGCGGGGCCGGTGCCGCCGCCCAGCATGGTGGTCACGCCGCTCATCAATGCTTCTTCGATCTGTTGCGGGCAAATGAAATGGATGTGCGAATCGATGCCGCCGGCAGTGACGATCATGCCTTCGCCGGCGATGATTTCGGTCGCGCCGCCGATGGCCATCGTCACGCTGGGCTGGATGTCGGGATTGCCGGCTTTGCCGATGGCGGCGATGCGGCCGCTCTTGATGCCGATGTCGGCTTTGACGATGCCCCAGTGGTCGAGGATCACGGCGTTGGTGATCACGGTATCCATCACATCCTTGTGATTGCGTTGCGATTGCCCCATGCCGTCGCGGATCACTTTGCCGCCGCCGAATTTTACTTCTTCGCCATAGGTCGCGAAGTCTTTTTCGATCTCGATGAAGAGTTCGGTGTCGGCCAGGCGGATGCGGTCGCCGGTAGTGGGACCGAACATTTCGGCATAGGCTTGCCGGGAGATTTTCGTCATTTCTTGTCCTTTGCCAGTGCGCCCATTACCTTGGCGTTGAAGCCGTAGACTTTTCTGTCGCCAGCCAGTGCGGCCAGTTCGACCGTGCGCTCCTGACCGGGTTCGAAACGCACTGCCGTGCCGGCGGCGATATTGAGGCGCATGCCATAGGCAATTTGCCGATCGAACTGCAGCGCCGGATTGGCTTCGAAAAAATGGAAATGCGAACCCACCTGGATCGGGCGGTCGCCGCTGTTCGCGACTTTGACCGTCGCGGTTTCGCGGCCGGCATTCAGTTCGATTTCACCCTCTTCGATCAGCATTTCGCCTGGGATCATCTGGTACTCCTAAGGAATCGGGTGGTGGACGGTGACCAGCTTGGTGCCGTCGGGGAAAGTGGCTTCGACCTGGATTTCGGGAATCATCTCCGCAATGCCCTCCATCACATCGGCGCGCGTCAGAATCCTGGTGCCGTCGGACATCAGTTCCGCGACGGTCCTGCCGTCACGGGCGCCTTCCATGATGGCGGCGCTGATCAGTGCGACCGCTTCCGGATAATTGAGTTTCAGACCGCGCGCCTTGCGCCGTTCTGCCAGCAGCGCGGCGGTGAAGATCAGGAGCTTGTCTTTTTCTCTTGGGGTCAGTTCCATTTATTTGTCCTATGTTCGCCGAATATGCTTTGCGTCTTTGTTGCATGACGTAGAGAGATTGCCCACTACCTTTGCTTGCCTTGTTATTCATCAGATCAATCTTCTAGTAGGGCGGATGCAACCCGAGTTGCGTTCACGGTGTTTCCAGTATCCTGTTCCGTAAATCCGTTGCATAAAAGATGACGGGAACCGTGCCGATACCGCGTCAAAAATGCGCGCAAGGCCTCGGCCTTGCTATGCTTTTTTCCTTGTCTCGGCCCGATTTCGCCACTTTTACTTTTGCAACGAATTTGCGGAACAGGACACTAGTTTGACGCAACAATTCATCACTTTATTTGTTTCGAAATTTATGAGTCTCAGCACTAGGCGGGTTGCATCCGCCCTACGTCAAGCTTCAAATCAGGTGCTCCTCAAATCAGGTGTTCCATATGCGCGGTATGACAGCTTCGCGTGCGATCAATTCAGGCCGCAATTTTTTCCAGATGCCGATCATCAATTGCTTCGCTGCTTCGCTCGAATCACCCAAGTAGCGCGCAACGAACACTGATTTTAACTGGCTCGCACCAAAGCGGGAACCGGCCTCGGCAAGTACAGTGGCATCTTCGCGTATGGCCTGGATCAATGCGGCGGGCAACGTCTTGCCGACCGCAAGCAGAGTCGCGCAAACCGTGCATCCTGCCAGCCCCAGTGGACTCCGCATGGACGCGTTGCCGCCTGCCAAAGCGCCTTGCTCGAACCAGATCAGTTTGCCGTCGCGGCGTATCGTAGTGCGTTGGGCGATGCGGCCGGTATGAAAAGATTCACCGGACGCGGTGCGGCCGAAGCACAGGATTTCGCAGCCGATGTAGCTTGCGTCCGTGCTCAGGCAGATGGTGTTGTGGAGCTCGACCCGTGCGCCGTCGAAAAAAATCGTCTCCTGCGGCAACCATTCGAGCGAGGCGTGGGCGGCGACATCGAGCCACACATCCTGGCGCGATTCCTGGCCGTTCGCCTTGTACCATTTGGCGGCGCCGGGCGTAGTAATGAATGCCTTGGCGTCTGCCGCGACATTGGCAGTCAGGGACAATTGGTCGCCACCCACGACACCGCCCGGCGGATGTACGACGATCGCGTGGCAGACTGCCGAGCCTTCAGGGTAGAGCGGCTTTTGCACGCGCAGCGGGCCGAAGTGGCTGCGGTCGACCAAGCGCGTGGTGCCGGCGTCGTCGGCGAAGCCCAGCGTCAAGCGCGCCTGCCAGTTGTTCCTGATCAAGGCGACAGGAGGGGGCAGAGGCATTTCGGCGGCGGCAATCTTCATGCCGAAACTATACCGCCAAGTGCCGCTTCACGTCCTCGTCATTCATCTGGTCCTGGGCGCCGGCCGCGACCACTTCGCCGCGCGACAGCACTACGAACTTGTCGGCCAGCGCCTGCGCGAAATCGAAATACTGTTCGCACAGCAGGATCGCCATGTCGCCGCGCTGGCGCAGCATGCGGATCACGCGTTCGATATCCTTGATGATGGAGGGCTGGATGCCTTCGGTCGGCTCATCCAGAATGATCAGCTTCGGCTCCGCCAGCAGGGCGCGGGCAATCGCCAGTTGCTGCTGCTGCCCACCCGACAGGTCGCCGCCGCGCCGATGCAGCATTTCCTTGAGGACAGGGAATAGCTCGTAGATTTCGCCCTTGATGGTTGAGGCTTTTTTGCCGGACTTGGTCGCCATGCCCATCAGCAGGTTTTCTTCCACAGTCAGGCGCGCGAAAATTTCGCGCCCTTGTGGAACATAGGCGATGCCTGCTGCTGCCCGCTCATGCGGTTTCAGCTTGGTGATGTCGCGGCCTTCCAGGGTGACATGGCCGCTGGCTATCGGCAGCACGCCCATCAGGCATTTCAGCAGTGTGGTCTTGCCGACGCCGTTGCGTCCGAGCAGGGTCAGGCATTGGCCTTTTTCCAGCGACAGCGAGATGCCGCGCAGAGTGTGGGCGGCGCCGTAGTATTGGTTGAGTTGTTCGACGTTCAGCATGAATTCCTACTGGGGCATGTATTTTCTTGATATTCCTTCTCCCTCGCGGGAGGGGGGCTAAAACAATGATGCGCGGTGTATTTTTTCTTGCATTAGCGTCCCAGATACACCTCGATGACGCGTTCGTCGGCTTGCACCTGCTGCATGGTTCCCTCGGCCAGTACCGAGCCCTCGTGCAATACCGTCACCTTGCCGCCCTGCGCAATCTCTTCCACGAAAGCCATGTCATGTTCGACCACCATGATCGAATGCTTGCCGCGTAATTCATTCAGCAGTTCGGCGGTGCGCGCGGTTTCGGCATCTGACATGCCGGCCACTGGTTCATCCAGTAAAAGCAATTGCGGTTCCTGCATCAGCAGCATGCCGATTTCCAGCCATTGCTTCTGACCATGCGACAGCAAGCCGGCGAGGCGATTTTCCTGGCCGTTCAAGCGGATCAATTGCATGATCTCGTCGATCTTGCCTTTTTGTTCCGAGTTCAATTTCGAGAACAATGTCTGCTTGACGCGTTTGTCCATCTTCATTGCGAGTTCGAGATTCTCGAAAGCCGTGTGCTGCTCGAACACGGTCGGGCGTTGGAACTTGCGGCCAATGCCGGCATGCGCGATGTCGTATTCGGTCATGCGCGTCAGATCGATGGTCTGGCCGAAAAACGCGGTGCCGGAAGTGGGGCGCGTCTTGCCGGTGATGACATCCATCATCGTGGTCTTGCCGGCGCCGTTGGGACCGATGATGCAGCGCAGTTCGCCGACCGAGATATCCAGGTTCAGCTTGTTGAGCGCCTTGAAGCCGTCGAAGGAAACCGTGATGTCGTCCAGGTAGAGAATCGCGCCGTGCGTAGTATCGACGCCGTCGGTCTTGACGCGCTCAAACGCGGTGCCCGCTTCGCCGTGCTGGGTGTTGTCGACGTTTTGCCCGGGCTTGGCCGGATCGTAAATCTCGATCATGCGGCCTCCCGGTTCTTCTTCAGCCTGCTTGCCAATCCGAGTATGCCGTGCGGCATGAACAAGGTCACCAGGATGAAAATCAGGCCCAGCGCAGACAGCCAAAGGTCCGGGAAGGCGGCGGTGAACCAGCTCTTCAAGCCGTTCACCGAGAAGGCGCCGATGATCGGCCCGACCAGGGTGCCGCGTCCGCCCATCGCAGCCCAGATCACCATCTCGATCGAATTTCCCGGCGACATTTCGGATGGATTGATGATGCCGACCTGCGGTACGTACAAGGCGCCGGCGATGCCGCACAAGACAGCCGACAGCGTCCATACGAACAGCTTGAACCACAATGGGTTGTAGCCGATGAACATCAATCGCGATTCCGAGTCGCGCACCGCTTGCAGTACGCGGCCCAGTTTCGATGTGACGATCCAGCGGCACAGGATCAAGGCGCCCAGCAGGAATCCCAGTGTGATCAGGTACAGCGCCGCCTTGGTCGACGGCGCGGTGATGGTGTAGCCGAGGATGCGCTTGAAGTCGGTGAAGCCGTTGTTGCCGCCGAAGCCGGTGTTGTTGCGGAAGAACAGCAGCATGAAAGCGAAGGTCATCGCTTGGGTGATGATCGAAAAATACACGCCCTTGATGCGCGAGCGGAAGGCGAAATAGCCGAACACGAAAGCCAGCACGCCCGGTGCCAGAACCACCAGCGCCATGCAATACCAGAAGTTGTCGGTCAGGGACCAATACCAGGGATAAGCTTTCCAGTCGAGAAAGACCATGAAGTCCGGCAGATCGCTTTGATACACGCCGTCGCGGCCGATGGCGCGCATCAGGTACATGCCGTGGGCATAGCCGCCCAATGCGAAGAATACGCCATGCCCGAGCGACAGAATGCCGGTGTAGCCCCATACCAGATCGAGCGCCAATGCGGCCAATGCATAGCACATGAATTTGCCGATCAACGCAACCGTGTAGCTGGAGACATGCAGCGCAGCGCCAGGAGCAAAAGTCAGGTTGAGAATAGGCAGCAATGCGAGGATCGCCACGCACACTACGATGCCGGTCCAGGCCGGACGGGAAAATAGGGATGGCTTCATTCCACGCTCCTGCCTTTCATCGCAAACAAACCTTGCGGACGTTTCTGGATGAAGATGATGATGAAAACCAGAATCGCGATTTTTGCCATCACGGCGCCTGCCACCGGTTCGAGAAATTTATTGACTTCACCCAGACCGATCGCGGCGATCACGGTGCCAGCCAACTGGCCGACACCGCCCAGCACCACCACCATGAAAGAATCGACGATATAGCCCTGGCCCAGGTCCGGCCCGACATTGCCGAGCTGCGACAAGGCGACGCCGCCCAGGCCCGCGATGCCGGAGCCGAGGCCGAAGGTCATCATGTCGACCCTGCCGGTCGAGACGCCGACGCAATCGGCCATGCGGCGGTTTTGCGTGACGGCGCGCACGAACAGGCCCAGCCGCGTCTTGTTCAAGATCAGCCAGACCGCGGCGACCACGAACAGCGCAAAGAAAATGATCACGATGCGGTTGTACGACAGCACCAGCGAGCCCAGCACCGTGATGCCGCCCGACATCCAGGACGGGTTCGCGACTTCGACATTTTGCGCGCCGAAAATCGTGCGCACCAGTTGCATCAGCATCAGACTGATGCCCCAGGTGGCGAGCAGGGTTTCGAGCGGGCGGCCGTAGAGCCAGCGGATCACGGTGCGCTCCAGCACGATGCCGACCGCGCCGGCGACGATGAAAGCGGCCGGCAGCGCGACCAGCAGATAGGCGTCGATCGCGCCGGGCAAAAATTTGCGGAATGCGAGTTGGCAGACGTAGGTGGTATAGGCGCCGATCATCAGCAATTCGCCATGCGCCATGTTGATGATGCCCATCAGGCCGAAGGTGATCGCCAGGCCCAATGCGGCGAGCAGGAGCACGCTGCCGAGCGAAATACCGTAGAACAGGTTGCCGACGAATTCGGTGCGTGCCAGGCGGCTGTTGAGTGCTTCCAGCGTGTGCACCGCTTCGATGCGCACTGCCTCATCCGGCTCGATATTGCTGCCGTCCGGATTTTTTTCGAGCATTTTTTGCAGTGCAGGTTTCAGGTTGGCGTTGGTGCTTTCGGCCAGGGATTTCACTGCGGCTTTGCGAATCACGGCATCGGGCGATTGCAGATTGGCAGTGGCTGCGACCAGTTGCAGCAACGATTTGATTTCGGGGTCGCTTTCTTTCGCGAGTGCCTTTGTGATCAGTGGAATTTGCGCGACATTTGCGCTTTTTTGCAAGTCCAGCACGGCGGCCAGGCGCACTGCGCGGTCTTGCGACAACAGCTTGAATCCGGAGAGCGCTTCCTCGAGTGCGCCGCGCAGGCGGTTATTGACCGTGATGCTGTCCGCGCCCTCGGGGGGCGCGCCTTTCTGGTCGGTGGCGGGATTAAGGGCCTGGCCGTTTTCGATGATGAAGACCTGGCCGTCGGGCTTGGCGTAGAGCGCGTCGTTTTTCAGCGCCTCCAGCACCTTGAAGGCGTCTTCATTGCCCAGCGCGGCAATCTTGTTGACCGCTTCGATGCGGGCATCGGGATCGTCGCCGGCCAGCGGTTTGAGCAAGGCCGGGTCGATTGCGGCTTGTGCAGTCCAGGCTTGCGCACATAAAAAGGCGGCGACAAATATCTTTTGTAGCGATCTCATTGAGTGGAGGATGCTCACGAAATATGCGGACGAAAAAAAGCCGGGGCATGGTAAGTGTCGCATCCTGCAAATATTCAGCCAATCCAAGCGCGGCTTGCCGCGCCATATGTCGTTGCAAATCCTCGCGATAGAACACCGCTATCGCTGTGGTTTGCGCCTCGTCTGGCACGACAATCCATCGCTTGGATTGACAGACTATTTGCAGGATGCGACACCGGAAAAGCCACATCCCGGCTCATGGTACGACTGTTACCTCTTCTTGCTATTTTTCCTTGGCGGGTGACGGCCAAATTTGTTGGCTGGCCCCGTTTTGCATTTACGCATGGGCACAAAAGCGTGCCCACCCTACACCACAACATTACAGCTTCTGCTTACCCTCGTTACCAGGAATATACGGGCTCCAAGGCTGCGCACGCACCGGACCCTTGGTCTTCCAAACCACGCTGAACTGGCCGTCGCCCTTGATCTCTCCGATCATGACCGGCTTGTGCAAATGGTGATTGGTTGCATCCATTACCAATTCGAAACCGGATGGCGACTTGAAGGTCTGGCCGCCCATCGCAGCGATGACTTTGTCGGTATCGGTCGACTTGGCTTTCTCGACAGCCTGCTTCCACATATGGATGCCGACGTAGGTTGCTTCCATCGGGTCGTTGGTCACGACGGTGTTGGCGTTCGGCAGTTTCTTGGCGATGGCGTAGGCTTTCCATTGCTTGATGAAGGCTTCGTTCACCGGATTTTTCACTGACTGGAAGTAATTCCATGCAGCCAGGTGGCCGAGCAACGGTTTGGTGTCGACGCCGCGCAATTCTTCTTCACCCACCGAGAAGGCGACGACCGGGACGTCGGTCGCTTTCAAGCCGGCATTGCCCAGCTCTTTGTAGAACGGCACGTTGGAGTCGCCGTTGATGGTGGAGATCACCGCCGTCTTGCCGCCTGCGGAAAATTTCTTGATGTTGGCGACGATGGTTTGATAATCGGAGTGGCCGAACGGCGTATAGACCTCGTCGATGTCGGACTCTTTCACGCCTTTGGATTTGAGGAATGCACGCAGGATCTTGTTGGTGGTGCGTGGATACACATAGTCGGTCCCGAGCAGGACGAAACGCTTGGCGCCGCCGCCTTCTTTCGACATCAGGTATTCGGTGGCGGGGATCGCTTGCTGGTTGGGCGCGGCGCCGGTGTAGAAGACGTTCTTTTCCAGCTCTTCGCCTTCATATTGCACGGGATAGAAGAGCAGGCTGTTCAATTCCTTGAAGACCGGCAGCGTTGATTTGCGCGACACCGAAGTCCAGCAACCGAATACGACCGACACTTTGTCCTGGGTAATCAACTGACGGGCTTTTTCAGCAAACAGCGGCCAGTTGGAAGCCGGGTCGACAACGACTGCTTCCAGTTTCTTGCCCATCACGCCGCCTTTGGCATTGATTTCGTCGATCGTCATCAGGGCCACGTCTTTCAACGAGGTTTCCGAGATCGCCATAGTGCCGGACAAGGAGTGGAGGATGCCGACTTTGATCGTGTCGGCAGCAAATGCTTGCGGCGCCAAGGTGGACGCGACTAAGGCCAAAGCGCCGACAGCGGTCGCTTTGAGAAGGGTGCGACGGGACATGGGTTGCTCCTACAGTAGGTGGTGTCTATATGAGTGCGAGTGCTTGAGTAGCGCGATTATTCGCATGTCCACGTTAGCAATTTGCGCGCCATCGAACTTGTGCACAAGATGGTATACATATATTTCAAACCTGATTTATTTCGGTGCGGAAGTTTGGCTATTTGGTATGCAGGTCACTATTTTGGTGCTTTTGTGACTCGCATTAGTGCGTCATACGGGCGGACTTGGAGCGTTCTGGGCTGCGCTTCACGTTGCGCCATACCGTGGTTTCCGTCCTCAAGCTTTGCTATTCCTCAAACAGCGCACATCAACAAATCGCACCGGGACATGGCGGCTTGCTATGATGCTGCCTTGTCCGACCTTTCCAAGTCCATCCATGTTCGACTTCATATTTAAACGTTCCGCCCGCAAATCCGAAGCTCCGCAAACTCCGGTCTCGGCACCGAAGCCGGAACCCGCACAGATTCCGCCAAAGCAGGCGGCCTTGGCGGCAGCCGAGGCGCTGAACGGCGCGGAAGCGGCTGCCGTCGAATTCATCCTGCAATGCGAGTTTGCGGATGCCCGTTTGAAGGCCGCAGAGCACGTGGTGTCGGCACCGATGCTGGAGCAGGTGCTTCAGGCCATGCGCAATTCCGACCGCCGCGTGGCCAAGCTGATGCAGGCACGGCTGGATTTGCTGCAGCAGCAAACTCTGAAGCAGCAGCAGGCCGAACGTTGCGTGGAAGACGCCTTGCGGCTTGGGCAGGAGGCACAATTGATGCCGAATCAGGTTGCTGAGCTAGATCGCGCCTGGCAGGCGATTGACACGCCGCCGGCTTCAGCGTGCAGCACGTTCGAAAGCGCACGTGCCGTCTTGCGCGAACGGCTGGAGGCGCAGGCCGCGCTGCAGCGCGCCATCATCGACGTGCTGGCACGCCTGGAAAAAGCCAGGGAAGGCGCCGACCTCGCGACGCCGGAGGACCTTACGCAGACGTTGGATGCTCTGGAGCAGGAGATGGCGCAATATCGCGCTTCGCCGGAAGCGGCTTCGTTGCCCAAGCATTTGCTGCCCGAATTCGCGCAGCGGCATGGCGATTTCAGGCAAATGCTGGGTGAATTGGCTGAGCGCCACGCAGCAATTGGCGCGCGCCAGGAAGCATTGCAGGCGTGGGAAGACAGCGACCCGGCCGGGTTGAAAGAAAACGCACTGAGACAGGCGTGGCAAGCCTTGCCGAGCCTGCACGACGGGCCGCACCAGGCCGCGCTGCAAGCCCGCTTCGATGCCTTGCTGCAGCGTGTGCAGGAATTGCGCGAGGCATCGCGCAAGGCGAAACCGGTCGTGGTGCAGGAAACCAGACAGGATACCAGGCAGCAATTTTCCGAAGCATTGGAAGGGATGGAAAAGGCCCTGCAAGATGGCGTCTTGCAAGTCGCTTCCGAGCATGACAAGGTGTTGCGCGCCATTGATTTGAAAGCAGCGCGCTTGTCGGAGGCGGACTCCGCGGCTTTGGCGAAAGCCCGCGCCGAGTTGGGCCGCCTGCAGGGCTGGGCGCGCTGGGGAGGCAATGTTTCTCGCGAGGAATTGCTGAAGGCGGCTGAAGGCTTACCAGCCCAGGCGCTTGCCGTGCCGGAATTGGCGAAGAAAGTAGGCAGCTTGCGCGAACGTTGGAAATCGCTCGATGCCTCCGCCGGCCCCGCGCCCCGGGAATTGTGGGAGCGTTTTGATGCGGCCTGCACGACGGCCTATGCACCGGCCGCTGCGCACTTCAAGAAGCTGGCCGATGAGCGGCAGCAGAACCAGCTCAAGGCGCAGGCCATGATTGCCGAGATTGCACAATTCGCCCAGGATTCGCACTGCACCGAAGAAGATGCCGGTGCGGTGGACTGGAAAGCCGTCGCCGCATTTTGCACGCGTACCGAACAGGCGTGGCAGCGGCTCGGCACTATTGACCGCAAGGAAAAAAAGCGTCTCGATGGCGAGTTCGAGTGCGCGCTGCAAGTCTTGTCGGCACCCTTGACCCGGCAACGCGAAATCGAAATCAAGCGGCGCGAAAAATTGATCGCCGAAGCGATCGCGCTGAATCCTCTCGACCGTAGCGCGCCGGAGGCACTGCGCGCGCTGCAGGAGCACTGGCAAGAGCAGGCCAAGTCGCTGCCGCTGGCTCGCAAGGAAGAGCAAGAGTTGTGGCAGCGTTTTCGGGGCGCGTGCGATGCGGTGTTTGCCAAGCGCAAGGAAGAGGCAGTCGCAGCCGAGGCCGACCGGCAACAGCATTTGCAACAGAAGGAGGCCGTGTGCGCAGCGCTGGAAAGCGCGCTCGGCACCTCTGATGCGGCGGTCGCCAAGGCCCTGCGCGAAGGCAAGGATGCCTGGCTCGCCATCGGGCCGGTGCCGCGCGCTGCGGAAGTGCAGATCGAGGCGCGCTACAAGAGCGCGGCGGCGGCGTTGCAGAAGCAACTGGATGTTGCCAAACAAGCTGCGGCGGTGGCGCAGTTCAATGCGCTGCACGACAAAGTGCTGTTATGCCAAGCGGTGGAGACCGCAATCGCAAGCGGGCAGATTCCGGACGCCGCCGGCTGCGCGGCTTGGGAAGCGGATTGGCAGGCGCTGCCGGTTTTGCCGAATACGCTTGAGCGCACGATGCGGCAGCGTTTCGATGGCGCGATCACGGCCTTGAATACCGGCGCCAGCCAATATGCTGCCTTGCTCGAACAGAATCGCGCCACGCTGGCGCATGAGCTGCTGCACCTGGAAATCACCATGGGCATCGACAGTCCGCCCGAGCTGTCGCGCGAACGTCTCAAGCTGCAGGTGGAAGTATTGCAATCCTCGTTGAAGGCAGGGCAGAAGCCGGTGGCGCAGGAGGCGCAGATGCTGCGCCTGTGCGGACTGGCGGCGCTGGCGGACGCACAGACCGTGGGGCGTATCGATCGCTTGATTACGGGGTTCAAAAACACGGCATTGTGAGCGGGGGACCGGGGGGCTTGGCCTGCGGACGTTCTCCGGTACTGGCCGCTCCCGCAATATCCAGGCAAGCAGGCCGACGCGGCTATCGCTACCGGTCAGCCGGAAACGTCACCATATGATCCGCTCCGAACCGGATGACGAGTTTTTCGCCGATTGCGTGATTACGCATCGGCTTGCAGCGGAAAATAAAAGAAGGCCAAAAAAAATGCCCCATTGGGGCATTTTTTTGCATTTCGAGGACCGGCGCCGTGCACGGTCCGTCGGAAAAATTACTTCTTGGCGCGAGCGGCGCTCTTTTCAGCGGCAGCCGAGAACTGGTTCACTGCGTTATTCAAATTACCTTCCAATGTTTCAACAGCTTGCTTGGTGGTCTTGCTCAATTGCTCGTAACCGGCGCTGGCATTGCCGATCGCGGATTTGAACAAGGCAACGACGTTTTCGGAACCGGCCGGTGCATTCTTGGTGACTTCTTCAACCAGCGCCAATACTTTACGGTTGGTGTCGGCGATCTGCTCTTCGGCAGCCTTGGTGAATTCGGCTTGGGTGCTGGTGGCGATGCTTGCCAGATGGCGGCCGTAAGCGATGGCTTTTTCCGCGGTCGGTTGGGTTTGTGCTGCGGTCAGCGACAGGAATTCTTGCGGATCCTTGGCGGCGATGATCTGCTGGGCAGCGGCGGTGGATTCTTCCAAGGAGGCCTTGACTGCGTTCATGTTCAGATCGACGATCTTTTCCACGCCTTCAAATGCCTTGTTGGTCAAGGTCGTGAACATCGCGAGTTGCGATTCGATATGGGTTTTGGTAGCGGCGGACAATTGTTCTGGGATGGAAAACATGGAATTTCTCCTTATGGGATCAATGGATATATTTGAGGCAGGGCTGGAATTGTTGTTTGTGCGCTGCAGCAACGGCTATTCTAGAGCTTAAAACTTTTGTGTCAAGGATATTTACTGCGCTGCATCAGGAAAATTTTTTTCTTGCAGCCATGCAAGAATTTTTCGTTTTCTCATGGACTTTTTCATAGTAAAGCGGGAAATATTTTTGTCTGCCCGAAAGGAAAATCATAAGAACTTCCGCCCTGCACCAAATTGGTTCAATATATTCCGTTTTTCCATTTTTTCAGCCCCCAGATCCGAGTCTCCCGTGATAGCGTTTTACAGCGACCATTTCGTATTGCCTTTGCCGGCTGGACATCGCTTTCCAATGCAGAAGTACCGGTTGATCCGCGAAGGCGCACAGGTTTTGATCCCCGAACTCGACTTCCATGAGCCTCCCGCGGCCACCGACGGCGTGCTGGCGTTGGCGCATCACCCGGGCTACATACAGCGCGTTGCAAGCGGCGCCTTGACGGCGCAGGAGCAGCAAACCATCGGCTTTCCCTGGAGCCCGGAAATGGTCGAGCGCTCGCGCCGTTCCGCCGGCGCAACCATCGCTGCCTGCCGCGCGGCGTTGACCCATGGAATAGCGGTCAACCTGGCTGGCGGCACGCACCATGCCTATGCCGATCATGGCGCCGGTTTTTGTGTCTTCAACGATGCGGCGATCGCCGCGCGCTTGATGCAGGCCGAGCGCCGCGCCGGGCTGGTCGCCATCGTCGATCTCGATGTGCATCAAGGCAACGGTACGGCTTCCATCCTGGCCAGGGACGACTCGATATTTACCTTGTCGCTGCATGGCGAACATAATTATCCCTTCAAGAAGGAAGTCAGCGATCTTGATCTGGCACTGCCCGACGGTACCGGCGATGCGGCATACCTGGAGGCATTGCGCCAGGCGCTGGCTGAAATGTTCCGGCGCTTTGCTCCGCAGTTGATCATTTACCTGGCCGGGGCCGACCCGCACGAAGGAGACCGCCTGGGGCGGCTGAAGCTGAGTGCAGCCGGCCTTGCTGCGCGTGATTGCCTGGTATTCGACGAAGCGCGCCAGCGGCAAATCCCGGTTGCGGTTACGATGGCGGGGGGCTACGGCAAGAATATCCAAGACACCGTCGCTCTCCACGTCCAGACTATCGGCATTGCCGCCCGATATGTGTGGAGCGGCCGATCCATCATCTGAATACGCCAGCATGACATCCACCGCAAGCCCCGCTGCCGCCGCTACCGAGTCGCCACCCAATCCCTGGATCGCGGCGATGCCGTTGCTGTTCGTGGTGATCTGGAGTACCGGCTTCGTGGTAGCCAAATTCGGTTTGCCGTACGCGCCGCCGCTGACTTTCCTGATACTGCGTTTTATCTGCGTGCTGGCCGTGCTGCTGCCGCTGGTGGTTTTGATGCGTGCCCCTTGGCCGCTTGGGCAGATGCGGCATATCGCGTTCTCGGGCGTGCTGGTGCAAGCCGGTTATCTGGCCGGCGTATGGGGCGCCATCAAGCTTGGCATGCCGGCCGGATTATCTGCCCTGATCGTCGGCATGCAGCCGATCCTGACCGCATTTGCCGCGCCTTTGATCGGCGAGTCGGTGCGCGGACGGCAATGGCTCGGGCTGGTGTGCGGGCTATGCGGCGTGGCGCTGGTGGTATCCAACAAGATCAGCCTGATCGGCTTGTCAGGGGAAAGCATCGGGCTTTGCGTGTTCGCATTATTTTCGATTACGGTCGGCACCCTCTATCAAAAACGCCATTGCGCGCATTTCGATCTGCGCACCGGCACGGCGATCCAGTTTGCGGCGTCGCTGCTGGTGCTGTTGCCGTTCGCGATTGCATTCGAACATTTCACGCCGGCACTCGACACTGTGCAGTGGACGCCGCGCTTTATCGGCGCCTTGCTGTGGTCGGTATTCGCGCTGTCGATCGGCGCAATCTTCCTATTATTTGCCTTGATCCGCAAAAGCGCCGCAACACGGGTCACCAGCCTGTTGTACCTGACGCCGCCGACGACAGCTTTGATGGCGTGGGCGATGTTCGGCGAAGTGTTCAGCGTCACCGGCATGGCCGGGATGGTGCTGGCGGTGATAGGCGTGGCTTTCGTGGTGAGAAAATAATAACGTGCAGGTCGACCGTACCGCATGCAAACCGAGCGCCATTCCCGTCGGCATGCGGATTCTTCTTCCATCCATACAAGCCAGCGAACATGATCGAAACGCCTGAACAAAAAATCGTCGATGCCGCGATCACTTCGCGCCGCTCGATCCGAGCCTTCCTGCCGACGCCGGTGGCGCGCGAAGACATCGAAGCCATCCTGCAGGTCGCGGCGCGCGCGCCGTCCGGCACCAATACCCAGCCCTGGAAAGTCTATGTGCTCACAGGAGCGATCAAGGAAAAGCTGTCGTCCGAAATCCTGAAAGTCCATTTCGACCCGGCTCTCGCGAAACAGCATGTGGAGGAGTACAGCTACTACCCGCGCCAGTGGATCTCGCCCTATATCGAGCGGCGTCGCAAGGTGGGGTGGGACTTGTATGCGCTGCTCGGACTGGGGCGAGAAAACAAGGCCGGGATGCAAGCCCAGCACGGCCGCAACTACCAGTTCTTCGATGCGCCGGTCGGCTTGATGTTTACCATCGACCGCATGATGGAGAAGGGCTCTTGGCTGGACTACGGCATGTTCCTGCAAAACATCATGGTGGCGGCGCGCGGCCGTGGGCTCGATACCTGTCCGCAGGCGGCATTCACGCAATTCCACAAGATCATCGGCGAGGTATTGCAACTGCCGGACAGCGAGCAGGTCGTGTGCGGCATGTCGCTCGGCTATGCCGATCCGGACAAGGTCGAGAACACGCTGCAAACCGAGCGCGAGCCGGTGGCGAGTTTCGCCAGGTTTTTGGAATAGGCTCATACCAATCCTTTTGCGGCGACGGATAATGGCTGCCGCGGACGGAACGCTTTGCCCGTTACCGCCGGCGCGTCGCAAGAATGTCAGTTGTGCGATCACGCTGGAAGGCTTTTTCAGGGGCTGATTTTCGGTGGCGATAGCCGTCGGTACAGGTATCATTCCAAGTTAGAGCGACGCTTGCCGTCTCACCTCCATCAAAACAGAAAACACATGAGTCTTCAGCAGGGGCACGACGCCTATCGGCGCTTATTCCAATCGATCTCCAGCATCGTGTACGGCCAGGACGCCGCATTGCGCAAGCTGTTGGCCGCATTCGCGGCCGGCGGCCACGTGCTGCTGGAAGACTTCCCCGGCACCGGCAAAACCACGCTGGCCAAGGCCTTGGCGGCATCGATCGGCGCCGATTTCAAGCGCGTGCAATTCACCCCCGACCTGCTGCCGACCGATATCCTCGGCATGTCGGTGTACGATCAAAAGATGCAGAGCTTCGAGTTCCGGCCCGGCCCGGTGTTCACCAACATCCTGCTGGCCGATGAAATCAACCGCGCCTCGCCGCGTACCCAGTCGGCGCTGCTGGAAGTGATGGGGGAAAATCAGGTCAGTCTGGATGGCCAATTGCACAGCATGGGACCCTTGTTTTTCGTGGTTGCAACCCAGAATCCGATCGAGTTTCGCGGCACCTATCCGCTGCCGGAAGCGCAAATGGATCGCTTCGCCCTGCGTCTTGGCCTGGGCTACATCGACCCGGATACCGAAGCTGCGATGATCGACGCCCAGCATCTGCGCCATCCGCTTGCCGCTTTGCAGCCTTGCCTCGACATGCAGCAGGTGCTGGCATTGAAGGAGGCGGCCCAGCAGATTTACATCAAGCCGGAATTGACGCGCTATGCGGTCGACCTGGTGCGCACCACGCGCGGACTGCCTGGCGTGCAGCTCGGCGCCGGGCCGCGTGCGGGCATCGCGCTGGTCAAGACCGCCAAGGCGCTGGCGCTGTTCGACGGCATGGATTACGTGACGCCGGAACATATCCGCGAACTGGCGGCGCCGGTGATCGCGCATCGCCTGGTGCTGACGACCCAGGTCAAGTACGGCGGCACTACGGCCGATACCATCGTTGCGCAGCTTTTGCATGACACACCCGTCCCGGCTTAGCCGTTTTTTTTACCGTAGCTTCCGCCGCTATTTCAGGTTCAGGAAATGGCGTGAGCGGCGCTTCACGCCGGCCGGAAACTTCGTGCTGGCGATGCTCATTGTCAGCGCAATCACCGGCTTGAATACCAAGCAAATCGTCGCCTACCAGATCTTCGGTCTGCTGCTGGGGTTGCTCTGCATCGCGCTGGTTTTCGGCCGCCGTTTTTCCGGCAGGTTGACGGTGCAGCGGCTGTTGCCACGCTATGCCACGGTCGGCCAAGAAGTGCATTACCGGCTGCGCCTGTCGCATGACGCTCCCCACCCGGTGCAGGGCTTGAGCCTGCTCGAAATACACCATGATCCCCGTCCGGATTTCGCGCAATTCTGCAGCGCCCGTGAACCCGACGCGGAACGCCGCAATCGCTATGACCGCATGGTCGGCTACTATCGCTGGTCCTGGCTGGTGCGCCAGAACGAGGTGGCGAAAATCGATGAAATCCACGCTCCGGCCTTGCCGCCCGGCGCAAGCGTGGAAGTGTCGCAACGCTTCACCCCGTGCCATCGCGGCATGCTCGGCTTGCGCGGTCTCGTCGTGGCGCGGCGCGATCCGCTCGGCCTGCTGCGCGCCTGCCGCGAGTTCGATCTGCCAGGCTCGGTGCTGGTGCTGCCCCGCACTTACGCCTTGCCGCCGTTCTCGCTGCCGGGGCGGCGCCATTACCAGCCGGAGCATCGGGTCAAGGCTTCCGTCACCGGCGATGGCGAAGAAATTTCCGGGCTGCGCGAGTACCGTCCCGGCGATGCAATGCGCGACATCCACTGGAAAAGTTTTGCCCGTACCGGCACGCCGGTGGTGAAGGAATATCAGCCGGAGTTTTTCGAGCGTCACGCGCTGTTGCTCGACACCCTCGGCGCTCCGGACGGCGAGGCGTTCGAAGAGGCGGTCTCGCTCGCCGCTTCTTTCGTCGGCAATTTGCATCGCGGCGAATGCCTGCTGGATCTGCTGTTTGTCGAGGCAGAATGTCACTGCTTCACGATGGGGCCGGGCGAGCTGCAGGCCGAAGCGTTGCTGCGGGTGCTGGCGGGTGTGCGGCCTCATCCCGGTGAGTCGCTGTGCGACTTGCATGCGACCGTGGTGAGCCGGCGTCCGGAGTTAAGCGGCTGCATCTGCATCCTGCTCGCTTGGGATGAGGCGCGCCGCGACATGGTGAACGAACTGCGGCAATTGGGGTTGCCCTTGCTGGTGTTGCTGGTCGGCGAAGATGCACCGGCCGATTGTCCGCCCTGGGTGCGCTTGCTGGTTCCGGGCCGCATCGAGGAAGGCTTGGCCGCGCTATGAAGCTGCCTCCTTTCCTGCTGGCGGCGGCAGTGATGTTCTGGGGCTGGCAATGCGGCCAGTGGTGGCTTGCCGCGCTGGTCGCGGCAGGGCTGGAGGCACCGCGCATGCTCAAATTGCGCCTGGTCTTTTCATTCGCCGATTTGAGCCGCATCGCGAACTTTTGCACCTTGCTTTTGCTTGCCGTGTTTGTGTACTTGTTCGTCAGCGAAGGCATGACCTCAGCCATCATCGGCATCATCAAGTGGATGCCGATGACCATCCTGCCGCTGTTCCTTGCAATTGCCTACGGCGGCATGCAGGAAGTCGATCTGAGCGTGGTTTCATTCGCATTGCGGCCGCGCGGCAACGACGGCCGCAGCAACAGCCATCCGGCCAACCTCGGCTATCCCTATCTCGCCTTGTGGGCGCTGGCTGCCAGCATGATGAACCGGCAGGGCCTGGGCTTTTACGCGGGGGTGCTGGTCTTGGGGGCATGGACACTGTGGCATTTTCGTCCGGCCGGCCGCTCGCCGCAGTTGTGGGCCGGGATGTTCCTGCTTGCCGCCTTGAGCGGCGCCTTGGTCAATGTCGGGCTGTATCGTCTGCAGGATGTGATCGAACAGATCGCAATGGAATGGATCAGCGGCGACGACGATGAAGATCCGGAACGCGCGCGCACCAGTCTCGGCCATATCGGCCAACTCAAATTATCCGATTCGATCGCCTTGCGCGTGAGCAGTCCGCAAACGCTGCGGCTGCCTTTGTTGTTGCGTACAGCCAGCTACAACACCTATACCGCAACGACCTGGTCGGTGGCCGGCACCAGGGGGTTCCGCGATTTGCCTCAGGACGCGCAACATACGGCCTGGATATTGGACGATCCTGCCCGGGTTTTACCGGGCGCGCAAGGGAGCATGGAAATTTCTGCCTCGTTCACGCATCCGCTGAGTCTGCTGCCCCTCCCGCCGGGCGCAGTCCAGGCCGGCGGCGCGAAATTCCTCCGCATGAACCGCAGTCAGATGGGCATCGTGCAAGCGGAGCTGGTTCCCGGGTTTTACAGCTATCGGGTCGCTTACGATGCAGGGTTTGCCGACCGGACCTTGCCGAACGATGAGGACTTGAAGCTGGCTCGCAGCGACGGCGCGTTGCTGCGGGACGTAGCGCGAAGCCTGCAACTGGAAGGCAAGCCGCCGGCAACCGTGGTGAAAATACTGAAAGATTATTTTTCGGAGAATTTTTCATACAGCACTTTCCGCGCCGGGAATGAGGCGAACCGGACCGCGCTGGCGGATTTCCTGATACGCGACCGCAGAGGTCATTGCGAGCATTTCGCCACGGCGACCGTGCTGTTGCTGCGTGCGGCCGGCATTCCGGCACGCTATGCGGTCGGCTACTCGGTGCAGGAGCGCAGCCGCTATGGCACCGGCTATGTCGCACGCCGGCGCCATGCGCATGCCTGGGTCAGCGCCTGGATCGACGGCGCCTGGCAGGATGTCGATACGACACCGCCGTCCTGGCCCGGGCTGGAGGAGCGTTCGGCCTCGGTCTTCGAACCCTTGCTTGATGCGTGGTCGTGTCTGTTGTTCTATCTGCAGAAATTGCCGGTTGCGGGATACGAGATTCTTGCGTACGTGATTGCGCTGCTGGTGTTCGCCTGGCTCGGCAATAAATATCTTTGGCGCGGCGGCGGCTTGCGGCTGAGGCGATGGGCGACATCGGAAGCTGGCCGCGGCGCGCGGCAGGACCGGAATTCAGAGCCCTCGGAACTGTACCGGATCGAACGGATATTGGCCGAACGCGGCCTGGTTCGGCCAAGGCATGAGCCGTTCATGCTTTGGCTGGCACGGGTCGGCCCGCAATTGGGCGACGAGGCGAGCGCCGCTTTGCGCCACGTCGTGAAGCTGCATTATCGCTGCCGCTTCGGCCCGCAGCCGGTACCGGTTGCGGAGCGTGAGGGTTTGAAAAGCGCAGGCCGGGATTGGATTGCCCGTTTTGGCGTACCGGATCAAGTCACCCGCCAAGGCAATTGACCCCAGAAATCCTCGTGATATTCTTTGGTAAAAGGCGAGTGTGAAATGCAAGCTTGACAACTGATAACTGATGAAGCCGGCGAGCCGGGCGCATCCTGGCAATCGGAAAACGGGAGACAAACCATGCCAGTCATCGTCGTTGCAAATCCCAAGGGTGGTGTCGGCAAGAGCACATTCGCGACCAATCTTGCGGGATATTTCACCTCCCAGGGCCATAACGTGATGCTGGGCGATGTCGATGTGCAGCAGTCGTCGCGTTCCTGGCTGGCGCTCCGGCCGCCGTCGCTGCCGCCGATTGCGGCTTGGGAAATCAACGGCCGCGTCGCGCGACCGCCGAAAGGCACGACTCACCTGGTGCTGGATACGCCGGCCGGTTTCGACGGCGCGCGCTTCGATGAGGTGATGCGGATCGCAGACAAAGTGGTGGTGCCCCTGCAGCCTTCGATGTTCGACATACTGGCTACGCAGAGTTTTCTGCAAAAACTACTGGGTCGGCGCGGCAAGTTCGCCATTGGCGTGCTGGGCATGCGCGTCGACATCCGCACCCGCGCAGCCGACCAACTGGCGCATTACGTCAATAGCGTGGGCGTGCCGGTGCTCGGCTACCTGCGCGATACACAAAACTACGTGCAGCTTGCGGCACACGGCACCACGCTATGGGACGTGGCGCCGTCGCGGGTCGAGAAGGATCTCGAACAATGGCAGGAGATCTTGAAATGGGTGCAGCAGTAATGCCGGGCTGATGAACGTCGAAGCATTTGTAGAGTGACCCATGACCGCGATTGCCCCGGTTTCGAGCGGGCATGGTCAAGAGCCTAAATTTCAAGATTGTCGATCAGCCGCGTTCCGCCAAGCTTGGCCGCTGCCAGCACCACCAGCAATTCCCCCTGCGCCAGATCGCCGGCGGACGGCGGTTGCAAATCCGAGCGCTTGCGGATCGAGATGTAATCCGGTTTCCAGCCGCGTGCTGCAAGTTGCGACATGGCCTGCTTTTCCAAGTCGAAAACGTCGAGATGGCCGCCGCGTACTTCCGTTGCGACATGGTTCAAGGTCTGGAACAGCAGCGGCGCCTCGGCTCTTTCATCCGCCGACAGGTACATGTTGCGCGAGGAAAGCGCCAAGCCGTCTTCCGCGCGATAGGTTTCGGCGGCGATGATTTCAGTGGGCAGAGCGAACTGCTTCGTCATGTTTCGCACGATCATCAACTGCTGATAATCCTTCTTGCCGAACACCGCCACGCGCGGTTGGACGCAAGAGAACAGCTTGAGCACCACGGTCGTCACGCCGGTGAAAAATCCGGGGCGGAATTCTCCTTCCAGCGTATTGCCCAGACCTTCGGGCGGCCGCACACGGAATTCCTGCGGCTCCGGATACAAGTCTTTTTCGGTCGGCGCGAACAGGACGTACACGCCTTCTTTTTCCAGCTTTTCGACGTCGGCCTGGAAGGTGCGCGGGTATTTGTCGAAATCCTCGTTCGGGCCGAATTGCAGCCGGTTTACGAAAATCGATGCCACCACCGGGTCGCCATGCTTGCGCGCCAGGCGCATCAGCGACAAGTGTCCGTCGTGCAGGTTGCCCATGGTCGGAACGAAGGCTGTGCGCAATTGGCCACGCAACTGGTCGCGCAATTCGTCGATGGAAGAGATGATTTTCATGGCGAGGTGAGGTTTATGGTTGGATGTCAGATGATATTGATGCAGCGTGCTCTATGCGCATAAGCGCCCAGCAAAGATACGGGGCGGCATGCCTTGGGAGGAGTATGGACATTGTCGATGGTGTGACCGCGTATGGCGCGCGCTACGCCTGCTTGAATTCTTCCATTAGCTGGGTGCATACGCCAGCCGCACATAAATCGGTGCAAACGCTTCAGCCTGGGTGATTTCGATCAGCGTTTCTTTCGCCAGTTCGAGCAGGGCGATGAAATTCACCACCAGCACCGGCACGCCGCGCGACGGATCGAACAGGTCGGCGAATTCGACAAACTTGGTCGACTGCAAGCGACGCAGAATGCTCGTCATGTGTTCGCGCACCGACAATTCCTCGCGGCTGATCGTGTGGTGCGCGGTCAGCTTCGCGCGCTTGAGAACATCGGCCCAGGCGTTTTGCAAATCCGAGATGTTGACCTCTGGCCAGCGCGGCACCAGGCTTTGCTCGATGTAAATTTGCGCGCGCACATAGTCGCGTCCAAGTTGCGGCAGCGCGTCGAGTTGCTGCGCGGCCAACTTGATCTGTTCGTATTCGAGCAGGCGGCGAACCAGTTCGGCACGCGGATCGCTGGCTTCTTCGCCGCTTTCGGCTTTTTTCACCGGCAACAACATGCGCGACTTGATCTCGATCAGCATCGCCGCCATCAGCAGGTATTCCGCCGCCAGCTCCAGGTTATGTTCGCGGATCTGGTTGACGTACTCCAGATATTGCAGCGTGACCTGCGCCATCGGGATGTCGATGATGTTGAAGTTTTGCTTGCGGATCAGGTAGAGCAGCAAATCCAGCGGCCCCTCGAAGGCTTCCAGGAAAACTTCCAGCGCATCCGGCGGGATGTACAAATCGGAAGGCAACCGGAACAGCGGTTCGCCGTACAACTTGGCAAATGCGACGCCGTCGATCACGTTCGGCGTCGAATCAGGCTGGCCGGCCAGCACCAGATCAGGCGCGCTGGACGGCAATTGCGCCAGCATCGCGTTCTGCGCGCTCATCAATTAATGCTTGTTTTGATAAACGTAGGCTTGCTGTTTGACGCGCGATGCTTCGTTGCGCTCCACCGTGTCGAGATCGATCGGCGCCTTGTCCCACAACAGGGCGCGGCCTTCGCGCTGCTGTTCTTCCAGCTTGGGGTTTTTCTGCTTGAGATCCTTGATGAATTTGGTGATCTCGGATTCGTACTGTTGGTATTGCTTGGAAAGTTTCATTGTGTATTTGACTACAAGGTGAGAGCAGGCGTTATTTTACCTTGTCCTGCCTCGGAAACGTTGCCTCTGGCCGCGATGCGCATATTTTCTTGTAATAAATATTTGTTTGTGTTAACTATATAGGATTGACAGTAATTAAACGTATACAGCGATAGTAGCGATAGCGGTTCCTTCTTTTCGCAATAGACGGTCCTTTGCTGGTTACGGCCAGAAAAATTGTGCACATTATTCCTGCGCGAGCCCTTAGAACCTATCCCAGTAGGGAGCGCGCCCGGATTGCGGTCCATCAGGAGCGTGGGCAAGGGTACAGCAGGGAATTTCGGATCGCATGGTGGCGCAGGGGTTTCGCGGGGCATATCCCACACCTGCGTAACGGTGCAGCCTTGCAAGGCTCCTTTGTCCGCCTGCGTAAGGACTGGCGCTTGCAAGCGCCAGTGCGCCCTGCAAGGGGAAGAAGGACGCATGGCGAGCCATTGCTACGACGACCGACACCGCCCCCGCTTTTGGATGGGCTGCAAGCCGGGTGTAATGCCTGCTGGGATAGGTTCTTGGCGCCGAACGGCTTTTCAACTTGCTAGTCATGAGGCAAGAACATGTCATTAAATCCTGGCATCGGTATGGCAGAAATCCTGGTTGTCGATGGCTCGCCGGAGGAGCAGCAATTGCTTGCGGCAGCCCTCATACGGCATGGCTATACCGTGCGGCTCGCGGCAGACGGCAAGCTCGCTCTGAAGGAGGTCAGCGCAGCGCCGCCCAATCTGATCTTGCTGTACGTAGGGTTGTCCGACAAGAGCGGCCTGGAAATGTGCTGCACCCTCAAACAAATTCCTCAGTTTTCAGACATCCCGGTCATCTTCATCAGCCTGGTCAACGATCCGCAACATCGGCTTGCAGCGTTCAATGCCGGCGCGGTTGATTACTTGGTCCAGCCGTTCGAGATCGAGGAAGTCAAAGCCCGCATTCATACGCATCTTGAACAAAAGCGTTTTCGCGACCGCCTCGGTTTCAAGGCCGGCCATGACAGTTTGACCGGCTTGCCCAATCGTACGCTGTTGCACGACCGATTGCTGCAAGCGATCAGCTATGCAGACCGCTATGAACGCCAAGTCGCGGTGGCGTTTATCGACCTGGACAAGTTCAAGCAAGTCAACGACCGTTTCGGCCACGATGCAGGCGACCAGTTGCTGGTGACCATCGCCCAGCGCTTGCTGGCCTGCGTGCGCGAATCGGATACCGTGGCCCGCCTGGGCGGGGACGAGTTCGTGGTGGTGCTGTACGACCAGGCCAACGAGGACGTTACACTGCACGCAATGCAGCGCATGCTGCAGAGCATCGCCGAGCCGATTCTGCTGAACGGTCTCGAATACCGGATCACTTGCAGCATTGGCTTTTCCTTCTACCCGCAAGACGGGCGCGATGCCGAAACAATACTCAAGAATGCCGACACCGCGATGTATCGCGCCAAGGAATTGGGGCGTGACAATTTTCAGTTTTATACCGGCGAATTGCACAGGCGTATCAATGAACGGCTGGCACTCGACAAAAGCTTGCGGCTGGCGATCGAGCGCAACGAATTCATCCTGCATTTTCAGCCGCGCATCGATCTGCGTACCGGCAAGGTGGACGGGCTGGAAGCACTTATCCGCTGGACGCACCCCGAACTCGGTGTGGTGCAACCGCAGCGTTTCATTCCGCTGGCCGAAGAAATCGGGCTGATGCACCGGATCGGCGATTGGGTGATGCGCAGCGCCTGTCTTCAATACCGAATGTGGGAACGCGACGGCGTGACAGCCATGCCGATCGCGGTCAATATCTCGGCGCCGCAATTCCTGCAGAAAGGCTTTGCCGGAATCGTCGCAAACGTGTTGCGCGACACCGGCGTAGCACCGGACAACCTGGAACTCGAAATTACGGAAAGCCTGTCGATGCGTGACCCGAGGGCCACGATTCAGGCCTTGCAAGAACTGAGGAACATGGGTGTTAAATTGTCGATCGATGATTTCGGCACCGGCTATTCGAATCTCAGTTACCTGAAACAGTTTGCAGTCGACAAGATCAAGCTTGATCAGAGTTTTGTTCACCAAATCGAGCGCAATCCGGATGACCTCGCCATTTCCGATGCCATCATTTCGATGGCGCATAGCTTGCGCCTGAAAGTTACCGCAGAAGGCGTCGAAAGCGAGAGCCAGCTGGCCCTATTGTCGGATCATGGGTGCGATGGCATGCAAGGCCATTATTTCAGCCCGGCCGTGCCTGTCGACGCCTGTACCGCATTGTTGCGCGAAAACCGCGCATTGCCGCTCGAAAAACTGGGCCGCCGCCGCAGCAGGCGCACCTTGCTGCTGGTCGATGACGAACCGAATGTGCTCTCGGCCCTGGCGCGCACGCTGCAGGCGACCGGCTACCACATCCTCAAGGCGCCCAATGCGATGAAAGCCTTCGATCTGCTGGCAACGCACGAGGTCGGAGTAATCCTGAGCGACCAACGCATGCCGGGCATGACCGGCGTCGAACTGTTCAGCCGCGTGCGCTTCATGTATCCATCGACGGTACGCATCATTCTCAGCGGCTATGCCGACCTGGCGGCGGTCACCGATGCAATCAATCTCGGGGCGGTCTATAAGTTTCTGAACAAGCCTTGGGTTCACGAGGTATTGTGCGAGATTCTCGAGGAGGCGTTTCAGAAGTATGAGAGTGAACAGCGGTTGGTGGTGGGGGCTTGAACAGCGCCTGCCAGAGCTTGCATTGCCGTGAAATCCCATAGGACTCCCAAGGACCGTCCAGACCGGCCTCTCCTCATGCCCGAGGAAGTTGGCGGGCAATCTGCGTTTTTGCGGTAGGAATAGGGTGTCGAATTGCAAACGACGTGCTGCTCTTCCTGCTTCCGCAAGAAGGACAGGATTTTTGGTCTTCTGCAAGTCTCGCCTCGTCGTTTCTACCGGCGATTCATAACGTTCCCTTCAAGTTAAGGCCTCTTGCCGTATGGCAGCCTGACGTCGCGCCACCGGGCCCAGCGTGCGCCGGGACGACGCAGGTAATGTTTTTTTATGTAAATGTCAATAATTCAATTTTGCGCGAGCCCTTAAGCTCTTGCCGGCATTTTTTCTCTCTTGTCGCGACCTCAAAAAGCATCCGGCTGACTTAAGTTTTTGTTTTCATTGAGAAATTATTGGCTTCTTTTTATCGGATGCTCATCCAATATCTTAAGAAATTTAATAAAAGTTGACAAAAATATTGGGAGCTAAGTAGAGCTGCGCTGTTATACTTCGTTTCCATTTTTGCATTGCTGTGTGAGAAATTAAAAGATTGTTAAACAACATTCTCGCCGCAAGCTCGTCGCACGCCAATGTGCTGACAAATAGAACACCTAGGGAGAAATAGATGTTTGCACGTCATGCTTTCATGGCATCCGTTATGGTTTGCCTGATGGCCGGTATTGGCTGTGCGTCCGCAGGCGCAGCCGAGCATCCCGCGGCACAAAACACTTTGACTACACCGGATGCGGCAACGCAAGCCCGTCTTTCCGCCGCCTACGGCAAATTGCCGCTCCTGTTCGAAGCCAACAAGGGGCAGACTGACCGGACGGTCAAGTTCACGACGCGCGGCCCCGGTTACCGGATGTTCCTGACGGGTGACGCTGCGGTCATCAGCCTCGATGCCATGCCCGCAGCCAAGGGCGCGCCATCGGCGAAGACGGAAAGCGCCGCGCTGCGTCTTCGCTTCGTGGGGGCTCGTGCAAACGCTGCCGTCACCGGCGAAGCGCCGGTCGAGAGCAAAAGCAATTACTTCATCGGCAACGATGCCTCCCGCCATGTCACCGACGTGCCCAATTTCAAGCGTGTGCGCTATGCGGAACTCTATCCGGGCATCGACCTTGTTTATTACGGCAATCAGCGGCAGCTTGAATATGATTTCGTGCTCGCTCCTGGCGCCGATCCGGCCAAAATCGCGCTCGCCTTCGACGGCGCGAAGGAGATTGTGCTGGATGCGCAAGGCGATCTCGTCCTGCGTACTTCGATGGGCGACTTCAAGCAACAGCGCCCGCAGCTTTATCAGGAAATAGACGGACGGCGCCGCGCGATCGACGGCCGCTACGTGCATCGTTCCGATGCGACGATCGGGGTGGAAGTTGCTGCCTATGATGCGAGCAAGCCCCTGATTATCGATCCCGTGCTTGGCTACTCGACCTTCCTTGGAGGTTCGGGCATTGACTACGGCACCGCGATCGCCGTCGATGCGAGCGGCAATGCCTATGTAACCGGCTATACCAACTCGACCAATTTCCCGGTGGCGAGCCCCTATCAACGGGCATTGGGCAAGAGTGCGATGAACGTGTTCGTGGCCAAACTCAATCCGGCCGGCAGCGGCTTGGTTTATTCGACCTACCTCGGTGCCGGTAGCGAAACCGATTATGCAAGCGGGATTGCCATCGACGCTGCAGGGAATGCCTACATCACCGGCACCACGACCGGCAGCACTTTTCCGACCACCACTGGCGCCTATCAGAAAGGCGTAAGCGGCGGCGGCTCGTTTGTCGCCAAGCTTGGACCTGCGGGCAACACGCTCCTCTATTCGACCTACGTACTCAAGGCCAAGGCCTACGGCATCGCCGTTGACGCGAGCAACAATGCCTATATCACCGGCGCCGCCAGCACCGGCTTCGTCACCACGGGCGGCGCGTTTCAGTCCACTATTGGTAACGCAGCAAGCACCAACGCCTTTGTTTTGAAACTCAATGCCACTGGCACGGCGGCAAGCTACGCCACTTTTCTGGGCGGCAGCGGAACAGATGTCGCGCGCGGCATCGCAGTGGATGCGGGCGGGAATGCCTATGTCGGCGGGGGCACGACCTCGCCCAATTTCCCTGTCGTAAGTGGCGTTCAGCCGACGCTGCACGGTATGCAAGATGGTTTCGTAACCAAGCTCAATGCCGCCGGCAACGCGCTGATCTATTCGACTTATTTGGGCGGGGAAAAGGATGATATCGTCAACGCGCTCGCAATCGATCCGGCAGGCAGCGCCTATGTTGCCGGAGAAACTTACTCGCCGGCATTCCCGGTAACGCCGTATGCCTTTCAACGCTATAAAGGCGGAGCCCTTGTTTTGAACACCAATACAAGCCAAGGGAACGGCTTTGTAAGCAAACTTGCGGTTACGGGGGATGCCCTGATCTACTCATCCTTTCTTGGCGGGCAGTATTGCGGTTATTCGTATTGCACGCTCTATAACCCGCCGGCTGAGTTACCTGCCGATGCGGCATATGGGATCGCTGTGGATAGCGCGGGCCATGCCTACGTGACCGGCATCGTGCGCACCGGCCGGTTCCCGTTGGTCGATTCCTTGGTTACTACCGAGTTGCAACCGCTATCGGACCAAGATGCGCTGTTCGTGACCAAGGTGTCACAAGGGGGAGACGCGCTGCTGTACTCCACCTTCGTAAGATTGGGAGCACAGGCCGTTCTCAATACGACGCTGGCAGGTTTGCCCAGCGATGCCGGCAAGGGCATTGCGCTCGACGGCAATGGCAACGCGTACGGCGTGGCCGATGGCCCATCGAATTTTCCAACCACAGCTGGCGCCTTCCAGCCGGTGAATGCAGGCAGCACCGATGCCGTGGTGTTCAAGCTTGCCGGCCCCTCCGCCGGCCCGTCGGTATCGCTGAGCGCCTTGCCCAGCGTAGCGTCCGCAGGCCAAGCGGTACAACTTACCGTTACCGTACCAGGCGCCGGCTCCAGCGGCAGCGTGACTTTATCGATCACCAGCCGTGGATATTCGTATACCAAAACAGTGGCGCTTACCAATGGCGCCGCAACGGCGACGATCACCGAGTCCTATCCCGGCATCACGGCCATCAGCGCGATTTACCGCAATAACGACGGCAATATCGCCGACTCGCCGCTGCTCTATCTGCCCTTCAATCCGCTCGCAGTCTGTAACTAAAAACCAAGAAAATTCTGGGAGAAACTCTCATGTGGCAGTTACTTCGTCGTCTTCTGGTGCTGGGCATGCTGTGCCTTGCGCTGTCGGCCATGGCCAACCCGGTGTGGCTGAACGACGCCAATCACCTTTACGTCATCGACACGGCAACCCGGCAAGTCACGCCGGTTGCGGCAAATGCCGCGCTCAAAGCCGTCGCGCCAACGGCTGACGGCGGCGCTTACATCCTCACGGCGCGGCAACTCGTCGCGCTCGATGCAAAGGCAACGGGCGCCGTCGCGATTGATCTCACCACGCTCAGCGCCGCCGATATCACGCTTCTTGCGGCCGATCCTTTCGATGCGACACTCTGGGCAGTCGATAAGAACATTCGTGTCCACCATTTGAACCCGCAAGGGCAAGACCTCGCCAACTTCGCTTTGGCGGCGCCCGCCCGCGCCGTGGCGCTCGCGCAAGACCAGAGCCTATGGGTTCTCGGCAACACGCAACTCACGCATTACGCGCCAAACGGCAGCATCGTCCAAACGATTCAACTTCCCTTCGCACTATCCGACGGCCCGGTACGTCTGACCGTGGATTCCCTTGGCAGCGTATTGTGGATCAGCAATGCCGCGCAGTTATTGCACATCGACCTCTTGCACCTGACCGCACCGCCCACAGTGATCCAAGCCGCAAGCGGCATTCGCGACCTTGCCTTGGAACCGAAGCGCGGCACACTGTGGGCCTTGCTCGATGGCGCGCTGCAATCCTACGATGCCGCCGGGATGCCGGCTATCCGCATCGATCTCGCTGCCCTGGCGCTCGGCAATGCCACCGCAGTGGCAATCGACCCGGTCGAAGGCTCGCTTTGGGTGAGTAACGCCAAGGGAGTCGGTCGTCTGTCGCCTGCCGGAGAGCTCTTGCCGGCGCCTGCCGTGACGGCGGCAACCACCGGGGTCGCCGCCGTTCCATTCTGGATTACCCCGCGTTTGCAATTGCTGGAAGCGATAGAGGGCATGACCCTCAACGATCCCATGCCGACCTTCACCCTCGGAGTGGACGCATTGTGTGCCGGCGTGCCCTGCGGTTTCCCGCCTGGCTTCGGCGAAAGCTTTACGCTATCGGCTGCGCTGGATCAGCAAGACGTCAGTGCGCAACTGCACTTTGCGCCAGGTACCGGGCTGGCTACATTCACGCCCCGTCAGGCACTGGCAAACGGGACGCACACCTTCAGCGCTATGGCCTTCGACAGTTTTGGACATGCCTCCAATCGTGTGCTGGCAGGATTCGGCGTCAATGCTGCCAATACAACGCAAGCCGTCCCGCTCGGTACGGCTCAACCAAGCACGACGAGCACCCCGGCCGCAGGTAAAAACAAACCACCCACGGTTACGCTCAGCACCAACGGCACGAGCTTCACTAGCGGCGCCAGCATTACTCTCACGGCAAATGCGACCGATACGGACGGCACCGTCGCCAAGGTTGCCTTCTACCGTGGGGGCACGACGTTGATTGGTAACGGTGTACTTACAGCAGGCGTGTGGACCTACACCTGGGCCAACGTGCCCGCAGGCAGCTACGCCCTGACCGCCGTTGCGACCGACAATGCCGGAGCGACTGGCACCTCGACCGCCGTTAACGTCATGGTGACCGCGTCCACCAATAATCCGCCGACGGTATCCATTACGAGTCCGGCGAATGGGGCGGTTCTCGCGACACCGGCCAATGGCTTCATTACGGCCAGTGCAAGCGATAGCAATGGTACCGTTGCTAAGGTGGATTTTTACGATGGCAGCGCATTGCTCGGCACGGTCAACGGCAATGGAATGAATTCCCTGGCCACCACCCAAGCCTTTAGCAACCTTGCTTTGGGCGCACATACGCTCAAGGCCGTGGTAACCGACAACCTCGGCGCCACAGCGACCGCCACCGTTAACATCACCGTCGCGGCGGCGCCTATTGTCGTGTTAACGCGGCCTGACTGCACGGTCCAGGTTGCCCCTGCGAACATTTATCTCGAAGCCGATGCATACGCCCCGGGCGGCGCGATCGTCAAAGTCGAGTTTTACCAGGAAACCAGCCAGGGAAGCACGCTGATCGACACGGCCCCATACTACCAATACCTAGATTTGGCCAGCTATGGCGTGACGTGGAAGAACGTCAGCGCGGGAACCTACAAGCTGACGGCCAAGGCCTACGACAACCGCGGCATGACGGCGACGTCTGCCCCGTTCACTGTGAAGGTCGATGCGCCGCCCAAGGTGACGCTGACCGCGCCAGCGAGCGGCGCGACTTTGACCGCCGGATTCCCGGTCGGCCTGGCGGCGACGGCGTCCGACAGCGATGGCCAGGTAGCAAGGGTGGATTTCTATGCCGGCTATCAATTGGTCGGCAGTTCCATCAGCCCGCCCTATACGGCCACTTGGACGCCGACGAGCGCCAACATTGGCGCGGTGTCGCTGACAGCAATAGCCAAGGACAACGTCGGCGTCACCACGACCTCCGCTGCTGTCCCGGTCAACGTGGTGGCCAGCCAATCGATGAGCGTCGCGCTCACCAGCCCGACGGCCGGCGCCACCTTCGGCGCCACGGGAACAATCGCCCTGGCCGCCAACGCCGTTCCCGCAAGCGGGACGACGATCGCCAAGGTCGAATTCTTCCAGGGTACGACCTTGATCGGCACCGCCAAAGCGTCGCCCTACACTGCCAACTGGCCCAATGTCGCGCCGGGCAGCTACACCTTGACCGCAAAGGCAACTGATAGTCTCGGCAAGACTTTGCTGTCGGCGCCGGTCGCTATCACCGTGAGCACCAATTACGCGCCGACGGTCAGCATCACGACCCCGGCCGTCAATAACGCCACGTACACGGCGCCGGCCAGCATCACGCTCACCGCCGATGCCGCCGACATCGACGGCACCATCGCCAAGGTCGAGTTCTACCAGGGCTCCACCCTGATCGGCACCGCGTCCAATACGCCGCCTTACACCTTCACCTGGCCCAACGTCGCCGCCGGCACCTACCTGGTCACGGCCAAGGCCATCGACGACACCGGCTTCAGCGCGGTGTCCGCACCGCGCAACATCGTGGTGGCGGCCAGCGGCTCGGGCGGATCAACGGACTTCGGCATCAGCTTCCCGCTGGACGGCTACACCTTCGTGGCCCCGGCAGCGATCAAGCTCACCGCCGTCAACGCCGGCACCAACCTCTTCGGCACGCCCCAGTTCTATTGGACCCTGGGCTGGGGCGACCCCATCCTCATCGGCGACTCCCGCAGCGCCGACGGCGGCAGCACCTATACCTACCTGTGGAATGCACGCACGCCAGGCACCTACACGCTGCTGGCGGCGCGGTGGGTCTACGTCAACGGCACCAGCCAGCCGCCGATGCAGCTCTGGTCCAAGCCGGTGACGATTACGGTAGTGGCCGACCCCAGCGGCGAGAGCATCACCTACCTGCACAACGACGTGGCCGGCAGCGCGATCGCGGCGACGGACGTGAATGGGGCAATGATCTGGAAAGAGGATTACCGGCCGTATGGCGAGCGGACCATCAACGATGCGCTGGCGGCGGGGAACCGGCAGTTCTTCACCGGCAAGTCGCTGGATGGGGAGACGGGGCTGTCGTATTATGGGGCGCGGTACTATGATGCGAGTGCGGGGCGGTTCATGGGGGTGGACCCGGTGGAGCCGAAGGAGGGGGATGTCCACTCGTTCAACCGGTATGCGTATGCGAACAACAATCCGTATCGGTATGTTGATCCGGATGGGCGGGATGCGGTCGATATCTTCAATGGCTTTGCCAAGCAATACGCCAGAGATACGCTGGGCATTTTTACCTTCGGCATCAGCAACTTCGTTCCCATTGCAGGACTGGAAGCGACCGAAGCGCAAACGGGCGGCGCCTATTTGTACATGGCGGCCGGGATGCTCGCTGGGGGGCCAGAGGCAGGCGTTGCAAAGGGGCTTGCGGCCAATGTTAGTTGGAAGGGATTTAGTAAAGGAAGTCTTGCGACGCATTTCGAGAAGCATGGCGCCGAGTTCGGCAACATCACGCAAAGTGAGTACCTAAAACAGGCAAAGGCCTTCTCGGCTGAAGCCGGTGCGTTCCTTGAGCAGAAGGTAGGCAGCTTCATCGTGAAATACGACCCGGCGACAGGGCGGACGCTCGTCGGCCATGCGGGCTCTCGCGAGATTCGTACCTTTTATAAGGCCGATGGACGCTCTGCGGACCCATTCAATGCGGCGGTGGAGTTGGCAGGCCAGCTGAGTGGGCGATAACGAAGGAGATTGACTCATGACTAGAGACGAAGCGATAGACTTATTGGCACAGCGAGATCTTGCTCAACTCTCCTCTGAGGGTCGCGAGAGGTTGTTGCTTGATTGGTGGTCCATTGATGCCAGTGACCCTGACTATCACGGCCTCCCGGATCTGCTGAAAGTGGCGATAACTCGCGCTGACCAGCCGGACGATCCGAGAGAGTCGCTTTACGATCCTCTGTTGAAGGTCGCGCTTCGTCGCTCGTACGTAGGAGTGCTAAATGCATATCTGAAGAGTCAGATTGCAACGCTGGGACACGACGAAGCAATAGATGGCGATGTCGAAGCATTGGCGACATGTCCTTGTTGTGGATACCGATGCCTGCGAGAACGTGGTGTATACGAGATTTGTCGCGTGTGTTTCTGGGAGGACGATGGAACGACGGAACTTGACTACTTCAGCAGTCCGAATCGCATGACGTTGCGCGACGCTCGGCTGAATGTCCAACGTTTGGGCGCGGTTAACGAGAAGGCTCGACAACACGTACTTCTTGACGGCAAGGAACGATACCCATTGGTCGGCATTTGATGTTCTGCCCAAAGAGCCGGGTAGGGTGGGCACAGTTTCATCGTGCCCACGCGGCTCCAGTTAAGCAAGTTGAATCAAGCGTGCAATGCCATAGAAACCGCTTGCGGAAAATATCATCAGCAGCATCAGCAATTAGCATCAAGCAGCGCTCGCACAACGCAGCGTGGCACCTCGTTCTTTAACAGCAAAACAATCTCATCGCCAATGCCGCCGACATCGACGGCACCATCGCCAAGGTCGAGTTCTACCAGGGCACGACCCTGATCGGCACCGCGTCCAATACGCCGCCTTACACCTTCACCTGGCCCAACGTCGCCGCCGGCACCTACCTGGTCACCGCCAAGGCCACCGACGACACCGGCTTCACCGCCATCTCCACCCCACGCAACATCGTGGTGGCGGCCAGCGGCGCGGGCGGATCGACGGACTTCGGCATCAGCTTCCCGCTGGACGGCTACCGCTTCGTAGCCCCGGCCGCCATCCAGCTCACCGCCGTCAACGCCGCGGCGAATATTTTCGGCACGCCCCAGTTCTACCGGGCCCCGGGCGTGGGCGACCCCATCCTCCTCGGCGACTCCAGCAGCGCCGACGGCGGGGCGACCTATACCTACCTGTGGAATGCACGCACGCCAGGCACCTACACGCTGTTGGCTGCAGAGTGGGTCTACGTCAACGGCACCAGCCAGCCGCCGACCCAGATCTGGTCCAAGCCGGTGACGATTACGGTAGTGGCCGACCCCAGCGGCGAGAGCATCACCTACCTGCACAACGACGTGGCCGGCAGCGCGATCGCGGCGACGGACGTGAATGGGGCAATGATCTGGAAAGAGGATTACCGGCCGTATGGCGAGCGGACCATCAACGATGCGCTGGCGGCGGGGAACCGGCAGTTCTTCACCGGCAAGTCGCTGGATGGGGAGACGGGGCTGTCGTATTATGGGGCGCGGTACTATGATGCGAGTGCGGGGCGGTTCATGGGGGTGGACCCGGTGGAGCCGAAGGAGGGGGATGTCCACTCGTTCAACCGGTATGCGTATGCGAACAACAATCCGTATCGGTATGTGGATCCGGATGGGCGGGATGCGGTTGAATCGGTCAAGAATTGGTGGAACGCCTCGGTAGCCGGTTTTAAATCGGAAGGTCTTGGCGATGCCGCGATGAGGGTGTTGCAAGGATTTGGTCCCGCCGAAGGGGCGGCACTGGGTGCCGCCGTTGGAATGATCAAAGGATTGGCGGCCGCTGGAAATGAGGCACGTGGCTTAAGCACTCATGGAGGGGCCTTTACTTCTTCCATCAACTCTGTAGGTGGGGAAGTTTGGACATCAGTTGGAAAAATTTCTCAGAACGATTTCGCCACTTATGTAAATAGCGGTCTCTATAAAGGTGAGGTGAACATCATTAGCGGTGTTCATGGCACTGCTGCAGGCGAAACAATCGCTGATCTAAGCTTGTTTAAAGCTGATGTCGCAAGGTTTGGCAATATTCCGGGAGTGACTGTGCACAACTTTACTGAAATGACATCTAAGCAACTGACTAATCTGCTCAGAGGGCCGGGGACAACTATCGGGGGATTCTGTGATAGCGGTGCTTGCTTGGCACCTTTCAAATAATGGGGACTAGGATGGACGAAGGAAAGCGCTTATATCAAGCCATTGTTTGGAGGCCGGATTGCAACCGTTCAGGCGAAAGGATAACCGTTCTTGCGAACGATGTGGAAGATGCGGAGCAGCAACTCAAGCAGAAGTATGGTGAAGGCATTGCGTTCAGTCTGTATAACGAGGAAGACGCAAATAAGGCCCGGTAGGCCGATTTCAACTGATATTTCGTGAGTTGCAGTAAATTTCGCTAACAAGACTGCAGGTAGTGATAAATAGAGGAACAAGGAGCTTCCGTTAGACCAATTAGTCCTTCAGGGCCGTAGGTCGGAAAAGCGGAGCGCCTTCCGACGAATTTAAGGATGTATGCTGCCAAACAGGCAGCACCGGCATTTCGCATCAATCAGCGCCCGCACAGCACCGCCGGGGACGGAGCCCAAGTTCGCCGTGCCCACGCGATTATAGTTACCGGCCTCGTTTTTATAGCCATGAGATTTGTTTTGCTCTTCGACCAGATGAACATAGCGATGGCGATACGCCTCGGTAGGTCCCTCGTCATGAAAGTCGATGAATTGGCGTTGCGGATATCCAGCAACAGAAGCCTCAAATAGTAGAAGTAGAAACCTCGCTTGGCCGGGCCGGCCAAGCGCCGCAGCACTTTTAAAACAAACACAAACAATTTAAAAACCATCAGGGCAGCAATGAAAACCTCTCACCTCATATCGGCCTGTGCCGTCACGCTGGTCAGCCTGTTCTCTGCGATGCATGCACAAGCCGACGGTGTGCTTGAGCCTATCCCGAGCTTCTATCAAGAACCCGGCTTGTCGCCTAACCGGAAATATGTGAATCAGCATGCCAATGAACACATCGATCCCTTCACCGGCAAGCTGCAGTGGCATTACACCGATTTGTTCATTCCCGGCAATGGCGGTTTCGATCTGGCGGTGCAGCGCTCTTATAGCAGCCTGGGCGAGGAATATCCCGAGCCGTCGCCGGCCGGTTATGGCTGGACCATGCACTTCGGCCGCGTGCTGCGCCGGGCTTCGGTCGATATCTGTGACGTCGATCACGGTGCGACGTTGAACCCTGTGCTGGAGCTGCCAGACGGCAGCAGGCAAATCCTGTATGTTGCGCTCGACGGCATGTCCTTCATCACGACGGGCTTCTGGAAGGCAGTGTGCAATACCAGCAGCGGCGGTTCCGGCGGCTTGACGGTGTATTCGCCGGACGGCACGCGCTATGACATGACCAAGCCGGGTGCGCCGCTGGGCGATGCGGTGCATCCGGTCAATACCTATTACACGTCCATGATTACCGATCGCAACGGCAACTGGATGTCCTTGTCCTATGAATTCGTCGGTCTTTCCTTCGGTGTGACGCACATCAGCACCAGCGATGGACGGGCAGTGGATTTCAGCTATTCGAATGGTTTGATCAGCAGCGTCACGGATGGCGCCCGGACCTGGAAATATCTTGGCGGCGGCGGCTTCCTGAGTGAAGTCCAGCGACCCGACGGGACGTCGTGGAAGTATGCCTACAATTCGATTTCTGCCGGCTCGCCTGGCAGCGGTTCCATCACCAAGGTGACCTATCCGACCGGCGGCACGATCGATTATGGCTACGGATTTGTCAACTTCAGCCCCAACCCTAATCTTCCGCGGAGTTCGGTCATTACGTCGAAAACGGTCGGCGCGGCAGGCCAGAATACGGCTGCGGCCGGGACGTGGAGCTATTCCTATAAACCGGCCACGGCTTCATTGCCTCCTGTCCCGACGTGGACGAGTTTTCCGGACGATCAGGTGGATAAAACGACCGTGAGCGGACCGGACGGTACGCGGGTCTACAGGCACATCGGCTATACCAGTGTTCCTCCCGGAGGAGTCAATCAGATTGGACAGCCGATTGAAGCGGTGATCGGGAATTCGCATGCCGAGAGTTATAGTCACACGGCAGAACTCATTTCGTATCAGACCAATATACGTCCAGGCGATACGCTCACCTTTGACGATGCAACCTATGCGTCAATTTTTCTGGGCAAAAATATAAGCCGGAATGGGCAGTCTTATAATTCCTTTTACGACTCTTTGGACGAGTTCGGCAATCCGCTCAGCATTACCGAGACCGGGACCGATACCAGAAAAACTGCCGTGAGCTATGCCATCGACACGGGCAAATGGATACTGCATCTCAAGAAAGACGAGAGCAGCACTGTGAACGACCTGCCTGTCGGTTCGATCACGCGCAGCTTCGACCCGAGCGGTAATCTTCTCTCGGAAAATCGTTATGGCGTCAATACCGATTTCACCTACACAGCAGCAGGCGATGTCGCGACCCGGACCGATGCGCGCAATAAACAGATCAGCTATAGCGACTATCACCGCGGTATTCCGCAAAACGAGCTTCATCCCGAAGGCGTTTTAATTTCCCGCATGGTGAGCGGCAGCGGCAACGTGACTTCCCAGACCGATGGCGAGTTGGCGAAGATTACCTATGACTATGATGCCTTGAATCGCCTTACCAAAATTGCACACCCGCTGGGCAATCCGGTCAATGTCCTGTGGGGCAGCAACACGCGCACGACGACCCGCGGCAATTATACGGAGCGCGTCACCTTCGATAGTTTCGGACGCGAGGCGCAGGTGATGCATAGCGACAGCGGTACTGGAGAATCCATTGTCCAGACCAATGAGTACGATACGCTCGGCCGCCGCATTTTCGCGTCGTATCCCAACGCCACAATCGGCACCCATTACCTGTACGATACCGTGGGCCAGTTGCGGCAAGTCGGCCAAGCCTTTGATCCGGCCAGCGGTCTGGCGATGGGCTGGCGCACTTACAATCGGGCCGGCAACACCGTCACTGTCAACGATGTCGTCACGGACACGCACGATGTCAATACCACCTACACCTATCGCGGATTTTCAGATCCGGATCATCTCGAGTTGATGTCGGTTGCTGCACCTGTAGCCTCCGCAAGCATCAGCATGAAGCGCAACGGAGTGGGGCAGCTTACCGAAGCGACTCAGGACGGGAAGACGCGCGCATACGGCTATGACGCAAAATATTTCCTGACGTCGAAAAGCGATCCCGAAACGGGCTTCACGATCTATGGAAGAGATGCGGTCGGCAATATGACCAGCCGCAAGGTGGGCACGTCGGCTGCAACCACCTATGTCTACGATGGATTGAATCGTCTCTCTACGACGCTTTATCCGGACGGTACGTCGGTGCAGCGGACTTACTACAAGGACGACAAATTGAAATCGGTAGACAACGGCGTCGCAGTGCAAACGTATGTGTATGACGCGAACAAGAATTTGAAGACGGAAAACTTGACCGTTGCCGGCCAGAGCTTTGCGACGCAATACCTGTACGACGGCAACGATGCCTTGAATACGCTGACCTATGGTTCGGGCAAGGTTGTCACCTACAGCCCGGACGCGTTTGGACGGCCGACGCAGGCCGCGCCTTATGTCACCAAAGTCATGCATCATCCGAGCGGCGCTATCAGCAGCATGACCTATGCCAACGGTGTGAAGACGGACGTTGGACTGAACAACCGCTTGTGGCCGTCAACCCTGAAGATCGGCGCGGCCACCTCGATGTTCGACAAGGCGTATTACTACGATCGCGTCGGAAATGTCACCGGGATTGACGATGCGGTCGACAAAACCCGGCGCGACATGACGTATGACGATATCAACCGGCTTGTGACCGCGACGGCGCCATCGAGCGGAACCTATAAAGCCTCATACGTAAGCGTCCATCCGCTCCACCTGGGAAAGGAGCGTTTGACACTCGTGCCGGTGGCGGTCGAACGAGGGGCCGATGAAGCG
>CBIHON010000007.1:0-157951 GCA_966211965.1 uncultured Burkholderiales bacterium | reverse complement strand
GAAGGGATGGGGATGCGGTGGGGGAAGATGTGTCGGGCGTTTTTGCCAACTTTGGCCGGGGAGGGGGGGCCGGCGGGGGTAAAAGCGGCCGGCCCGCCGCCTTATTTTTGATAACACCTAAATCGACTCCCCATCTTTTGACAAGTTCCGAAAAATGCCGCATTTGCCACGGAGGAAAGGCGCAGGGAAATGACGGCAGGCAAGCTTGTCCTGAACAGGCTTGCAGCTTGGCTGCTTGCTTATCCGTGCTGTCCTTTTATTTCTCCCATGCGCCGCACAAAAGCACGCGCATTGGCGCTTACCGCTGTGTAATTTCCTTCGCGTGCCGGCGCACTGAGGCTGCCGCCGATGCCGACTGCCACGCAGCCTTGCTTGAACCACTGATCCAGATTGTTCAACGTGACGCCGCCCGTCGGCATCAGCGGCGCTTGCGGCAAAGGTGCCAGCAATGCTTTGATGTATTCGGGACCGAAGGCCTCGGCGGGAAATACCTTGACGATGTCGGCGCCGGCTTCCAGCGCAGCGACGATTTCGCTCGGCGTCATCGCGCCTGGCAATGATGCTACCTGGTAGCGATTGCAGAGGCGGATGGTCGCAGCATCGATGCCCGGCGACACGATGAACTGCGCCCCGGCCAGAATCGCCATGCGCGCGCTTGGTTCATCAAGCACGGTGCCGGCGCCGATCAAGGCCTGATCGGCATACCGGCGGCGCAGGCTGGCGATGACATCGAGTGTGCCCGGCGTCGTGAAGGCAACTTCCAGCACGCTCATGCCGCCCTCCAGGCAAGCCTCGGCCAGCGCTTGCGCCTCCTGCGCACTGTCGGCGCGCACGATGGCGACCATGCCGGCCTGATGGATGCGTTGCAGAATGTTCAGCTTAAGCATGGCGGCCTCCCGGCTTGGCGCTGGTGAAACGGCATTCCGGCAATCCCTTGACATCTTCCAGCACGCAGTGAAACAGGCCGCCGGCTTGGGGTTCCTGCTGCAGCACCTGTTCGGACAAGGAGACGCGTGCGCTACTGACGTACAGCTCGTTAAATTCGCAGCCGCCGAAGGCGACACAACTGGGTTGCGTGACGGGAATCGGCATCACGCGATCGACGCGTCCATCCGGCGCATAACGCACGACACGTGCGCTGCCCCATTGCGCATTCCACAGGTAGCCTTCGGCATCGATCGACGAACCGTCCGGTACGCCTGTTTCCTGGCTCAGGTCGGCAAACAATCGCGGCTGGCCGACCGTACCGCTATCCGAGTCGTAGTCGCAGCACTGGATCGCCTTGCATACCGAATCGGCGTAATACATGGTGCGGCCGTCAAGACTGAAGCAGATGCTGTTGGGAATCGCGGCGTGCCCGAGCGCAAGGCGTTGCAGGCCGCGCTCTGCATCGAAGCGGTAGAAGCTGCCGAGCGGCGCCAGATCGGCGGCTTCGTTGCAAGTGCCGAAGACGAAACGTCCCTGCCGGTCGCAGCGGCCGTCATTGAGCCGGGTCGATGCCAGGTCAGGTTCGACCGTGCAGATGCGCGTCACTTCGCCGCTGGAAAAATGAAAATACGCCAGGCCCGAAGCCAATCCCAGCAAGAGCAGGTCATCATTGTCGGTCAGCGCGAAGGAGGCCAGCCGCTCAGGCATCGACCAACTGCGGGTGCTGCAGGTAGCGGGACTGTGGCACCACAGCTTGTTGGCCGGGATATCGGTCCACAGCACGCGCTGCGAGCGTTCGCACCACAGCACGCATTCGGCCAGCGCATAGCCGCCGTCGATCAGCAAATGAGGTTGCATTTCGAGTCTCCTTGATTTTTATGGACGATACTCAGTGCGATTCGCGCGGCACCGCGGCGCCGCGGCAACCGACCAGGAAATCCAGGTCGGCGCCCTGGTCGGCCTGCAGCACGTGCGCCATGTACATCTGCTGATAACCGCCCTGCGTGGGTGCCGACGGCGGCAGCCATTGCTCTTTGCGTCGCGCCAGTTCGCTCTCGCCGACCTCCAGGTGCAAGCGCCGCGCGGCCACGTCCAGCTCGATCCAGTCGCCGTCGCGCACCAACGCCAGCGGTCCGCCGATCGCCGCCTCCGGGGCGACATGCAGTACCACCGTGCCGTAGGCGGTGCCGCTCATGCGCGCATCGGAAATGCGCACCATGTCGCGCACGCCGCGTTCCAGCAATTTTTTCGGCAAGCCCATGTTGCCGACTTCGGCCATGCCCGGATAGCCGCGCGGACCGCAGTTCTGCAGCACCATCACGCTGTTCTGGTCGATTTCCAGTGCAGGGTCGTCGATGCGCGCCTTGTAGTCTTCGATGCTCTTGAATACCACGGCGCGTCCACGGTGCTGCATCAAGGAGGGCGTTGCCGCCGAGGGCTTGATGACCGCGCCGCGCGGCGCCAGGTTGCCGCGCAAGACAGCGATGCCGCCGTTCGCCTTGAACGGCAAGGTCTGCGAAAAAATCACCTCGGCGTTGAAGTTCTGCGCCTCGGCGACGTTCTGCGCAAGGCTGCGGCCGGTGACGGTCAGGGCGTCGCCGTTCAGTTTGTCCAGCATCTCCTTCATCACTGCGGGCAAACCGCCGGCGTAATAAAAATCTTCCATCAGGTATTGGCCCGACGGCATCAGATTGACCAGGCAAGGCAGATCGCGCCCCAGGCGATCCCAGTCATCCAGGCCGAAGCCGACGCCGATGCGTCCGGCGATCGCCGTCAAGTGCACCACCGCATTGGTGGAGCCGCCGATGGCCCCGTTGATCATCACCGCATTTTCGAATGCCGCCTTGGAGAGCACGCGTGATAGTTTCAAATCCTCGTTCACCATTTCGACGATGCGGCATCCGCTCAGGTGCGCCAGCCGCTTGCGCCGCGCATCGACTGCGGGAATCGCGGCATTGCCGGGCAGCGTCACGCCCAGCGCCTCGACCATGCACGCCATGGTCGAGGCGGTGCCCATCGTCATGCAATGGCCGCTGGAACGCGACATGCAGGATTCGCCGGATTTGAAATCGGCCAAGCTCATGCGCCCGGCGCGCAAGTCCTCGGAAAATTTCCAGACATCGGTGCCGGAGCCGATCGGCTTGCCGCGGAAATTGCCGTTCAGCATGGGGCCGCCCGACACCACGATTGCCGGCAGATCGCAACTCGCCGCGCCCATCAGCAAGGCCGGCGTGGTCTTGTCGCAGCCGGTCAACAGCACCACGCCGTCGAGCGGATTGGCGCGTATCGATTCCTCGACATCCATGCTGGCCAGGTTGCGAAACAGCATTGCGGTTGGGCGCAGGTTGGATTCGCCCAGCGACATCACCGGGAACTCAAGCGGGAAACCGCCGGCTTCGTAGACGCCGCGTTTGACCGCTTCGGCCAACTCCCGGAAATGGCCGTTGCAAGGCGTCAGCTCGGACCAGGTATTGCAGATGCCGATCACCGGGCGGCCATCGAATTCGTGATCCGGATGGCCTTGGTTTTTCATCCAGCTGCGATGGATGAATGCGTCCTTGTCGTCGCCGCCGAACCATGCCTGCGAGCGCAGTATCCGTTTGGGTTTGGTCATGTGTTTATCTCGCTTATATTCGTTGCGCTTGTTCTCACAATTCGACACACAAGCCTCGCGCCAGGGCGATCCTGATGGCGCCTTGTCCCGCCATCAGCGCTTGCTGCTCGTCATCGAGTACCGTGAGCGGTCCGCAAAAATATTCATCCTGTGCGATCAGCAGGGCCAGCGCCTGCTTGACCACCCCATTGCCGGCCAGCACGATCGGTGTGCCGGGTTGCATGTGGACAGCGCTGCTGTTTTTCAGCGCGTGCATGTCGCTGCTGAGCACTGCTCCCAGCAAAAAATTGGCGCGGTCGTTGATGCTTGTCGTCAGGAATTGATCAAGTGTGCGGATGCTGAAACAGGTGCGTCCCAAGCCGGTTCGTTGCGCCATCGCGGCGCCGGCCAGCACCATCTCCGGTTTGATTTCTGCTGCAAATTTGCGGTCCAGGGCCTGAGCCAGAATGGTGTTCTGGGTGATCGTCTGCAGCAGTTCTCCCGCCAGGGTAGTGGCGCAACCGGCAATGCGTTCGTCCCGATCCAGGCTGATGAACTTGGTGTGGGAGCCGGGCAGCACCAGCATGGCCGGGCCGCTCACGCTTGACTGCTCGAGCAAGCCCATCACCTCCACTTCCTCGCCGCGCATCATGTCCATCGCCTCGACATCGAGCGGGCCGTTTACGGATGCCTGATTGCGCACCCCCGGCACAAACCAGATCGGTTTGGCAAAGACCTCGGGCAAGTCGACCCGCACCATGCCTTGCGCCAGATCGTCCAAGCCGACCGGTGCCGTCAGATGCGGCACTTCATACAGACCGAGCGGGGAGGTGATCATGCCGCTGGCGACGGCCAAGCCCACGGTGCCGGCTTCTACTTCGGCTTGCTGCAAGACGCCTGCAATCGTGTCGCGCACCGCGTTTTGCAGGGCTGTGCGGTTGCCGGTGATTGCCGTATCCCGTACGCCAACCTGCGCCGTGCGACGGCTGAGCACATGACCGCCGCGCCACAGGCTCACGCGTGTGTTGGTAGTGCCGGTATCGATTGTCAGGATGGTCATCATGGGTAGCGGCGGCTTAGCGCTGCAGGCCGATTCGACTGCAATTGACGCCTGCTTCTCTAGTTGGTTCAACACATTTTTCAACACCAGCCGCCGTCCACGATAAATTCCTGCGCGGTGCACATCGCACTGTCATCGGCGGCCAGAAACAGGACCATGCGCGCCACGTGCCAGGGTAATAGTTTGCCGGGCAGGCACTGGTTGCGTGCGATTTCCTGCTCTGCCGCGGCATCGACCCATAGCTTGGTTTGACGTTCGGTCATGACCCAGCCCGGCGTGAGGGTATTGACCCGGATATTGTGCTGTCCCATATCTCTTGCCAACCCGCGGGTCAGTCCGTGGACGGCGGCTTTGGACGTGGCGTACACCGGATACCCGCTGCTTGCGATATGCCATCCGATCGAGCCTATGTTGATGATCGAGCCGCCGCCTTTTTTCCGCATGCCGGGGAACACTGCCTGGCAGGTAAAAAACAATGGGCGCTGATTGATCGCGATGCGGTCGTCCCAATAATCCGGCGTCACTTCTTCGATCCGGTGGCGCGCATCGTCGGCGGCATTGTTGACCAGCACATCGAAATCGCCGAGCTCATCGACCAGTGTGCGCATGGTGTTTTGCAAGGCGGGAATATCACGGATGTCGCAGTGGCGGAACAGCGGCTTCGGCAAGTTTGCCGCGGCAATTTTTTCGCACAGCATGCTGCTGGGCTGATCTGCAATATCGACAAATGCCACTTGCGCCTGCTGTTCGCAGAATGCGGTGACGATCGATTCGCCGATGCCGCTGCCGCCGCCGGTGACGAAGACTGTCTTGCCTTTCAAACTGGGGTAATGGGCCAGGCCTTTGTTTGCATGCATTGTCCGCTCCGTGGCTTTTATTGTTTTGTTTGACCGTCTTGTGATGCGCTGATTCCGCAAACTTGCATTCCCGCACTCGCTTTTTTTGCGCGCGGAAATGAGAAAGAGAAAGATTGATGGCGCCAGAGAAAGAGCTCGTCAGCATGCCGCTGCATGCTTGAATATTTTCGCAACTTTCGTCGGCATGCCCGGTCACAAAGGCGTGGGAACTGGAAGAAATTCAGGACATGTTTCGGAACATGTTTTTACGCAATTGTTAGAGAAAGGAAGTCCAATGAATTCGATCTCAAATATTTCAAAAGCCCTGCTGGTCGCTGCTTTGATACCCTTGGCATTTACCGCTTGCAGCCGTCGCGATACGGGCGACCAGAGTGGCAGCAGCGGGACCTCGGGCAGCAGTACACCCAGCGGCAGCTATGGCAGCAGCGGCACTTCGGGTTCCGGGGGCACGTCATCGGGCACCGGCGGCACCTCGAGCACCACGCCCGGCAGCGGCACGTCCGGCAGCGGTACAAGCAGCACCACGCCCGGCAGCGGTACAAGCAGTGGCACGGGGACGTCGGATAGCTCGGGCGGCACCAGCAGCACCACACCGGGCGGGACGTCGAGCGGCTCCGCTACCACCCCCGGCGGCAGCACGACTGATAGTTCCGGCGGAGCACAGCGTCCCACGCCTAACACCGGCAGCGGGACAAGCAGATAAAAGAAGCAGTGAGTAGGCAAAGGACGCCGGCGCCTTGAGTTGCCTGCTTCTCTCGGCTCCGCAGGTTGGTTGCGTTGCGGCGCCGAGTAACCGGTTCAGGCAATGCCGGATGTGTCCGAAGGGAGAGTTTTGAAGGGCGGATTGCAGGTATGTCCGAGTCAAACTGCCATGTCGACAGCGCTGCATTCACCCGGTGCATTCACATTCATGCTGGCGAGTTGGTGGTGAATGACTTCGACATGCATCGCACCCTGTAGCGATGCAATCAAATCCCCGGCCCGGTATCGAAAACGCACGCGCAAGATATCTCCCGCTTTTACTTGTACCGGTTGGTTTAGCGGAATCGACATGTAGCGATTCAACCAATCGATGGTGCTGCCTGTTTGCAAAAGCAGTGCCAGAATATTTTTCGTGATGAAGCGCAGTGCATTTACTGTCCCGCTTTTTTCGATTGAGAAACTACCTTCCCAGGCAATGTCGAGAGCGGTCGGTTCTGTGAAATCAAGCGTGCTGTACAAGGCCGGCGGCGCCATTTCCAGCGTGCCAGGCAAATTTCCCGACAGCTCTTGCACCTGGATGATCGGGGCATAGAAGCCCTCGAAGTTGTAATCCTGTTGCAAGGGCTGAACCGCCATCAAGACCGCGGTCGGCATCAGGGTCGGCAGCGTTGCACCGAAACGTTGGCGGTAACGCTGCTTGAACGATTCCATCATCTGCACTTGTTTTTCCCTCAGCATGGCGACGTGAATCATCTCGCAAATCACGACATCGACCGGCTCGGGCGGCAGGTAGTCGAATGCATCCGCGTGGATGACTTCGACCTTGTGGCCGTTGTCATTTTGCGCAAGAAAGCGGCGCGACTCTGCCACCAGTTCCGGATTGAATTCCACGCACCACACCTTGTCCGCTTTGGCGGCGGCAAAGCACGACAGCACCCCGGTTCCGCCTCCCAATTCAAGGACCTTGGCCCCCGGAAAAACCACTTGATCGATGGCTGACTTGAAACTGAGCATCCGATTCGCATCGGTCAGCATGCTGTGATGGTATTGCAACGGAATGAACTGTCCCAGATAAGCGTTTTCGGCTTGTTGTTCGGTCAGCATGATGGTTTTCCTTTATGCGAGTGCGGGGAGCCCGTTCTCGCATTATGAGGATAGAGCGCAAAGGCTAAGCGCAGATTAAACAGGTATTTTGATTGCTGACCTCGGATTTGGGGATTCCCGGAGCCGCTTCTTGCCATCGTTGTTTCAGCAAAACCACCAGTGCGGCGACCCCAGCACCAAGTCCGCCAAACGCCGATAGCCGCGCGCACGCGGATGATGCCCGTCACTCGCGGCGATCTCTGCTATCCATTCGGCATCCTGTCCCAGGTGCGGGGAAATGGGGATATATGGCACGTTCAGTTCTGCGGCGATCTGTTCGAATTGTTTGCAAAGCGAGGCGATGCGCTGATTGTGTTCGGCATCGGCAACCGGCGGTGGGCCGACAACCAGCGTACGGTACAGTGCGGCGGCCTGGCTGATGACGGTTCGGAAATTCTCCACGCTCTTTGCCGTGCTGACTCGGAGCGTGCCATTTTCGATCACGGTATCGTTGATGCCGAAGGAGAATACGGTATAGCGCTCGACACCGGCCGGCAAACGCGCGGCGCATTCCTGTTGCCATCTCGCGGCGATATCGCTGCTGGTGTTGCGGCGAATCCCCAGGTTGTAGATGCTCAGGTTGTAATCGCGGCTGCACGCTGCAGCCGCAACCCGTCCAGCCCATCCCAGGCATTCGGGATCGCACGCGCCTTGCACGAATGAGTCGCCGATGAAGCAGATTCGGTGGTCTTTGGTTTTCATGAGCAGAGTAGTTTGCCTGTGTGTGAAAGGACGGGCCTGCGCCAGCCGCGCCTTGAAAATAAAAGCCGGTGATTATGGCTCAGGTTTTGAAAAACGGCTATGCTGCCAGTCCTTTTCATGCAAAATTTCAGCGCTCCTTGCGGCGCACTCCGATCCAGGCACGCCCATGTTTTTTACTCGACGCCATGTATTCTTCTTCACACTCATCCTGCTGTCGTGGTTTGCCGTTGCAGCGCATGCGGCCACGCCGCAGATCGCCGCCGGCTATTATCACAATGTCGCGCTGAAAGGCGATGGGACGGTCTGGAGCTGGGGTTACAACGGCTTCGGCCAGCTTGGCAACGGGGGTATCGTCGATTCGAATACACCGGTGCAAGTGCAGGGCTTGAGCGGCGTGAGTGCGGTCGCGGCGGGTTTCTTCCACAGCGTTGCCTTGAAATCCGACGGTACGGTGTGGCTGTGGGGCGATAACGGTTATGACCAGTTGGGTGTGGCCGGGTTGGCCTATTCAAATATCCCGTTGCAGGTGGCGGGCGTGTCCAACGTGGTCGCGGTCGCTGCGGCAGGTGCCCATACCATGGCTTTGAAGAGCGACGGCTCGGTCTGGGTTTGGGGCTGGAATGCCTATGGCCAACTCGGCATCGGCGGCACCGGCAATGCACGCACGCCGACGCCGGTGCCCGGTTTGCTGGGGATCAGCGGTATCGCGGCCGGCTTTTTTCATAGCCTGGCGGTGCACCGGGATGGGACGTTATCGGCCTGGGGTTACAACGGCCACGGCCAGCTCGGCAATGGCGGCGTCAGCGACGCGATGTCACCGTTGCCTGTGGCGGGAATTGATGGCGTGAGCGCGGTCGCGGCCGGCGGCGGCCATACGGTGGCGTTGAAAAAAGATGGCACGGTCTGGGCCTGGGGCTGGAATGGTTTCGGCCAGCTCGGCGACGGCGGCGCAGCCAATTCCAATGTCCCGCTGCGGGTGATCGGCTTGAATGGGATTAAGGCTGTTGCCGCAGGATTTTTCCATAGCTTGGCTTTAAAGAGCGACGGCACGGTGCGGGCCTGGGGTTACAACGAGTACGGCCAGCTCGGCAATGGCAGCACCGCCGCCAGTGCATTGCCGATGCCGGTGACCGGCCTGACCGGGGCAGTGGCAATTGCCGGCAGCAACCACCATAGCGCGGCGCTGAAGAATGACGGCAGCGTATTGACCTGGGGCTGGAACGACGATGGGCAGCTTGGCGACGGCAGCCGGCGGAGCGCTGCCTTGCCGGTCACGGTGCTCGGCACCGATGGTCAAGGTGTGCTGAATCTCGGCGTGAGCAGTTACCAGGATTTCTGGAACAATCCAGCCCAGCCCGGCTCGGGTGTTGGCATCACCCAGCACGGTTCGACCTTGTTTGCTTCTTGGTACTCCTATGATGCGAACGGCAAACCGATCTGGCTGGTATTGCCGGGCGGTACCTGGCGCGACAGCACGACGTATAGCGGCCAGTTGTATAGCACGTCAGGCCAGAGTAATGGCGCCGCTTTTGCGCCGGGCAAGGTGGAGGTGACGGCGGTCGGAACAGCCGATCTGCATTTCACCGACGTCGATCACATGAGCCTGAGCTATACCTACCAAGGCAGCACCGGGGTCAAGCAGCTTGGCCGTTACGTGTTCGATAGCTCGGGTGATGCATCCGGCGTCAATCGTTCCGACATGTGGTGGACGCCGGCGGAGCCCGGTTCTGGCTTGAATATCACCCACCAATTCCAGACCATTTTCGCTGCCTGGAATACCTACGACGCCGGCGGCAAGCCGGCTTGGTATGTGTTGCCCGGCGGGAGCTGGCTGGGCCCGAATACCTATAGCGGCACCCTGTACCGCACCGTATCGACGCCCAGCGGCACGGCGTTGACGCAAGGTGCGGTCAGCCTGATGGCGGCCGGCTCCGCCATGCTGATTTTTACGGATGCGGACAACGCCGAGTTGCGCTACGAAGTAGACGGGCTGGCGGGTAGCAAGGCGATTACCCGGCAACGATTTTGAGTTGTGGCAAATGTGTTTTTCAGTGGAGTAATTCGCTGTAAATGTCAATACAGCGGGTGGACGAAATTGTTACGGCACGGTAGGATGCGGCTTCGATTTCAAACTAGAAAGTCCAGCATGGCTACCCGACACATCCTGCCCCTTTTCCTTCTGGCGAGTTCCTGCTCAGCGGTACTGGCGGCCGACCCCGCAGTCGGCATCAAGGCGCCCGCGGCCGATGGATCGGAGCCACGTTCCTACGTTGGCGAAGGCTTGCGTCTCGGGCTTGGCTACGACAGCAAGACCAAGCTGCGCGGCGAGTACTATCAGGTATTGCAGGAAGATGCGGCCAAGGCGGTGATCGGCGAAGGCTGGGTCAGCGGTTCGGCCGGCGGTTTAAAGCTGAATTACCACTGGCTGCCGCAAGCCGGGCAACCGGCCGACAATGTGCGCAAGCTCTTTTTTGCCCTCGACCAGAATGCCGATTACGATCGCAAGCTGACCTTGGGCGGCGGCATGGAATACGCGAACTGGTTCTGGGGTGCCTCCTTGTCGCGCGGGCTAAGCGGCCGCCGTGCTGTTTCGAATACCACCACCGTCACCACTGAAAATCTTACCGGCATCGACAGCGGCGGCGCCTATACGCAGGAAATACGCACCGCTACCACCACCCGCTTGTTCGAGCGCGCTTACGACTACGGCATCGGCATTACTGCGGGCCATTTCTATGAGCCGGCATTGCTGCGCTTGTACACACGCCTGGATCACGAGTGGGGCCGCGGGTCCGCGCGGCAGGCGACGTTTGCGATCGGCGTGGAAAAATTTTTCGCCGACACGCCACTCAGTCTCGCCCTCAATGCCGAGGCCTATCACAAGAGCGGCGAGTTCGACCAGAAACAAAACGACCATCGCGTCAACCTGGTGTTGCGCTACGAATTCGGTGGCAAGAGCTATCGGCCGACGCGCGAATCGCGCATGGTGCCGGCGGTAGCGGCGACTGCGGGCCAGGAAGGCAGGCAGGCCGACGGTATGGGCGCAGGCGGCAATACCGCAGGCGGTTCCGCGACCGGTGCCGGCTCGCTGCAGGAAGCGCCGCAAAGAACCGAGATGCGCATGGTCAAGACAACTGCCTCGATGTCGGCTGACGCCTTTTTCCTGTTCGATAGCGTGAAGATGACGCCCACTGCGCTGACCGCCCTGGACGGGGTGATCGCCAAGTTGAAGGAGAGCGGCCATACCGGCAACATCCACCTGACCGGCCATACCTGTAATCTCGGCCCGGCCGCCTATAACCAGAAGTTGTCTGAAAAGCGCGCGCTGGCAGTCAAGGATTACCTGGCCAAGCATGGCGTTTCGGCCGATTCCGTGATCGTCGAAGGCAAGGGCGAAGCTGATCCGCGTTATTCGAACAAGACCAAAGAGTCGCGCGCAAAAAATCGCCGGGTCGATATGGAATTCGTTTCCTATGTCGAAAAGGCGGAAGAAGTCGTCTTGCCGGCTGACGGCAAGCCGGCCGCGAAACCTGAAGGCGCGGCCGGTGCCGGCAGCACCAAGGGCGGCGCGGCGAATGCCGGCAAGCCGGCCAAGGCGGGCAGCGAGGCGGTCGAGTGGAAGCGCGAATTTATCGACAGCGAGCCGGCCTGGCTGCGCCGCGCCCTGCACAATACCGTACCGCACAAGCAAGCCGTGGATGTCTATCGCGAGCAGGAAAAAACCGTCGCGGTGAGCACAGGTGCGCGCAACTACGTGAACCGTGCCCCGCTGGCGGCGAACGATTCCTTCCAGGTCGCGGGCAGCTCCGGCGGCAACCTGCTGGACGTGCTGGCCAACGACTCCGATCCGGATGGGGATCCTGTGCGCATTGTCTCGGTGCAGACGCCGGCCCATGGGTCCGCGTCCATCAGCGGCAACCGCATTTCCTATGCGCCGGCTGCCGGCTATCAGGGCAGCGACAGCTTCAGCTACACCATCAGCGACGACAAGGGTTTGACCGCGAGCGCCACTGTGGCGGTCACGGTCAGCGGCGCCAACGCTGCGCCGCTGGCGAAAGACGACGAGGCTTGGGCGATCTGGGGGCAGCCGACACGTATCGACGTGCTGGCCAATGATTCGGACCCGGACGGCGACGCGCTGACGATCGTATCGGTCGGACCGGTGGCGCACGGCAAGGCCGTCATCAGCGGCCGCAGCATCGTTTATACCTCGGACCGCGATTTCTTTGGACGGGAAGTATTTACCTATACCGTTTCCGACGGCCGCGGCGGCACGGCGAGTGCGACGGTGCGAGTGACAGTGGTGGATCCCTGATGATTGAAGGTCCCTCTACCTGTGAAAAAGCCCGCTGCGAGCGGGCTTTTTTACTTTCGACTCGAAGCTGCTTTATTGCTGTTCCGCCCTGCCCTGGATCCGGCGTAAATACCAAAGCAGGCTGATCGCCACCAGCGCAATGCTGAGGCTGTTGCCGAACCAGAAACCGGTTGCGCCGAGCAGCCAGGCCGGCGTCAGACCCAGACTGTCAAATGCCAGCAGGTAACCGCCGCCAAGGCCCACGCCCCACAGTACGAGTGCATAGATCACCGTCGGCACCACAGCGACCCTGTAGGCGCGCAGCACGAAGGCGGCCGTGATCTGGACCGCATCGAATAGCTGATAAAACGCGATGAACATGAACAGCGGCAAAGCCGCGGCAATGATCGCCGGGTTCGGTGTGTAGGCATGCACGATGGATTCGCGCGCCAACCAGATGATGAGCCCGAGCGAGACCGACAACACGGCCGCCAGGCGGATACCGGACAGACCGATGCGGTGCGCGGCATTCATGTTGCCAGCGCCGATCGCTTGCGCCACCAAGGTTCCGGTGGCGCTGGCAATTGCCAGCGGCAGCATGTACAGCAGGGTGCCGAAATTGGACGTGATCTGATGCCCCCCCACCGCAGTGTCGCCCAGGCGCGCGATGAACAGCGCCATGAACGTGAATGCCGTCACTTCGATCAGGTAGCTCATGCCCATCGGGATGCCGAGCGCCAGCAGCGCGCGCTGTGCAGGCCAGCGCGGTGCGACGAAGCCGGTGCCGAACAGGCGGAACGTGCGGTAGAACTGCCCATGGCGCAGGTGCAGCCACCCCACCAGCAGCGTCAGCCAGGCGATTACGGCGGTTGCCAGCGCCGAGCCCGCTCCCCCCATCGCTGCCACGCCCAAGCCGCCGAAGATGAACCAGGCATTGAGCGGAATTTTCAACAGCAGGGCGGCGACATGGATGCTCATCACCATCTTGGGCCGCGCCACCGCATTGTTGAGCGCGCTATAGACGCGGAAGGCGAGCGTCGCCGGCAGCGCCAGCGCCTGCAGGCGCAGATAGAGAGTGGCTTTTTCTTTGAGCTCGGGCGAGGCTTGGGCCAGCGCCAGGAAAGGTTGGGGAAATGCCAGGATCAGGCAACCGCCGATCGACAGGAAGACTGCCAGCCAAGTGCCTTGCTTGACCTCGATCCCGATTGCTTCGAAGCGCTTTGCCCCGAACAACTGGCCGATGATGGGAGAGAGCGCTTGCAGCACGCCGTTGGCGCCGACGAAGACGCTGACGTAAATCGACATGCCTACTGCCAAAGCCGCCAGATCGGTGGCGGAAAAGCGCGACGTCATCGCGGTGTCGATCACACCATTGGCGATCACCGCCAGCTGGCCGACCAGGATCGGCCAGGCCAGCGCGGCGATGCGGCCTGCGTGATGGCGAAACTCTTGTGGCGGCATAAGAAGCTGTGCCTATTTCAGGCGTTTGAAAAGACGGAAGCGTTCATCGCGGTCGGATGGCCGTCGCCCTTCCCAGAGCAATTGCCAGCCGCTGCCGAATTCCTTGAAAAGCTTGGCGTCGTTTTTCTTCTGATGACTGTCCTGCAACAGCAAAAAATCACAACGGGCATCATCGAACTGCGCAAACGGAATGCCGCCGAAATACGCGAACGATGCGCGTTGCGGCGGTCCGACATTGGTATCGACGCACTGCCGCACCGTCGGCAATTTCGACGCGATCTGCTGCGCCACGCCGGCATAGCTTTTTACGTAATCAAGCCACGGCAGCCACAGGGTCGTCAGCAGCAGCCAGCACAAAATCCCGCCGCCGGAAGACAGTACCACGGCGCGCCACAATACCGAGGGCCGTCGTGAAATGCGCCAGTGCACCAGCATAATCCAGCCGATGCTGACGGCTACGGCGACCAGGAAAGCGATTAAATTGAATTCCGGTTTGAAGCCCGGCACCAGTTTCAGCACATTCCGGGCCAATTGGGCCGGCCAGCCTGTTTGCTTGGCGATCCAGAACAGCCAGATCATGCCCGCCAGGGTGGTCAGCGTCATCACCGAGAACCAGTCGACCGCATTGATCGCGCCGCGCTTCATGGTCGGCAAGCCGAATGCCGCCAAAATTGCCAGCGGCGGTAGCAGCGGCAACAGGATGACATCTTCCGAATTCGGGTTGAGCAATGCAAGCAGTGTCAGCGCAATCAGGAAGGTGACGGGCAGCGTGATATGCAGCACGTTATGCTGCTTGCGCCAGGCGTATATCGCCCAGCCGGCGAATGGCCAGGCCGGCCAGGCGAACCAGATGCCGTTCTTCAGCAGATAGCTCAGCGTGTCCCATGAGGGCCAGCCCAATTGTTCCGCGTTCCATGCCATCCAGCCGTCGGTGGGCGAGCTGTTGAATGGATGCACGATCCTGTTCGCCATTATCCAGATGGCGATCACACTCAGCATCGAAGGCAGGGCAAATAAGGCCATGTGCGAAATCAGACGTTTTTCGCGCAGCATCGCCAGAACCGTCAATCCGGTCCACAAGCCGAGCGGCACTACATGGCCGCGAGTCAAGGCCAGTACGCCGAATGCGGCGCCGAGTGCCAAGGCGACGCGGCGCGAATGAGATTCGAACAGGCGCACTGCGAGATAGAGCGAGCTTGCAACCAGCGAAACCTGCAAGGCGCCGGCACTGGTCGAGTGGCTATGTAGCAACAAGCCGAGGCAACCCAGATAAATCAAGAGTGCGCCGTCAGCCAGGGTGCGGCCGAAATCGGCGGGTTCCGGTTGGCCGCCGAAAGCCAGTTTCAGCGGCTGCGCATCGCCGCGCCGGCCGAGCAGGAAAGTCGCGTGCCAGACTGACAGCGAACCAAGCAAAAAGAATGCGATCGGCGCGATCCTGGCGGCCATCGCATCGCCCAGCAGCCAGCCGAACAAGCGGATGCACAGCGCGCCAAGCCAGAATGCCAGCGGTCCTTCCTGGGCCATGGGCAAGCCGACGATATGCGGCCATAGCCAGTCGTTCAGGCCGCCATGTGCCATGGTCCACATGATGCCGAAACCGGCGGCGTCTTCACTGCTTTTCCAAGGGGCGCGCCCGATCAGGCCAGGGAGAATGTAGAGCAGGCAGAGAGCGATCAAGCCCCAGCGCGGAAGTGCCAGCGTAGCGGAAGCGGGGAGGCGGACAGGCTTCATGTAGGAAGTGGAGTTGTTCTTCGGCGATATTGTGCCGGAAAATTTTCGGTTGACGAAATAAAAAAGGCAGCCGAAGCTGCCTTTTTTGACCAGCGGCAGAATTACTCTGCAACCTGGGTCTTGGAACCGACGGAACCGAACTTCTGGCGGAATTTTTCCACGCGGCCGGCGGTGTCGACGATCTTGTGTTTGCCGGTGTAGAACGGATGGGATTCTGCCGAAACTTCGATCTTCACGAGCGGATATTCTTTGCCTTCGTGCGTGATCGTGTCACGTGTCTGGACGGTCGAGCGGGTGATGAATTTGAAATCGCAGGACAAGTCGTGGAACACAACTTCGCGATAATCCGGGTGAATGCCTTCTTTCATGTAAGCCTCTAATGGTTGGGTAGCCAATCGTCACTTCGGCGGCCGCACTGCTTCTTGACCCGATTGCCGATCACTTGCCTGGGGGGAAAGGGCGAGATTATACAATGGAATCCGGAGATTGCGGAAGACTTGCTGGTTGAGCCTTATGCAATTGACGATGGGGCATCGCCATCCTAACGTTTGCCGGGATAGCAGGTGATAATTTACCTAAACGTCCGTAGAGCTGCGGGAAGTGTAGAGAGAGGTGGGGGCTTCCATTATCGACCACCCACCTCGCGGCTGGCAGGCCGCTCGGATTCGGCAGGCGCAAAGCGGGGCTTTGCGAACCCTCTGCCTCATCCCCCGCGCCGCATCATGTCGAAGAATTCGCTGTTGTTCTTCGTCGCCTTCATTTTGTCGAGGATGAATTCCATCGCTTCGATCTCGTCCATGCTGTACAACAGCTTGCGCAGGATCCAGATCTTCTGCAACTGGTCCGGTTTGATCAGCAATTCCTCGCGGCGCGTGCCGGACTTGTTCAGGTTGATGGCCGGGTAGACGCGCTTCTCGGCCAGGCGGCGTTCGAGGTGCACTTCCATGTTGCCGGTACCCTTGAATTCTTCAAAGATCACGTCGTCCATGCGGCTGCCGGTTTCGATCAGTGCAGTCGCGATGATGGTCAGCGAACCGCCTTCCTCGATGTTGCGGGCGGCACCGAAGAAACGCTTCGGACGCTGCAGCGCGTTGGCGTCGACACCGCCGGTCAACACCTTGCCCGAAGCCGGGATCACCGTGTTGTAGGCGCGCGCCAGGCGGGTGATCGAGTCCAGCAGGATCACCACGTCCTTCTTCATCTCGACCAGGCGCTTGGCTTTTTCCAGCACCATTTCGGCGACCTGCACGTGGCGCGTGGCCGGTTCGTCGAAGGTGGATGCCACCACTTCGCCGCGCACCGAGCGCTGCATTTCCGTCACTTCTTCAGGGCGTTCGTCGATCAGCAGCACGATCAGCGTGCAATCCGGATGGTTGGCGGTGATGGCATGCGCCAGATGCTGCAGGATCACCGATTTGCCGGATTTGGGCGAGGCCACCAGCAGGCCGCGCTGGCCTTTGCCGATCGGGGCGATCAAATCGATGATGCGGCCGGTGATGTTTTCCTGGCCGTTCATTTCGCGTTCCAGGCGCAAGGGCTCGTTCGGATGCAGCGGGGTCAGGTTCTCGAACAGGATGCGGTGCTTCGACGCTTCCGGCGATTCGCCGTTGACCTTGTCGACCTTGACCAGCGCAAAGTAGCGTTCGCCGTCTTTCGGGGTGCGTACTTCGCCTTCGATCGAGTCGCCGGTGTGCAGGTTGAAGCGGCGGATCTGCGAGGGCGAAATGTAGATGTCGTCGGTGGACGCCATGTAGCTGGCGTCAGGCGAGCGCAGGAAGCCGAAGCCGTCGGGCAGCACTTCGAGGGCGCCGTCGCCAAAAATCTGTTCGCCCTGTTTAGCGCGCTTTTTCAGGATCGCGAACATCAGCTCTTGTTTGCGCAGCCGCGCCGCGTTGTCGATGTCGAGGCCGATTGCCATGTCCAGCAGCGCGGAGACGTGGAGGGCCTTTAGTTCAGATAAATGCATAGTGTGTGGGTCGTGTCCCGGGACGGGATTCAAAAGGTGGGGGAGGGGACTACGTGGTGTAAGGGTTAATCATTGTGGGGCTGAGCAAGGTGCCGCATAGGCGCCGCGTACTCAGTCCCCCAACTAATCCAATGGCGGTGCGGGCGCACCGCCACAGCGGTATTAGATATTGCTGTCGATGAACGAGGTCAGTTGTCCTTTTGCCATCGCGCCTACTTTTTGCGCGGCAGGCACGCCGTTCTTGAACAGGATCAAGGTCGGGATGCCGCGAATGCCGAATTTGGCGGGCACCGCCTGGTTGGCATCGACGTCCATCTTGGCGATCTGGATCTTGCCGTCATAGACCGGGTCTTTCGCGATTTCTTCCAGAATCGGCGCAATCATTTTGCATGGGCCGCACCATTCTGCCCAGAAGTCGACCAGGACCGGTCTGTCGGATTTCAGTACGTCGGTTTCAAAAGACGCGTCAGTAATGTATTTGATATTTTCACTCATGGTTGCCTCGGTGTGAGGAGAAAAAGGGTGGATCAGCGCCCGACGGCTTACGACTCATGCCTTGAGCCTGCTCTCAATGCGTCCGGATTACAACAGGCAGGTGGATGCTTGGCAGGTAAATTCAAGGTGTTTGAAAGGAGCGGCAAGTGGATATGCGGCGGGGAATTGGGTAAATCATAACCTATTTTCATAAAATGTATAGCGTGTCGACGGAATTTTAACGCGATGCGGCATAAATGCAGACAGCGGCGGATGCTATGCTGAGCTTTCTCCGCAAACAAATTTCCGAATTTTGAGTCCTGCATGTTGCATAGCCCCCTGCTGATTCCGCCTTCCGCCGCATTCTGGAACGAGGCCGCCCGAGCATTATTGCAAAGCGGGTTGTGGGCAAGCGACCGCGCCGCGCGCGATTTTTCCGGTTGCCGGGTGGTGGTGCCCGGCTTCGTTCATGCACGATTGTTGCAGTCCGCGCTGGCAAAGCAAATGGAGGGCGCTTTCATTCCGCCGCGCGTCACCACGCTGTCGGCCTGGCTCAAGCTCTTGCCTCCGGAACAAAACCGCGCCCCGGCCCACACCGACAGCGAGCGCATGATGTCCTTGTACGCGGAGTTGCGCCAGCATGCATGGCTGAAAAAATTATTCAGCGCGCGCCGCAATACCGATCTGCTGCCGCTGGCGCAACTGCTGCTGACTCTGTGCGATGAATTGACGCGGGCCCTGCTGCCGACGCTTGCTTCGGCTCCCGAGTCGGTCGAGCAACGCTGGCAGGCCGCGCTCGAAAAAATATCGCCGGGCGCACGCGGGCTGCTGTCGGACGAAGCGCAACTGGTTTGGTCGATCTGGAAAAGCCAGCTTGACGGCAACGATGCCTGCGCCATGCGTTTTGCACAAATGATGCGGTTGGCCGAATGCGCCGATGCGCCGCTGGTATGGCTGACCCCAAGCGCGCCCGATGCATTCGACCAGGCTTTTTTAAACGCATACGGCAAGCGCCACGATGTTTTGCCCATCATGCTGGATTGGCGCGCTGCCGCGATCGATGCGGTTTATTCCTTGGCTTGGCGCGAATTGCCGGAGGACGACGTCGGGATTGAAAATAGATTGGCTGTCGCCCCTCCGGCCGGCTTGTCCTTGTGTCCGGCCGCGAGCCTGGAGCAGGAAGCGCTGCAGGGCGCGCAAACCATCATTGACTGGCTGCTGGCCGGTAAAACGTCGATTGCGATCATCGCGCAAGACCGCGTCGTCGCGCGCCGCATGCGGGCCCTGCTGGAGCGCGGGCAAGTGTTCGTCGCCGACGAGACCGGCTGGAAGCTTTCGACCACGCGCGCCGCATCCGCCATTGCTGCCTGGTTCGACGTGGTGGCGGGACACGCCGAAACTGTAGTCTTGCTGGACTTCCTGAAGTCGCCCTTCGTGCTGGCCGGCCTGGTCGGCAAGCCGGCGCAAGTGATGGCGATCGAAGTCGCGTTGCGCAGCGCCAATGTTCCGGGCGGCTGGGATGCGATCAGCGCCGCGGCGGACACGGCTGCCTCGCGCGAAATCCTGTCCGGGATCGCGCGCCAGGCATCGCTGTTTGCCGGCCGCAAAACCTTGCTGCAATGGAGCGAGACCACCGGCGATGCGCTGCTTGCGCTGGGCATGCGCGAGGCGCTGGCGGCCGATGCGGCCGGGGTGCAGGTGATCGCCCTGCTTGATGCGATTGCCCGCGACAGCCAGGCGGTGGAACAGCTTTTCTCGTTCGCCGAGTGGCGTGCCTGCGTCAGCCTGCAACTGGAATCGACCGAGTTCATCCCGCCCAATATCGATCATCGTGTGATCATGACGCCGCTCGGCGGTGCGCATCTGCGCCGCTTCGACGCGGTGCTGATGGTCGGCGCCGATGCGGCCCACCTGCCTTCGCAACCGGAAGAAACCTTGTTCTTTGCCAATGCGGTCAGGAGCGAATTGGGACTGGCCACGCGCGAAAGCCGCCAGCGCCAGCAATTGCGCGCCTTCGTCGAGCTGCTGAGTGTCAACCCCGAAGTAGTGTTGTCGTGGCAGGCATCGAAAAACAACGAACCGAATCCGGCCAGCGCCTGGATCGAGCGTTTGCAACTGGCGCTGGAACACGCCGGCGCCGAAAAAATTCCCCTGCGCCGGGTCGTCATCGCTTCGCAACGCCTGCGGCCCATGCCGACCGTCATGCCGGCCCCGGTCGCGCCGCAGCTTTTGCCGGAAAAATTATCCGCCAGCGGCTACAACACTTTCGTCGCCTGCCCGTACCAGTTTTTTGCAACCCGCATGCTGGGCCTGTTCGCGCTCGACGAGTTGTCCGACATGCCGCAAAAGCGTGATTACGGCGATTGGCTGCATCGCATTCTGCACGACTACCATGCGCATCTGCGCGATCAAGAGACCGCCACCGGCCGGCGCGAGGCCCTGCTGCGCGAAATCTCGGACGCCGTCTTCAGCGAAGCCCTCGACAAAAATGCGGCGGCGCTCGGCTATTATGCGCGCTGGCAAAAAGCCATCCCCGCTTATCTTGCCTGGGCCAATCAGCGCGAAGCGGACGGCTGGCGCTTCGTCGCCGGTGAACAATGGTTCGAACAGGAACTGCAATGGCCGGGCGGCGCCATCCGGCTGCACGGCCGCATCGACCGCATCGACCGCAACCAGGACGGCGAACACGCGGTGCTCGACTATAAAACCAAGAATGTCCAATCATTGCGCGACAAACTCAAGCAAGGTGAAGATCATCAGCTTGCCTTCTATGGACTGCTGACCGATGTCAGCGTGAGCGCCGGACATTTCGTCGCGCTCGAACCGATCAAGGATAAAACCGGCGACGCCGAAGCGCTGCGCTATGTCGAATGGCAGCAGATATTGCGCGAGCAAATCGCCTTCAGCATGCGCGCCATCGCCGAAGGGGCGACCTTGCCGGCCAACGGCATCGAAGTGATTTGCCGGTATTGCGATGTGCGCGGCCTGTGCCGCAAGGGAGCATGGTGATGAGCGCTTCCATGTCAACGCCGCGCGCCTACGAAGTCGACGGGGCAAGCGCCGAGCCGGGACAATTCATCGGCATCGCCTGTGATCCGCGGCGTTCGGTGGTGGTCGAAGCCTGTGCCGGCAGCGGCAAGACCTGGCTGTTGGTGGCACGCATGCTGCGCCTGCTGCTGGCCGGCGCTGCGCCTGCGGAACTGCTGGCGATCACCTTCACCCGCAAAGCCGCGCAGGAAATGCGAGAGCGCCTGCTGCAATTGCTGCATCAACTGGCGCTGCAATCCGATGCCGACGTATGCTCGCTGCTGCACGAGCGCGGCGTGGCACAGCACGAACTGGCGCAGACGCTGCCGCTGGCGCGCGGCTTGTACGAGCGTGTGCTGGCCAGCCCGCAAAGCTTGTCGATCGATACTTTTCATAGCTGGTTTGTGCGGCTGATCCAGATCGCGCCGCTGGCGTCCGGCGTGCCGCACGGTTACGCGCTGACCGAGACCACCGGAGAACTGATGACCGAAGCTTACGGCCGCCTGATGCAAGGACTGAACCGGAGCGAGAACGAACAAGTCAAGCGCGCCTTGCTGAAGCTGTACGATTTGCTCGGCGATTGGAGCGCCAGGAAATTGCTCGATGCTTTCATCGACAAGCGCGCCGAATGGTGGGCTGCGACGCAGGCCGGTGAGCCGCTGGATTGGCTGGAGGAGTTGTGCGGCGAGGACGGTCAATGCGATGCGCGCCTGGGTTTGTGGGAGGACGCCGAACTGCGCGCGCGCATCCAGGATATCGCCGTGCTGCTGGGGCAGGGCGCCAAGCGCAACCAGGAGCGCGCGACGCAGATCGAAATGGCGCTGACGGCAGGGGCCGGCCTCGATAATTTCGCCAGCCTGTTTGCGCAGTTCGTGGACGACAAAGGCAGCCCGCGCGGCAACGATCACCGGCGCGGAAAATTGCTGCAGGCAATCGCGCAGCATCCGCGCCTCAATTCGCCGGATGCCTTCGAGGACGAGTTCAACGCGATCGGCGCAGCCCTGCTGCAATTGCAACGCCGCAGTTTCGAACCGCTGGTGCTGGCATTCAACCAAGCGTTGTTCACGGTCGGCGCCGCCTATCTCGAACACTATCAGGCCCTCAAGGCGGAACAGCGCGTGTTCGATTTCGCCGACCTCGAATGGCATGCCTATCGCCTGTTGACCAACGAAGAGCATGCGGCTTATCTGCAAAGCCGGCTCGATTCGCGCTACAAGCATATTTTGCTGGATGAATTCCAGGACACCAATCCGCTGCAATGGAGCATCGTGCGCGCCTGGCTCAATGCTTATGGCGGCGATACCGCACAGCCCAGCATGTTCATCGTCGGCGATCCGAAGCAATCGATTTATCGTTTCCGGCGCGCCGAGCCGCGCGTATTCGAAGCCGCGCGCGAGATGCTGGCGGCGCAGGGCGCAGCGGTCTTGCGCACCAATCAGACCCGGCGCAACGCCACTGCCGTCGTCGACTTGCTCAATGCCAGTTTCGGCGCCAATCCGATTTTTTCAGCGCAGACCACGCTGGCCGCGCAAGCCGGCGCGGTCTGGCGCCTGCCCCTGATCCGGCCGGAAAAAAGCGCAGCGGCCGAGGCTTCGCAATTCGCCCTGCGCGATCCCTTGAGCGATGCGCGTGAAGAAGAGGAGGATGCGCGCCGCCTCGACGAAGGGCGGGCGGTGGCGCAAGCGGTCCTGCGGGCGAAACGCGAGCGGACGGAGAAAAGCGGCCGCGACGGACGTTGGTCGGACTTCATGTTGCTCGTCAAAAAGCGCGCCTACCTGCGTGCTTATGAAAGCGCCTTGCGCGAATCCGGCATTCCCTTCGTGTCGGATAAGCGCGGCGGTTTGCTCGAGTCGCTGGAAGTCTATGACCTGATCGCGCTGCTGACTTTCTTGATCACGCCAGGCGACAACCGGGCCTTGGCCCATGTGTTGAAATGCCCGATCATCGGCGCCGCCGACGACGATTTGATTGTGCTGGCGCAGCGCAGCGAAACCGATTGGTGGCGGCGCATTCAGGGAGCGCTGCTGGACGGTGCGACGCCGGCGCTGCGGCGCGCCGCCCGGCTGCTGGAAAAATGGCTGCACGCCGCGCCGCGATTGCCGGTCCATGATTTGCTCGACCTTATCCTGCACGAAGGCTGCTTGGTGGCGCGCTATGCGCAGGCGACGCCGCCTTCGATGCGCAGTCAGGCTTTGGGCAATATCGAAGCCTTTACCGAGCTGGCCTTGAACCTGGATGCCGGCCGCTACCCGAGCCTGCCGAAATTCATCGAAGCTTTGCGTTCGCTGCAAAACGGCAGCGACAACGATGCGCCCGACGAAGCCAGCGTCGATGCCGCGGCCGATGCGGTGCGCATCCTCACCATCCATAGCGCCAAAGGCCTGGAGGCGCCGGTCGTCGTATTGCTGGATGCGAACCATAGCGAACCGGCGCGCGACGATATAGGCATCTTATGTGACTGGCCACAGGACGCCGCGGCGCCGACTCACTTTTCCGCCTTCGCGCGCAAAGACGAGCGGGGCATGGCGCGCGATGCGCTGTTCCTGGCGGAAGAAAAATTCAAGGCACAGGAAGATTGGAACCTGCTCTACGTCGGCGTCACCCGTGCCAAGGATTTGCTGATCGTCAGCGGCGTGGCCGGCACCCGCAATGCACGGGCGGATGGCGTGGTCGAGGGAAGCTGGTATGCGCGCCTGCAATTCGAACACGACATGCAATGTGATGCGGAAGAAACGGCGGCGCCGGCGCAATGCGAGGAAAGTTTCGAGCTGCCGATTTTCGACCCGCCGCAGCTTGCGCCGGGCCCCGTGCAGTTTGCCGCGCAGGCTGGCGGCGCGGCAATCGATGAAGGGATTGCCCTGCATGCCTTGCTGGAGCGATTGACGCATGCCCATGCATGGCCGATCGCCATTCCTGGCGCGGAGGCGGTCGCACAGTGGTTGCCTTGTGCACCCGCATTGGCTGCGGTGGTGCGCGAGCAGGCCTCGGTAATCCTGTCGCAGCCCTTGCTGGAACGCTTCTACAACCCCGCGCACTATCAGATGGCGCGCAACGAGATGGAAGTGATGGGGGAGCAGGGCTTACTGCGCTTCGACCGCGTGGTCGTGTTCGAGGATTCGGTGTGGATATTGGATTACAAACGCAATCTGCTCGACAGCGAACGTGCGGAATACGCAGCGCAACTGGCAAGCTATCGGGCAGCGGTGGAGGCGGTGTTTTTCGGGAAGATCCTGAAGACGGCTCTGATCACGGCGGATGGGCGCTTGTGGGAAATGGCCTGATTGCTGCGCGAGCCCACAGCTCGGCTCCTGATTGGATTCATGAGTTCGCGCTTGGCAAGCACCTCTTTATTTCGGCGGCGTGTTCTTTCTGCTTTCATTCGGAGGAACACCGGCGCCGCGCAGATTGACGAACTTGCTCAAGGTATCGAACCAGAACGGCGCACCCAGGGACACGGCGAACGTGCTGATCGCGATGCCCAACAGCTTGAGCAGCCACCAGGAAAAAAACGCCCAATTCCATTCGAACGGCGGCACGCGCCAGGGATCGTTCGGTTGGCTCGACCAGCCCAGCGGGAACTTCAGGCTTTCCGCTTTTTCCAGCACCAGCTTGATGCGTGGATCATCCCCGTCGGGCGCCCCTGCGGGTGGCGCAGGCAGCTTGGCCGCATCCTGCGCCGCAGCAACCAGCGATGCGCGCAATGCGGTGTCTTGCGTCAGGCGTTGGACCAGCATCAGCGTGTCGGCATTGGTGAAGCAGATGATCAGAAAGGCGATGCAGAGCACGATTTGCTGAGTCCAGCGCTTGTACCAACCGCTGACCCGGTCCATCGCATCGTTGAACCAGTTCTCCAGGTTTTTGCGGAAAGTCTCTACCTGGTGTTCGGCATTGCTGACCTCGCGCCGGGTCTTGTCGAGCAGGACGAACAAGGATTCTTTGGTGTGCCCGTCGGGAAGGCGGGAGATTGCTTCTTGAAACGCGCCGAGCGGATCTGGGTATTTTGCGGCAATGGTGCGGCCGGCGGCGAGGGCTTGCTCCAGCGTGTCGGCCGCGGCCTTGATGCGCGCGGCATCGCCGGGATCGTTCGCGCTGGCAATGGCAGCGCGCCTGGCATCGAGCATCTTCAGCGCCGCGTTGCTGGTATCGGCTTGGTCGCGCGCCTGGGCGGCAACCTTGGCGAGTTGGACATCGGCGGGGTTTTGTTTGGCTGCTTGTTGCGCTTGTTGATATGCAGTTTGCGCCTCGGCCGCGGCGGTTTCCAGCGCTTGATGCGCCTGTTCGCTTGCAGCTTTGGCTTGGTTTTCCGCGATCGCCAGTTGCGGGTTTTGCGGGGCGGCGGCTGCCGCTTCCTGCGCCAGCTGGTAGGCATCGTCGGCTTGTTCCGCGCGTGCCAGAAGATCGCCGTGCGCGGCGGAAATCACTCCGCGCGTACCGAGAATATCCAGCAAGGCCAATGAAAAATTGGTCGCCGACATATAGGAGGGCAAGCGGCTTTTCCGGGCCGGATTTGCAGCGTTTTGCGAAATGCCGTCTATCAATCCGTGGTTGTAAATCTGCTGCGCCAGCCCTGTAAAGCCGGGATCGTTGAGCAGGTTCTTGATGCCTTCAAACAGGTATTTTCCGCGCGTCCTGCCGATCGATGCAAATAGTTCGTGCACCGCCGTACAGATCAGGCTGAGCAACAGATAGATGAAAATCACGCCGATGGCGACGTTGATTATGCTTGGGTCGAACATATGGAATGCCGCTTATCAACCTCGCTTGGCAATCCGCACGACATCTTCCTCGGTTTCGAAAAGCGATGGAGTATCCTGATCATCCAGCTTGTTGATCGAGAGCGTCAACCACTTTTTTCCATGCCGATCGATAAACCACGAATCGTCAGGGACCTGCAAATCCTGCTCTGGAATGTCCGGACTGGTCACAAATTTTGCATGGCTTGGAATCATGAGGTGGGTCTCCTTGGATGATTTTCAGGACTTTGACATGGCATGGTAGCAAACCTGACTTACATGCCGAAGCGGTTTGCCAAGTATGCAATTCATGACAAAAAATGAACATCCCATGAAGTGGGTAATTGACCGGAATATTTGCAGGTCAGGTTGAATAGAAAAATTTCTTGGTGGAAAATATTGGCCGCGATCAGCCATGGATTGAGCGTCTCTCAATTCTCGTCCGCCAATCGGCCGATTTGCAATTCCTTATAGCCGGTTGCCGCGTCCTGCGCACGCGTGAAGACGAGGCCGGGAAGAATGCCGAGCACGATTTCCGCAGTGGTATAAATCCGCGAGCCCTCCATCAAATGCCCGCCTACCATCTTGCCCTCCCGGTCCGATAGCGCGATATGCAAATGACAGCCGTGGCGCGACAAGGTGCCGACCAGCGAGACGATTTCCAACATGGCTTCCACCTGCGTGCATTCCGCGCGATCGGCAAAGCGGATCGCAGCACGGCGCAAGCTGCCGACGCAACTGACAATGCAGGCCGCTTCGATGCGATGCGTGATGCAATAGTCGAGCAGTGACTGTTTCAAGTCGGCCTCGGGTGCGAGGCGTAATGCAAGGGTTTTCATCAGAAGATTCCATATTCCCGGAGAATGTTTGCTTCGGCTTATTTCTCGCCACGCACCTTCAGCAGCACCGGCAAGTGGCTTGGCGTCATGGTGAAAGTAAAGTGCTCTTTAACCTCCGGCGCATCAGAGGGTACGCTGAGCATGAAATTGCGCGTCACCATCGACATGACCATCTTGATTTCCGCCATCGCCAGAAAACGTCCGGGACAAAAACGCGGGCCGGCACCGAACGGAAACAGCTTGCGCGCAGGATCATCATTATCCCTCATCGCCGTATCGGCCAGCCAACATTCCGGGCGGAACTGATCTGCTTGCGGGAAATCCGTTTCTTGTTGTCCCGCCGTGCGCAGCACCGCCAGCACCAGCGTACCCTGCGGCACCAATGTGCCGCCGATGACCAGTTCACGATTGGTTTCCAATCCAAGGAAGGGCGCCACCGGCTTGAGGCGCATGGCTTTGCTGGTGGCGGCTTCGGCGTACGGGAATTGGTCGAGCGCGCCATATGCACGCAGCACCTTGGCGTCACCCAGGACGGCGTCTGCCTCGGCTGCAAGAAGGGCGGCGACGCGCGGATCGCGGGCGATGAAATTCAAGAGCCAGGTAATGGTATTGGAAGTCGTGTCTTCGCCGGCAAATACCATCGTGATCGCATTGCCGATTACGACCGCATCGCTGAATTCGGACCCGATCTCGTCGCGCGCGAGTACCAGGGCTTCCAATAGATTGGCCGGTTTGGCGCGGCGCTCCGGATGTGCTTGCAGGCGTTTGCGCGTCTGGGAGATAAAGCCGCGCACTGTTTCAGCGATACGCGCGACGCCTGCATCGGCCGCACGATCGGCCGGCATCCTGAGGTGGCGCCCATAAGGAAAGGGCGAAGTCAAACGGCGCGCCAGGTGGTTGAAGATTTGTTCGATGTCCCGCTGCAGCGGATTGTGCTCGTGCTCCAGCGTATTGATGTCCTGCCCCATCGCCAAGCCGATGGCGACGTCGAGCGCATAGGCCTTCAGGTCACGCAAGACGTTCACCGGCCGGCCTGCGGACAACGCCGCTTGCCAGCGCGTCCGTGTTCTCCGAAGCGATGACGGCGGTACGGACTTGAATGGAATCGCTATGGTTGTGCTTGCTTGAAACTGATGTGCTTTCATGGCCCGTGCGCGTCGGCGAGGTGAGGACCCGTCTGGGACGTGTCGCAGAAGTGGCACAAAAGTGAAATCGACCTGAATTTTTTTTCCAAGCTGCGTGTCTTATTGGGACTTTGGTTTTGCAATTTTTTTACTCAGCAGAGCAGCCAGGTGCATCGCTGCTTGACTGCACATCATTTCATCGGAGGACATCATGTCTACAGTGGAAAAATCGATTGAAGTCAACGTACCCGTCAATACCGCTTACAACCAATGGACCCAGTTCGAAGACTTCCCGAAATTCATGGAAGGTATCACGGAAGTAAGGCAGATCGACGATACCCATTTGCATTGGCGCGCCGAGATCGGCGGCAAGGAAAAAGAATGGGACGCGGAAATTACCGAGCAGATTCCCGATAAGCGCATCGCCTGGCGTAGCACCAGCGGCGCAGCCAACGGCGGTGCCGTGACCTTCCATAAGGTGGCGGACGACACCACGCGCATCATGGTGCAAATGGACTACGATCCGGAGGGCGTGGTGGAAAACGTGGGCGATGCCGTCGGTGTGTTTACTCGGCGCGTCAAGGGAGACCTGGAGCGCTTCAAGGATTTCATCGAAGCACGGGGGCAGGAGACGGGAGCCTGGCGCGGCAGCGTCGAGCAAAGCCAACCGAGCAGTCGGCCTTAGAGTCCGTTCAGCACGGATACGCTCTTAGAACCTGAACAGGTTCTAAACAAAGCTGCAGCAAATCAAAGGAGCATTACCATGGCTTTAGATCTATTCAGCTCGAAAGGCTGTCCGCTGGACCGGCAGCGCTTTACCTGGCGCGACATGGCCGGAAAACCGATCAGCAAGCTCGACGATGACGCTTTTACCAGGGTGCGCGTCATCTTGATGAACGGTATCGAGACCGAGGCACTGCGTTTCCAGCACATGGCAGCACGCATGAACCGCGATCTGCGTTTGCCGCTGGCGCGTATCCGGCGCACCGAACAACACCAGGCTACCAGCGTCAATTGGCTGTTGGGCGCCGATCATTCTCCGTTGGAGACCACCATCGCCTACGAGCAGGTCGCAATCGAGGTAACGGCTGCGGTCGCGCAACGCGAACCCGACAAATATTTCGCTCAGGTCTACCGGTTCGGCATGCTGGAAGACTTCGATCACCTGTACCGTTACAGCGCCTTGCTGGACCGGCTGGAAGGCAAGGATGCCAACAATATTTTGCAGAGCTACACCGATATCCTGCCGGGCCGCCCGACCATGGTCGAACATCGGGCGCCGGAAGACGATTTGCGCGAATGCTATGACAGGACCATGGCGGAACCGCTGACCAAGTTGCATGCATTGACGATTACCGCAGCGGAGTTTCAGACGCATGATTACTACATGAACATCGGTCCCTTGTTTGCCGATCCGGCGGCACGCCAGTTGTACGCGGAAATCGCTTCGATCGAAGAGCAGCACGTGACCCAGTACGGCTCCATGATCAATCCGGAAGAATCGGTGCTCGAACAATGGCTGATACATGAGGCGACGGAGGCGTACAACTACTATGGTTGCATGCAGCAGGAAAAGAATCCGCGCATCAAGGCACTCTGGGAGCGCTTCCTCGATTACGAGCTTGGCCATTTCCACCACGTGGCGGAGTTGTTCAAACAGTACGAGCGGCGCGATCCTGCCGAAGTGTTTGCCGGCGCTTTGCCCGAGCCGATTCCGCTCGACAGCCAGCGCGATTTCGTACGCCAGGTATTGGCGCAGGAAGTCGACTTGCGCGCAAAAGGCACGCGCTTCGTCAGCCGTTCCGAGGAAAGCCAGGCTTCGCTCGACTATCGCGGCTATATCAATTCCGCAGGCTCGCCGAGCGAGATGGTTGCACAGGGTTACCTATGGACACCGGGAACCGAGTTGAATCGCAAGGTGGCTATAGCGGCATGAGGAATTTATGAGGGTATCTAAAAGCACCCAGGCCTGAGATCGGGCAGGTTGTTGGGTAATTTTTTAAGAGCCTCTAAATGAGAGCCGCTGACGTTGCTGCTTCTCCTTGCCGTACGTTCGGACTGTCTGCGTCGGCTCGCCTGGCCAGCGGCATTTATTTAGAGGCTTTAAGAAGCCCCTACCAAGCAATCGATGAAGAAAAGGAGTACCAATGAAAGAGCAAATTCCAATTGGCATGAATCGCACCGGCGTGCAGATGTCGCCGTTCGCGTCCAAGGACATGCAAGCCGTGCCGCCGCAGGCTGGTGCACAAGTCCCTCCGGGTGACGCGTCCGCCATCGCGGAAATCCGGCGCATGTACATCGATGAGTCCGATCCCTTGGGCTCGGTGCCGCCGCCGGCGACGATTAAAGGCGTAGTGACGACCGGCGTGTCGATTATTACCGGCAGCCAGCCGCAACTATTGATCGATAAACTGGGCGAGCGCCTGGCATTTGAACGTACCGGTACGCGCCTATATGAGGCGATGCTGGCGAAAGCAGAGGCGATCGAAGATGCGGATATCAGTATGAGAATCGAGGATCTGCAGAAGATCCGCGACGACGAGGCGCGTCATTTTTCTATCCTCGCGCATGCCATTGAATCCATCGGCGGCGATCCCACTGTGCAAACGCCGTGCGCCGATCTGGTCGGCGTCGAGTCCCTTGGCTTGCTGCAGGTAGTGACCGATCCGCGTACTACCTTGGCACAGTGCCTGCACGCGGTCTTGGTGGCCGAGATGACGGATCAGTCAGGGTGGGAAATGTTGATCGCGCTGGCGGAGGATCAAGGGCAGGCATCGATGGCGACCGAGTTCAATCAGGCGCTGGCGGAGGAACGGCTGCACTTGGCGCAGGTACGCGGCTGGTATGAGGAGGCGACCCTGGGCAAACCGGTTTCGGCCGGTGCGAGCGATATGGATACGGCGGCGCCTCATTTGCATTGACAGGGCGCCGTCAAAACTGTGCGCGATCGTGCGTGTCGTCCCGGCGGACGCTGGGACGACAGGCAAGTGTGACGCGTTGCGGCGATGTTGGGAGTGCATTGACACGCAAGTCTGGCGCTTCTTGCGTCGTCCATTTGAATCCCATCTATAAGCTTTTTACAACCGTCCCAACACCTCCTTGGCGTGCGCTGCTCCTGCTCCATTGGGCGCTAATTCCAGATAAGTTTTAAACGCCAGCTTCGCCTTGTCCGTTTCACCCAGATGCGCACGCGCGTCGCCCAGGTTGAGATAAGCGACGGCACGCGACGGATCGATTCTGATCGTGTTTTCGAACCAGCGCGCTGCTTCCGCAAACTTGTCCTGCTTGAGGTAGACGAAACCCAGGTTGTTGGCGGCCAGGCCGAAGTCGGGCCGGTGTTTCAACGCTTCGGTAAACGCGGCTTCGGCTTGCGCATACTGCTTCTCGCGATACAGTTGCAAACCGTTGTCGTTGGCGCGTTGCGCAAGCTGGCGGGCGCTGGCGCCGACCGGCTTGGGCGGTGCGATTTTTTGTTCACCGCCGTCCAGCGTTTTGACCACGATCGGTGCTGCCGGGCCGGCTGCTGCAGGCGTATTTCGTGCCTGGGCGAGCTTGCTGTTGAGTGCGATCGCGTCGGAGGAAAGCTGGTTGGTTTGCGCATTCAGGAATTCGGTTTCGGCCGGCGCCTCGAATACGAATTCGCCGCCTTCCGACCCCGGCAAACTGCCGAAGGCAGGGGTCTGCTGCGACACGCTCGATACCGCCGGCGCGATATAGGCTGCCAGTTCAGTCGCCGTGATCAAGCCGTCACCGTTCAAGTCAGCCTTGCCGGACAGCGCTTGCAGCAAGGTCCAGGTAAAGATCGAATGGCCGTTCGGTCCGCCGTCGGCCACCATCTGATCGCCGCCGCCGGCGGTCAGCATCTGGCGCCCGATGCGGCGTGCATTTTCACGCAGAAAAGGGGTGGTGCCGCCCCGTGTCAAACCCAGTCCGCTGTAGCATGCATCCATCACGAACAACACGTGCTTGGCGTTCAGGCTTTCCGCGATGTTTTGCAGCTCGGTCATCGGGATGGCATCGGCCGCCAACTGCTGCGGATCGGAATCGGCCGGAATGATATAGCCGAGATTACGCCCCGAGCTGAGCTTGCGTGTGGCGCCGTGGCCGGCGAAGAAGACGAAGACGCGGTCGTCGCGTTTCAGCTCCGCGTGACCGAGCCGGTCATGGAACAAGGCCAGGATATTGTTGCGCGTCGCTTCGCCGTTGGTCAGCGTCAGCACCCGCTCGCCGGCAAATCCGAAACGTCCGACCAGGGTTTCCCGTATCGCTTGCGCATCGCGCGCCGCATATTGCAGTTTGGGCCATTTGGCATAATCGTCGATGCCGATCACCACCGCCCAGCTGTTTTGATAGGCACTGCTTACCGCGGCTTTTTCCGCCGGCGCCGCGCTCTCCTTGCCGGCTCTGAAGTTTTCGCCGTCCCAGGCGGCAAAGCGATAGCCATCGGCGATCAGCCTGTCCAGCACCAGCGGCAAGGCCTTGACCGTGCGCTCGTGAATGTCGTGGAACAGCACGATGCCGCGCTGTTCCTTGGCCAGGGTGCGCAGCACGCGGTCGGCGATCGAGGTCGGCAGCGGATCGGCCCAGTCGAGCGAATCGATATTCCACATCACCGAGCGCAAGCCGAGGGTCGAGAGCAATTCCATGCCTTCCTTGTTGCGTGCCCCGTAGGGAAAGCGGAACAGTGCCGAGCGCGCCGGATCGATGGCTTTGAGCAGTTGATCGGTCTGCGCGACTTCGGCGCGCAGCGCATCGCCGCTTTGCTTCGACAATTGCGCGTGGCTGAAGCTGTGGTTGGCCAGCACGTGGCCCGCGGCTTTGAGCTTGCGGCTGGCGTTGGCGCCGGCGTTGAGCTTTTCCTTGCCGTCGCTGCCTATCGTGCCGAGATTGCGGCCGACCTGGAAAAACACCGCGGGCACGTCGTACTGCTTCAAGATTGCGGCAATTTCATCGGTGTAAGTGCCATGCGGGCCATCGTCGAAAGTGAGCGCGATGGTTTTCGGCGGCAAGCCTTGGCCATTGAGTTCCTTGCTCTCGTCCTTGACGGCGGCCGGCTCCGGATAGGGCACGATCACACCCTGGTCTTTCAGGATTTGTTCTCGCGAATAGAGAGTGCGCAGCTTGGCCAGGTAGTCTTCCCACTTCTCGCGCTTGAGTTCGATCGCGCGGGCCTCGAAGCGGCTGAAGATTTGCTTGAGTTCTTTCTCGTACAGTTTTTCGATGTCGAGCAAGGCTTCGATGTCTTCCGAAATCCGCTTGTGCAGTTTGATTGCGGGTAGAGTCTGATCGGCTGCCGCAACCCGTTGCAACTGGTATAGCGGTTCGCGAAATGCCAGGCGGTCGGCATCGAACAAGCCTTCTCCGGATTCGATGTAGGTCAGCACGCTGTCGATCTTGGCAAGCCTTTGCGCCTCGGGCAATTTGGCCAGATTCATCAATTCGGTTTCGAGGCCGGCCGCACGTGTCAGGTTGTCATGGAACAGGGCATGGCCGACCTGATTGGCGGCCGCGCGTTCGTTAGGGGCCATGGTCTTTTCGTCGGCAAGCAGGACGATGACTTTTCGATAAGCGGCCAGCATCTCGCGCAAGGCGCCCAGGATTTGTGCCGCATCGCTGTTCGAAACCGGCGCAGCGGGGCTTGGTGCTGACGGCGCGGGAACCGCAGTGCGTCCGCTCTTCAATGCGAGAAAAAGAGCGCCCGCGCCAAGAACTGCGGAGAGGGCGGCGATGAGGATGAGGCGCCTGTTCATTGATTGTTTTCCTGGCAAATGGTTGTCGCAAAATTAAGCAGGCATTCTACTTGAGTAGCAACTTGCAGCGTATTCCAAATGGGGGCGGTTAAATTCGCCATTCCCGCCAAACGCGCTGTACACTTATCTCCGTCGTAAGTCTGATCATTTTTTACCAGGAGTTATTCCAGTGCCTACTTTGGAAACCGGCAATATGCGTCTTCACTATCAGATCGAAGGGCGGACGGATGCGCCATGTCTGGTGTTGTCGAATTCGCTCGGTACCGACCTCGATATGTGGAAACCGCAAATGCCGTCGCTGCTCGATCATTTTCGCGTGCTGCGCTATGACGCGCGCGGCCATGGGCAGTCCAGTGTGCCGCCTGGTCCTTACACCGTCGCGCAAATGGGTGGCGACGTGCTGGCGTTGATGGACCATTTGAATATCAAGCGTGCGCATTTCTGCGGCTTGTCGATGGGCGGCCTGGTGGGCATGTGGCTGGCGGTAAAACATCCGGAGCGGATCGATCGATTGGTGCTCTGCAATACCAGTGCGCTCATCGGCAACAACGAGATGTGGGAAGCCCGCATCGAAGCGGTCAACAAAGAGGGGATGGCCGGTATCGTTCAAGCGGTGCTCAGCCGCTGGTTCACTGCCGATTTCATTGCCCGGGTGCCGGCCAAGGTGACGCTGGTGCGCGACATGCTGATGCGCACGCCGGCAGCGGGGTATGTCGCATGTTGCGCCGCCTTGCGTGACATGGACTTGCGTGACGGCATACGCACCATCAAGGCGCCGACCTTGGTGATTGCCGGCATGCGCGACAAGATAACGCCGCCGCAGGAGGGAAAGCTGGTGGCAGAGCGGATAGCCGGCGCGCGCTATGCGGAACTGAAAGCGGCGCACCTGTCGAACTGGGAAGTGCCGCAAGGCTTTGTAACCAGGATCATCACGTTTCTGACCACTTGACCGCACAACCGGAGAAGCCGACATGTTTCTAGACCATCCGACGATCACCGCCACCAATAGTTTTTCTGAACCCGATCGCATCGAGAGATTGACCCGCGTGTACGGCTATGTAGCGGCCTTGGCCGACGTGGCCGGCGAATCGGATTTCATCCTGAAGGTCTCGCAGATCCATGACCACAAGGGCACCCTGATCGTGTTCTGGAACGAGACGCCGACGGAAATGGAAAAAGAGTTTTTTGTGAAAGCCTGGATGAGCAAGATCGGTGACGGCAGCAGCAATGTCGAGCATGAGATTTGATTCGAATGCCAAGAGAGAGCAATGGTATTCGGCTATTAACCCGAAGCATATCGAGGCCAAGAAAAGGCACCACGAAAGGCTGAGCGGAGATCGGGCCGTCATCGCATAGGCCGTGCGTGCATACGGCGACGCGGCATTCGATCATCCGAACTTGCACTTCAACGGCGCGCGGATATCGGAGGGCGGGACCAGTACGGAGAGTTTCGGCTCGTCGAACAAGGCTTGTGCCGCGTAACCCGCAAGCGGCTGCACGGTCGTCACCAGCGCGTAAGGCGCCTCGCAGGAATCGCCAAAAAAGCGAGGTCGAGTCCGCGATCCTCCCGCATTGCAATCACCGCTTGCCGAAAACCACGCCTCTGGCGTATCGTACTGCTCAGCAAGGGGGGAGCAATGATTGCCACGTTCGGCAGTGAGACCGCAGCAATGCGGCAATTGATATTGACCGTTGCCTTATGCACCGCGGGGGCCGTGTATGCCGAGGGCACGACGATCTATCGTTCCTACGATGCGTCGGGCAAGGTGCCGACTTTCTCCGACCGGCCGATCAATCGGTCATCCCAGGTTTTTGCCGTATTCGACGGCACGCTGCTTTGGCCGCGTGCCGGTACCAGCCCCGTTTCTTTACCGCAGCTTGCTGCGCGTCGTGCCGCGCTGGAACCGCTGGTACAACGCATCGCCAAATTGCATGGCGTCCATGCCGGCTTGCTCAATGCGATCATTGAAGTTGAATCCGGTTTCAACGCGCGCGCACGTTCCCCCAAGGGGGCGATCGGATTGATGCAGGTGATGCCTGCCACTGCCGCGCGCTATGGACAGTTCGACCTGTATGCGCCGGAACAAAACGTCGACGTCGGCGCCCGCTACTTGCGTGATCTCCTGGCCATGTTCGGCGGGAATGTGCGCCTGGCGGTGGCGGCCTACAACGCCGGAGAAAATGCGGTGATCCGTAGCGGCCGGCAGGTGCCCGCATATCCGGAGACACTCAAATACGTGCCGATGGTGCTGGAGCGCTATCAACGTTTCCAGGCGACCTCCGTGCGCTGAATCAGCGGTACCGCGTTTATTTTTTCTTCTTGGTTTCGGCAACGAAGAGTCCGATGGTCCTTCGGGCGCATGGATAATCCTCGGCTCATCCATGAACAACCCCTGCGCGGCGCACTCTAAAAAAGCAGTGAAGTGCAACCCACTTTTCAGGAGATGCGTCATGAATGCCAAATTCAAATTGCTTGTCCCTGTCATCGTTACGTTAACGACAGCATGCACATCGCCGCTTGGCTCACCGCCGAGCCGCGAACTGCTTGGTGATCCGGCGCCTGTATCCGCCGCCACGCGGACGATCGTGATTACGCCCAATACCAAGTACGTGAACGTGACCGGCGGTGAAACGGTGAAGTTTGTGGTGGGCGACAAGTCTTTCGCCTGGAACTTTGATGCCTCTCAATATTTTGCGCCGGTCGACCTTCGCCGGATCGCTCCGCCCAATACTTTGGACCATCCCGTAACCGCTTATCTCGAACCCAACCCCCTCTACAGGGGAGGCGGCGATCGCTCGGGCAACGAGCGCCACGGCGGCGGGCAGCATTCAGGTGGACGCGGCGGCAGCGAGATGGGGGGACGTGCAGGAAGCCATTCATGAAATTGCCGCCCTCCGGGAATGATGCCGAGGCTGAACACGAACTTGGCCTATTCACGTAAGGCAAAGTCGAGGGCTGGCGTGTCATAGCTCCATCGCGGCAGCTCTCTTTGTTTTTACTGTTCGATCAGTCTTGCTTCGGCCCTCAAGGGCTATCGAGTTGGAAAGGGGAGGGCGATCCTTCAAATGGCAATTATGGGCAGCGTGTTCGAATATTCCAGCACGCGTTGTGCTCTATCGTTTCTCCACCGTTTATCGATTCGGCTTTGCTGAAGTTCGCGCTTTTTCAAGCGTCGAGTGAGATAGCGAAAGTCGGCTTCTTGCGCTTTCCGCACCACGAAAAGGTCGGATAGCGCCATCCAAACCTGCGTTCGCTCCGCGATCGTTTCTTCGCTCGAAAGCACGCGGCCTATCGTCCGGTCGGCCGCAGCTCTTTACCCCGTATCCCTGAATTCCGGTCGGATGGCCGGGTGTAGCGCACGTATTGCAATTGCTCGTGCGAGTCGTTTATCGCCTTTTCCAGTGACTCAAGACCAAGCGCCTTTGGAAGAATTTGAAGGATGCTGCTATTGCTATTTTTTCTGTTTTTGGTTGGAGACCGAACACGTGGAGTAGTGGTAGAACCAGCGTCGCAGTGATGTGAAAGATAATTTGAAATAGTAAATAATTTTATTTTTCTATGCTAAGAGCCTGTTATGAACTCAAGCAGCGACCCCTGCTTGAGTTCATAACAGGCTCTAAGTCAAGCATCCATAGCTGCGTTCTGAATTCAACAAATATAGGACTGCGCGGCCAATTCCTCGTGGTTTATATTTTTCAGAAAAAGAACAATGCAGCAATACATGTCTAAAATAAATTGACTAAAAATTAACTAAAAGATAAACTCCCTCGCCGCATTTCCGCCAATTTGTAACGCCCTGGGCAAGAGAACCCCAGGGCGGATATTTCTACGGCACCTGCAGTTCGCTATGGCCCAGCATAAAGCCAAGTCATGCGAATAACCCAGTTGTATCCAATCTCAGCAATCTATAAAGGAAATACCAATAATGAATCGCCTTTTGCTTCTATTGGCTTTTGCGTTGGGGCTAGGTCAAGCCTATGCTCAAACGACTTCTCATGTTGCCCAATTAAATGCGCTTGCCGATAAGGCCCAAGCCCACGGTACAGTCCGGGTCATCGTCGGTTTGCAACCGAATACTTCCATGGCGGCTTCAGGTACTGCCGGCAACGCGCCCAAGCTGAAGGTTGACGATGTACTCAAAGGACGGGCTGCGGAAGCGCAAAACCGGTTTTTGGTGCAACTGGATGCCGCTGCGCGTGCAGCCGGCGTGCTGACTTTGCCGGTGCATCAGCAATACGCGATTCGCACTTTCCCTTACTCGCCGCACGTCGCTTTGACCGTTACGCCGGCAGACCTGGCGATGCTGAAAAAAATGACGGGTTTGACGACGATTGAAGAAGACTTGGTCTTGGAACCATCTCTCAGCGCCAGCGTGCCGTTGGTCGGCGCGAGCGGCACAAATGCCCTCGTCTCCCCGGATGGTCAGGGCTTTGCGGTTGCGGTGCTGGATACCGGCGTCGATAAAGCACACCCCTTCTTGAGCGGCAAGGTTATTGCGGAAGCCTGCTTTTCCGGCGCGGGCAGCACAACGTCAAGCCTTTGCCCCAACCACCAGACACAACAAATCGGCACCGACGCAGGAGTGAATTGCGCTCTGGATGTGTGCAAACACGGCACCCATGTCGCCGGCATCGCGGCCGGTAAGAGCGGTTCGGCATTGGCGGCCCGCGGTGTCGCGAACAATGCAAATGTGATCGCGGTGCAGGTGTTCACCTCCACCTCGACCTCCGTTGGGGCCTACAACTCGGACATCATTGCGGGTCTGCAGCATGTGTATTCGCTACGCACCAGCATCAATATCGCGTCGGTCAATATGAGCCTGGGGAATCTGCAACAGTCCAATACAAATTGCGACACTACATCGCCGGCTATGAAGGATGCGATCGACTTACTGCGCAGCGCCAATATCGTTACTGTCATCGCCTCCGGCAATTCCGGCTATACGAATGGCATCTCTTTCCCCGCCTGTATTTCCTCTGCGGTCGCGGTAGGCTCCACATCGAAAACAGATGCCATCGAGTCATATAGCAATAGCGCCGCGAACCTGAAGCTGCTGGCGCCTGGAGGTTTGATCCAAAGTTCGGTGCCGAATGCGCTTTACGCATCCTTGTCCGGCACCTCGATGGCAACGCCCCATGTGGCGGGGGCTTTGGCCACCCTGCGTTCCGCATATCCCGATGCCAATGCAGAGCAACTGGTTACGGCACTGCAGCAAAGCAATACGCAAATCACCGATTCCCGCAATGGCATTACCAAACCCCGCCTGTATTTGCCGACGGCATTGACCTATCTGAAAAATTTGCCCGCACCTGTCATTCCACCCGTGCCGACGCAAATTGCTCCGACTGGCATCATTACAACGACCACTCCTACCTATAGCTGGAACGCTTCGGCCGGTGCGGCCTCATACTGGTTGTTCGTTGGGAATGGTTCGGGCACGCTGATGATCCAGAACTACACCGCAGCGGGTGCGGGTTGCGGTACCGGCACCGGCATTTGCTCGGTCACGCCAGCGACGGCGGCGGCAAACGATACGCCATATATCTGGGCCGTACTTGCCAGCAACGCGACCGGCGACAGCGCCTGGAGCAGCGGGAATATTTTCATGGCAAGCACATCCGTGCCGCCACCGGCACCAACCTTGATCACGCCAACCGGCACGATCACTACGCAACAGCCCACCTATAGCTGGAATGCATCGGCCGGCGCCGCGTCGTATTTGCTATGGGTAGGAAACGGCTCGGGCGCAGTAACGAATCAAGTCTATACGGCCACGGCTTTGGGTTGCGGTTCGGGCACGGGAATCTGCAGTGTTACGCCCGCCGCTACCTTGGGGAACGGGACTTCTTACGGCTGGGCGGTAGCAGCCAATAATAATGCCGGCAATAGCCCATGGAGCAACTGGAATGTGTTTACCGTCAACATGAGCACACCGCCCGTCGCGCAATGAGGCAGAAGACTTCCGGCATTAGCTTGTAGAACCGAAGGAGGGCGGCGAACTGCCCGCCCTCTGTTAGGGTTTATATTGCCGCAGCCATTCCTTTCTTTTAAGTGGAGAATGGCGGTGCGGAATATGGGGGTGTTTCGTGACCGTGCACCCCGCCTTCATTCTCATCGCACAACCAGTACATCGGCACTTCATTCTTCTGCCTTACAGTGCGGCCATTCCACACGCCGCACCTGTCTGAAAGGGGAGAAGCATTCAATGAAGGCCGCCGATTACAAGATCCTGTTGATCAATCCTCCGCATACTGCCATCGGCAGCCGCATACCGAAAGAGCAATTGCCGCCGCTCGGTTTGCTGAGCATCGGCGGGCCGTTGATCGACGCCGGCTTTCAGGCCGAATTGCTGGACGCCGAATTCGGTCCGATGCCGCTCGCTGCCATCATCGGCCAGGCGCAACAAGCCGCGCCGCATCTGGTGATGCTGGGTCACTCCGGCTCTACCTCGGCACATGCGGCCATCATGCGCATCGCAGCCGCGCTCAAGGCGGTCATGCCTGGGATAGTCATCGTGTACGGCGGCGTGTTTCCCACTTATCACTGGGAAGACATACTCAAGGAAAATCCGCAGATCGATTACATCGTGCGCGGCGAAGGTGAAAGAACCGCCACGCTGTTGGCCAAAGCGCTTTGCGAAAACCGCGACGTCGACACCATCGACGGCATCGCGTTTCGCCGGGATGGCAAGATATGCGGCACGCCGGCCGCGGAAATGATCGCAGACCTTGACCAATACCGGGTTGGCTGGGAATTGATCGATCACAGCCGCTATTCCTATTGGGGCAATAAAAGAGCGGTCGTGGTCCAGTTTTCGCGCGGCTGTCCTTACCTGTGCAGCTATTGCGGGCAGCGCGGTTTCTGGACGCAATGGCGGCATCGCGATCCGGTCAAGTTCGCCAAGGAACTGGCATGGCTGCATCGCGAACGCGGCGTGGAGTTGATCAATTTTGCCGACGAACTGCCGACCGGTTCGAGAAAAGCGTGGAAGGCGTTTCTGGAGGCGCTGATTGCCGAGAACGTCGATTTGACGCTGGTAGGCTCGACCAGGGCCGGCGATATCGTGCGCGATGCCGACATCCTGCACCTGTACAAGAGGGCAGGAGTGATTCGCTTCCTGCTCGGTATCGAAAGCTACGACGAGGCGACGCTGAAAGCCATCAAGAAAGGGACCAGCGTCAGCGACGACCAGGAAGCGATCCGTCTGCTGCGGCTCCACGGGATCGTCTCGATGGCGACTTATGTAGTCGGCTTCGAGGAAGAAACCGATCGCGACTATTGGCGCTCGCTGAAGCATCTGCTGCGCTACGATCCGGATCAGATTCAGATGCTGTATGTGACACCGCATCGATGGACGCCATATTTCCCGACCGTGGCCGAACGCAGGGTGATCCAGTCCGACACATCGAAGTGGGATTACAAGCACCAGGTGCTGGCGACCCGCAAGGTGCCGGCGTGGCGCGTGCTGCTGTGGGTGAAGTCGATCGAAGTCATCATGCAGATGCGTCCGAAGGCTTTGCTGCGGACCTGGGCAAGCCGCGACAGGGCTTTTTCGCACGCGATGCGCTGGTACGTAAAGATGGGCCGTCGCGTCTGGTTTCACGAGATTGCCGAATTCTTTTTCAAGGTCAGGCACCTGAAAGACGGTCCTACACTGGATGAATTCTGGGGCGCATCGCTGCACGAGAAGGAAAACGCCTTGGTCAAAAAGAAGAAGAGCGTTATTCCCATCAATGAGTTGAAGACTTTGTGAACTGGCATATCCACGCGCCCTTGACACAGTTCAAGTCGCCCTCTATATTAAACCAATAAGTTAATTAACCTGGCAGTGTAATAGCATGCAAGATAACCTCAGCCAGACATTTGCGGCATTGGCGGACCCGACCAGAAGAGCCATGTTGGCTCAGCTTTCAAAAGGCGAGGCCAACGTTTCCGATCTGGCCAAGCCATTTCTGGAAGATATGAGTCTGCCGGCGATCACGAAGCACATCAAAGTTTTAGAGAAAGCCGGTCTCATCACCAAAACCAGGCAAGCCCAATGGCGTCCCTGCAAACTTAACAGCGATCCATTAAAGGATGCGGCGGACTGGATGGAGCAGTATCGAATATTCTGGGAGCAAAGTTTTGATCGTCTCGATGCCTACTTGAAAACCGTCACTTCAAAAAAGAATGCGAAAGGAAAGAAAAATGGTCAAAAAAAATAAATCCAACGAGATCCGGATCACCCGGATTTTCGATGCTCCCGTTCAAGCCGTCTGGGACGCCTGGACAGATCCGGAACAAGTGGGGCAATGGTGGGGGCCGCGCGGCTTTACTCTCACGACGCATAGCAAGGATTTGAAACCGGGAGGCCATTGGCATTACACCATGCACGGTCCCGATGGCGTCGATTATCCCAATAAGACACACTATTTCGAAGTCGAAGAATGCGCAAAACTGGTTTACGACCACGGCGGCAACGATGACCAAGCTCCGCTCTTTCGCGTAACGGTCTTTTTCTCTGAAGTCCGAGGCAAGACAAAAATGGACATGAGCATGGCGTTGCCGACTCCGGAAGCCGCCGACGAGACGCGAAAATTCATCAAGAAAGCGAGCGGCGATTCGACCTGGGACCGGCTTGCGGAATACCTGGAGAAAGAAGCGGCCGGCAAGGAAATCTTCGTTATCAATCGAAGCTTCGAGGTGCCGCTTGAATTGATGTTCGAGATGTGGACGAATCCAAAGCACTTTTCCCAGTGGCTGGCGCCGACCGGATTTGAAATGCACTTCATCAAGTCCGACATCAGATCCGGAGGACATACCTTCTACTTCATGACGGATAATAAAGACGTCAAATTCTATGGAAGAGCCGAATATTTAAAAATCGAGAAGCCTGGCTGCATTGTCTATACCCAGCAATTCTGTGATGAAAACGAGAAAGTCTCGCGCCACCCTATGGCTCCCATATGGCCCGAAACCATGCTGACGACCGTGACATTGACAGAAGAGGCGCCGGACAGAACGCGCGTGACCGTGACGTGGGAACCGCATGGCGTTACTACGCCTGAAGAGCTGGAAAACTTCGTCAAGTTAAAAGGCAGCATGACGCAAGGCTGGACCGGATCCTTTGATAAATTGGAGGCGCATTTGGAATCTGTCCAGGATTCTTCATCCACATCGGCTTGAACGCTTGCACTGCGCCGAAAAAAACTGCGGCAGATCGGCAGCACCCCGGCGCGCTCCTTCAGCTCCTTCATGGAGGGGGACAGGAGCGCGTTCGGTCAAGCTCGGGATACCGGAGATAGGGACGTTACCAGTGCGGCGGAAGTCAGGACACTAGAAAAAATACCTTAGCAATATTTGCCAGGCGCGCTGCTGCGGCGTGGTGCCGAATTCGCTGCCGGCGCGACCGCTGTTGAGTTGCCATTGCAGTGCCAGGTCGGCCTGGTCGAAATGATAACGCGCTTCCAGCCAGGACAGGCGACTGCTATCGTCTAGGTTGAAACGCAGCATTGCGTTCAAGTCCAGGCGGTTGATCAATGCATCCTGCCACGCCGCATAGAGAAACACCGATTGCTTGGTCGGCAGGTCTTGCACCGATTGCAGCGAGTTGCGGTACTGTCCGTAAGCCGCCGGCGAGGTGCGCGGCAAAGCCTGCCACGCGGCTTGGTCAAGGCCGGCGCCGTTGTACTCATACTCCAGCGTGAGCGAAAGTTTGTTGGGCGTGGTGTAGGTCAGGCCGGTGGCGGCGCGGTTGCGGAACACGGGTTCGTCCTTGAGGTTCAAGGCATTCGACAAGAGCGAACGGCTGCGCCCGCCGGCCCATTCGACATAGACGATAGTGGCATCATTGGCCAGCGCCGTCAGGTTGAAACCGAACTGGGGCGGTTGCCGGTCTTCGCTATAGATCAACCATTGCGGGCTGATGTTTTCGGAAAGCTGTTGGCTGACGGCGAGCAACCAGCGCTGCTGGTTGTTGGTTGCACCGAAATCCGGGCTGAGCGCGGCGTCGCTCGACTGCTGCGCCAGTTTGGGGGAGTACAGCGCGGTGAGGGAGCCGCCGTCCCACAAGGTTTGACCGCGCAGCATCACGCTGCCGAGACGGTTTTTTTTCAAGCTGCTTGGGTCAACCGAGACCGCTGACCGGACCGCCCCGTCACGAAAAAAATCGGTCGGGTTGTAACCGGTTGCAACGCCGTAGCGCGCGTTGATGCGCCCCAGGTCGACAATCCGATGCTCTTGCATTTGCCAACTGAGATAGGCTTCCTTGAGCGTATTGATGCCGTTCTGGCGCTCGGGCTGGTTTTGCCAGTTCATGTCCAGCCGGTTGGCGAATACCGCGCGCCAGCCTGGGGCGATCGATTTGTCGAACTGCAGGTCGACGGACAGGCGCTGGTTGCTGCCGGTGAGGCTCCCGCTGCGCAGCATGTATTGGCCCACTGCGCCTTCGACGAACATGTGCCAGTCGCTGGCATGTTCTACCTTGGCCGGGGCCTGGTCGGCCAGGTTCAAGGCATCGGTATCGTCCGCGCTTGCGCTCCCCGCCAGGAACGCCGTCAAGGCCAAACACAATGTGAAGGATGGTACGTGCTTGCGTTTGTTCATACTTTATTCCGGCTTGAACCGTGCCAGATAATCGCGCTGCAACCACACGTCCGGCACTTCGCGATACGCATAATCCGTCAAGCGCAGCACTGTCACCCAGTTCGGATCCAAGCCGTCGATGATGACTGTCTCGGTCGGCCTGTCCTGCCCGAGCTGCTTTTGATAGTGGCGGTAATAAGCGGTCTTGAGCAGCTTGCCGCTCTCGGTATAAAAGCGCGACTTGACCGGCCGGTTGTTGCTGGTGTCGATCCACATCTCGATATGATGATAGGTGACGTCCTGCGAGATCGCGGCCAGGGCCAGCTTGTAGCAATGGCGCGTCTGCTTTTCGCCATCCTGCACGTCTTCTTCGGCAGCCAGGGTTGCCTGGTAATCCTTGGCCAGATTGACTGTCACGATGTCGCCGTTGGCGGCCTGGCCCAAGAGCCGCTGCTGCGGCGAAATGCGGATACTGGCCTTGTTGGACGGATCGTAGAACCATAGGTCGTTGCCGCTCTTGAGCATCAGCTTGTTGGCGTCGCGCGCCGGCGCCACGAAGCGGATCAGGTTGCGGAACTGGCCGTTGCTCTTGTCCGCCTTGGAATAGACCGCCAGTGTACTGCCGTCGGTCTGCTTGCCGTTGCGGTACTCGATCAAAGTGGTGGTCAGGCCGAACGGCTTGTCGGGGTTGCGTACCGCGTCGCTGGCCGCCAGGATTTCCTGCGCGCTGGGCGCCGCCCACGCTTGGGTCAAGGACAGGCTGCTCGCAAGCAGGGCTGCGAGCGTCAGCTTCGCGGCGATGGTGAATTGTGGCATGTTCATTTTGCTTGCTCCTGTTATACGTGACGCAAAGCGTCGACAATCATCATTTTCGAGGCGCGGTTGGCAGGCCACCAGGCCGAGCCGATCGCCACGGCAAACAATCCGATCATGCTGCCGACCAGCAGGTGCATGTCTTGCCAGACGCGAACCAGGATCAGGTAAGCGTAGGAATAGCCGGGCGGCGTCCAGGTCAGTCCGCTGTTATTGATCAGGTAGGCAATAAACAGCGCGCACAGCACGCCGAATATCGAACCGATCAGACCCAGCAGCACACCCTCGCACAGGAACAGGCGCCGGATGCCGGAACGCCGCAAACCGATGGCGCGCAGGGTGCCGATTTCAACCGTGCGCTCCACCACGGCCGTACTCATGGTATTGCCGATCGTGAACAGCACGATGACCGCAATCAATATGGAGATGAAACCGAACATCGAATCCATGAATTGCGCAGTTTGGACGAACATCGGATTGAGCGTGCGAAAATCCAGGATCTCCAGGGGCTGGCTCTTGAATTGCGTGGCCAGCAGTTGCGACAGCCGTTCGCGTGCGGCGGGTATCTGGCTGGTATGCCGAAGCTGGATGCGTATGGATGTAACCTGGGGCGTCCCATTGCCGTAGATGAGTTTTTGCGCCTGCCCCAAATGCATGGCCAGGTAAACGTCATCCAAGGCCTTGATGCCCATATTCTTGGCTTTGACTACGGAGAGACTGGCCACGTTAGGCGCCCCGTGCGAAGTCGCCGCCAACATCTCGATGCGCGTTTCCTCCTGCTGCGGCAGATTGGATTTTTCGAGCGCGGACAGCGCGGCGATATCGTCGGGCGCTTGCTTGCCTTCGGTGACCGTGGGCGTTGCGCTTTGCGTACAGTCCTGGAGTTTGAGCGCGTGACACAGTTTCAGCTTGCGTGCCACGCCGTTGCCGACGACGACTGCATCCGGGCTGGAGCCGACCAAAGGAAGCGCCTCGGCGTAGCTTTTCAAGCCGTAGTCGTTCCACAACAGCATTTGATTGAATTCCTCTACGACCAGGCCTGATGCCATCACGGAGCGCGAAACGCCGGCGGAAAAATTACCCGCGATGCCGCCCAGTTGCAAACTCGGGGTGACCACGGTCAGCATCGGCGCCAGAACCTGGTCATGCTTGATCGTATCGATGATGCGCTGATAGTCCGAGATGCCGTAGGCCGTCGGATTGTCGCCGCCTTCCGAAAAATAATCCTTGTACTGAATCTGCAAATGACCGGTGCTTTGCACAAAGCCGGTTTCCGAGCCATACATGATATTGGACTTGTAACCCCCGAAAATCAGGATGGCCACCAGTCCGATGATCATGGCCAGCAGGGTGGTGAGCGAGCGGCGGCGGTTGCGCATCAGGTTGCGCAGGGCGAGCGAAAAGGTCTTCATGCTACGGCTTCCTTGAGTTCGGTACTGCGTTCAATGGCGGTGACGCGGCCGTCGCGGATGAAAATCGTATCGTCGGCTGCAGCTTGCACTTGCGGGTCGTGCGAGGAAAATACGAAAGAAACGTGGTGTTCGCGCTGCATTTTGCGCATCAATTCGATGATGGCGGCGCCGGTTTGGCTGTCGAGATTGGCGGTCGGCTCATCGGCCAGAACCAGCTTGGGCGCGGTGGCCAGCGCGCGGGCGATGGCGACGCGCTGGCGCTGGCCGCCGGACAATTGGCCGGGACGATTCTTGGCGCGGTCGGCCAGTCCTACGGCGTCCAGCAGGGCCAGTACGCGCTCCTTGCGCTGCGCGGCCGGAACCTTGGCCAGCAGCAGGGGATATTCGACATTCTCGTAGGTGTTCAGTACCGGCAGCAGGTTGAAGTTCTGGAAAATGAAACCGAGATGGCGCGCCCGGAAATCCGACAAAGCATCGTCCGACATGGTGTGGATGGCTTGGCCGGCGACGATCACTTCACCGTGGTCGGGCCGGTCGATGCAGCCGATCAGGTTCAGCAGCGTGGTCTTGCCGCTGCCGGACGGGCCGGAGATGACGGTGAAGCAATTGGGGCGGATTTCCAGGTTGACGTCGGATAGCGCCGGAACGTCAACCGAATCGAGGTGATAGGTCTTGCCGACCTGTTTCAAAATGACAGGATGCATCGAGATCTCCCAGATGACAGAGTTGCTTTGCTTGAATGCTGCAAATATAGCAAGGTTGGAGAGGGAGTGCGACGGAAATGCGACGAATTGCAGAATACGCGGATGAGTTGCAGGAAAACGCGGATGGGAAAGGGAGAATGGCGCGTATCCGTTACTGGGCATCATCCAGGCCGCGCCGCTGCGGCGCAGTTGCCGAGCGGCGATCAAGCCAGCAATAGCCGTAGTCCGAACAACGCCAGCAGGCTGCCGGCAAGCCGGTCGAACCATCGCTTCGCGCCGAGATAAGCCAGCCGTACCCGGCTGCTTGAAAAAAGCGAGGCTTGGATTTGGTAGCAAACGACCGACAGCGCAATGATCACGGCGACCCCGGCCTGTTTCAGCCATGGCGGCAAATCCTGGGCGAGCAAGGTCGCGAAAATGCTGGTAAAAAATGCCAGCGACTGCGGATTGGTCAGGCAGGTCGCCAGGCCGCTCCAATAGGCCTGCACGAGGCTGCGTGTCGCGGTTTCTCCGGTGCGTTGCGATACGGCGCGGCCTGCTTGCCGCCACATCTTCGAACCCATGTACAAAAGATAGACGCCGCCCAGCATCCGCATCGCGGGACGAGCCCATTCGAGATGCGCAAACGCCAGTCCGACCCCGCTCGCCGCCAGGATGGCCCACACCGCGGTTCCGCTCGATATGCCGAGCGCAGTGTAAATCCCGTGTCGACGCGACTCGCTCATCGCGGCTTTGGACAGAACCACGAAATTCGGGCCGGGACTCCAGAGAACGGACAGGTAAACGCCGCCCACGGTGCTTAAGAAAATCAGTTCGCGCATATGCTTCCTTGAGTAGTTGGATATGAATTTATTGTGGGCCAAGGAAGTGTTTGCCTATAACCGAAAACCGTTATAGTTACGTCCGATGCATGAAGAATTTCGATGGATAAAGTGGATGGACAGCCTGCACAAAATAAAATTGAACCAGTTGGAAATGCTGGTTGCGGTAGCGGATGCCGGCAGTTTCAGTGCTGCCGCAGCCGAACTGGATTGCACCCAGTCGCGCGTCAGCCATGCCATTGCGGAATTGGAGCGGAGCGTCGGCGTGCATCTGCTGCAGCGTTCGCGCGCCGGCTGTACACCAACCGATGCCGGCCACCGCGTATTGCTCAAGGCGCGCCAGATGCTGCGCATCGCCGATAGCATCATTCCTTCGGTCGTGGAAGAAGTCGGCATCATTGCACAAGTGCGCCTGGCCTGCTTTCGCAGCGTCGGTACGCACCTGCTGCCTCGCGTGCTGGAGGCATTGCAGCGTGATTATCCAGGGATACATGTCGAGATAGATGACGCTTGCGCCGACTCGACCGAGGTCAATCGCGCAATGGCGGAAGGGCGGGCCGATGTCGGCATCAGTTGCTTCGATCTTGATCAGCGCCTGATTGCGTATCCATTCATCCATGATGCTTTCATGCTGGCTCTGCCGGCTGCATTGAAGCTGCATGCTCCGCTGTCCTGGCAACAGCTCGAAGGCATGGCGTTTATCCAAGCAGCCAATGCCGGCGGCCTATGGGCGCAGGAACAATGCCGCGCGCTGGGCTTCAAGATGGAGCCATCGCGCCGAATGGCCAGCGACAGCGGCATTCTGGCCCTGGTCGGGCGCGGCATGGGCTTCTCGATCCTGCCCCGGCTTGCCGCATTCCCGGTACCGGAAGGCGTCAGCATGGCCGATTTGCCGGCGCCTTTGCTGCGGCCGTTTTCATTGATCTGCGATGCCGGCACGGTGCGTCTGAAAGCGGTAAAAATCCTGATCCGCTTTTTGCGCGACAAGCGCATCATCAGGCAGACGGAGGCATTCCGCTCCGGGATCGTGGGTTTCGGATATTAGTACATTTCCGGCCGTAGCAATTCAAGATAGGGACGCTGGCGGCGCGCCTCATGGACCTCGGCCAAATCGATGGAAGCGATGACCAGTTCTTCATCGCTGCCGGCTTTGGCGAGCACACGTCCGTTGGGGTTGACCACCATCGATTCCCCGGCAAAATGCATCGCATCCTCACGGCCAACGCGATTGGCCATCGCGACAAACAGGTTGTGTTGAAACGCCGCGGCACGAAGCTCTGCTTCGAAGATATCGAGCGGTTCGCCCCGAGTATTGGCGGTCGCGATTGCAATCAATTCGGCGCCTTGTTTGGCGCAGGCCCGAAAGCTCTCCGGGAAATGGCGGTCGAAGCACACCACGATGCCGACGCGCACGCCTGCCAGATCGACCACGCGAAAGCCATCCGGCGCCGGTGTGTAGTAATCCTGTTCAAAAAACATCGGCTGCTGGGCGATATGCACCATTTTCCCGATCCCGGCGAGATTGCCTTGTGCGTCGATGGCGAGCGAGGCGTCGTAACAAGCGCCATCGTCGTCAAGGTAGACATTGGGCAGGCAGGCTATCCCGCGTTTTTTGCAATGCGCCCGCAGCTTGGCGATTTCTTTCGAATCGGGTTTCAAGGGCGAAGCGAGATCGCGGCGGCCCGGATATTGTGGGAAAAACAGGCTCAGATGAATCTCGGGGAACAGCACCAGATCGGCGCCCGCGTCACCGGCACGGTCGATCCAGTTGCAGGCGATATCGATATTGTCCATCAGGGATTGCGGTTTTACTGCGAGTTGCACGAGTGCGATGTTTATGCTTTTCGACATGGCGGTTTCCTTTTCCGGTTTGATTTGCGTGAGGCCGTAGAGACGGGAATGGGAACAGCTTGCGCCAAGCCGGCGCGCCTGTCTTGTCTGAAGTTGCGGATTGATCGCATGCCGAGCCCCGCGGCTGGGTGCCGGTCTGCGTTTGTTGATTCTTGCGCATATTTCACGCCGGGACTTCTGGCGTGTCCACCCGGTGTCTTGACATGATAAGGTAGGTACCTGAGCCTTTATTGAAGATCTCATGATGCCTCCCGATACCAGCCCCGCTCGGAAAAACGCCGGCATTTCACCCGCCGTGTTCGATACGCTGCGTGCCGCCAGCGGCGAGCTGGAGCGTTTTGCTTGGCTGGGCGACAACATGGCGGCAGCAATCTGGCGGCGTAAAACGGCGGAGGAAGAGCTCGCCTATACGCGGCCCGGGCATCACACGCTGTCCTATTATTTGGGTGGCGGCTATCGCACCGAGCGGATTGACTCACCCGGTTCTTGCGGCGGTCCGGGGCTGCTGTGCAGCTTGCCGGACCAGCACGAATCGCATTGGGTGATACGCGGCGAACTGCGTTTCCTGCACCTCTATTTTTTGCCCGAACACTTCAGCCGCCGCGCCGTGATCGAACTCGACCGCGAACCGCGCGAATTGACCTTGGCCGAGCGAACATTTTTCGAGAGCCCGCAAATCGCGCGCCTGTGCGACAGCTTGATCGGCATGTCGTGGCAGGGGCCGGAGGCGCTGCTGCGCGCGAATGAAACTAGTCACGCGCTGCTAAGCACGCTGTTGCAGTCGCAATCCTTGATTCGCCGGGAGGCTCAGCCCAAGGGCGGCCTGGCGCCGGCGGTGCGGCGCCGGCTGGCGGACTTCATCGAAGCGAATCTCGACCAGGCCTTGACTCTGAGCCTGCTGGCGGGCGTAGCCTGCCTGTCGGAATATCATCTGGCCCGCATGTTTCGCATCTCTTTCGGCATGCCGCCGTATGCCTGGATTGCCGAGCGCCGCCTGGACCGTGCCAGGCATTTGCTGAAAACTACCGCATGGCCCTTGCAGCAGGTCGCCGATGCCTGCGGCTATGCGGATTCGAGTCACCTTAGCCATCGCTTTCGGGAGGGCGTCGGTATCGCCCCAAGCCGTTACCGGCAAGTGGCGGGCGAATGATCGATGAGTGCGCGATATCGTTTTGCCATCGGTTCCAGCGCACGGCTCTGAGTACGCGCCTGAGCACTTTGCCAACTCCTCATTAAATCCTTTCTTTTTGGAATTTGTGTTGACACACGGCATTCAATTTGTTGTATGCTGGAAATGATCCGCACGCCTGACCAGGTATGTGAAGCGAATTATTTTGCTTGCAACTCGCATTGAAAATCACTGCCCTTCTGAGGTCGTGCTGGAAAATCCGTCTCTATTGAAAGGCATCGTCTTTCCTTGAGCGGAGCAGCGCCGGCGATTCACCTTTCTCTCGCCGATGCGCTTACCCGTCGCTTCCTTCGAAGGGGGCATACACATTTCGTCGCGAATCCGGCAGCGGCCTTTTCCGATTTTAGAAATGTGTTTCCAGTCATTCAGTTTACCGGCGCACGACTTCATTGATGCGCCTGGATGGCATGGCCACCAACCCCTGCCGGATGCACCAGCCGCATTTTGAAATCGAGTCTGAAAATGCTGGCATCCGGGAGAGCTTTGATCAGTTAGAGGAGCGTAGCGTGAAATCAAGCATCAGCAATATCGCAGGGACGGCGGGACTCGCCGCAAGCCTGCTGTTGTCGGCCGGCCTAAGCGGTGCAGGCAACCTCAGCTTCAACGATAACAAGGCAGTGAAAATCACTTATACCGATCCGGGCTGTGCCGTGCTGTCGCCCAGTACGGCAGGCTCTTCGTTTACGGCCGCCTGCAATCCGGCAGATGGCGTGACCCTCAACTATAGCGATCCGGCTTGCGCATCCTTTACAGCGACGACGGTCAACGGCGTGGTCACGATGACTTGTAATTCGAGCGCCCCGGCAACTGCTGTCCCGACTTGTACGCTGACCGCAAGTCCGTCCACCATCACTCCCGGCGCGACCGTCTATCTGTTTGCGAGCTGCACGCCGGCCGCGACTTCCTATGCGTGGACCAATAGCGGTTTCGAGACCTCGGTGGTAGGCGGAAGCGTGTCGCCCACCAGCACGACCACCTACTCGGTCAAAGGCACGAACGCTGCCGGCAGCGGCAATACCGCCAGCGCGACCGTGACCGTCAGCCCGACCCCGATCGTCAGCATCCAGGCGCTCTTCGTCAATGCTTCGACCAGCGCCAACAAGACCTCTGTGATCAGGGCCATAAACACCAGTAACAGTGCCGGCACCCTGACCGCGACCGCCTTCGACGAAAGCGGCAAACTGCTCGGCACCGCCAATGCGAGCCTGGGCAGCATCGCCGCCAATGAGACCAGGACCTTCAGCTCCGCCAACCTGGAGCAACTGATCGGCTTCACGCCGGCCGGGCCTACTTCCAAGTATTCGATCTATTTTTCTGCCGGCCTGTCTTCCTTCCAAATCATCAACTACACGCGCGACAACGCCACCGGTGCGCTCGCCTTGTCGCAATCCCTGAATACCGATCGCAGCAGCAATGCCATTGCAACCAGCGTGACCCGCTCCGCCTGGTTCATGAGTTCGTCCACCAGCACCAACAAGACCAACGTGCTGCGCCTCATCAATACCAGCGCAAAAAGCGGCTCGCTGACCGCCACCATTTACGATGAAGACGGCAATCTGCAGGGCAGTGCGAATCGGCCCTTGACGACGATCAATGCGCGGCAGATGGTTTCCTACACTTCCGCCGAACTGGAAAGCGCAATGAACTTCCGCCCGGCCTCGCCCACCGCAAAATATCGCGCGATCTTCAGCGCCAATGTGCCGAGCATGGAATTGATCAACTTTACCAAGGACATCGCAAGCGGCAACATCGCGCTGGTGCAAGCCCAGATCGATGAGCGGGTCAGTTCGGCCAGCAGTTCCACGCGTAATGCGTTGCAGGTGTATCCGTCCACCAATACGGACCGCACCACTGTGCTGCGCCTGGTCAATCCGAATGCCGCAGTGGCCACGGTGACGGCGACCGTCCTGAACGAGAACGGCGGCACCGTAGCCAGCGGTACGCTTGGTGTGATCGGCGCGAACAAGATTCTGGCGCTTACCTCGGCCCAGATCGAGAGTGCTCTCGGCTATGTGCCGTTTTCGCCTGATGCCAAGTACCGCATGGTCATGACTGCTGACGTGCCGACCTTCGAAGTGCTGGACAACACCAGGATCAACGCTTCCGGCAATCTGTATCTGGCGCAGGCACAACTCGACGACCGCAGCTCGAGCGTGAATCCGCCGGTCAGCCGCAACGCCTACCTGATCGCACCGTCGAACAGCACGGCCAATACGACCGAACTGCGTTTGATCAATACGGTTTCGCAAAACGCTACCTTGACCGCTACCGCCTATAACGACGCCGGCCAAGTGATCGGCACCAACGTCCAGCTCGGCATTCTTGGGGCGAATCAGATGCTGACCCTGACTTCGGCGCAATTGCAGGCCTTGTTCCAGTACACGTCGCCCAGCAGCACCTCGAATTGGCGCATCGTCTTCACTGCCGATGTCAGCAACTTCGAAGTGATCAATTATCTGAAGGATGCGACGACCGGCTTGCTGGTGCTGGCGCAGCCGCAAACCGAGTAGGCATAATCAGGGAGAGGGAATAAAAGGGCGCGTCCTCCGGGCGCGCCCTTTTTCCTTGGGATGGGCGGATTAGGCGCCCTTGGCCATGCGAATTTCGACATGCAAGCCAGTGGCCGCCGTCATATTGAGCAAGGTGGCGAGGCCAAACAGCCAGGGGAGGCACTTTTACGCCAGACAGCCATCACCTGTTAATTCAGATAACCATGCTGCCCCCACTCACAGCATCCCGGTGGATGACTTGCTGGGGCAATCCCTCTTTTCGATTGCTTTGTTCGATCCGGTCAGGGAAGATTTCACGCCCTTCCGCCCGACAAATATTAAATCTGGAAAGAGAACTGTTTCGAGCCTGCCCAGCAGGAAAGGTTAAATCTGGCTGATGGAAGAGAGACAGCCTGAATTTCCAAGTTGACAACTCACCTCATTCCAATCATGATCTGCATCTTGTCTGAATGATATTAATAATAAATGGGCCGTCAACTGTTTGCCGATGGGGCGGGGCGGCATGGGATTGATCGCTTCAAACGCCATCAATGTTATGAGGACGACTCCGCCTCTACCATAAATATGGCATGGTATTTATGGCAATAAAAAATTACCATGCCTGCTTTGCGGCGCCAACCACATTGAAAAAACAATGCGCCCGGGGCGTTGCTGATGCGCTCGCTGCCAAACCAATGAAAAAAGGGAGAAAACCTGATGCTGCACGCCGTGCCCGATACAGTGCTGGACGCGCCGGCCGAGAGCGTCCCCCAAAGCAAGCTGACCAAGAAGCAGGCCCGGCTGGTCAAGACCATCCAACAGTATGGCGCGACGCGCAGCAGGACCAAGGCTCTCCGGGAACTCATCAAGGAATTCATCGGCACCTTCATCAGTTTCGAGGAATTCCGGCGCCACTGCGTCGACGACATGCGGGCCGCGTATTTCGAGGACCGCCAAGCCCGCCTCGACAACCCTGATACGACGGAGCGCTTCGCGGAGGATCGCAAGGCGGCATGGAAAACCGCGTTTCGCCTGTTCGCCAAAGAGCACACGGCTTGGCGCACTGCGATGTGAGCATCTTCGCTATCGACGGTAACCGCAGCGGTTTTTATGATGTTGTCCTGATTGGCAAGGAAGACCCCTGGTGGAAATGGGTGAGGGCCGGCAAGCGCTACGGTATCGGTGAAAGCGTCCTGATCCCCCTGCGCAAGGAGAAAGAGCAGGCGCAAGCAGCGCCGGAAGAAGAAGCCACCGCTGCCGCCCCGGCCGAGGCAGCGCCAGTCGACATCGAGCCTGCCGCTATTGCGGAAGCTGCAAGAATCGATGAGCAAGAAGCGACGAGCATCGCCGCATGCGCGCAAGCCATTGAGGAAAACGTGATCGAATCGAATGGGATGCAACATGGCGCCATCCTTGCCGCCGCCACGGAAGATCACGCTGCCACGCAACCCGAGTCGGCAAGGGGGGCTGTGGCCTTGCCATCCGAATCGTTCCCGGAACAATCGAGTGCCGCCGGCGTGATGCCACACGAGGACGCGGAATCGGCAGAATTCGCACAAGTCGGCCCGGTCGCGCCGAGTGTCTCTGAGACCGATTCCATGCCAGGAATTCCATATCCGCATCAGTACCGAGCAGTTGACAACGCGTCTGCGCGGCACGCCGACATCAATAGGAAAATGCTTGACCACAGTCTTGGAGAAGCTGAACCAGCCGAACCGGACAGCTTGCCGCGCAAGGTCAGGGGGCGAAACCCACCGCATACCGTGCTCGATGTGCCCGCTGACGGATCGGATGAATGGACGCGGCTCCAGCACTTGCTGAGAAGTGGCGGCCATACCGGTCAAGCAACTGTACCGACCGCTCTGTGAGCAAGCTGAACCATCCTGATCCTGACACGACCCTAATGATGCATTTTCCTTCACCAGCACCGGCTGGCGCGCTGCGTATTGGGCCGTATGCACGCGTCCCCGCGACAGTGAGAAAATTAGTCCGAAATCCTGCACTAACTACGGCCGTTTCGGAAGCGCGGTCGGCTCCATCCTGCGAAGAATGGGCCCCCAAAGTTAGCCCGAAATCCCGCACTAACATGACCGCCGCTTAAGCCAACGCCTCAGTCAATCATTCACCACAACAGGAAGAACCATGCCACGCATCTTCACCCTCCATTCCGACCTGGGCGAAAGCCTCCAATTCGATTCCTTCGACGGCGTGGAAGAACTCAGCCGCATGTTCGACGGCACCCTGGTCGGCGCCTCGCTCGACAAGGCTATTCCGCTCAATGCCCTGCTCGGCAAATCGGTGACCATCGAGGTCGAACTGCAGGACAAATCGCGCCGCTACTTCAATGCCCACGTCAGTGAATTCAAACAGATCCGCCGGCACGGCCGCCATCACCGCTACGAACTCCGCCTTCGTCCCAAAGCTTGGTTTCTCTCCCTGACCAAGGACTTCCGCGTCTACCAAAAGATGAGCGCCCTGGACATCGTCAAATCGGTCTACAGCGAATTCGGCATCGTCATCAAGGACTGCACCACCGGCTCCCATCCCAGCCTCGACTACACCGTCCTCTACGGCGAAAGCTATCTCGACTTCTGCCTGCGCCTGCAGGAAAAGGAAGGCATCGGCTTTTACTTCGAACACAGCATGGGCAGCCACACCCTGGTCCTGTTCGACAGCGTCAACGTGCTCTCCACCTTGCCCAGCCACGCAACAATTCCATACTACCCGCCCGACATGGCCGCGATCCCCGATGAGGAATTTGTCAGCGCTATCCATGCCGGCCAAACCGTCAACCCCGGCAAATTCGCCACCCGCGAACACGACTTCAAGGGCCCCAAAGCCTACCTCGAAGTCAACCAGCCCAACCCGCGCGACCACGAACTCAACCGCTACGAAATCTACGACTACCCCGGCGTCTACCGCGACCTCGGCCAGGGCGAAACCTACGGCCGCATCGGCATCGAAGAACTGCAAGTCAACCATGAGCGCTGCGACGGTGAAACCAATGTGCGGGGCTTTGCGGTCGGCTACCGCTTCAACCTCATCAAGTGCGCCCGTGCCGACCAGAACCGCGAATACATCATCGAAATCGCGCACTACCACTGGACCGACAACAGCTACGAAACCGGCGCCGGATCGGAAATCGTCGAACACCTCACCCACTTCACGATCCGCCCCAGCAGCGAACCCTACCGCCCGGCGCGTATCACCCCGCACCCGGTGGCCTACGCCACCGAAGTGGCCATCGTCACCGGCCCGCCCGGCGAAGAAATCTGGACCGATACCCATGGCCGGGTCAAGGTGCGCTTTCCGTGGGACAGAAGGGGGCCGAAGGACCAGAACAGCTCGTGCTGGGTGAGGGTGGCCACGCCCTGGGCCGGCTCGAACTTCGGGGCGGTGCATATCCCGCGCATAGGACAAGAGGTTGTCATCGCCTATGTGAATAATAATCCCGACCACCCAATTGTGATCAGCCGGGTCTACAACGGCGACAACATGCCGCCGTGGGACTTGCCGGGTAATGCCACGCAATCGGGCATTCTGACCCGCTCCACGAAAGGCGGTGGGTATGACAATGCCAACGCGATCCGCTTCGAAGACAAGAAGGGTGAGGAACAGCTCTGGTTGCACGCTGAGAAGGATCAGCTCACCGAAGTCGAGCACGACGAAGATAAATGGGTTGGCAACGACCGGCGCAAGACGATCGATCGGGACGAGACCAACCACATCAAGCGCGACCGGACGGAAACGGTCGATCGGGACGAAACCATCACGGTGCACGGCAAGCGTACCGAAGTGGTGGATGGGAATGAAGACATCACGATCCACAGCAATCGCACTGAATTGGTCAACCTCGATGAAACCATTACCATCAATAAAAATCGTTCCGAACGCGTAGACCTGTGCGAAAAGATCAGCATCGGAGTAAATCGCGAAGAAGATGTCGGGATAAATGAAAAAATCAGCATCGGCAATAACCGCGAAAAATCCATCGGAAAAAACGAATCGGACAACATTGGCAGCAATTGGTCGATCAAAGTAGGCAAGCTCAAGTTAGAAAACATCGGTATGGCCATGATGCAAAATATCGGTCTGGCTAAATCGGTCAACATCGGCTTAGCTTACTCGTTGATCGTGGGCATGATGCGCAATACGATGGTTGGCATGATCGACCGCTTGACGGTAGGCAAATCGCGCGTGGTATCGATAGGCGAAGAACAGGAAGTTAGCATAGGCAAAACGGAAAAACGCAAAATCGGGAAAAGCCGCGCCACGACAGTAGGGGAAAAGGACGTGTTGACGGTTGGGCAGCGACTCGTCGTCGATGTCGGTCAAACGCTGATCCTAAATGCTGGCACTCATATGGAATTCAATTGTGCTGGCGCCAAGATCGTTCTTCGCGACGGTAAGATTTATTTTAACGGTCAAGAACTACATGGGTTGATGGCCAATTCGATCAACCTTGATGCAGCTATGGTCTATATCAATGACGGCAAGGCCAAGGCGCCGCCGGCCGCGCCTCCAGAACCGCCGCCTGAGGAAAAGCCGGCCTCCGCAGGCGCGTCCGGCGCTGGAGCAGCAGCTAGCGACGGCGCTAATCCTGTCGAATCGGGTCTAAGTAAGTTGATGGAAGGCGGCCAAAACGCCTTTGCAGCATTGAACCAGTTGAAGAGCTTAGCGCAAACTGCGCAGGCTATTAAGAATGGCGACCTGGGGGGCATTGCAGGTGCGGCGGGAGGGTTAGCTGGCGGCGGCATCAAAGGCAGCTCCGCGTCGCCAAGCCTTGGCGGATCGGTCGGAATGGGTGACGGGGCGCCGGGCAATTTTTAAACAATCAGGCAATCCATTTTAAAAGGAGCATCAGTATGCCGGCCTATGCAGCACGGGTGGGTGACACCCACCCCAAGGGACCGATTCTGAAAGGATGCGACACCGTCATTATAGGTGGCAAGCCTGCCGCCCGCATGGGAGATAAGGCGGCGTGCGGCAGCGGGTTCGATGTCATCGCCGAAGGCGAAGCCACGGTCATCATCGGTGGCCGTCCTGCCGCGCGGATGGGGGACGAGCACTCGTGCGGCAAGAAAATTGGTAGCGGCTGTACCACGGTGGTGATCGGAAAAGATCTTCGTGCTGCTTGCCTGCGTGCAGGTGCTGCAGACGGCACCATGATCGTAGAAACCTCGGTTGAATAAAATGCGCCTTGGAGAAAGAGCTCTCAAGTGGCTGCAATCCAGGCCTTCGCCTGTTTGGCTTGTGGTCGACACTGCACGCAACGATAGCTTATATGCTTGGCTGGAAAAGCAAAAAGCATTTCAGATACATTCGTTATATTCGGGGCTAGACGCTACGCTGTTGGCGGAGGTCGCACCTTACTTGATCAAGATGGACAAGTCTCCTTTGTTGCAGCGATTGATCGTAGAGGCATGGGGCGATCGCTGCGCAATTTTTATTGAATCAAACGCGCCGCCGGAAGCGTTGCGCATACAGCTCAAGAAGAACTTGATCGCGATGTTAGACGAAAACAAAACAGGTTACTTTCGATTTTATGATCCAAGTGTTCTTGGATCATTTATGCAGGTGGCGAGCTTTGAACAACTCGATCATCTGTTTGGATCGACAATTATCCGAATCCACGCCGAATTCAGCCACGGTAGAAGCATCATGACGGTTAAACGCCGGGAAGATGGATTGTCTACCCTCGTACTCGGCAAGTTATATGAAACTGTATTTACAAAGCTGGAGTAATGACGCTTGCATAATTTCAAGCATCAAAAATTTTCTTGTGACTCAACAACTTATAGATACCTTTTCGCCGGGTGCGTACCGGTGAATACATTGATTAAATCTTGGTTGCAAATCGCACCTATGACAGGGGTCTATTGATTTTATGGAATGAAGATAAAATTTTATGCGACGTATATATATCAGAGAACTGCTTTGCATGGCGACATTAATCATAGCGGCCACTTCCGAAGCAAAGTCAAATCAAAAGATTTTTGAGGGTTGCGGCCTCATAATGCCTTCGTTGCCATCTGGGTGGACACCAAGCGTCGATAGCGGACGCATTAATGGCATATGCAGCGTGACCTATGTCGGAAAAACCAAGAAAAACATGTATGGTCCTTATAACCCGACGATTCAATTCACTCGTTTGTCGCCAGAACATTACAAAGTTTTCGAGCCCAAAGAAAATGGATGGGTAGTGAAAGGGGTTTATGACGGCGAAATCTTGTCTACTATAAAACTGAGCGACAGAAAAATTCTTTTGGGCGAGTATATGACCCGAGAAAATTGCGGCACCGTTCGTGAGCCTCTATCTTGCACAGGATCGAGCTATGCCGGATTGGTGCTCTTTAATTCAGGCGAAAAAGTGGAAATATACTCACCCGAAGGGTTTGAAGAGAAGTACTTGATAAAACTCGCTCGCGACATCCGTCTCTCAAATTTGATAGAAAACAAAAAATAAAACGGGAGTAATGATGCTACGCATAACTCAGGCGCAACTCGATACATTGCTCGACCATGAGTATCTAAAAATCGGAGAACGGGTTTTTAACCGATGGCCGGAAATGTCAGCTAATCTCTATCCGGGTCGGCCCGAGATTTCCGAGCAGAATCGCCGGTATTGGATCGGAAAAGCAGTGGATGTCTGCCAGCGTCGTGGGGTCGATAGCGAGGAGGCGGTCATTGCTCTCGCCCTCAATGTCTTGTCTGCCGTAACGCTGGATTTGCCTATTGAATTCATACGAGACATGGCTTCATTTTTTCTCGACTATGTCAGCCATGATGCGGATTTTTCTGTCGCGCAGCAGTGGATAGAATGGATTTTTTTGGAACAAGAAAGGATAGATAAGCGATGAGCATGAACGCGGATGACGAGGCGATTCAGAAAGAATATCTGGAAAAATTAAAAGAGAAAAATGACGCAATTGCAGCTTGCGCAAAAAAAAAAGGAAGAAGAGATCGCGGCTTTAAAGCAGCATGAAAAAGAAATAAAAGAAAAGGAAGATGAACTTAAACAAAAAGAAAAAGACTTGGCCGATGCATCAAAAGACATGAAAAAACAAGATCTGGAGAAGCAAAAAAAAGCACTGCAAAAGAAAAAAGCAGACCTTGCGAAGGACAAAAATAAAACATCGGCGAGCCTGAAGAAGGCAATCAAGCGGAAATGCCCTGGGCCATTCAAAACGCCTAGTTGTGTGCCCGCTGATCCAAAAACGAAATTGCCGCTTCCAAAAGGTTTTACGGAAAAATTCAATAAAAAGTACGGCAGCAATATTGATTGGGACGAAATTAGCCGCTTGGAAGGCGGCAGCTATACAGAAGGATATACGCCTTGGCGCCCGGACATGAATAACAAGACAGGCACATTTAAGATGGGCAATGCGGGACGAACAGATGATGGGGCGGGTAAGAAATCTAGTGTAACAATGGGTGTGCCAATAGGCCGTGTTACGGATGGATCGGGCGTGACTGTAGGGTCCGGAGTGGATTTAGGGGCTGGCGGCTCAAATCCGACAGCATATTTCAAAGAATTGAGGGAGAAGAACAAAGAACTTGGAATATTGACAGAGGACGAAATGAAAAAATTAGAGAAAAAAATTGAGCCATATATGAAAAAGAGAAGAGCTGAGAGCCTGTTATGAACTTAAAAGCAGAGCTGCCAGTCAATGTCGGTTATGCCAACACGCCAAGCTTACTCCACCGATGTGAAAGACGACGAATGGGAATTCGTTGCCCCTTATTTGATGTTGCTGCGCTTGAATGCCAGTCAGCGCGAGCATGACTTGCGAGAGGTATTCAATGCGTTGCGCTATGTGGTGAAAGCGGGGCTGCCATGGCGGCTGCTGCCGCACGATTTCCCGCCGTGGTACACGGTTTATCAGCAGATGCAGCGCTGGTTGCGTGCGGGCTGTTTCGAAGCGATGGCACACGATTTGCGCGCCCTGTTGCGTCTGGCAGCAGGTAGGCAAGCCGAGCCGACGGCGGCCATTCTCGATAGCCGGACCTTGCAGTCGACGCCCGAAAGCGGTGCTCGTGCTGGCTATGATGGCGCCAAGCGGCGCAAGGGATCGAAAGTGCATATCGCAGTGGACACGCTGGGGCATTTGCTTGCCCTGCATGTGACGCCGGCCAACGAACAAGACCGCGATCAGGTGAGGCATTTGACGCGCAACATCCAGGAAACCACGGGCATGAATATCGAGGTCGCGTTTGTGGATCAAGGCTATACCGGTGAGAATGCTCAGGAGCAGGCGCAGGATCATGGCGTGCGGTTGGTCGTGGTCAAACATACCGAGCCCAAGAAAGGATTCGTCCTGCTGCCGCGCCGTTGGGTGGTCGAGCGCAGTTTCGGCTGGGCGGCGCGGTTCCGCCGTCTGGCACGCGATTATGAGCGCATGAGCGGAACTTTGGCAGGCTTGCATTTCGTCGCTTTCGTCTGCCTCATGCTTCCTCACATGGCTCGGATGATTCACATAAGTTCATAACAGGCTCTGAGGCATGTCAATATTTAAAGAAAAATCCACTCAAACTTAGCGAAGATGAGGTGGCTTTGTTAAATTCAAGAGCAAAAGCAGCGTGTTATGAGAAAACAAAAAAGGAATATAACACTTTGTATGCGAAACCACCGGACACATTTGATAAGCTTTCGCGTCAGCAGCAGACAGTGCTTGTTTCTTATGCCTATCAACATGGAGGGATTAATGGTACGGTAGCTAAGCAGTATGCGAATGGAAACGCGAATTTTAATCCAGGAGGGAGAGAGAGCGGAATCCATGTTAGTAAATAAACCTTGAAGGTTTTTGAAAATAATTATTTTCCTTAATTTTGCTACCTTTCCATTGCTGGGAATATTTATGTTGTTTCCATCTCAAGCACACGCACATCAGTTTCGGGTTCCTGGTCAGGAACTATGGGGAATCTGGAAATTAGTCAGGCATGAATTCGGTTTTTTGGGATACCAGTTGGATGAAAAAACTTCCAAGGAATTAGACGGAAATATGGGATATCTACCTGTGGGCCAAATATTGGAAATTAATGGGGATGGCTTGCAAATTTTTCGACCATCTCAGGATGGCGACGGGCCTTATGAGATCTATCCTATGGTAACAATGAAATTCAGGGCGCCATTTTCCAAAAGCGTTTGTTCCAACAAAAAATGGTTTTCTTTGTGCCCTACCGAGGAAGATCATTCCAGCGCTCTCAATACTGATTACGAAGAGCGCGCCTATGTGAGGTTCCGCATTGGTACAAACATTCCGCAGGAGCATCGCTCATTTTTTTCGGATACTTCCGCTATAGACTATGACTTGTCGATGGAGGGAGGTGGTTCTATGTTTTTGACAAGAGTGGGCGAAAATATGATGGTTGAGCAGATGTCGATCAATGCACGTCCCGAACAAGACAAAGCAGCGTGGGCCTACATGGTCTGGAAAAAAATCGGCGAGCTTCCTCATTCAGGATAGTTTATTTGCGGCACCGGAAATCAGCCTATGGGCGACGAAATTAACGATGTGTCAGAGGGCGACATCAGGATTTTTTTGCATTGATTCGCCCATCATAATCATAATTTAGCATGGCAATGGAAACATTGATAATACTTGTATTACGCGTGAAAGCATGAACGGCATCGGTAGAACTTTATGGCAATGAGCGACTTTTTGGACGATGTCGAACAAGAGTCCGTGGCTTCTGGCGTGACTGCAGTTTCTAAACCTGTGGCAAATGTAGAGGAAAAACCGGCGCCAAGTACGGACACAAAGAAAGAAACCGACCCTCAAACCTATTTCAAGGATTTGCCGGAAGTCATCAGCGGCTCCAATCCCTTGACGCGCGCTAGTAACCATCTGCTGAACCTGATTCCGCAATTGCGCGCAACACTCGAATTGAAGCAAGATATTTCGGACTTAAAGGCTTACCTTATTGAGCAAGTCAAGCTGTTTGAACAACGCGCCCGGGTCTTTGGCGTAACTGAAGAAACTATTGTCGGCGCTCGCTATTGTCTGTGCACCGCCCTCGATGAAACCGCCGCTCAAACGCCATGGGGCTGCGAGGGCACTTGGCCGGCCCATAGCTTGCTGGTGAAATTTCACAACGAGACCTGGGGTGGCGAAAAGTTTTTTATGCTGCTGTCGCGCCTGGCGCAAAATCCCCAGCAGCATCATGATTTGCTTGAACTGATGTATTACTGCATCGCGCTCGGCTTCGAAGGGCGCTATCGGATCATGGACAACGGGCGCACGCAGCTGGAAACAGTGAAACGCCGATTGGCCGATATCCTGCAAAAAAACGAAGGCGAGTACTCCAAGCCCTTGTCTTTGAATTGGCGGGGCGTCGAAGGGGAGATCAAGCGGATTTTGACCATGATGCCGCTCTGGGTTTCGGCCGCGGTGTTTGCTCTGATCGGTTTGATCGTGTTCTTTTGGTTAATCTATGCGCTATCCAATCTCACCGATCCCTTGTTTTCCAAGATCAGCAGCATCCGGTTGCCGCGTGTTACGGTTACAACAAAGCAGTCGATTGCGCCGAGGCTTGCCCGCTTCCTGGAGCCGGAAATTCTCGAAGGCTTGGTCAGTGTGCGTGACGAAGCCGATCGCAGCATCATCATTCTGCGCGGCGATGGCATGTTTAATCCGGGTAGCAATACAGTGCTGCCGCGTTACCTTCCTGTGCTTAACCGGGTCGCGGCAGCGCTCAATGAGGTCGGCGGTTCGGTGCTGGTCAGCGGCTATACCGATAACCAACCGATCCGCACACCGCGTTTCCCCTCTAATTGGCATTTGTCCGAAGCACGCTCGCAAGCGGTGCGGCAGTTGGTTGAACCGCGCCTGACGCAAAGCGGACGGATACGCGCCGAAGGACGGGCCGATGCTGAGCCGGTTGCGCCCAATGATACGCCGGCCAACCGCGCGAAAAACCGGCGCGTGGAAATTACCTTATTGCTGGCGCCCAGCGAGAGGGATGCACAACTTCATTAATTGGAATGAACCGTTTGTGCCATTTTTACTAGATAAGGGCTAAAAGCCGCAATTTGTAGAATCGCAGTACAAATCTCGACCGCAAAGCACCCATGCCTCGCAAAACCCCTTCCTCCCCCTACCCATACGGAATCGGCCGACGTCACGATAAAAAAACGCAGACCTGGGCCTGGACTGTCAAGATTATGCGCCGGGGCGTTCTGATAAAAAAGCAGTTCCCCGACCTGAAGCACGGCGGCACCGAGGCCGCGCTTGCGAAAGCGGTCGCCTTCCGCGATCAGGTGCTGCAAGAGATGACGCCCTACACGTGCCAGGAACAGCGGGCCATCGTCCGCAAATCCAATACCACCGGCATACCCGGCCTTCATTACGTGAAATCGGCTAGCGGATGCGAAACCTGGATTGCCCGGATCAGGCTGCCGAATGGCAAAAATAAGACCCGATCGTTCGCAGTCAGCAAGTACGGCGACAAGGCCAGAGACATGGCGATCATGTCCCGTATGGACATGCTGGCGGAAATCGAGGGGCATTTCCTGTTGGGCGAGGAAGCACGGAAAGCCACCAGCGCGGTCTTGCCGCAGATAAAGGCTCAGGTTCCCGAGCCGGAATTGGCAAGGGAAGCCAAACCCCAGGAGATAGGCGACCGCTACAAAAACCCAACGCTTTCAGGCCAGCCTGGGGTATTGCGCACGCGAGTGGTCAAGCGTGATTCTGTCGGCAACATCACTTCCGACCTGGCGTATTGGCATGCCAGTTATCGTGCTGGCGGCATTCGCAAAAGCAGCTATTTCCGGATCAAGCCCGATATGGAAGAAGAGGCATTTCGCCTGGCGATGGCGCAACGGGCGGCATGGGAGGCGGAGTTCGGTCCGGCCAATAAGCCGCGTCGAAGAGACCGTGCGCGTGACAGTGATGACTAGTCCGCGATCACGGATTCAAGCAAAAAAGGAAGGCTGTTCATGCAACATCGGGCCAAGGCGGCAAAAAACAGCCGAGAAAATAGCCGGTATGCATTGCCCGCTCCTTTTACGTCCGTGGTTACCGAACCAGACGTTGCATCTTGTTGAGCCGGCCGGTATCGGTGACCGTCCTGGTAGAATTATTATCGAAGCGGCTGCCCATCAGGCTGTCGAGTGTATTGAGGCGGTCGTCGGGCGAAGGATGGGTCGCAAACAGCAGTTCGAGTCCGCTGTCGCCGCTGGCTGCCGCATACATTTGCAATACCGAAGGCAGACCGAAGGGCGAGTAGCCGGCCCGCGCCGCCAAGACCACGCCGACGCGGTCGGCTTCGTATTCATCCGACTTGTCGAGGCCGGAGGTGTAGAGATTTTTCACCACGTTGTTCAAGGCGGTCAGGCTGCCGCTGCCTTGTTTTTCCGCATGGGCCTGGATCAAGCCGAACACGACTTGCCCGCCGCCTTGCTTGCGCATTGCATTGACGTGGTGGCGTTTGATCACATGGCCGATTTCATGGCCGAGCACGCCTGCCAGTTCTGCCTCGTTGCGCAGGCGCAGGAACAGGCCGCGCGTGATGAAGACATAGCCGCCGGGCGCGGCGAAGGCGTTCAGGTTCGGTGTGTCGATCATGCCGAAGCGCCAGTGCAGCGCCGGCTGCTCGCTTTGCAAGGCGATCCATAGTCCGACTTGGTTCAGGTATTGATGGACTTGCGCGTTCTTGACCAAAGGGCGCGCGCCCAGCAGCAGGGCCGACATGCTCTGGCCCAGTTGACGTTCTTCTTCCGGCGTCCACTCGCGCGTTGCTTGCAGCGCGCCGGTGATGACCTGTTTCTGCCCGCTCTCCGGCAGCACTTGATCGACGATTTTTGTAATGCTCTGGTTGGTAGTGGCTGTGCAGCCGGCTAGCGCCGCGGCAGCCAAGGTCAGGGAAGCAGCATGAACGAAACGTCTCATCATTTTTCTCCCAGCGGCGCCACGGTTTGCGCGACCAGTTTGCCGGCTTTCGCTGTGGCGCGGGCATCGTTGGCATTGACTGCGTAACGCTCCAATTGAGCAACGTCGGCCGGATTGGGTTCGGCCCGCGCCAGGTCGTCCTTGGTGATGCCTTTGACGCCGGTGGTCGCGGTTGCGCCGGTGCTGCCGGTGCGCGCCACGCCGCCGAGGATGCCGATGCCGGAAAGCGGGCTCGAATTGCTGCCGGCGCTATTGGGGCGCACATTGAGCATGCGTACGAAGCCGCTCTTGCCGTCGGCAGTCTTGATGCGCGACCAGCCGCCTTCGGTGCTCAGCAATTCCACCGCCGCGCCTTCGGACAGCGTGGCCTGGACCGGTGCATCGATGGCCGCCTTGGCGCGTAATTCGCTGCTGCGCACCAACTTGGCCGGTTCTGCCGACGCCAGCGTCGCAGCCAGCAAAAGCATGAGTCCGCTCCCATAAGTCTTCATTGGACTGCCTCCCAATGCGCCGGTCGCAAGAGGCCGGAAGTTGTGGTTAGGAAATATGAATCAGGATAGGCCCATATCTTGAGGAGATCAATATCCGCGGCAGGAGAATTTATTTCCCGGTTACTAGAGCATTTTTAGCCTGACCGTACGGGCCAATCTCAGGCCTCCGGTGCTCGGCGTACGCCTGTACGCGTCCGCTCCTCGGCCTGACCCTGACTCCGCACGGTCAGGCTAAAAGTGCTCTAGAGGCGAACGCATGTTGCGCTTCGGTTCGAACAGCCGCACCGTTTGCTCGCGTCCCTTGACTGCCACCTCGCCGCGATCTTCGAAATCGAACAGGTCGCCGCAGGCCAGCCGGGTCGATTCCGACACCAGCACGCGGCATACTCCCTTGGTTTTTCCTTCGATGCGGCTAGCCAAGTTGACCGTATCGCCGATTGCCGTATAGTCCAGGCGGCGGCTGGTGCCGATGAAACCGACCACCGCCGGGCCGGTATGCACGCCGATGCCGATCTCAAACGAAAAGCCCAGCCCGGCGCGGAAGCTGTCCACTCTCTCGCTCATATGCAAGGCTGCCGTTACCGCCTGCACCGCATGGTCCGCGCAGGCCACCGGCGCGCCCCAGAACGCCATGATGGCGTCGCCGATGAATTTGTCGAGCGTGCCGCCGCAGTTGAAGACGGCTTCCACCTGGTCTTCCAGGTAGCGGTTCAGCAGGGACACGATTTCCTGCGGCGCGCGGCTCTCCGAGATGCTGGTGAAATCGCGGATGTCGGAAAACAGCACCGTCAATTCGCTGCTGTGCCCGATCTCCGCATTGGCCAGCGCGCTCTTCCCGGCCAGGCTTTGCACTACGCGCGGATCGAGGAAACGGTTGAACTGGAGTACCAGGTGTTCGCGCCGCCGCTTCTCTTGGAGATACGATTGCAGTTCGTCGGCGAACAGCGCCAGCCAGCCGAATGCCAGCGCCGAAAACGGCTGCCATTGCACATTCAGGCCGAGCAGCAGATAGGCCGCGCCAGCGGCCAGCAGCGACAGGTTGACCCCGGCGGCAAGAATCAAGAGCGGATGCACGCCGCGCCAGAAACACAGCGCGCCGATCAAAACAAAGAGTGCTGCCAGCAGGGGCGACCACCAGGCGGGCGCCGGCCTCAACCAGTCTTCCTGCTGCAGATTGGCGAGGGTGGTGGCCAGCACCTCCAGTCCGGTGGTGCGCTTGTCCAGCGGCGTGGCGCGAAAATCCACCAGGCCCGGCGCGGTCGAGCCGATGATGACGATCTTGCCGGACAGATCAGGCGGCGTGCCGCCTTCGCTCGATAGGGCCTTGAGGTATAGCTCATGGTACGAAAAATGCGCGAAGCGGCTGCCGTACCAATTCAAAATCACGTCGGGCTGCCGAGGCGGGCTGCCGCCGTTTTCGCGTGCCACGCGCGCCGCCATCCCCGGGATGCGCCAGCCGTCGATCTCCCGGTACAGTTCGCCGCGCCGGCCGATCTGGTCGGCGTCCTGCAGGAAGTTGATATGGCCGGTACGCCACAGTGAGGGCGGCAGCGCCTTGGGCGCAACCAGGGGCAGGCGCGCAGCAGGATTGGCGCCGATACCGCGCTCGACGCCCATCACGGCCGGCAGGTCGGCCAGGCGGCTGCCGACACCGTCCGGCACGATCACCAGCGGCAGATAGACCGGCACCGGGCTGGCCGCGATCGCCTGCACGAAGGCACGGTCGCTATCGGGCCGGAACACATCAGGTTCGCTGAAGGTGAGGTCGAATACCACCGCACGCGGTTTTTGCTTCGCCAGATAGCTGAGCAACTCGCCGTGCGTCACGCGCGGCCACGGCCAATTGCCGGCCAGTTCCAGCATCTGCGGATGGTCCAGGCTGGCCTGGTCGATGTCGATGAAGACAATGTCGGCAGGCGGCGCACGATGCCGGGCATGCCATGCCAGAAGCTGGTCGCCGCCTTTGCGGTCGAGCGGCGCCAGCAGGTGCAGCCAATGGAAATCGAGTCCGATCAGCAGCAGCAACAGCAGGCCGATCCAGACCAGATGATGGCCTATGAACGCATGCAGGAACGAGCGGGCCGGGGCCGGGAGCATGGACGCGTTATTTGATGCAAACCGCCCGTACTGCCTTGATATCCGTAATCCCCGACAAGACCTTCTCGATCCCGTCCATCTTCAGGGTCCGCATCCCATCCTCCAGTGCCACGGCCAGCAGTTGCGCCACCCGAGCATGTTCCTGCAGCAGGCGTTTGGCCCGGTCGGTGCCGATCATCAGTTCGTGCAGGCCGACCCGGCCCTTGTAGCCATTGGTGCATTGCTCGCAGCCGACCGGGCGGTACAGCTTGAACTCGCCCTTGTCGTTTGCATAGTGCTTTGTCCAGTCGGTGCGCACCGCAGCCAAAGCAGCGTCGGCATCCTTGGTGAAGGCCTCGGTATTGCGCAATTCTTCGCTGTACTCGGTCAGCAGCAGGTTGATCTCATCCGGCGACGGCTGATAGGCCAGTTTGCAGTTCGAGCACAGCCGTTTGGCCAGGCGCTGCGCCAGGATGCCGAGCAGCGCATCGGCGAAGTTGAACGGGTCCATGCCCATGTCGAGCAGGCGTACGATCGATTCCGGTGCACTGTTGGTGTGCAGGGTGGCGAACACCAGGTGGCCGGTCAGCGAGGCTTCGATGCCCATCGAGACCGTTTCCTTGTCGCGCATTTCACCGACCATGATGACGTCGGGATCGGCTCGCAGAAAGGCGCGCATCGCTGTGGCGAAATCGAGGCCGGCCTTGCGGTTGACCTGGACCTGACGCAAACCTTTTTGCGTAATTTCGACCGGATCTTCCGCGGTCCAGATCTTGGTGTCGGGCGTATTCAGAAAGTTGAGTACCGAATGCAGCGTGGTAGTCTTGCCGGAGCCGGTCGGACCGCAGACGAAAAACAGGCCGTAGGGTTTGCTGATGACGTTTTTGAGGCGTTCCAGGTTGTGCGGCAGCACGCCCAGTTTTTCCAGCGGGATCGGTTCGCCCGCTGCCAGGATGCGCATCACGATATCCTCGACGCCGCCGGCGGAAGGGATGGTGGCGACCCGCAGTTCGATGTCGAGCGGCCCGAATTTCTTGAACTTTATTTTGCCGTCCTGCGGTTTGCGGCGCTCCGAGATGTCGAGTTCGCACATGATCTTGATGCGTGCCGACAGCGCGGCGCGATAGCTGGCCGGGATCTCGATATACGGCTCCAGCGAGCCGTCCTTGCGGAAGCGGATCAAGGTCTTGTCCTTGCCCGGCCGCGGTTCGATGTGGATATCGGACGCGCCCTGCTTGTAGGCATCCATGATGATCTTGTTGACCAGCTTGACCAGCTCGTTTTCGGCGGCCGCGGCCAGTTCGTTGGCGGAAATCTCGCCGCTATCGTCCTCGTTGTCTTCCATGCCGGACAGCAGTTCGCCGACCGATGCCGTATCCCCTTCTGCGCCGAAGAACTGGTCGACGGTCAGGGCGAATTCGCGATTGGTCGTGACGCGGTAGGTCAGGGCGGCATTGGGGAAAATCTGGTTGATGAAGCGCGTGCTTTTTACCTGTTCCGGGTCGCAGGCGAGAATGATCAGGCCGGCTTGGCTTTCTTCAATCGGCAGCCAGCGGTTTTGCTCGACAAATTCGCGCTTGAGCGGTTTGAGCAACTCGGTCGGCTTGATCCGGTCCGGTTTGAATGTTTCATAAGGCACACCGAAAGTCTTCGCCAGCGCCTGTCCGATCGCCGACAGCTTGACCTGGAATTCATTGACCAGGACCTCTTCGATATCCAGATTCTTGCGCCGCGCGGAACGGGTCGCAAGTTCCATTTCCGGCGCCGAGATGACTGCCTGCGCGATCAACGGGTCGTACTTGGAACTGACCATCACCGCCGGTTTCATGCGCTGCATGAAAGCGATTGCAAGCGTTTCGCACAATTCCTTGATGCCTTCTTCAGCCTGGTCGGAAAACGGGCCGTTGTCGCGGTTGTTGATCAACTGGATCACGCCTACCAGATTATGCGGGGCGCGTGCATCCACCAACGGCGCGGCCAGCATTTGCCTGGTGCGGTAACCGGTGCGCTGATCGACTTCGCGCCGGAACTGCAATTCTTTGGAATACGCTTTCAGTTCCGCTTCGTCATAGGCATCCCGGATCCGGACGATGCGCTTGGACAGCGCCACGTAGCCGGCGATGCTTTGGGCGGTGACCGGCAGCACCAGATCCTTGTTCGAGTTGATTCCGGTCTTGACCTTGGAGAAAATGAAATCCTTGTCCTTGCTGACTGCGTACAGGGTCAGGCGATCGCAATTGAACAGGTCGCAGATATCTTTTGACAGGTCCAGCATGATCTCGTCCACATTATTGGTGGCGTGGATCTTGTTGGTGACCGCCTGCAGCCTTTTGGAAAAACTCAGGCGGCTTTCGACGTCGCCCGTCATGGTATTGCCTTGCAGCGTGCCAAGTGCCCCGTTCATGTCGTCCCGTCCATAAAGAGAAACCTTGCCGGTTATCCTGTCATAGTTTTTTGCCGTAGGCCAGCAATTACTTTAGAAGCGATCCCGGTAGGCCTCACGCCCGGCTTGCCCGCGCTCCTTCTTGATGGACCCCTGGCGCGTTCCCTACTGAGATAGGTTCTTAGCCTGATCGAGGCTGGCATGCCGATTGGCATTACTCTTGTTTTTATGGTAATTCAATGCGGCATTTGCGAGCGCGGATGCCGGAGTCTCATTTTTCGGCGTGGCCCCTTAATTCCGTTTTTTCGCAGCGGCCAAGCCTGCGGTATCCGCCATCGCCGCCTGCCTGGCGCCGCTGCCCAGTTGCGCCCGCCAGCGCTGCAGGTGTCTCCTGATCCCCGCCGGATTGTGCATCTGCGGCAGCGAATGCTCTATCTCGTCTTCCTTGGTGCCGGCTTTGATATCTTCTGCTTCCCATTGCTCGACCAACTGCTTGGCTTTCTGAAATGCGTCCTGGAAGGAAGCGCTGTGCGGCAGCGCTTCCTTGAAAAAGGCGCGGCCGAAATAGGTGAAGTCATTGTCGTCGGCGCACCCGAATGAGGTGCGGTCATGGCGCGCGGCGGTGATTACCAGCGTGTGTTCGTCCTTGATCGAGTCGATGAAGCCGCCGGAGTAGCAAGCCGATACCACGACGACTTTCCAGCGGATTCCGGTTTCCTTGAGCGCGGCGCCCAGTTCCTTGGCCGGCAGATTGCGCAACTCCATGCCGTTCTGGTCGAGCGTGAATTCATGGTCCTTTGAGCCATGACTGGTCAGGAACAGGAACAGGATGTCCTGTTCCTTGTTCATGCGCGCGGCGATGGCCTTGAGCGATTCGCGGATGCTGGTTTGCGTCGCCATCGGTGCCGAATCGACCGTGCTGCGGCTGTTGATCAGCGCCAGCGACCGTCCTTGCGTGCCGAACTCGCGATCGAACTGGGCGCGCACGAATTCGACTTCGCGCCGGAACACTTCCTGCGCGCCGTCGCCGGCCACCGCCAGCAGGTACATGCTGATCTTGCCCGGCTGCGACGGCGCCAGGCCGGACAAGGCCTGGTCCAGTAAAGCACGCTGGCGGTACAGCGCCGTTTCGACATTCAGCTTGACCTGGCGCTCTTCATCCTTGTTCTCCAGTCTGCCGTTGCGCCAGAAGCCGCTGTCGCTGCTGCGGCCATCCTTCTGTACCGCGGCATAGCGCAGCGTCCCTTGGCCGTCGTACATGCCGTTCGCGAACGAGCCCTTGTACTCGTCGCCGTTCGGATAGCGGAATATGCCTTCCCCGTGGTAAGCCCACTGCTTGAAGCCGCCTTCGTAGCTCGTCCCGTCCTTGGTCAGCATCTTGCCTTGGCCGGTCAGTGCGCCGTTGACGAATTGGCCCTGGTAAAGATTGCCGTTGGCGTCGGTGAAGCTGCCGGTGCCGTGCGGCCGCCAGTTGAGGAACTCACCCTCGTAGCGCGTGCCGTCGCTTTGCGAGAAGCTGCCCGTGCCGGTAAATTCGTTGTGCTGAAAATCACCTTCGTAGACTTCGCCGGCGCGGTTTTCGTAGCGGCCTTTTCCGTGATACTGGCCACGTTCGAAGCCGCCGCGATACTTGCGGCCGTCCTTGTGGATCAGTTCGCCCTGGCCTTCATATTTGCCCTGCTTGAACTCGCCGCGGTAAGTAACGTCGCTGCCGGTCCAGCGGCCGGTACCATGAAACGCGCCGTTCTCGAATTCACCTTCGTACAAGTCGCCGTTCGGCAATTGATAGCGGCCCTTGCCGCTGAAATCCGCTTGCGGCAACGCGCATTGGCAGGCGTTTTCGACGAGCTCTTCGTCCTCGATCGGTCCGGTGTCGGCTCGCAGGATCAAAGGATGGGCCAGCAACAGACAAACGCAACTAGCGAGACGAAGGGCGCGGAACGGGAGACGCATGGGTGTTCTCTTTTGAGGCTTACGGAGGAGGGATGTCAAACCGCTTACACTTTACGGGTTATCAAGGCAGGGCGTCAAATTCAATGTTGTTTTATTAATGAAATTGAATGGGGGAAGATAGGTGACGAAATGGTGAAATACGCTAAATAAATTGTATGATTGCAAGTCTCCACCTTCTCTTTTTTCAAGGCTGCAGCTTGTCGGCTCGGCGTATCGTTATGGCGCTCCAGGTTCAGGCATTGCCGTCTAAACAAGGTTGAAATACCTTGAGCGGTGATAACGGCCGGGCAGGTGGGGCACTGGAGCGGTTTGTCGGTGTGTGCATGGGAGGCCAGGGCCGGGATGGCGCGGCTGGCGCAGGCTCCCTTTCATGCACCGGCAAGCCGCTCTAAAAAAAATAAAAGACGAAAAAAGGGCGGTCATGAGGTTTTCTAAAGGGGTATCGGCTTGGGTATTTCAAGCACTGCTGGCGTTGGCAATGGCGCTTCCCGCGCAGGCTGACGAGTTAGCAGAGGTCAACACGCAATTGCAGGCCGGCCGCTATGAGGAGGCGCTGGCCGCCGCCGATGCATTCCTGAGACAGCACCCGCGCGATGCACAGATGCGGTTTTTGAAAGCCGTGATCCTGGGCGAGCAAAACCGGACCGAGGATGCGATCCTGGCTTATTCCAGGTTGATCGAGGATTTTCCGGAAATGCCAGAGCCCTACAACAATCTCGCGGTGCTGCTTGCCGCCAGCGGCCAGTACGATAAGGCGCGCTCGGCCTTCGAAACCGCGACCCGGATCCAGCCAAGCTATGCTGCCGCGCATGAGAACCTGGGAAACATCTACGCAAAAATGGCCATCCGTTCCTATGGCCGGGCCTTACAGCTCAACCCGGCCAACGCCGGCGCAAAATTGAAAGTCAGCGCGCTCCATGGCTTGATCGAAAACAGCCGCCCGGACCTCAGCCGTCAGGTGGCGGCAGCCGGCTCCGTGCCGCTCAATACGGCCAGTGTCCAACCCGCGCCTGCCGAAGTCTCCAAGCCGGCGCCGGCGATCGAGCCGAGCGATAGCGCCGGCTACCAGGAAATCCTGAACGTTCTCGACAGCTGGATCAAGGCGTGGAATGCCAAGGACGTGAAATCCTATCTCGGTTTCTATGCAGCCAATTTTCAGACCCCGGAGGGCGAGCCGCGAAAAAAATGGGAGTTCAAGCGGCGCGCACGCATCCTGGACAAAGCGTATATCCGCGTCACGATCGGCACGCCCCGCGTTACGATCAAGGATGATGGTGCGACGGTCAGGTTCATGCAGAATTATGCATCGGATCGCTTTACGGACGAGAGCGCCAAGATCCTGACGTTTGCAAAACAGGGCGGGAAATGGCGTATCGTGCAAGAGTCGACGGAAAGCTGATTGTGTCTCAAATAGGAATCATCATTCCGAAATTTCTCATCCAGCCCGCCGACCATAGTATAGTTCCCTGATAAAAATTATTAAAATCATATATTTGTATGCTGTTTGGGGATAGAGAGAGACGATGTACCGTCGACGAATGACAGAGTTACGCCGGATTGCGCTGGCGCTGTTGGCTACCTGGGGGATGAGTGGTCATGCAGCGGGCCTGGGGCCGATCAGGGTGCAGTCCGAACTCGGGCAGCCTCTGCGCGCCAGCGTGGCGCTATTGGGCGAAGACGCCGGCGAGACTGAAGCCAATTGCATCAGGGCGCGGATCGAGTCGACAGACGGCGTCTTCATCGCGACGCCGCAAATCGGCCTGACGCAGGGTAAGTCGCCGGCACTGCAACTCGCCACTCGCCAAAGCATCAACGAACCTGCCGTGACGATCCAGATCGGCATCGGCTGCGCAACGGCGGTCACACGCAACTATCAAATCCTGCTGGACCCGGTTGCGGTCAGCCCTGCAGTGGTGCCGGCACAACAAGCCAAACCGGCGCAGAAATCCCCCTCCCTGGCGCAGAAGAACGCGCGCAGCGACGCAATCCAGCCGGCCGCGTCCATGGCCGATGCTTCCGTGCCCAAAAAGCGCCGTCCTGCCAAAACCGACAAGGTGCAGCCGGCTTCTGCCGACTTGGTTGCCGAAGCAGCGCCGATGCTGCCGAAAGCCGTCGAAGCGCCGGGCCGTTCAAAATCCCAGAGAGCCATGCGCAACGTGCTCAAACTGTCCGGCGACGATCTGCCGGTCGGCACCGGGAGTTTTGCGCCGCGCCTGAAAATGGCCGAGAGCCTGTCCATCCCGGTAACTGAAGCCGATTCCCAGAAATTGGCAGAAGTGCGCGCTGCGCAAGCACAGTTCGCCGCGCTGATGCGCGACGAGAACGTGGTGCGGACCTCGGAGGAGCGTGTCAAGGCCGCGCAAGCCGAATTGCACGCATTGAAGGCGCAGACCGAGAAACTCAAGCAGCAAAGACAGGCCGATCAGGCCGCGCTGGTGAGCCTGCAAAGCGAGTCTTTCTCTTTCAATTGGGTTGCCGGCCTGGGCGCCTTGCTGGCAGTCTGCCTTGCCGCGATCGCGTGGCTGCTATGGCGCTTTTATGACATCCAGAAGACCTCCGGTTCCTCGTCATGGAAAGAAAATGTCGCCGACCTGAAAACCCGTCCGGTCGATTTGGACAGCTTCGATACCGGCACCGCGTTCGGCAATACCGCATTCAACACCACCGCATTTGGCGATAGCCAATTCGGCGACACGGTGCCGATCGAAACCGAATGCGACAAGATCACGAAATCGATCGAAAATCTGCCGACCATCATCGACCTCAATCCGGGCAGCGAATTTGTGTTCGATGACATGGAGACGGGACCTGCCGCGCCTCCGCCACCGGCGCCGCGCGCCAGATCCGGCAGAAGCCTTGACCGGCATGAGCCGCCGCGGGAAAGAGCGCCGCGGCCGAATGCACAGGACACTATTAATCCCAAGACCCGGGATGGAATACGGCGCCCCAGCGACGAACTCGCCCTGAAAGCCGAAGAGATTGCCGACGTCATGCAATTGGCGGAATTGTGGGTCTCGCTCAATGACCCCAAGCGCGCGATCCAGATCCTGGAACCGCTCAGCGACGTCGAGCGGCCCGAGTCGCCGGCACCCTGGATTTACCTTCTGGACCTATATCGTGCCACCGGCAACCGCGAAAAATACGAGAACGTGCAAAAGCGCATCGAGCGTGTGTTCAATGCAAAGATCTCGGACTGGGATGCTATCGGCCCCGAAGTGCCGCGCACGCTCGACGATTACCCGCATATCGTCGAAGCGATCAGTGTACGCTGGAATGGCACCGACATCGTGCCTTACCTGGAAAGTCTCCTGCTCAATGACCGCGATGACGCGCGCGACGGATTCGACCTCAGCGTGTACCGCGACATCATCCAGCTGATCAGTCTTGCAAGCGAGCCTGACCCGGCCGCGCGCAGGGAGCACATGGAGTTCGGACAGGCCCATGCCATATTGTTTCGGCGGCGCGAAGAAGGCGGCGCGGACGGACAGGCGCAAGCAGCGGCGGTACCCGGCGCGCCCGTTCCGGTCCAGCCCGAGCAGGGCATCGCCAAGCAAGCGCCGGTCTCCGAGACGGCAGGCAGGCCTGCAAGGGTTCCCAAGCAGGCACCAGCCCCCGAGGCGCCGAGCGGACTCGCAAGCATCCCCAAGAAAGAGCCTTCGGAGGACGGAACCCTGGGCGTGCCGGAAATAAAGATGTCCGGCCAGCCGGCAGGAGAACGTCTGCCCTTCCTCAAGGAACCTTCGTTCGACCCGTTCGCACACCCGGCGGCGCCGGCCAGAAAAGCCGCGCCGGATAAAACCGCAACCGATGAAAAGAGCGGGGCAGGCGACATGGTTCCGCCTTTTCTCCTTGCTTCCACGGCGCCCAAGGCCCCAAGTACCGGCAAGCGGCCGTTCTCTGAAAAGAGCCCGCCTGGCAAAAAGAACCTTCCGATCATCCTGGAATCAATCCCGGAAAAAGACGCGCCGGCGCCTGACAAACCGCACCCGGCTCCACTTCAAGCGGCAGCGCCGCAAGAATCGAAGGCTGCCGCGGATACGTCAGCCACGAACTTGCCGGATGACGCAGCCGCTGCACCGGCCGGTCCGATTGCCGCTGCGCCGCAGTCTATTGAGAACGGCGATCCCGCCGCCCTGACGCAGGGGCTGTCCTACCATGCCGAGCACGACGATTCCTCTGTCATGGCAACCAAGCTTCACCTGGCGATTGCTTACCAGGAGATCGGCGAAAAAGACGGCGCCCGCTTGCTGCTCGAAGAAGTGATTCGGGGCGGCACGCCCGAACAATCCGAGCGGGCGAGATTGATGCTGAGCGTCTTGGCGCGCGGCGACGAATAATCCCTTCTTGCGGGCCATTTGCTGGCTTCGCTGTCGCTTGACAATGGACCTACCAGTAGGTAGAGTGGCGACATGCTCGACACCAAAGATAAAATCATCGCGATCGCATCCAGGCTGGCCCAGACCTTGGGCTTCAATGCGTTCAGTTATGCCGATATTTCGGCGGCGATCGGCATACGCAAGGCCAGCATCCATCATCATTTCCCGGCCAAGACCGATCTCGGCGAAGCCATGGTGGCCACGTATCGGGAGGCTTTCGCCGAACATTTGCGCGAGATCGACGCCAAGGGCGGCAAGAGTTCTACGCGCTTGAAGCGTTATGCCGGTCTCTACAAGACTTCCTTGCTGGAAGAGCGCATGTGCCTGTGCGGCATGCTTGCTTCGGACGTGTCGACGCTGCCTGCTTCCATCAAAAGCCAGGTAAGCGCTTTTTTTGCCGATCATGCGGCCTGGATTGCGCGGGTACTCGAAGAAGGCCGGCGTAGCGGCGAGCTGCACTTCGACGGACTCGCAACCAGCCGCGCCAGATTGTTCCTGTCGGCGCTGCAGGGCGCATTGCTGGTATCGCGCGGTATGGAGGACAAGGATTTTTTCGATGCGACGGTGCAGGAATTGATAGCGGGTCTGATGCAGAGAGGGTAGTTTTTTTGGCATGTTTGCCTACCTTCTAGTAGGTTTGTTTTTTGGTCGTGTTTGTTTGTTTGGTTGTTGATCTTATTGTTGGGCTATTTTTTTTATGAGGAGCAGTCAAAATGGATTTTTCAGGAAAACAGGCAGTGGTGGTGGGTGGTTTCAGCGGCATCGGCAAGGCGACGGCACGCCTGCTGGCGCAGCATGGCGCCAAGGTGTTGATCGTCGGACGCGATGCGGAGAAAGGCGCTCGTGTGGCTGCCGAACTGCCGCGCACCAGCTTTTTACGCGCCGACATCACGCGTGACGAAGAGGTCGACTCCCTGGCCGCTGCCTTGCGCCGCGACTATGCCGATACCAGCCTGCTGGTAAATGCCGCCGGCGTGTTTTCGCCCAAGGCGTTTCTTGAACATACCCGCGCCGACTACGATCGTTACCTTGACATTACGCGCGGCACCTTCTTCCTTACGCAAGCGGTCGCGCAAGCGATGATCGCAAGCGGCGGGGGAGCTATCGTCAACGTCGGCTCGATGTGGGCGCAACAGGCGATCAAGGCCACGCCATCGTCCGCCTATTCGATGGCGAAAGCAGGTTTGCATTCGATGACGCAGAACTTGGCAATGGAATTGGCAGACCACAAGATTCGTGTGAATGCCGTATCGCCCGGCCTGGTGGCGACGCCGGTCTTCGAGAGCTTTATTCCGAAAGAGCAAATGGACGCCGCACTGGCCGGCTTCAACGGCTTCCATCCGATCGGCAGGGTGGGGCAACCCGAGGATCTGGCGGAAGCGATTGTCTATCTTCTCTCAGACAAGGCGGCATGGGTCACCGGCGCGGTGTGGGATGTCGATGGCGGCGTGATGGCCGGCCGCAACTGAAGAAACCAAACGGGAAACGGGGCGAAACAGCTCGCGTGCCACCCTCCTTGCCGGAGGGTGGCATTGCAGAAGGGAAAGCGACAAATTATTTGTCAATAAGTTCATAACTTATTGTTGATAAAATTCTATTATTTTATGTCTATTTAAACTTATACTGATGCCTCTTTGCCGTCCGTCTCGTGCATATCATTGCAAGACACACCAGTACGCGCGGCGAAGGATTTTTCGTTTCATCAACCTTAATAGAAGGAATTGTTATGCTAAAAACCCTGCGAATGACCGTGCCTGTACTATTGTCCTGCGCATTTGCCGTGACGGCTTATGCAGCGCCCACCAAGCAAGATGCGCAAGCAATCGTAGAGAAGGCGGCAGCCTATGCAGAGACAAACGGCCCTAACAAATTGGTGACTGAAGTCAATAAGAAAGATGGACCGTTTCATCAGGGCGAGCTTTATGTTTTCGTCTACGATCTGAATGGCAAAACACTGGCGCATCCGGTCAGTCCCGACCTCGTAGGGCAGAACGACGTTGCCAAGCCCGACGCCGACGGCAAATTCTTTCGCAAGGACATACTCGCCGTCGCCAAGGAAAAAGGCAGCGGCTGGGTCGACTACAAATGGATGAACCCCAACAGCGGAAAAGTCGAGCCTAAAGTCACTTACGTGAAAAAGCAAGGCGAACTCATCATCGGCGCCGGCGTCTACACAAAATAATCACATCAAGTCCGATATCCCACTTCTCCCCAAAGCCTGGCAGTTTTCGCTTAGTTTCCGAGCGAACTGCTGAGCGCCCATGACGGCACCAGCGGGTGAATTCGGCGTCGGCCTGCCACGTTTTTCTGACGTGGCAGGAACTTGCCGCAGACCGTTATTGAGCTGCGCGCTCCTGTATCTTCGCCGATGGCCCAGCGCCGGCAACAAGCTCGGCATACACAGAAATCGCGATCGGATCGCTTGCGGGAAAGGTCAGTTCAATCGCCTCATCCAATAGATCTTCCTGGGGATCGCGGCAGCGTTGTGTTTCTGCAGGGGCGGCCGTGGCGGGCGGACCAATCGGGTCGCTTGCAGGAAAGGTCGCTTCGATGCTCTTGTCGAGCAATACCTCCACATGCTCTTCCGCCGCTTCGGTACTGGCGTCCCTGGCTTGTGGTGCGCTATCGACTGGATTGTCTTCGGGAGCGGCATTCGTCGGCGCGGACGATTGCGGCGGGGCGAAGGGCTTGAACTTGTCTTCCTGCTTGGTGCCATTGATTTTCAGCATGTCTTCCATCGGTTTTCTCCATGAGATTCACGGCAAAAATGGTTTGAGCTTGCGATGAGGAAACCCGGCTCTTTGAACGTGTGAGAACGCATGGAGCGTGGATCGCAAAGCGGCGTGTTGCAAGTTCGAACCACCCGCCCGCATAAAGTTTCATCCCTGCGCCTGATAAGGTGAATATCTTCCGGGAGGGGGGGCAAGTACCCTCTCGCATTTTTCTCCTCGGGAAGAAAGTCGATTGACAGCCTCATTGCCTTCGCCTATGTTGGTCGCTCTTCAACCGTCAAGTCAACTAAATGACTCTTACTGCTCAAGACAAGGCAAAGCGCGCGATTACCAAGGCGGCCAATCTCATCAAGGCGCAAAAATTGAGAAAGGCGTTGCGCCGTCCCAGCGGCCTCAAGTTCGTCATCGCCGATGGTATTGCCTTGCTGAATGGCGTCCAGTGGGATCAGGTGGTCGGGCAGTCCACTTTCTTTCTCGGCCGCGACTACCTGTACATGCTGGAGCAGGATGGCCCGGAAAATATTGTGCCGCGCTACGTATTGATATTTGAAGACGAGCAACCTGTGGCTGCCGTCTATCTGCAAATCGCGAGCGTTTCCGGCAGCAAACTCGGCAAGAAAAAGGAAGTGGTGGAAGTGGTAAAAGCCAAGAATCCGCTGGCCCTGATCCGCAACGCGCTCGCGCCGGCGGCAAATGGCCTGAGCGAAGGATTGCGCGAACGCATCCTGGTGTGCGGCAATTTGCTGAGCTATGGTTTCCACGGTGTCGCCTTTGCCGAAGGCGTCGACAAAGCGGCGTTGTGGCCGGCAGTCGCCGAGGCGATCTATCGCATACGCCGCGCCGAGAAACTGTCCGGCCAGACTGACTTCATCCTCATCAAGGACATCATCCCGAGCGAGGCGCCGCACATCGAAGTACTGTCCAAGCTATCCTATCGTTCCCTCGAAACCGAACCGAACATGGTGCTCGATATCGCACCGGAATGGAAAAATTATGATGGCTACCTGGCCAGCCTGGCATCGAAATATCGCAGTTCTGTACGCCAGCAGATCCTGAAGCCGATCGAGGCGGCCGGCTGCGTCGTCGAGCATATCGCGGACCTGGAACAATACGGCGAACGCTTGCATGCGCTGTATATGCAAGTGCACGAGAAGGCATCCTTGAGACTGTTCACTCTGCCGGCAAGCTATTTCGCCGCGCTCGAACAGGCCGCCGGCGGCAACCTGCTATGCAGCATCATCCGCCGCAAAGACGATATAAACGACCTTCTTGGTTTCATCATCACGCTCAAGGACGGCGCGATGGCCTACGGCTATCACATCGGCTTCGACCGCCATGCCGGCGAAACGCTGCCCTTGTACCTGCGCCTGCTGCACGCATCGATCGCCGACGCGATGCAGCTCGGCTGCAGCCAGTTGTCGCTAGGCCGGACCGCGCTCGAACCAAAGGCCAGGCTGGGCGCGCAAGCGCAGCCGATCACGGTCTGGATGCGGCATCGTCAACCCGTGATGAATGTATTCGTGCGCAACTTGCTGCGCGTGATTCCGCACGAAGAAGCGCCGGAGCGCAATCCGTTTAAAAAATAAGCGATGCAATATCCGGCATAATTGCACGCCTTGGAGCTTCTATATAAATGCCGCTGGCGTTATTGCTTCTCCTTGTCGTACCTTCGTACTGTCTGCGTCGGCGCGCCCGGCCGGCGGCATTTATTTAGAGCCTGTTTGAGTTCATAACAGGTTCTAGGGGCTCTTAAAAGCGATTATCCGTTTCAAATTAGCTGTCTCAATTTCCGGAGGTTTTTTCCATGCTCATCAATTGCGTCGCCTACCAGGACGGCCACAAGCTGCGCGATATCTCGATCGAGGAAATCAGCGATTATGTCGAGCAGCCGGACTGCTTCGTCTGGGTCGCGCTGAGAGAAGCCGAGCCGGCCGAACTGGAGCAGATGCAGCACGAATTCGGCTTGCACGAACTGGCGGTCGAGGATGCGCGCAGAGGGCATCAGCGGCCCAAGATCGAAGAGTACGGCGACTCGCTCTTCGTCGTGGTCCACACAGTGGAAATGTCGAACGACGAATTGCAGATCGGTGAACTCGATGTATTCGTCGGCGGGAACTATGTACTGTCCGCGCGCAACCGCTGCCAGCAAGGTTTTCTCGGTGTACGCGCCCGCTGTGAGCATGAACCGCACTTGCTGAAGCAGGGTTCGGCTTTCGTGCTGTATGCACTGGTGGATGCGGTGGTGGACCGCTATTTCCCGGTGGTCGAGGCTTTGGAATTGGAACTCGAAACGATCGAGGAACATATCTTCACAAAGGGATCGCAGCGCGCCAATATCGAACGGCTGTACCAGCTCAAGCGCAAGGTGATGGTGCTCAAGCATGCAGTCTCGCCGTTGATGGAAGCGATCGCCAAGCTGCACGGAGGACGGGTGCCGCCGCTATGCGCCAATACGCAAGAATATTTTCGTGACGTGTACGACCATTTATACCGGATCAATACCTCGATCGATACCATCCGCGATACCATCAGCACCGCGATCCAGGTCAACCTGTCAATGGTCGCGATCGACGAGAGCGAGGTCAACAAACGGCTCGCTGCCTGGGCCGCGATCTTCGCGATTGCGACCGCGTTTGCCGGCATCTGGGGCATGAACTTCAAGAAGATGCCGGAACTGGAGTGGCAGTACGGCTATCCGGCAGCGCTGTTCGTGATGTGCTCGGTGTGCGCTTATTTGTATTACCGATTCAAGAAGACAGGGTGGCTGTGAGATAGGCGGCACGAGCAATGCATAGAGTCTGCGAGGAACCGCTTTCCCATGCCGGCCGGTTCGTCTTCTGCATTTTTCTGATCGCCCTTTTGTCTGCCGGTCAACGTGTGTCCCATGTCACTCAGAAAAGCAAAATTAAAAGCCGGTGGCCCTATGGAGCTTAGCCTTAAAAGCCTTACTGGAATCGCCCTTCAAAATTGGGGCAGTGATCGGAGCTGGGAGGCAATCGCCAAACTCCAGGTGCGCGGCTCTCCTGAATCTCTTGCAATCGCACATGGATTTGCAAAGAGCCGGAATTGGCGAAAGCGCGCGCTGGGTTTATATATCGCCTCGCAGCTCTGCAAGCGCCAGAAGAGGGCGCAGGTCAGAAGCATTGAATATGCGTTAGAGGAAACGCAAGCGATGTTATTGAGCGGCCTGCAAGACAGGCGTGAGGAAGTCATATGTGCGGCTATTTCAGGATTGGGCCATAGACCGCATCCTCTTGCCTTGCCGGTAATGATCAAGTTTGCCACGCACAGCAATCAACAGATACGCTTTCAGGTTGCCGTCGCATTGGGTCGCTATTCCGAGCCTGAGTCAATTGAAACGCTCTTGCGTCTCGCGACAGATTCCGTCGACGAGGTCCGCAACTGGGCTACTTTTAGTATAGGCACGATGCATGAAGCGGACAGTCCCGAGATTCGTGCAATGCTATGGACAAATTTGCAGGACCAAAGTGAAGACGTCAGAGGCGAGGCACTGGTCGGCCTGGCGCGCCGCAAGGACGAACGAATCGTCCCGGTCTTGCATGAGCTGCTTGATGCCAACTGCCGGGTCTTCGAGCTGATGGCATCGGAATTGATCGCCAGTCCACAGCTATTGGAATGCCTTAACAAGATAAAAAACTCGGTTGCCGACGAAGGCGCGACGGATTCATACTGGTATCTTCATCTTATCGATGCCATACAGGCATGCAGTACGCAAAGAGAGTAGTCCTCCGGAAGTTGTCGCCTCAATATGCAACGCGCACCAAACGGAACATGGCGCTCACAGCACCACAGAAAGAGTTTTCAATAATCTTAACGGGATAATCCGCCACAACCGCCTCGCTCCGGACAGCGGGATGACGCCGCGCAGGATCACGCCATGGTCCAGTGAATCTGCATGCGGAAAATAATTTTCCTGGACGGAGATGATTTGCCTGAACCCTTTGCGGAAGTAATAGCGCAACTGTGGATCGAGCGGTTCATGTGGGCGGCGTTTGCTTGTGGCGTTTGCGTACTGCTGCGCGCTGAGCGAGGGGGGGCGCTGACACGCCTTTTTGAAGCCGGGGATCGGTGAGCCGATATAGATATCACGCCAGCCGTCCTTCAGCGCGTGTGGAAAAAAGAATTTGAACAAGGCGTTGACTGCTTCCCCGCTGCGGCTGCTCAAACTGATGCCAAACAGCGAGTTTGTAGAACAGGGTGCATCACCTCCGCAGTTTGCGGCGTCAATCCATCTGGTCGGCATGGCGAACACGCCGGGGTGGATAGGTTTCATGAACAAGGACGCATGTGCCTGGCCGGAGCGTGTGCAGAACGCGCCGACCGATAGTGCGGGATACGTCAGGATACGCTGCAGCAGCGTATCCGGGCCGGCCGCTTGATCCGGCTCCCATTTTGATTGTTCAAGAACGATCAGCGACGCAAGATCGTCCGGCGTGAGAAAGCGGGCGCGAAAGGCAGCCATAAGGTGAGAGAGGAAAGATCTGTCGATGACCGGATTGCCGGGCAACCGGTAGCGCGGTTTATCCGTGCGATGTGATCTGCGGGTTCGGGGCAGGTGTGGTCACTTCATCGACCAAGGCGGATAGATAACCGCGGGTGATGAGAGCATGGCTGCGGTACTGCGAATGGTTCATAAGATGGCGATGTAGTTGCCGCAGGCGGCAATGCGGCACCGATGGAAAGAGATGATGTTCCGCGTGGTAGCCGACATTGTTCTGACCGATCAGAAACCGTTCCCACCAAGTGCAGAGCACGGTTCTTGAATGCAGGATGCCGGATCGCGCCATGCCCGCATGTTCGCCGACGTCGCGGATGTACAAGATCGCCATCAGCACAGTTGACAGCGGCAATAACCAATACAGAAGGAGTTCGGCCCAGGCATGCAGGGCGGCGGTCAGCGCAAGGACCGATATGAAAAACACGGCGCGCAGGGCGCGTACGCCGGCCGGCAGATCAACAGCCATGCCTGCGTCGACCGTGTATCGCTTCAATTCGGCCAGGCTGTACAAGCCGCCCGCGTGCTTCAGGATCTCAATCAAGAATTGCCGCTTCGTCTTTGGAAACGCGTATTGCGGCCGCCGTGCCATCGCTGCCCAGTTCGGGTCCAGCTCGGTGCACGTATGGCGATGGTGAGCCAGGTGATTGCGGCGAAAGCCATGGACCGTGATAAAGAATGGAAGCGCGGTGAAGACATCGCCCAGAAAATCATTGAGGGACTGATGCCGCCGGCTGAATTGATAATGCGAGAATTCATGCATCAGGGTCAGCAGTGCATGCTGGCGCGTCGCGATCAGGAAAACCGATAACGCGCTGACCAGCGGATGGGAGCAATGGATTGCCAGCGAGGCGGCAGCCAGGAGGGCCACCCACTCCGCGGCGACCTGCAATACCAGGCGTGCCGGTGCAGGAGCCGCCATCTGTTTCAAAACATCTCGATCCAATGCGACGCGTATCGCTGTTGCTGCTTGTGATGAATCAGTATCGTGCATATTGCCTTCTTTACGAATCAATTGAAAGCCGCGAGGATTTAGAACCTGTCCCGGCAGGGAGCGCCTGGACAGCAATCCAGGCGCTCCCTGCCGGGATTGCTTCTAACCTGCGGTTTCGACATTGGCAGAATGCTACGCGGCGATTATTTCACCTTGATGAAATCGGAGATCGAAAGGCGCGGGAAGCGGCATGATGCTGCCGATGTAAAAGGAAGTCGGCGAAACCAGACTTACGGCTAGAGCCTGTTATGAACTCAAGCAGCCACCCCTGTTTGAGTTCATAACAGGCTCTAGGAAGATGGCGTGAGAAGAACGTGGCATCCTGCAGCAGACCGGCATCCTTCCCCAAAGAGACTTCTTTTGTATGAATCCCAAGCGAAGCGAGGCGGCGGCATCGTTTGCCACCTGCTTCGCAAGTTTCTCCGGATTCCCTATTGACAGTCAGGAGGTATACTTGGCGCCGCCTTGACAGGAGCACGTGGAGAGCCGCGCTTTTTCTCGCTGCTCCTGTTGATCTGTGAATCTGTGTCTGAATTTTGGGCACCAATCTCGCCTCCCGGGCGCCACATACAAAAGAACAAAATGAACAGTTCCTACCTGAAGCATTCAATCATTTCAAAAACATGCACCGCCTTGCTATTGCTGGCAGCAAGCGCCGCCGCCCCGGCGCAGATGCGACAATTAGGCAGCTTCCCCGGCGGCGGCTGGGGTACCATCGACCAGCCGCAAGAACACATTTCCGAAGAAGCCACCAAGGCCTTGTTGGACACTATCCAGTCCAATATCCTGATGCTGAAGGCGCAGGACAAAATGGAGGACGCGAAAGCCGACGTGCAAGTCCGCTTTGCATGGCCGACGCGCTCGGCGCCCGGCCGACCGGAATTTTTTGACCATCTGATCAGTAATTACATCGATCAAGATCCGGCCGCCAATTCGGTCCGCGATTTCAATTGCGGCACGCGCACCTACGATACGGCCACGCCCGGGAAAGGGCATACCGGCACCGACATTTCGCTCGGTCCGCGCTCGTTCTACAAACAGGATACCGAGCAAGTCATCGTGGTCGCGGCGGCGGCAGGCACCATCGTCGCCAAGGATGACACCCAGCCGGATCGTTCCTGCGGCGACCTGACGACCCTGTTGGCCAGCACCACGCTCAAAAACAACGTCATCTCGGTCCGGCACGCCGACGGTTCTCTGGGCATGTATTTCCACATCAAGACCGGGTCGGCCACACCCAAAAATATCGGCGACAAGGTGGCGGAAGGTGAATATCTGGCCGTCGTCGGCAGCGCCGGATTTTCCACCGGCCCGCATCTGCATTTCGAAGTGCGCAATGCCGCCAACGCCGTCATCGATCCCTGGTTCGGCAGTTGCAACCCGAGCACCCCGGTATCGCTTTGGAAATCACAGGAGCCGTATTACCTGCGGGAGATCATGGAATTGATACCGACCGCATCGCTACCCAACAGCGACTCGCTCGGCACAGCCTGCAACAACAATATCGCCGCCAGCGAACCGGCCAGCGGCTACCTGCAGCCCAATCATTATCCTCAGGCCGGCGTGACACATTACTTCGTTTCTTTTCTGCGCGACATTCAGAAGAACGATCAGGTGGTGCTCAGCTTGAAGCGGCCGGACGGCTCGGTCTATTACACGACGAGCGGCACGTCGAGCGCCAACTTCGTCAGCGCTTACTGGTATGTCCATGCGGCGATTCCGGCGTCCCAGCCGTCCGGCAAATGGTCGTACGAAGTCAGCTATGCGGGCAAGACAAAATCCGTCCCGTTCTACTTCAACCAAGGCGTCCCGAGTATCACGCGCGTCTATGATTTTTATCATGCCGGGTTGAAGCACTACTTCCGCACCGCGAATGCGGCGGAAGCCGCATCCTTGACGCCGGCCAGCGGCTTCGTCGCAACCGGGGACGATTTTTTTGCGCTCGATCGTGCTGTGCTCTTGAATGGCGTGTCATCGGTCTGCCGTTTTTACGGCTCGCCGGACCCGGGGCCGAACAGCCACTTTTATACCGCGGATGCAGGCGAGTGCGGCGCGCTGAAAGACATTCAGGCTGCAACGGCGCCATCGTCACCGCGCTGGAACTTTGAAGAAGTTGCTTTCGCTGCGCATAGTCCGGTAAGCGGCGTCTGCCCCGCAGAAGCACCGTTCCCGATTTACCGCCTCTACAACGGCCATGCGGGCGAAACGGTCGCTGGCAAGCGGGAGGATTCGAATCATCGGCTGACCAGTTTGAGTTCGGTTTATAACCGGATGCTTGCACAAGGCTGGCTGGGGGAGGGGGTTGTGATGTGTGCGGTGTCGAAGCCTTGACGGCTTGTTCCTATGCCGTTCGCGTTCCTGCTTTTCTCCGGTTCTTTGGTGTTTGGGGTGGTTATGGTTTGGTTGCCGTTTCGCGCAGGCCGCAGACCGCTTGCGGTATATGATCAAATTTCGGCCTATGCAATTCTGCTCTCTATTTCTGCGGACTCAGTAAATGCGGAAGGATTGGCACTATGGGTTCCCGGTATCACTGGTCTACTATGTGGCATATCTGCTTGTGTGTTCGTTGATCTGTTGTACCGGCGGTTCAAAAATTGGTTCCGGTCCTCTTTGATTCTGTTTTATGTTGGGAGTGCGGCAACGTGCCTGATGGCGACGATTGCCGGTGTTTATTTGGGGCGTTGGGTGCTTCCGGCATAACGTGTATTTCTTTCCTCGCTCTGTGGCCTTGATCGGGATTTGCATGGCGCGCACTTTTTTACATGGCGGTTAGGCAGAGCGAGGACGGTCGCTTGTTTTCGCGCAGACTTAAGAGAAACCCCTTCGATTCATTACGAACTGCTTGTATTGCACGATGTTGCTCGCCGCTTTACCGTCGGCATCCCACATATGGGCCTGCAGTCGAGTACGCTGCTCCTGATCCTCGGGGTCTGTGACGCCAGCTTTGGGCATGGTCACACCAAACATCGGCACGACCATCCTCTTTGACGACTCTACCGCGCAAGAACCCGTCCAAAAAACGGATAAACCGGATCGTTATAGCCTGCCGTCGACGCATGCCCAGGCGTCACCAGCTCATCGACCAAGCTCTCCTCTGCCGCCGACAGCGCAATCTCAAGCGCCGGAAAATAATCTTCCATCTGCGCCAGCGTCCGCGGCCCGGCGATCACCGAAGACACCAGCCGATTTGCCAGCACCCACGCCGTCGCGAACTGCCCGAGTTTCACCCCGCGCGCATCGCAGTGCTCCTTGAGTTTTTGCGCAATCACAAGCGACTCTTCGCGGAACTCGGTTTCCATCATGCGCTTGTCGCCGCGTCCGGCGCGCGTGCCTTCGGGCGCTGCCTGGCCGGGCGGGTACTTGCCGGTCAGTACGCCGCGCGCGATCGGACTGTAGGGCACGACGCCGATTCCGTAGTGCGCGCAGGCCGGCAGAATTTCCACCTCCGGCCCCCGATTGAGCAGGTTGTAATACGGCTGGCATACGACCGGCAGCGGCACGCCACTTTGCTGGCACAGGCGCACCACTTCGGCGATGCGCCAGCCGCGGAAATTGGACAGGCCGAACGCGCGGATCTTGCCGGCGCGGATCAGGTCGCCTAGCGTTTGCACGGCCTCTTCCAGGTTTTCTTCGTGATAGTCGCGATGCAGGTACAGGATGTCGACATGATCGGTGGCCAGCCGCGCCAGGCTGGCGTCGACTTCGCGGATCATCCAGTTGCGCGAGTAATTCGATTGATTGGGCAGGGCGCTCATGGAGTTGCCGAGCTTGGTCGCCAGCACCCAGTCATGGCGCTGGCCTTGCAACAGTTTGCCGACCATTTGTTCCGATCCGCCTTTGCTGTAGACGTCGGCGGTGTCGATGAAGTTGAGGCCGTGCTCGCGTGAAGCGGCTACGATGTTTTGCGCTTCTTCCAGTTCGGTCTGGTCGCCGAACATCATGGTGCCCAGGCAGAGGGCGGAAACTTTCAGATTGCTTTTGCCGAGGCGATTGTATTTCATCGTCGTTCCTGTGGTGGGTGATTGGATTTGATGGATCACTCTAGCATGTTGTGCCGCGGCTCGCTCTTGCTGACACTATGGGTCCGCGCAGGAATAAGTTGCACAATTTGGCGGTCGTAGCCGGTACGAAGAAGACGCGCGACGCAGCAGCGTGCCGACCATGGCCAGCAAAATTGTGCAACCTGTTCCTGCGCGGCGCCTATGTGCGCAAGCGCACCGATCTTGCCGAGAATCCAGCCTATAACATCATGTTGGAAAAGCAATGCTACATTTGATCATGGGGCACTGAATGAAAATACTGGCCGGGGTGGCTGTGCGCGCATCGATTGGAGAACCAAGGGCATGGGGATGATGAAGACAGTGAATAAATTGAATCCGCAAGGGCTGCGTATCGTCCTGGTGTTGCAGGGCGGCGGGGCGCTGGGGGCGTATCAGGCCGGCGTGTATCAGGCCTTGCATGAGCACGGGTTGGCGCCGGACTGGATCGTCGGCACATCGATCGGCGCCATCAACGCCGCGCTCCTGGCCGGCAACCCGGAGGAACGGCGCGTGCAACGGCTGCGGGAGTTTTGGGACCGGATGTCGCATCGGGACGGCATTGATCCGGCGCAGGTACCTGACATGCAGCGCCGCGCCAATGTCTGGATGTCGACCCTCGATACCGTATTGCGCGGCATGCCGGGTTTCTTTGCGCCGCGCCTGTTCAGCCTGTTTCCGGCCGGTTTGGCGGTGCAGCCCGAGATGGCCAGTTTTTACGACACCACGGCCTTGGCCGGCACGCTCGGCGAGTTGGTCGATTTCGATTATTTGAACGCACCGGGCGGCATGCGTCTGACCGTCAATGCGATGCATGTGAAGACCGGCGAGCTGGTCCGTTTCGATAATGTCCGGCAGGCGCTGAGCGCGGATCACATTCGTGCCAGCGGCGCCTTGCCGCCGGGCTTCCCGCCGGTGCGCATCGATGGCGAATTGTATTGGGATGGCGGCCTGTATTCGAACACGCCGCTGGAGACGGTGCTGGACGATTTGCCGCATGTCGATTCCTTGTGTTTCATGGTCGACTTGTGGAGCGCCGAAGGGCCGGAGCCGACCACGCTCGATGAAGTGCAGACGCGGGTCAAGGACGTGACCTTTGCCTCGCGCTCCAAGCGCCACATCGAAGACTACCTTCGCACCCATGACTTGCAGCACAAATTGCGCGAGATGTATGCCAACCTGCCGGAACACGCGCGGACCGCCGCCATTGTCGATGAGCTTGCCGCGCTCGGCTGCGACAGCACCATGCATATCGTGCGCTTGCCGTATTCCGGGCGCGATTGGCACATGGCGTGGAAGGACATCAATTTTTCCAAAGGCTCGATCGCATGGCGCTGGGACCAGGGTTATCAGGATGCGAGGCGCGCCATTACGCAGGCTGGTTGGCTTGTCGAGGTGCCGGAGGAGACAGGCCTGGTGCTGCACGAATTGCTGCCGATCGATGAGACTCGGCGCGTGACCGGTACTTGATCTGCTGCATGGTTGGGCGCTGCGGCTTCGCATACAATGACTCGGCGCTTGCGGGGTGAGCCGGCGGCGCTCCCATTTTTTGCCTACCGGAGACACGATGAATCCTGCGACCGCGAGCGATAGACTGTCCGCCATGCTGGCTGCGCTGTCGTCGCCGCAATCCATGCTGGCGTCGTTGCCGCAGCCTCTGCTGCGCGAACTGGCGCAATTGCCGGTGATCGAGCTGCCGACCGGTGCGCCGGTGTTCGACCGCAGCGCGCGTTGCCGCGGTTTTCCCTTGCTGCTGGCGGGCGCGGTACGGGTGTATCGGCCGCTTGCCAACGGCCGCAGCATCGAGTTGTACCGGGTTGCGCCCAGCGAGGCTTGCATTCTCTCGCTCGGTTGCCTGCTGGGCGGCGATGCCTATCCTGCTTGCGGCGTCACGTGCGAGCCGACCACGATGGTGGTGATGCCGCCGCCGATGTTCGAGCAGTGGATGGCGACAGTGGCGCCGTTTCGCAGCGCGATGTTTCGCATGCTGGGCGAGCGGCTGGTGAATGTCATGCTGTTGGTGGAAGAGGTGAGCACGTTGCGGCTGGACGTGCGGTTGGCGGCGGCGCTGCTGGCGCATGATGCGCAGCAGGGTGGGGCCGTGATACCGATCACACATCAGCAACTGGCTGATGAACTGGGCACGGTGCGGGAAATGATCAGCCGCTTGCTGGATGAGTTTGCGCGCCAGGGCATGCTGGTGCTGGCGCGCGGACGGATCGAAGTGATCGCGCGCCAGCAGTTGCGCCGCTTGGCCGAGGCACGCTGATTGCACATCGGTTGCCGGCGCGAATGTGACCTGGGTTACATACGGCAACGGCTTTCCGGCCTATTCTTGCGCCATCCTTACTATCAATGGAGCGCAATCGTGAAAGCAAATGTCGGAACCCTGGACCGCGTGGTTCGCCTGCTGTTGGGCGTCGCTTTTTTCAGCCTGTTTTTTATCTTGCCGTGCGATCAGAAATGGCTGGGCTTGATCGGCATGGTACCGCTGGTGACGGGGCTGGTTCGGTGGTGCCCGTTGTACACGTTGTTCGGTATCCGGACTTGCAGCCGGTAAGCCGCTTTGCGCGTGTATATGTCAGGTACGCTCTTAAAATCAGTGTTTTTTTGACCCGGAAGGATTTTCTTCGGGGGAATAGGAGCGTGCCCTGCGCGCAGGGCACGTTCTTACAAAAAAGTTCGCGTGAAATCGCGATTAATCTTAGGGCCTGTCATGAGTTCAAACAGGCACTAGTGCCAATACCCCAGGTGCAAGCCAAAGCTCATCGAACTCGCTGGGCTCTGATAGCGCGCAAAATCGTCTTTCGCGCTGAGCTGCAGGATGCAATTGCGCCAGAAATCGGTTCTGGCCGCATAGCCCAGCTTTTCGCAGGCGGGACCGTAGATCACGATCATGTTGTCCATTTGCCGTTGTGCCTGTGCGGCTTGCTGCTCTGGCGTGGCGCAGGCAGCAAGCAAGACCAGGCTGGAGAACAATAAAATGAGGGTGCGCATAGCCATCTCCTTCTGACGCACATTTAGACCGGATGTCGTCCCCGCGCGTTCAGGCGGTGATTCTTGATTTGTCCGCGCATGCCCCACATTACGCGTGCTCATCGCTTGGCAAATTTGACCCAGCTCACCCCGGGTACCGATCGCTGTCAATCGACTCTTACCGTCGACTGGCGCGGTTTATCCGCCTGGACTTTGGGCAGCTCGACCCGCAGCACCCCATCGCGATAGCTGGCCTTGGCCTGGTCGGCATGGACGGCGGCCGGCAAGGGCACGACGCGGCGGAAATTTCCGTAAGCGCATTGCAGCGTGCGATAGCGTCCTTCGGTGTTCTCGCGTTCGAAACGCTTTTCGCCGCGCACCACCAGCGTATCGTCTTGCACCTTGACGTCCAGTTCGTTCTTGTCCATGCCCGGTATTTCCAGGCGCACCACCACCCGCCTGTCGTCTTCAAACAGATCGCCGCCCAGCATGGACCAGCCTATGGAGGGCATGTAAAACGCATCGTCGATATCGTTTCGCAACGGCAGATTGGTATGCTCGCCGGGCTTGAATCCTGTCAGCGCGCTGGAGGCCGACTGACGCAGGTGTTGCCAGCCTTCGGCCACCGAATCCAGGAAGGAAGAAAAGCCCTGTTTGATCTCATCGAGTTTCATCATTTACCTCCATCAAGACTATGAATTTCTCCATGTGCCGATGTCTCGGCCTGTGCAAAAAATGCGTGCGCCTGGCGAAATTTCAATGCTTGCCTCGGATTTTCGCCTTCATTTTTCACCCTTGGTAATTTCGTCGAAAAGTTCCATCAACCCCGGCGTGTCTGTCAAAGAAAGCAGCACCGGATAAGTCGAGGGCTGCTCGCTTGCGGTGGGGACGCATCCCACTTCTTTTAGCCGCTCGCGCAAAAAATCGCCCAGCGCTTGACTTCTTCTTCGCTCACCAATGCGCTGTTCGGCAGTTTGAGTTGGAGTTTGACTTGATAGTGTGAGCGATGGTTGTTCCTTTCCAGATGCACATGGAGCTGAGCAGTTCCGGATTGAGTTTCGACAGGCGCGGTTCAAGATGCTGCTCGACAAAATGATGCGTAAGCTCTTCCGATCTGGCATGAGCCGGTTTGCCGATGTTGTGGTAATGAATTCGCGTTTTCATCCCGTCTCCGGCGAATCGTGCCCTGAATGTTTTTCTTGCGGCGCCATGGCTGCGTCAAGCAGCCATATAAAAGAAGTGATTGGATTTCGTAGGCGGCCAACTCATCTTGTCTCGTCTTGTTTTGTATCACGCAAGTGACGGCGAACACAGGTTCGCACATGGCGAAATGACGTGCGTATAGACGAATTGGCCCCTACGAATTCTGATTCTTCGTGTCGGCGAAAGGTTCTGTCTGTCTTGAAAATCATCAGATCGCGCGGAGAAAATCGAGTGACATGAAAATGCAGAGCTTGCAGAATGCGTGTGAACCTTCCCGCCTGGAAAGCGTCAACGACATGCGTGGTCGCAAACGCAATACGATAGGCTGAACAAAATGTACTCGCCACGCTCTTATTGATAACACCAATGCCTGTGTATCGATGCACTGAAAGTTGGTCATGAGAATCGTTGAACTTGAGAGTAGGTATAGAAGAATCGATGCCGGGTAGACAGGAGCTCGCAAGAGAATTGCGGCTTACTTAATTTGAACGACGTTAATGGAGAGCTATATGAGTGAATCTACTTTTCTGAGCGACATACAAACCATACGGCAACGGGCACGTCAGCATATAGAAGAGGGCGCGGTAACCGCCGGTTATGGAGCTGATCGCGATACGGTATTGAAACTATTGAACGAGGCGCTGGCGACGGAAATTGTTTGCACGCTGCGTTACCGCCGGCATTATTTCATGGCCAAAGGTATCCAGTCACAAGGGGTTGCGGATGAGTTTTTGGCCCATTCCAACGAAGAGCAAAACCACGCCGACCGGATTGCGGAACGAATTGTTCAATTGGGTGGTGAGCCGAATCTTTCACCTGACGGATTGACCAGCCGCAGCCATGCCGAATATGTGGAAGGCGAATCGCTGATCGACATGATCAGGGAAAATCTGATTGCCGAGCGTATCGCGATCGAGAGTTATGGCGAAATCGTCCGCTATCTTGGTGACAAGGATCCCACCAGCCGTCGTTTAATGGAGGAAATATTGGCGGTGGAAGAAGAGCATGCGGAAGACATGTCGGACTTGCTGGCCGGGATTCCCGCGGAGGAGCCCGGCCCCGGCACCAGGGTCTGCTGATCTGCAGCGAACTCAAAATATGCAGGAGGCTGGCATCTGCTGGGAACGGGTTCTTTTTGCAGCGCTTAGTTTGCATTGACAAGAGATTTCGCTTCAGCAAGTAACCCGGCCTCCTATAAATAATGTGCGAGAGCCATCATTTGGCTCTTAAGGATTGAATGACCTTACTGTTTGAAAAAAATGGCAATCGATACAGATGGACAAAAACTATTGCAAGATCCGGTGTACGACCCCAACAATCTTCTGGATTCTCTACGCGATATCATGCAACTGAAAAACGATGCGGCGTTGTCGAAAGCACTTGAAGTGGCGCCGCCCGTTCTCAGCAAGATTCGTCATCGCAGGCTTCCGGTGGGCGCGTCGATGCTTATCCGGATGCATGAGGTGAGCGGGCTGAGCATCCGGGATCTGCGGGTATTGATGGGAGACCGCCGTAATAAATTCCGCGCCGGTACTCCGCCCTCGCAATTCAGGCAACCGGAACACGACGAAGCAAGCGATTGAAGGAGGGAAAAATGGGGCAAGGGAGCGGGGATTTGCCGGTCGTCTTGCTCCACAGCGATGTAGTATCCGAAATTCATGATTAAGCTGAAACTTCGCAACGGCAAGGATTTTGCCGTGCTCGCGGACGTGCGCTGGAAGCTTGAAAATGCAATACAGTCAAGGGACAGAACAAGAAACAACACCCTTGCCAAAATTTGAAATTTTGGTTTCCCTTTTGAATTTTTATAGTGTTACCTTAGTGTAAAATCGTTCCGACAGCAGGAATGGTCTGACCTTTCCAAACCCATCGGTCGTTTGCCTAAACTGAAGACACTATGCATCGCATCTTGCATCTGATACTGTTTTTGACCATCGCCGTTTCGACATTCCATGCTTACTCACAGATACTTTCTCCCCTGGGTTTGCCGAATTTAGGGCCAGGTTCCGAGCAGAATCCGATGCCGACTGGTGATGTATTTCCTCCCGGTCAGCCGGTTACGACAGGAAGAATCATTAATAACAGCCCGGCCCCTATCTCAAGTGCAACCGGGCAAAACTCTCAAATGCAGCAACCCGTGCCATCGGGCAAAGATGCACAGCAACAACGACAGATTGTCATCACCAGCACAGCTGATCGCCGGGTAGAGGATAGTGAATTCCAGAAGTTCATTCTTGAGGCGACCGGTAAGACGCTGCCGATTTTCGGCAGCGAATTTTTCGCAAACGCGCCCTCGACATTCGCTCCCATTCAAAATACGCCGATACCGAGAGATTATTCCCTTGGGCCGGGCGACGAAGTTCTGATACGCGGCTGGGGGGCCGTTGATTTGGATTATCGCGCCGTCATTGACCGCAATGGCTTGATCAATATTCCAACGATTGGATCCGTGGTCCTTGGCGGTGTGCGAGCGGGAGATGTGGATGGGGTAATACGAGGCGCCGTGGCCAAGTATTTCAAGGATGTCACGCTCAATGTTACTTTCGGTCAGTTGCGCGCCATTACTGTTTATGTGGTCGGGCAGGCTCGCAGACCGGGCACTTATACGGTATCCAGTCTTTCGACTCTGGTCACGGCGCTGTTTGCGAGTGGCGGGCCGAATGCCAACGGCAGCATGCGTCGTGTGCAGGTCAAGCGTGGCGCGCATGTCGTGGGTGAGTTCGATCTATATGCGTTCATCGCAAAAGGCGATAAATCCGGCGATATCAAACTCCAGGATGGCGATACGATCTATATTCCTCCAGCAAGCGGTTATGTGGCTTTCTTCGGCAAGGTCAATGTTCCTGCAATTTTCGAACTGAAGTCTACCGGCGACACCATTGGATCTTTGCTGGATTTTGCCGGAGGCCTGCCTGTCGTCGCAGATCCACGTCGCGCTTTTCTCGAGCGCATCGAACCGCAACAGAAACAGCCCCGCATCGTTGAAGAACTGGCGCTTGACGGCATCGGTTTGAAAAAGGTTCTCAAGAATGGAGACCTGTTGACCGTCACATCCATTGTTCCCGATTTCGCCAATGCGGTAACTTTGCGCGGCAATGTCGATCATGCCGTTCGCGCGCCCTATAAACAGGGCATGCGTGCCAGCGATCTGATTCCCAATCGCGAATTCCTTATTACACGAGCATCGGTACAGCGTCAGAACGACACGCTGAGACAGGATGAGAGCAGTCCCGTCTCCCGCGACGGAGCAGCCTCCATTGCCTCAAGTATCGGTAACCTGATCGATGACATCAATTGGGATTACGCTGTTGTTGAGCGTGTCAACAAACGAGATGCCTCGGTCAGCCTGATTCCATTCAATCTGGGACGAATGCTGGATGACCCGAATGGATCTGACAACGTCGCGTTGCAGCCAGGCGATATCGTTACCGTTTTTTCGCAGAAGGACATCGTTGTTCCGCTCGAAAAACGCCGCGTGCTTGTCCGTGTCGAAGGCGAGGTTAATGCGCCGGGAATCTATCAGATGAATCCAGGCGAAAACTTGATTGACTTGATCGGACGTGCCGGCGGTCCGACATCCAATGCCTATCTGTTCGGGACGGAGTTTTATCGGGAGCAGGTGCGCAAGGAGCAGCAAGTCAATGTGGAAAAGGCCTTGCATAAATTGCAGGCAAGGTTGCAGAACATGCAGTCCCGTTCGTTCGTTAATTCGAGCGGACAGATCTCTGGCGATATGCAATTGGCGGAATCAAAACGCCAGGTTGAGTTCCAGGCGGGACGCGAGGCGGTAAACCGCCTGCGTGAAGTGAAGCCGACGGGAAGAATTTCCTTTGGCTTGAACCCCGGCGATCGCTCTTTCAATAAATTGCCGGCGTTGAAGTTGGAAAATGGTGACCGCCTGGTCATTCCCAGCAAGCCTGATTTCATTCATCTGTACGGTGCGGTCAATCACGAGGCGTCGCGGCTATGGCGGCCGGGCAAGACCGTTGGCCAGTATCTGGATGAAGCCGGATTGACGCCGGATGCGGATATCGAGGGGATATTCGTTCTGCGTGCCGATGGTTCGGTATTATCGTCCGCGCGCCAGTCCTGGTTTTACAGCAGCATCAATAATGTCGAGATGATGCCTGGGGATAGCATCGTGGTTCCAGAGGTATTCAGCAAAGAAACAGCTTGGACCAGGTTCATGGCAGGGGCAAAGGATTGGACCCAGATATTTTCCAACTTCGGGCTAGGCGCGGCTGCCATCAAGTCGTTGCGCTAGGCCGCAATAATTAAAAGAGCAAACCATGAACAATCCCTTGTCTTATGACTCGCAAGACAGGAGCGTCTCTGACAATGCCGGCGAAAGGACGATGCTCGACCTGTTGATTGTTCTGGCCAGGCATAAAAAACTGGTTCTGGGTTTGCCGATCTTGTCAGGCGTGGCGGCAGTGCTGATCACCCTGGCAATGCCCAATGTCTATTTGGCCACCACGCAAATTCTCCCGCCGCAACAGAGCCAATCCACGGCCGCCGCCATGCTTGGGCAGCTGGGCAGTCTTGCCGGAGCGGCCGGCGGGGCGTTGGGCATCAAGAATCCAAGCGACCTGTACGTAGGCTTGCTCTCCAGCCGGACGGTTGCCGACAATTTGATTCGGCGTCTGGATCTCAAGAAGCATTATCAGGAAGAGATGCTAGGGAAAACCCGCCAGATGCTGGAGCGTAATACGGCCATCAAGGCAAGCAAGAACGGGCTGATATCCGTGGAAATCGAAGATGGCGATCCCAAATTCGCTGCCGTCCTTGCCAATGCCTATGTCGAGGAACTCGACAAGCTGGTGGGGACATTGACGATTACCGAAGCATCGCATCGCCGGATTTTTTTTGAACGTCAGTTGCAGAAATCAAAGAACGATCTCGCTCAAACGGAGGCGGCGCTCAAGGATACGCTCGATACGAAAGGGCTGATCAGCGTCGACAGCCAAAGCCGGGCCATCGCCGAAACGGTGGCTCGCCTGCGTGCGCAGATTACCGCAAAAGAAATTCAATTGGCCTCGATGAAGGCTTTCGTTACCGAGGACAATCAGCAATACAGGCGTACCGCTCAAGAGCTGGCGAGCATGCGCAATGAATTGGCGAAGCTTGAGAACGGCGTGGGCGCCGATGATGCGCGAAAGGACAGCGCCAAGCAATCGGGCAACCTCGATAACGTCAAGCTGCTGCGGGATTTGAAATATCACCAGATGCTGTATGAAATGCTCGCCAAACAATACGAGGCGGCGCGTCTGGATGAATCCAAGGATATCCCCGTCATTCAAGTGCTGGACAAGGCAGTCGAACCGGAAAACAAGGCGCATCCAAGGCGCGCAAGGATAGTGATCTCGTCGGCTGTGGCCGGCTTGTTGGCCGCGATCTTGTGGAGCTTCATGAGCGAGTCGATGCAAGTCAACAGGCAGGGAAGCGGCGGCCGGAAACTCAAGGAATTGAAGTCCTTGCTAGGGTTTCGGGCCTGATGGCAAGGCGAACGCTTCTCGTACTGGCAGGCGGCTTCGGTACCCGCTTGCGGGCTGCGGTGGCTGACGTACCCAAGCCGCTTGCCCCGGTTGCGCAGCGGCCGTATCTGCATTACCTCCTTGAAAATTGGCGAAAGCAAGGAGTCGACAAGCTGGTATTCCTGCTTCACCACCAGGCTGACTTGATCAAGGAATTCCTGAAGGCGCAACGCGAGCTGCTGCAGGGCGTGGAAGTCGACATATCGGTCGAACCACAACCGCTAGGGACCGGAGGCGCGGTCGCGTTCGCGGTGCGGCAGCGCGGGCTGAAGGAATCCTTCCTGGTCACCAATGCCGATACCTGGCTCGGCTCCGGCTTGAATGAGATCTGCGATGCCGAAGCGCCCGCGATGGCGATTGTTCGCGCCGCAAACGTTGAACGATACGGCAGCGTCCGGCTCGAGCAACATCGCATCGTCGCGTTTGCCGAGAAGGAAAAGAGTGTGGGCGCCGGCTGGGTCAATGCCGGTCTTTATCGGATCGATGCGGGTGAGTTTGAATATTGGGACGGACAACCCTTTTCGCTGGAGAAGGACTTTTTCCCTGAACTGGCAGCAAGCGGCCGGCTGCAGGGAGTTCCTCTGCATACCGACTTCATCGACATCGGCATTCCGGAAGACTATGCGCGTTTTTGCCGCTGGGTTGCATCCGGAAAAACGGACGCGCTGTGAACCTGGATCTTTTCCTTGTGTCCGGGCAGGCGTCGCTGCGTGAGGCGCTTGCGCAGATCGACCTCAATCGTAGCGGAACGATTCTGACGACCGACGCTGCCGGGCGCGTCGTCGGCTTGGCGACCGATGGGGATGTTCGTCGCAAGCTCTTGTCGGGCGCCTCGTTGGACGATCCGGTCGAGTCATGCGCCAATCCCGATTTCGTATGGGCAGACCAGGCGACATCGCGCGAACTGCTTCTCAAGCAGCTTGATCATCGCATCAGGATGATTCCGCTCCTGGATGCCGGGAGACGCTTGACGGGCATGGTCAGCCGCGATCAATTTCCTCTCCAGCACGAAGAGCGCATCTACGCGCGTGCCCGTGCCCCGGTGCGCATCAGTTTCGGCGGCGGCGGCTCGGATCTGACGCATTTTTTCGTGAACGAAGGCGGCGCCGTCATCAATACGACGATTTCCGTCTATAGCCATGCAACGCTCAGGATGCGTAGTGATGAGCGGATCGTCATTCGTTCGCGCGATCTTGGCGAAACCCTGGAGGCCCCGGATTTGCAGACGGCCTTGACGAGGCCGGGACGTTTTGGCCTGATCCAGGCTTTGCTCAAGGCAGTGTCCCCGGAGTTCGGTTTCGAGTTGTACCTGCATTCCGAATTTCCGTTGCAGTCGGGGCTAGGTGGTTCCGCGGTCGTTTCCGCCGCAGTGCTCGGGTGCTTCAATGAGTTTCGACGAGACCGTTGGGATCTTCATGAACTCGCGGAATTGGCATTCCAGGCCGAGCGCCTTTATCTCGGCGTGGCCGGCGGCTGGCAGGATCAGTATGCAAGCGTCTTCGGCGGATTCAATTTCATGGAATTCCGCATGGATCAGAATATCGTGCATCCGCTGCGCATTCATGCGGATATCCTGCACGAGCTGGAGGAAAGCCTCGTCCTGTGCGACTCGGGCCTGACCCACGATTCCGGAGATATCCACGACGATCAGCGCCGGCAGATGGAAGCGGAACACATCCGCAGGATGGTGCAGTCGAACGTGGAACTGACGTATCGCATGCGCAACCACCTGCTGCGCGGCCGGCTGCTCGAATTCGGGAAGTCGATGCACGAGGGATGGGGGTTCAAGCGCGAGTTCAGCACCAAAGTCACCAATGCGCGGCTCGATGCAATCTATGATCTGGCCTTGCATCACGGAGCGATCGGCGGCAAGCTGCTGGGCGCGGGCGGCGGCGGGTTTTTCCTGTTTTATGTGCCGCCATTTCGCAAACATGAACTGATCGACCGGCTGGAAGCGGAGAAAGTCATGGTGCGGCCGTTCCGCTTCGATCAGGAAGGTTTGAGGGCATGGTCCGTGCGCGAATGCAAAAACAATCTCGAATCTTCATGAAAATCGACATCGGAAAACATGCAATCGGCGGCGGCAGGATATTCGTCATCGCGGAAATCGGAAACAACCATAACGGCAGTGTCGAACGCGCGATCCGGATGATCGATCTCGCGGTGGAAACAGGTGCGGATTGCGCCAAGTTCCAGATGCGCCATCTTGACGAGGTGTATCGGCAACGCAGCTTGCGCAAGGGGGGAGAGGACCTCGGCACCGAGTATGTGCTCGATCTATTGAAGCGATTCGAGTTGTCGGTCGAAGAACATCGAAAGCTTGCCGCTTACTGTGCGCAGAAGGGAATTCTCTACCTTTGCACGCCCTGGGATGCGCGCAGCGTGGAAGCGCTCGAGGGCTTTGGCGTGCCGGCTTACAAGGTCGCCTCCGCCGATCTCACGAATCTGCCCTTGCTCGATGTGCTTTGCGCGACAGGCAAACCGCTGATTCTTTCCACAGGAATGAGTACACGCGAGGAAGTCCGCTTGACCGTGGATTTCCTGAATCGGCGCGGCGCTCGCTATGTGCTTCTGCATTGCAACAGCACCTATCCCGCGCCATTGCACGATATCCATCTCAAATGGATGGAGCAATTGCGCGCCATGCATCCGCTGATCGGTTATTCGGGGCATGAACGCGGCATCGCCGTATCGCTGGCTGCTGCCGGGCTCGGCGCATGCGTGATCGAAAGGCATTTCACTCTCGATCGCTCGATGGAGGGGCCGGACCATGCCGCGAGTCTCGAATTCGGCGAGTTCAAACGGCTGGTGGACGGCATACGGGAGATCGAGCCGGCGCTTGGCGACGGCGCTGAGCGCCAGGTTTCCCAGGGAGAGATGATCAACCGCGAAAATCTCGGGAAGAGCCTGGTTGCCGCGTGCGATCTATCCGCCGGCACGATTCTCGGCGCCGGACACATCAAGGTCCGCAGCCCGGGGCAGGGGGTGTCGCCGCAGCACTATGAGCGCCTGCTTGGACGCACATTGCGGCGCGGGATGAGCGAAGAGGATTTTTTCTTCGCGTCCGACCTCACCGATCAGCGGATCGAGCCACGCGCCTATGGTTTCAAGCGTCCATGGGGCGTGCCGGTCCGGTATCACGATTTCCAGGAATATCAACGGCGCATCCAACCCGACCTGTTCGAATTCCATCTCTCGTATTCCGATATGGAGTTGAGCCCGGATGCCTATTTGCCGGGCAGCTATGCATGCGATTTTGTCGTGCATGCGCCGGAGCTTTTTTCCGGAAGCCGCTTGATGGATCTGGCTTCTCCCGACGCTGCGTATCGTGCGGAATCGATAAGAGAAACGCAGCGGGTGATCGATATCGCCCGTTCTCTCAAACCTTGCTTTCCGCGAACGCAACGTCCTCTGATCGTTGCCAATATCGGCGGCTTTACGATGGATGAACCTCTTCCCGCGGCGCGCATTTCGGAGTACTACGAGCGGTTTGCAGGCAGTCTCGGGGAACTCGACATGGATGGCGTGGAACTGATCCCGCAGACGATGGCGCCGTTTCCCTGGCATTTCGGCGGACAGCGCTATCAGAACCTGTTCGTCAAGATCGACGAGATCGAAGAATGGTGCGCGCGCTTGAAGCTGCGCATGTGCTTCGATATTTCGCACACGCGATTGACCTGTAATCACTTCGGATTCGACTTCTATGCGTTTGCGGAACGGATCGCGCCTTTTACCGCGCACTTGCATCTTGGCGATGCCAAGGGCCTGAACGGCGAGGGGCTTCAGATTGGAGACGGAGGCATCGACTTTGCGCGGCTTGGCGATATCCTTGCGAGGGGGTGTCCGGATGCTTCGTTTATTCCGGAAATCTGGCAGGGGCACAAGAATGGCGGGGAAGGGTTTTGGATTGCGTTGGAAAGGTTGGAGGGGCATTTATGAAGGCGGTAACCCGAGACGTATCTTGAATGCTTGTTTTCGTAGGATGGGTGGGGCCGCCGAGGTGCAACCCATCCTACGAAAACATACAAATTGCATCAGTCTCAATGAACTCAATCAGGGTCGCGCAGATCTCTGATTGAGTCATAACATGCTCTCACAGAGTTTTTTCCGGAATCGAATGGAAGAACGTCATGAAAAAGCGCGTCGTCCTTATCATCCAGGCCCGCATGGGATCGACCCGCCTGCCGGGAAAGTCCATGATGGAACTCGCCGGGGTTCCCCTCGTTGGGCGCATCCTTGAGCGCGTCAAGCGTTGCAAGCGGCTCGACGATATCGTACTGGCCATTCCGGACACGGCCGGCGACCGCGTGCTGGAACATCTGGGACGGGACTACGGCGTGCGGGTCTTTGCCGGCCCGGAGCATGACCTCGTGGAGCGCTACTATCGAGCGGCAATGGCCGGCAAGGCCGACGTGGTAGGGCGGCTTCCCGCCGACAATGCCACGCCCGAACCGTCGGAAATCGACCGCATCGTCGAGCATCATCTGGCGCTCGGACGCCGAGGATTTTCCTCCAACCTTTCCGTGATCGACGATTCCGGCTATCCGGACGGCATCGGTGCGGAAATGTTCGATTTTTCCCTATTGGCCGAGGCTCGCGACCGGCACTGCGATGCGCGCCAACGCGAGCATGTGCATTTGAATTTTTTTGACTACGGCAAGCAGCAGGCGGTGGATGCCGCGTGGTGCCCGATCAGCACGGTCAAGTGCCCGGCCGAATTTCGCCGCCCCGATCTCGTGCTCGACGTTAACACGCAGGAACAATACGAATTCATGCGTCAACTGTATGCCGACCTGTATCCCGCGAATCCGAACTTCCACATTACCGACATCATCCGCTGGTACGACGGCGTATATCTACCCCGCCAGCGTGCCTTTCGATCAGGAGAAACACAATGACAACACAAGGCCGCCTGGTGTACTTCAACGGACAGCTCGTGCCCGAAACGGAGGCGCGGATTTCGATTTACGATTCGGCCCTGATGTTCGGCGACATGGTGTTCGAGATGACCCGTTCGTTCAACAAGAAGCAGTTCAAGCTGCGCGAACATATCGACCGCTTGTATGCAGGCATCAAGGTATTGCGTATCCCCTTGCAAATGACGCCCGAGGAAATGGAACGGGCCTGCCATGAGACGATCGAGGCCAACGCGGGCCAGTTTGCCGATGATGACGAGCATCGCTTGATGATCGACGTGTCGCGCGGACTGCTCGGCATCTACCAAGGCGTAGTGGGTTTGAACAAGGGGCCTAACGTCATCATTGCGGATTTCCCGTTGCGATGGACGGTCGCCGGCATGAGCAAGCTGTTCGACAAGGGCATCAATGCGGTGATCACGTCGCAGCGTGCGATTCCCGCCAGCCTGCTTGACCCGAAGATCAAGAATCGCAGCCGCATTCACTATCTGATGGCGAATATCGAGGCGTCGCAGGTCGAGGGCGACAACAATTGGGCTTTGCTGCTCGATCCCGACGGTTTCATCGCGGAAGGCACGGGGGACAATTTTTTTATCGTCAAGGACGGCGTCGTCATCACGCCCGAGGGCCGCAATATCCTGCGCGGGATTTCGCGGGCTTATGTCATGGAAGAACTCTGCGCGCAACTCGGGATCAAGGTGGTCGAGAAGAACATCGATGCCTACGATGTGCATACCGCCGACGAAGCGTTCATGACGGGCACGCCTTTTTGCGCATTGCCGGTTACGTCATTGAATGGCAGTCCCATCTCCTCCGGCAAGGTCGGCCCGGTGTTCGCGCAGCTTCTCGATCGTTGGAGCAGCAATACCGGCGTCGACATCATCGGGCAGATCCGTGCTTGGGACGCCAGCCGGGAGCAGTCGTCCGCGAGCGATGCGCCCACTCCTTACCGGTTCAAATCCAAGTGAAGCATCGCATCGGTTTCATGCAGGGGCGGCTGTCGCCTTTGATCGAGGGCCGTATCCAGGCCTTTCCTTGGCCATACTGGCAGCATGAATTCGAACTGGCCGGGGAAGCTGGCTTGGCGCTCATGGAATGGACGCTCGATCAGGAGCGGCTTCATGAGAATCCTTTGATGACGGCGTCAGGCCGGGCGGAAATTGACGCATTGTGCCGCCGTCACGGATTACGCATTCCATCGTTGACGGGCGATTGCTTCATGCAGGCGCCCTTCTGGAAGGCGCACGGCAGCGAACGCGCATCTCTGCAGGATGATTTCCTGGCGGTGGCGAACGCCTGCGCGCTAGCAGGGATAACGACCATCGTGGTGCCCTTGGTGGACCATGGCCGGCTGGACAGCCCGGAGCAGGAAGACATATTGACCGGTTTTCTCATGAGCCGGATTCCGCTTTTCGACGAATGCGGTCTGCGCATCGTGTTCGAGTCGGATCTCGGCCCTGCCGATTTGGCGCGATTTATCGATCGTCTGGATGCCCGCTGGTTCGGCGTGAACTATGACATCGGCAATAGCGCCGCTCTGGGTTTTGATCCGGCGCAGGAGATTGCCGCCTACGGAAACCGTATCTGCAACGTGCATGTCAAGGATCGCGTCCTGGGAGGGACCACGGTGGCACTAGGGACCGGCAATGCCGATTTCGAGACGGTGTTTGCCGCGCTTGGCCGCGCAAGCTATGCGGGAAACTATATTCTGCAGACCGCACGTGCAGCGGACGGCAATCACGCAGCGGCGTTATGCCGTTATCGCGACATGGCCCTGGATTGGTTGGACAGACATGGAGCTTGAGCTTGTCGGAAAGTCCGCGTTGGTGACCGGTTCGTCGCGCGGAATCGGGTATGCGATCGCCCGGGCGCTGTGCGATGAAGGCTGCCGTGTCGCTTTGAACAGCCGGCATGCCGATTCCTTGGCCATTGCCGCCGGCGGCCTGCCAGGCGCCGTGGCGGTGGCGGGCGATGTGACGCGGCCGGAGGAGGCCTGCCGCGTCGTATCGGATGCCGCCGCGAGGCTTGGCGGGCTGGATATCCTGGTGTGCAATGTCGGCAGCGGCCGTTCTGTCGCTCCCGGAGGCGAAACCCATGACGAATGGCAGCGGGTATTTGCATTGAATCTGTGGAGCGCGACCAACACCGTCGAAGCGGCACGCGGCGTATTGGCCGCCTCCGGTGGCGTGATCGTTCTCGTATCGTCGATTTGCGGCCTGGAAGTGATACCGGGAGCGCCAGTGACCTACTCCGCAGCGAAAGCGGCTCTCCATGCCTACGTCCGGGGCATCGCCAGGCCGTTGGCAAGCGAGGGCGTTCGCATCAACATGGTGTCTCCGGGCAATATCGTTTTTCCGGGCTCCACCTGGGAAGCGAAGCTGAAAGCGGATGCCGCAGGAGTGCAGGCGATGCTGGAGCGCGAGGTGCCCTTGGGGCGTTTGGGAACGCCGGAGGACATCGCCGCGGCGGTCGTTTTTCTTGCCTCGCCGCGGGCGGCATTCATTACCGGCACCGACTTGACGGTGGATGCCGGCCAGACCAGGAGGTTTTAAGGTGAAGCAGCACAAAAGCGTTCGCGACATGTTCGACTTGTCCGGCCGTGTCGCCGTGATCACGGGGGGCGCGGGACTGCTGGGACGCAAGCATGCGGAAGCGATTGCGGAACTGGGGGGCATTCCCGTCATCGTCGACATCGACCGGCAGCGCTGCGACCAGGCCGCGGAACAAATTGCGGCAGCGTACGGCGGAGCTTGCAAAGGCTATCGGACAGATATCACCGACCCCGCCCAGGTAGAAAGTCTCGGCGAAAAACTGCTGAGCGAATTCGGGCGCGTCGATATTCTCATCAACAACGCTGCCAACAATCCCGCGGTTGGCGCCGCAGGCCTGGATGGCGCGCATGCTTCAAGGCTCGAGCAATTCGATCCGGCGATCTGGAATCAGGATATCGCCGTCGGCCTGACGGGAGCGTTTCTGTGCGCACGAACTTTCGGCAGCGTGATGGCAGCAAGGAAGGGCGGCGTGATCTTGAATATCGCATCAGATCTTGCTTTGATTTCGCCCGACCAGAGGCTGTATCGCAAGCCCGGTTTGCCGGAATACGCGCAGCCGGTCAAGCCGGTGACGTATTCGGTGGTGAAAAGCGGCCTGATCGGTTTGACGCGCTACCTTGCCACTTACTGGGCGGAGCAAGGCGTGCGCTGCAATGCGATTTCTCCGGGAGGCGTTCGTCTCGATCAGGACGAGGGTTTTGTGCAACGGCTGGGCCAGCTGATTCCCATGGGCAGAATGGCGGACGCCGACGAATACAAGGCTGCGGTCGCATTTCTGGTTTCCGACGCATCGAGTTACATGACCGGAGCGAACCTGGTTGTGGATGGCGGCAGGACCGTCTGGTGATCCCGGAAAAGACAGGCTGATCGGAAAACTGAAGCAGAGGATTGTGGAATGAAAATATTGATCTTGGGCGGCGACGGCTATCTCGGCTGGCCGACCGCCATGGCTTTCGCGGCAAAAGGCCATGAAGTGTGCGTCATCGACAACTATCTGCGGCGCACGATCGCCAGGCAGACCAGTTCCGAGTCTTTGCTGGACAATCCGAATCTCGCGCAGCGCGTCGAGATATTCCGGGCATGTACCGATAAGAGCATCCAGGTGGTCATCGGAGATTGCACCGATATCAGGGTGATGGAACGCGCCTTCAAGGATTTTCAGCCGGATGCGGTGGTTCATTATGCCGAGCAGCCGTCCGCGCCGTATTCGATGAAAGGCTTCGACGAGGCGCGCCTGACGCTCAATAATAATCTCGGCACGACCTTCAATCTGATCTGGGCCGTGATTCAGCATGCGCCGGCCTGCCACATCGTCAAGCTGGGAACGATGGGCGAGTACGGTACGCCGAACATCGATATCGAGGAAGGCTGGATCGACGTCGAACGCAACGGCCGTCAGCAAAAATTCCTGTATCCGAGGCAGGGCGGCAGCCTTTATCACACGACCAAAGTGCTGGATACCGACTTGCTGTGGTTCTACGTGCGCGCCTACGGGATTGCGGTGACCGACCTCATGCAGGGCCCGGTGTACGGCATTGCCACGGACGAAGCCGATCTCGACGAGCGATTGATGCCGAATTTTCACTATGACGACATTTTCGGAACCGTCATCAATCGTTTCCTGGTGCAAGCCATTGCAGGCATCCCGTTGACGGTGTATGGAAAAGGCGGGCAGACCCGGGGTTACCTCAATATCAGGGATACGCTGCAGTGCGTCGATCTCGCCCTCAATAATCCCGCGGCGCCCGGGGAATTGCGCATTCTTAATCAGTTCACCGAACAATTCTCGGTTAACCAGATTGCCGGGATGGTGCAGCGCGCCGCGGCGCACATGGGAATCAGCGTATCGGTCAATTCGATTCCCAATCCTCGAAAAGAGCTGGAGGACCACTATTACAACGCCAGGCACCATGGCTTGCTGGAACTGGGTTTGCAGCCGCACCTGCTGACGGACGAAGTCATGGCAGGCATGCTGGAAAGGATCCTGAAGTACAAGCGTCTGATCGACAAAAGCAAGGTTCTTCCCCGCGTCAAGTGGGGCACGTCATGAGGCGTAGCCGTGTCGCGATAGGGCTTCTCGCGCTTGCTCCCCTTACTGCTTTTGCCTATGTCGATCCCAATGCGGGCGGCTGGCTGTATCAGCTGTTGTTTCCGCTGCTGATTGCCGTCGGCGCCTTGTGGGGAATCATGCGGCAAAGAGCAAGGCTGTTCCTGCAGCGATGGTCGGGAAAAAAAACGGCAAGCCAAGAGTCCGGGAAATCGGGCATGGCGCAACGCGGGCAGGGCGATTCCCGTGAGTGAAGGCAAGGCCAACGCAAAACCGTCCGTCCGCGAGACGGCCGCTCGTTTCAGCGCTTATGCCATACCATGCGCTGTAACCCTATTTATTCTGGACACGCTCTACCGGCTCGATAGCCTACTCAAGGCCTTCGCTCTGCCTGACCTGTCGGTGACGATGTCGGCCATGTTTCTCATCTTGTTGATCGTGGCGATGGGCGCTGCGCTTGCGGGAACGGGTATTGCGTTGCTGGCATGGCCGTTCAGGCAAGCCGTGACGGCGATGGCGCGGCTGCTGGCCTTCGTATTGATCGTACTGCTGATGAGCAGGGCCGTGCTCCACTGGTGGTTGAAGGTGACTGACTGGGAATCATGGCTGCTCGGCCAATGGGCGAGTTCGATGTCGGGCTTCACCGTTCCATCGGCGACGGTGGTGACCTTCTACTATGCATGCGTCATTCTGGCCACGCTGATATGGCTGATCATGACAAGGCTTGCGAAGCCTGTACTGCAGGAATTCGAATCCGTCGGCAGGAGGATGGCCAGGGCCATGCCCCTGGTTGCTGTTCTCCCTCTTTTTGTGCTCGGCCATCATTTGCTCGTCCGTGTGGAGAACAATGCAGCGCCTGTCTGCGCATCCAGGGGAACGCCGAACAGCGGCATATCCGAAAAGACCGCAAGCGGCGCATTGCCGGACATCGTGCTGGTGACGTTCGACGCATTGACCGCGCGGGATATGTCGCTTTACGGATACCGGTTGCCGACGACGCCGAACATGGAACGCCTGGCGCGGGAGAGTACCGTGTATGAACATGCGATGTCGGTCGCCAACTGGACAAAGCCGGGAACCGTCAGCATTTTGACCGGACAATATCCGAATCATCATCGGCTGTTCAGTACCTTGAGCGATGCGATGGTACTGCAATACCCGGAGCGGACCTTGCCTAACCAATTGCGCAGCCTGGGCTATCAGACGAGCGCGGTGGTCAGCAACCCCAGTTTTGCGCACCCGATGACGAATGGCACTTATCGCTCTTTTGATTCCTGCTCATGGGATGCCTTTGCTCCAGAATTTGTTGACGGCAATATATTCCGGCGCTTGCGCCATGCGGCGCGAAACAGGATCGGCGCCCTATTGCTTGATCACGATATTCATGTTTCCGGCTGGCTGGATGATTTGCTGAATTCCTTCGCGGCGTTTCGCTTCTGGCACAGGAACGTAGTGTGGAACACCACACCGTTTGCACCTCCGGAGCAGACTTTCGCAACGGCGCGGCAGGCTATTTCACAAGAGGGCGGGCGGCCGAAATTCGTATGGGTGCATGTATTTGCTCCCCATGCTCCCTATCTTCCAAACCGCAAGTACGAGGGACGCTTTCTGCCTGAAGGCGGTTTTCGCATATTGCAAAGCCAAGACAGTATTCCTGGAAGCTATTCCGGGAGCCTGCAACCCACGGTGGACCTGCTGCGGCTTCGCTATGACGAATATATTCTGAATGCCGACCAGGAGTTGGGCGGGTTTGTCGATTTCCTGAAAAAGAGCGGCCGCTGGGAAAATACACTGTTCGTCCTGTCCGCGGATCATGGAGAGTCGTTCGAGCACGGCATTTATGGTCATCGCGGAGAATATCTTTACGAGCAGATGACGCACATCCCGCTGCTGATTCATATGCCGGGACAGCGTGAGGGACAACGGATGAAGGGAAGCGCCAGCCAGGTCGATATCGGTCCGACCATACTGCACTTCCTGCGTGCTCCGATTCCACCCTGGATGGACGGGGAGCCGCTTGAGGCCTTCGCGCATGCGGGCATGCGCGGCAGCTACCGGTATGCGATGGAAATCGAGGCGAACGGGATTCGTTTTCCGGTCAGCAAAGGTACCGTTGCGGCCAGCGATGGGCGATACAAGCTGATCCACTCGCTGACGTGCGGCACAACCGAGCTGTTCGATTTGAGCACGGACCCGGATGAGTCCACCAATATCGCAGGCAAAAATCCGGCTTTGGCGGAACGCCTGAAAGCAGCGGCCTTGGGCGAACTGGGAAGGCATTGAACAGATGCCGCAGCGATTCGAACCAATGGGCAGGATTCCCGAAGCCATCCTCCCTGTATCCACGACAACCTGGCGATGGTTGAAACAGGGGCGGGCTGCCGGCATGCGATTCCGGCGGCACGGTCTGGCCTATGCCTGGAATGCGTTCTGGTTCGATATCAACCTGCGATTGCAGCGGCGATTGCTTGCCGATATCAAATCCCGATCGCTTGCCGATTCGGTCTTCGTGCTCGGTCTTTGGCGGTCCGGAACGACATTGGCGCATGAATTGCTGAGCGGCTGTCCGGGCTTCGTCGCGCCGGCCACCGGGCAGTGCATGAACGCATCGACCTTCGGCTTGTCGCGGGCGGCCCGGGGTGTCTCGGTTGCCCGTCCGATGGATGCCATGAGCGTGACGCACGACTCGCCGCAGGAGGATGAGTTTGCCTTGCTGGCGCTTGGCATTCCGACCGCCTATCGGGCATTTCTCGATCCGTCCAGGATCGGAGAGCAGCAACGAGTCGTCTCGCCGGACTATTGGACGCATGAGGCGCCGCCGGCATGGCATGAGGAGTGGCTGGATTTTCTGCATCTCGCGAGGAGGCAGCAGAAGCAGGACGCGCGGCTCGTGATCAAGTCGCCCGGCCATAGTTTCAGGATCAAGGCGATTGAGCGGTTCTTTTCCGACGCGCGATATCTCTGGATTACGAGAGCGCCTGATGAGGTGCTGTACTCCAACCGCAAGATGTGGAAGGCGATGTTCAGGCGCTATGGCATGACGCATTTCATCGAGGACGAACTGGACAGGTTTCTGCTGCAAGCCTGCGAACAGGCCGCGGGATGCCTGGATTGGCTGTGTGAACGCATGGGGCGCGAAAGGCTGGCGGTCATCGATTTCGGCGACTTGACGACAGATCCCGCAAGTGCCGTCGCCGCGGCGGGCAAGCGCCTGGGCCTGGGCGACGAGGCCGGCATGCGCGCGGCTTGCGAAGCAACCTTCCAAAGACGGTCCGGTTATCGGCAGGATCGATATCCGTCCCGGTCGCTGTCGGCGCATGAAGAGCGCGTGCTGAGCATGCTGGACGGATCACAGCGCAGGGCGCTCGCCAGCCATGGGGGTGCTGCTTGAGTGCGCAGCATTCACCTATGCCGTCGTCCAACGGAGCCAAAAACATCCGGTCGCGTTTTGCGGTCACCTTTGCCGCCAACACCGTGCGTTCGCTGCTCAATTTTGCGACAGGCCTGGTGGTGGCGCGCGCGATGGGACCGGAACGTTACGGCGACGTGGTTTTCCTGCTGGGCAGTTTCGAAGCGGTCCGCCAGGTCGTCAGCATGGGAACGGAAAACGCGTTCTTCACGTTCATTTCCCGGCGGGAGCAGGGCATTGGGTTCATCGTGACCTATTGCGGCTGGCAGTTGCTGCAGCTGGCGTTGACCTTCATCATGGTTGGCGTGCTGCTGCCGGCGAAATGGTTCGACGCGATCTGGCTCGGGCATGACCGCAGCATCGTGCTGTTGGCTTGCGTTGCGGTGTTTTGCCAAAGTCAGGCTTGGCAGACCGTCATGCAAATTGGCGAAGCAAAGCGCCTCACGGCTCGCGTGCAAATTCTCAATATGTCGGTGGCTGTTGCGCATTTCACGATTGTCGCCGCCGCCGCCTGGCTGGGAGAACTTGCAGTCCGGTTCCTGCTGGGGATATTGATTGCAGAGTACTTGCTGGCTTCGTCGGTAGGCGGTTGGCTGCTGTTCGAGCGCAAGCGGAAGAGCCGGCAAAGGATGGGCCGGTGGCCCCTGCGCGAATGGATCGGGGAATATGCCGCCTATTGCGCGCCGCTCCTCTTCTACAGCCTGGGAAGCTTTCTTTTCGAGTTTTCGAACAAATGGCTGCTGCAACGCTTCGGCGGCGGCGAGCAGCAGGGATTGTTTGCCGTCGCTTCGCAATTCTCTGCCGCGTGCCTGCTAGCGACCACCTCCATGGTTCGTATCCTGTGGAAGGAAGCCGCCGAATTACACCACCAAGGAGATCATGAGGGCCTGCGGACATTGTATGAATCGACCTCGCGCATGCTTTACGGGTTCGGCGCGGCGCTGGGCGGCTTCCTGTGGCCCTGGAGCGCGACCATCGCGGTGCTGGCGCTCGGCGAGGATTACCGCCAGGCCTGGCTGCCGTTGGCGTTCCTGTTTCTGTATCCGGCTCACCAGTCGCTGGGGCAAGTGATGCAAACGCTTTTTCTTGCAACGGGCAAAACCTTGTCTTATTTTTGGATCGGCATGACTTTCATGATGGTCAGCATTCCGGTGACTTATGTATTGCTCGCGCCGGCTTCGGCGCCTGTTTCCGGCATGGGTCTCGGCGCGGTCGGAATGGCTTGGAAAACACTTGTATTGAATGCGATTTTCGTGAACGTGTATATCTGGTATCTCTGCCGGCGGCAAGGCTGGAAGATGGCAAGCGCCTATCAACCGGCGGTATTGGCCTGGAGCGTGGCTGCAGGCGGCGCCGCGTACTGGCTGGCGGTTCGTTCGCCGATCATGGCGAATATGCCGATGGCGGTTCAAATCCCGGCATGCGGTCTTGTATACGGTTTGCTGCAACTGGCTTTCCTGATCCGCTTTCCTGAATGGTTCGGCATTTCCCGCGAGACCTTGTCCAATCTGCGTCGAGGGATGAATATCTTTGGATGTTGTAAGGACAAGACAGGATTTTGATAGGGTCTGTTGTACAGTGCAGCAAAGGAGGCGTGCGTGCGTATAAAAATAGGCATAAACGGATTCGGAAGAATAGGCAGGGCCTTGTTCCGTATCGCGAGACAGGACGACAGGCTGGAGGTCGTGGCGATCAACGACATCGATCCAAACGTCGAGAACCATGCTTACCTGGTGAAATTCGATTCGCATTACGGCCGGCTCCGCGAAGAAGTGCATGGATCGAGAGAAGAGATGTGCCTTCATATCGATGGGCGGCGGATTCCCTTCTATGCCAAAGAGGATGTCTCCGAAGTCTCATGGCACGAACACGGCGTGCAGGTGGTCATCGATGCCTCGGGCGTGGCGAAGAACTTGAAGGCTGCCCGCTTTTTGGTGGAGCAGAAAAAAGTGCCGAAGGTGGTCGTGACCAATACCCCGTCGGAGGGAACCGACCGCACGATCGTCTTCGGCGTCAATGAGCACAGTTATGACCACGAAAGACACCACGTCCTCAGTTCATCCATTTGCGACGTCATGTCGTCGGCGGTGGTTCTGAATATTCTCGAAAAGCGCTTCGGAATACGCTCGGGTTTCATCACCACCTTGCATCCCTGGCTGTCGTACCAGAATCTCCTGGACGGATCGGTCAAATCGGTTTCCAGCCCGGGACACTATTGGGACGATTTCGCGCTCGGCAGAGCGAGCAACGTCAACCTGATCCCGAAGAAGACGACCCTGGTGCCGGCGCTGTCGAAAGTACTGCCGCAGATCGCGGAAAAAATCCATGCCATGTCTTTTCGCGTGCCCACGGCGGCCGTGACGGTATCCGATCTCGTCCTGGAACTGGCATCGCCGACCTCCACCGAAGAGGTGAATGCCTTGCTGAAGCAGCAGGCCGGCGAGATGGGGCGCATCCTCGGATACCAGGAAGAGCAAAGGGTATCGTCGGACTTCATGGGAATCGAGCAGTCGGTGTTCGTCGATGGCCGGTGGACGGATGCCAACAACGAAGGAAAAACCCTGCGCCTGGTCTTGTGGTATGACAATGAATGGGGGTACAGTCAACGGGTTGCCGACCTGGCTGTATTGGCGGGAGGGAAATATGTCTAAACGTTACGCCGTCATTGGCGCGCGCGGAGGCTCCAGCAGGGCGCCGCGCAAGAACGTGCTGCCGATTGCAGGCAAACCGATGCTCGCCTATACCGTGGAAGCCGCGCGTGAAAGCGGAATATTCGATCATGTGATCGTCAATTCGGAAGACAGCGAGATCCTCGGCATCGCCGAACGCCATGGCGCCGAGCTGTATCGCCGGCCCGATAGGCTGGCAAGCGACACCACCTTCATGATCGCGGTCGTGCAGGAGATGGTGCAGACGCTGGAACTGGCGGATGACGATGTCGTGTCGGTGCTGTTTCCCACCTGTCCTCTGCGCAATGCCTCGGATATTCGCGGCGCATACGAAGCGTTCATGGCCGCGGGCGGGAGGACGCCGCTGGCCGCGGTGGCGGAGTACGACTATCCGATCCAGGTGGCGCTCCAGTTGAACGAACGGGGGCGCCTGGTGCCCGCATTCGGCGATGCCTACAAGCGCTCGACCCGGCATAACGACCACGCGGCTTCCTACCGTGCCAATTATGCCGTGATGTTCAACACGGCCGGCAATCTGAGGCGGCAGACCAATCTCATCGGCGACGAGCCTATTGCCTACGTCATGCCGCCCGAACGCTCTCTGGACATCGATACGCCGTTTCAAATGGAGCTGGCCAGATTATTGATAGAGCGGGGAGCGCGTTGATGGCGGCTGGAAGCGATCGCACTTTCCGTATCTTGATCACCCACGATCTCTACGACAGCTTTTACGCGCAATTGCAGGAGAAGGGGGCGCCTGGATTCGAATGGGTCCGCGTCGATTTCGACAACAAGCCCGCCGATTTTCGCGAATTGCTGGGACAGGCCGATGTGCTTGTATCGCGTTACGATCTGAGCGACGAGGAATTTGCGCTTGCCAGGCGCCTCAAGCTGTTTCAACTGCCGATCGCGGGGTATGACCAGATCGACCTCGCCCGTCTCGCCCGGCTGGGCATCCCCGTGGCGAACAATGCCGGCGCCAACGCGGTGTCGGTGGCCGAACATTTCTTCCTGATGGTGCTGGGCTTGTATCGCCATGTTTTCCATCACCAGGCGACCGTGCTGGACGGTTCCTGGGTCAACCTCAAACACCGGAACACGGAGATGTGCGGCAAGACGGTCGGCATCGTCGGCTTGGGATGCGTCGGCCGGCAGGTTGCCATCCGATGCCAGGCTTTCGGCATGAAAGTGCGGTATTTCGATATCCGGCACGGCATGGCCGATTTCGAGGCCGTGGACGGCGCGCATTTCGCGCCGCTGGAGGAACTGGTGCGCGGCGCCGATATCCTGAGCTTCCACGTGCCGCTGACGCGCGCGACCTCGGGAATGATCGATGAACGGCTGCTGTCATGGATGCAGCCGCATGCCATCCTGGTCAATCTCTCGCGCGGCGAAATCCAGGACGAAGCGGCCATCGAACGCGCCTTGCGCGAGAAACGCCTTGCAGGCGTGGCCGTCGACGTATTTGCAAACGAGCCGCCCGATCCCTCGCTTCCCCTTCTGGCATTCGGCCACCCGGTCCGGGAAACATGGGAGGTATTGGGCAAACCCGCTGCCGTCGGTGCGGTGCGGGCGATCTTCTCCCCGCATTGCGGACCGAGCGCGGAAACGCGCCTGAGAGTCGTGGACCTGATCGTGGACAATATCCGCCGGGTTTACAACGGAGAGGCGCCGCGCGCGCGCGCGATCGATTACGAAAAGCTGTCCTTGCAATGAATTTTCCTTTATCAACGGCGTAGTGGACGATTGAGGAACGCGCTTGATGAAGCACATGCATAAGCCGAAACGAATCCTGATAGCGAGCAATGGCCACAAGGGCGTTCTTCGCCCATCGGAAGCGTGCGCGGCGATAGCGGACGGTTTGTCCGGGATCGACGCCAAGTTGTCCTGTGTTCCGATGGCTGACGGCGGCGATGGCCTGATCGAGGTATTGACAAGCTCTCTGCCCGGCGAGGTGGAACCGATCATGGTGCGCGATTCGCTGTATCGCCGGCGATGGGCCAGGCTTGCCCTCTTGCGCACGGCGGCGGGACCGACCGCGGTGGTGGAGATCGCCGACGCCGCGGGCTCGGCGATTCTTGCGCCGCATGAACGGCAGACGATGGTCGCCACCTCTTATGGCGTCGGGGAAATGATTTTGAACGCGGCAGAGCGTGGTTATCGGCGCGTCATCGTGGGCTTGGGCGGCGGCATCACCACCGATTGCGGCATGGGATTGGCCCAGGCGCTCGGCGTGGAATTCCTCGGACGCGACGGCAGGGTCTTGCAACCGGTGTGCAACAGCGGGTTCAATGCGCTCTCCCTGGTCGATGTGGATCGTATTCGGCTGGATGCCCTGCGGATCGACCTGAAACAGGTCGAGATCCTGGTCGCGTCGGATGTGGACACCCCTTTGCTGGGGGCGGGCGGGCAGGCCGCCACGTTCGGCCCTCAGAAGGGCGCCAGCGATGTCGAGATTGCGTATTTCGAGCGCGGGCTGGCAAACATGGCCGATGCCATCCGCCGCTGTCTTGGGCGGGAAGTCGACATTCCGATGGCTGGTGCGGCGGGCGGCATGGCTGCGGGACTTTTTGGCCTTTTGGGGGCGCAGCTTCGACTCGGAGCGGAACTGGTCGCGGACGAGCTGGGCCTGCTGGGGAAAATCCGGGAAAGCGATTTGCTGGTCGTCGGCGAAGGGAAAATGGATCGCAGCACGGTTCACCGCAAGTCGCCGCATTATCTCGCCGAAATCGCAAGAGCCGCCGAGGTTCCAGTCGTTGCAGTCGTAGGCGCCGTGGAGCAGGAGTGCGGGCTGTTCGATGCGATCTATGCGGAAGATATGCGAGCCGGTGAAGATCTGAACGGCGATGTCGCCGTCGGCTGCCTGAGAAGAGCGGCATCGAGGTTGAAGAACGATATCGTGCGGGGAACCGTCGCCACCTCATCATGAAAAGAAAACGCATCAATAAAGCGATCGAGCTGTTGGAGCAGGACCAGCCGGTCTATTACGACAGCACCAGCAATTTCACCTACGAAAACGGCAAGGCGATGGCCTCGACGTGGGCCGACTATATACGGCTCGATCTCGAACACGGCGCTTTCGACATGCCCGGCGTGGACCAGTTCATGCGGGGCTTGGTCGATGGCGGACCGACGCAGAGCGGCCATCGCACGCCGGCCGTCATCGCCGAATTGCCGTTCGACGGCAGCAGCCGTGAAGTGGTCGCCGCCAATGCCTGGATCGCCAAGCAATTGCTGGCGCGCGGCGTGCACGGCCTGATCCTGTGCCATGCCGAATCGCCCGAGGGCGTGCAAGCCTTGATCGAGGCGATCCGCTATCCGCTGCAAGCAAGCGACCCGGCGGGTAAGCTGGGAATCGGCTTGCGCGGACACGGCGGCGAAAAGAGCGCGGCCCACATCTGGGGCGTGGAGCAGAAGGACTATATGCGCAAGGCCGATCCCTGGCCGCTCAATCCGGATGGCGAATTGCTCATCGGCGTGAAGATGGAAAACCGCAGGGCGGCGCAACGCTGCGAGGAAACGGCGCGTGTTCCCGGCCTGGCCTTTGGCGAGTGGGGGCTGGGCGACATGGCGTTGTCATTCGGTTATGCGGAGAAGCCAAGCTTCCCGCTGCCGCCCGAACTGGAAGAGGTGCGCACCAGGATCTGGAATGCCTGCAAGGAGGCCGGACTGTATTTCCTCGGCATCGTGACGCCGGAGACGGTCACGTCGCTGATCGATCGAGGCATGCGCTTGTGCCGCGCCTACGATCCGAAGGCGGTCGAGATCGGGCGACAATATACGAAGCTGAAGGAGCTTTCCTGATGCGAGGTACTGTCATCTGCGGTTGCATTCCAGCAGAAGAACATCCGGATGATTGCGTAGGATGGGGTGTAGCAGGGGTTTCGAATGACATGTCATTCGCCGGCGAAACGATGACCGCTTGCAAGCGGTCATCCGCCCTGCAGGGGAAGCCCATCACGTGTACGGTTGATCGTGATGGGTTGCACCCATCCTACGATTCACCCGTCCTCCGAAATCATCTCTCCACGGCGAACCGCTCATGGAAAGCAGCATGAGTGCACCGATCGTTCATCTTATTCCGGGCATCTACCCACGGAGCAGGACGCTTCGACATTGGTACGGCGTCGCCAGGGAGCCGCGTTGGATGTTCCTTGGCCAGAATTATGTCCGCCTCGCCGATTGGGAGCGCCTGCTGGGGAAGAACAGGCTATCGGTGAGCAGGCAGCTGCATGATGCTGCCTGGGCATTGAAGATGCCTTACCTGGAATGGCTTGAGGATGCCGGTAAGCAGTACCAGGACGATCCGGCATGGTGGTATTGCGGAGTGGCTGAAAAAGATACGACGTGCAATGACTTTTTTTTGAATCTTTGCTATCTCTGCATCGCGATCGACATGCATGAGAAAGAGGAACTGCCGGCCACAATCGTGATCGACAGCGCGCCTCTTCTGCTGGCAATGGGCCGCCATCTCAGGAAACTGGGGTACGAGGTCAAGGTCCCCGGGACGGTGATGCTCTTGCATGGCATTTTCCTCGCCGGCGAATGGGCGCGTTTTTTCGCGAGCTGGATTGTCAAGCTCGGGATCATCGCGCGCAGGGTAACGGCGGCACGCCAAACGAAGCATCTTGCGCCGGACTTTCCTGCGGATACGGGAAAGCCGCGAGCCTTGCTGTTTTTCTGGGTCAACGATGCGGACATGGGCGAGAATGGCGTGTTGCGTAATGCGTATTTCACGCAATTGCCCGGTTTTCTCAAATCGCGCGGATACGAAACGGTCAGCATTGCGCGTCCTCACAAAACTCGCCGCTCTTTTCGATCCGCATTCGCATGGCTGCGCAAGCAGGGAGATGTCCTGGTGCCGGAAGACTTCATGCGCTTGCAGGACATTATTGCCGGCATACGGTTGTTGCTGCGCATGTACCGTATTCCCAAGGATGCCGGCGATTTCAAAGGCATCGATCTCCGCGATCTGCTGCAAAAAGAGCGGATGCGCCAAGCGTCGCACGCCATGTTCATTCAATTCCTGGCATACGGCTCGATGATTGCCCAGCTCAAGGCGCGTGGCTTCCGGATCGATGCCTTTCTGTTCCCGTTCGAGAACATGGCGCTTGAGAAGCCGATCACGGCCGCGCTCCATGCGCATTATCCGAATGCGCGCGCCATCGGGTTCCAGCATACGACCGTCACGCCGTTCATGTTGAAATTCTCGGCATGGAAAAACTGCTTCAGCGCCGGAGCACGCTATTTTCCAGACGAGATTGTCTGCAACGGACCCGGCTACCGGAGAGGCTTGACGCAGAGCGGATTTCCGGCAAGCCGCATGACGGTCGGGCCGGCGCTGCGATACTTGTACCTGTGGAAGGATGCCGGTGTACGTCATGGCGATCCGTCCGTGGTGCTGGTAACCCTGCCGCTCTCGTTTCCGGTCGCGGTCGAGGTGCTCGGCAAGGCGCTGGAATTATCGCTCGACCGGTCGATTCCGGTCGCCGTCAAGGCGCATCCGTTCAACGACCGGATGGCATTGCTGGCCAAGCTGGGGCTGGCGGGTTTGCCTGACGGCGTACGGTGGTGCGAAGGGCCGATGTCGGAATGGCTCGGCAAGGCGATATGCATGCTCAGCCTGGGCAGCGGGACGCTGGTCGAAGCCGTTTGCAGCGGCGTACCGATCGTCATACTGGGCGCGGAAAGCGGGCTGCAATTCAATCCCCTGGGATGGTGGGAACAAGACGACCCGATGTTTGCGCCGGTTTGCTCGCTGGACGAGGTGCGGCAGCGCATTCGTTACTGGATGCAAGTCTCCCCGCAGGAGCGCAAGGAAAAGATGGAAAGCGCCGCATCATTCATGTTGCGCCAATTCGCCTCCTGGAATGAATCAGAAGTCGAGGCATTGGCGGCATCCTGGCTCGGCCTCGCGGCTAGGCAGGCCGGCATCGATTCTTCGGTCATTGAAGCTGAGGGCTAATCAATTCTTTTAGAAGGATCTACTATGGCCCACTTGTTCGACATGGCGCAACTGGTCATTGCCACCAATTTACATTCCAAGCGACTGCTTCCCGGTCGAATCAGCCCATTACTCGCAAACATTAAACTTACCGAAAACTGCAATGCGAAATGCATAACCTGCGACTACTGGAAATCCGATTGGAACAATGGCATTACCACTGAGCGGGCAATAAGCTTGCTTGGTGAATTGCATGAACTTGATATCCGGAACGTGCGCTTTACCGGCGGAGAGCCGTTGCTGCGGCGGGATTTTCGGCAAATCCTCGAATCCTGCCAGCCTTCGTGGTTCGACAAAGTGGTGCTGGCAACGAATGGTTTGCTGATCGAGAAACAGCTCGACTGGATTAATGACTCAATTATTACTCATGTGACGGTATCTGTTGACGGGTTCGAGGGAGTAAACGACGTCATTCGTGGTGTGCCGGGTTATTTCAAGAAAGCGGTAAGCGGGTTAAGCAAGGTATCCAAGAGGAAGAAGATCGTTACCACGCTTACCAAGAAAGTCATTCCGGAGCTTGCGGCCTTGATCGACTTCTGTAGAGATCATGGTTTCGACTTCGATTTCAATCTTCTGGAACACGAATTATATTTTTTTTCATCGGAGCGCGCGGGTAGCGAGATAAAAGACTTGATGCCGAGCGACGAAGAGATGGAGCAAGCCTTTGAAATTCTGGAGGCCAAAGGCATCGCAACACCGTTGGTTATCAAGAATGCGCGTTCTTATTACGCTAGCCGCGATTTCAAGTTCCGGCACTGTGTCTTGGGATTTGTTGAGGTTCATATCGACTCAAGCGGAGGGGTGCGTACCGGTTGCAATGTTTTCGATCCGGTGAACAATATCAATACCCGTCCTTTAGCCGAAATTCTTGGGCTCCCCGAATACCGCGCTGACGTATTGAAGATGTTTGACTTTACATGTCCAAAGTGTAGTTGTGGCTATGGAATGTCGGTCGCGGTCAATCATCCCGTCTCTTCGATAGGCTATGCATTAAAGCGTCTGCGCTGATCGTCGACTCACCAATCGAAGCGTGAAAGGTTTGTTATCCATGAAAAAAGACCGGTTGCTGATCGTGGGAGGGACGGGGTTTATTGGACGTCACCTTTGCATTGAAGCGCAAAGGCGCGGCTATGCCGTGACGTCTCTCTCGCTTAACGGGGCCGCCAATCCCGTACCGGAAGTCCGCTATCTGAAAGGCGATATTTCCCACAGTTCGTTTGCGGCGGAATTCCAAGAGGCATTCAATGTCGAGTATGTGATCAACGCCAGCGGATATATCGACCATAGCGGGTTCTGGGCCGGTGGGCAGCACATTCTCGATGCTCACTTCAGAGGAGTGATGCATCTGATCGCAGCATGCAACCGGGATGTCCTTAAGAAATTTATCCAGATCGGCAGCAGCGACGAGTATGGATCGGCAGCAGCTCCCCAACGGGAGGATATGCGGGAGCAAGCAATTTCTCCCTACTCGTTGGCCAGGGTGGCCGCAGGCCATTTGCTGCAAACCCTATGGCGCTCTGAGCGCTTTCCAGGGGCCATCGCGCGCTTGTTCCTCGTCTACGGGCCCGGTCAGGGAGACAAGAGGTTCTTGCCGCAGTTGATTTTCGGATGCCTCCGGAACCAGCGTTTCCCAGTCTCGGCCGGTGCGCAATTGCGCGACTTTTGTTACGTCGAGGACGTGGCAAAGGGGATATTGGCAATGCTTGAGTCGCCGGATGTTTGCGGTGAAGTGATCAACATTGCCTCCGGCACCGGTATATCCATTGCCGAGATGATTGCGCGCGTCCGCAACCTGGTGGGCGCGGGCGAACCGCTGTTCGACCAGATTCCTTACCGGGTCGGCGAGTCCATGGCGCTCTATGCAGACATCACCAAGGCGCGGTCCCGGCTGGAATGGAAACCGCGCATCTCACTGGACGAAGGTTTGCCGGCAACGATCGACTGGTACAGGAGAAACCTGAATGCATACTGAACAGCCGCTAGTCAGCATCCTGATGAACTGCTACAACGGCGAACGCTATCTGAGGGCGGCGATCGAGAGCGTGCTGGCGCAGACCTATCGGAACTGGGAAATCGTGTTCTGGGATAACCAGTCCACCGATGCCAGTGCCGAGATATGCCTTGGTTATCGCGACCCGCGGATCAAATATTTTTATGCCGACCGGCATACCGATCTTGGCGGCGCCCGGGCTGCCGCGTTCGAACGCGTCTCCGGAGCGCTGATCGCAGTACTCGATACCGACGACTTATGGCTGCCCAACAAACTGGAGAGGCAAGTGCCGCTTTTTGATGACCCGGAAGTGGGGATCGTCATTTGCGACACCTTGTTTTTTACAGATGAAGGAAGGGAACGGCAACTGTATGGAGCGCGATTTCCAAGACAGGGTTATGTTTTCGACGATTTGGCGAAGTCTTATTTCGTCTCCCTCGAGACGGTTGTCATGCGTACTGCGGCAGTCAAAAGCCTGTCTCATGCCTTTGATCCGGCCTTCAGCCATGTGTCGGACATGGACCTTATCGTACGTCTGAGCAAAGACTGGAAACTGGCCGGTGTGCCCGAGGTACTGACAAAATGGCGCGTGCATCACTCCAGTGGAACCTGGTCGGAACCGGAACGCTTCTTCAAGGAGCGCAAGGTCTTTGCAGACAAGATGGATGGCATGGCGGAATACGCCGATGCATGGCGCAGGGTGCGGAGCAGGTTCGTTGAAAGAACGTATGTCGCCAAGGCGGTTCGATTATTGACCAATGGCAGAACGGCGGAATGCAGGCAGATATTGAGGGAGTGTCCTGAAAAGGGAAGCCTTTGGGCAGTCGCCAAGCTTGCGAGCTGTATTCCGTTCGTCGGCAATGCGGTCGTGCGTTATCAGGCGGGTAGGTATCTCGCTTGAGCCCCACCTGCCTTCTCTGAGAGGAACTCCGATGTGCGGCTTTGCCGGCGCTTTGCGCTTGTCCCGGGAATACACCGCTGACTTTGCGTCGATGGCCTTGTCGATGGGCGCGACCTTGGCGCATCGCGGTCCTGACGAGGCAACGGGATTTTCCGACGATGGAATCGGCATTGCATTCCGGCGTTTGTCCATTATCGACATGGAAGGGGGGAGCCAGCCGCAATTCAATGAAGACCGGTCCATTGCCTGTTTTCTGAACGGAGAAATCGTCAACTACGTCGAGCTGCGGAACATGCTCGTCAAGTCCGGGCATCGTCTGCGGACCGATCATTCGGATACGGAAGTCATTCCGCATCTGTATGAAATATATGGCGATGCATTCGTCGACCAGCTGGTCGGCATGTTCTCGATCGTATTGTGGGATCGCAGGCGCGAACGTCTCCTGCTGATTCGCGACCGCTTCGGCATCAAGCCGCTTTTCTACGCCGACACCGGAAAGGCCTTGCTGTTCGCTTCCGAAATTAAGGCCCTCCTGGCTTCAGGCCTGCTGCCCCGGCAGGCGGACCCGCTGGCGATGCAGATGCTTTTCCACGGAAATTTCGCTTTCCCTCCGCGCACCACCATCGAAGGAGTGAAATGCGTCAAGCCGGCCAGGATGCTGGTCGCCGAAAACGGAAAAGTGACGGAGCGGCGTTACTACCACCTCAGGGAACGGGTCGAGGCCCGGCGCAAGCAAGGCGTCCCGAAAGGAAAAGAGCTTCACGCTTTTGTCTATGACCAGATCGATGAAGTGATGTCCATGTGGATGCGCTCGGACGTGCCTCTCGGCATCAGCCAGAGCGGGGGGATCGATTCCAGCATCTTGATGCATCATGCGGCACGCCATTCCGACCGTGTCGTTTCCATCACGGTGGATCTGGAAAGCGACCGTTATTTTCCTGACGAAGTCCGGTTCGCATCGATCATGGCGCGCCGCATCGGCGCGACCCATCACGTGATCAAGGTGGGCACGTCGAAAATGCTGGACAGTCTTCCAAACGCGGTCTGGACGGCGGACAATCTCAATTTGCTGACGCCGGCGATGAACCATTTTCTGGTCGCCGCCGAGGCGTCGAAGTACGTCAAGGTGTTGTTGTCAGGCTCCGGAGGCGACGAGCTTTTCGTCGGCTATCCATGGTACGAGTTCAATCGGGTTGAGCGGCTGTTTTCCGCCATGCCGCGCCCAATGCGGGAATTGACGCTGGCGATGCTGCGGCCGATGGCGGCCTCGGGAAGCGGCATGCCGCGCGTCGTGTATGAGTGGTTGTCCGCCTGGCGCGATTTCCCTCGCACCTACGCGCGCAAGCATATCTTCCGCAACAGGCTGATGTATCCATGGCAAGTGGCAGCCTTGTTCGGGAACGAGTATGACGGCGCCGAACTGGACGGCGGATACGGCGAGTATTTGAACGAGTTCTTTGATGGAGATGTGGTGAACGCGCTGGAATATCTTGACCTGTATTCCACGATCGCGGCCAACCAGACCAATCAGACCGATTATGCCGGCATGGCGCATTCGATCGAGAACCGCCCGCCGTTTCTGGATCACAGGCTGGTCGAACTGATGCTGTCGATACCTTCCTCGGAAAAGCTCGGACCGAAGCGCGAGAAGAAATACATTTTGAAGGCTGCTTATCAAGGACATATTCCCGACGAAGTCCTGTATGGGAAAAAGGTCGGCTTCGCTTCTCCGTTGCACCTGTGGGTCGATGACCGATTCAAGAAAGCCGCCCGTGCCATTCTCGTCGATCGCGAACCGCCGTGTTTGGCGGGATGCGATACCGGCCTCATCCGACGGTATGTGGAGCTGTGCGATACGAACTGGAAATATGCCGAATACGTATACGGCATGCTGGCGTATGCAACCTGGCACCGGTTGCATATCGAGCTTGGAAGAACGACGATGCCGCAGGTATCCACTGAAGACCTTTGGCAATGTTAATCATGCCGCGAACATTAATCTGTACCGCGGACAAGCGAACATGGCCGCCCGGCGACCGGCCGGTCCTGTTTCTGGGCGAATGGTGCCGCACGCATGCGCTCGCCTCGGAATGGAAAAAGTTCGATCACGACGTTTTGCCTTATCACTGGCGCGACGTCGACGCGCGGCATGCGGACTACCGGCGCTTGGATTTGCTGTTCGAGCAAACCCTGGCTCAGCTGGCATCGGTGCTCAACGACATCCATGGGACGCGCCACTCCCTGCGCTATTGGCGGATCGTCGTCGGATCTTGGCTGAGATATTTCATCGGCGTCATGTATGACCGGTTCCGTTCATTGGAAACCGCGCTCGAAAGCGGCCGCGTCGATTGCGTGCCGGTAGTGACATGCGGCAGGTGGCAAAGAGTCCCGCGCAATATCATCGATTTCCTGCACGAGACCGTGACCGACGACGGCAATCAGCACATTTTCGGCATGCTTTGCGCCCTCATGGCGCCGCAGTTGGTTCAAGCTGTCGGCGAAGAGGATTTCGCAAGGCCGCATGACAAGAACCGCGTCCGGGAGTGGTGCAGCCTTGCGGCGTTTACGATCACAAGGAGCTTGGCGAACCTGTCGCGCCGCCGTATCGTTGCTTCACTTGCGTACTGCAGAATGAGCGAAATGATGAAGTTGAGCTTGCGCCTGGGGCAGGTTCTTCCTTTCCCGCTTCCCAGGCTGCAGCCTCGTGCATTCGCTATTGACGAATCCTTGCGCAGCCGCTTGTCGTTCGATAGCCCGGGCGATTCCTTTTCCAAGGTCGTCGTCCCAATGCTCAAGGCGTTCTTGCCGAGCGCCTATCTTGAGGGATATGCCGCCCTGTCTTCTCTGGCTTTACGCATCTATCCGAAATCCGTCCGTTCGATCGTCGACGACAACGCCTTGCACGTCAACGATACGTACAAACTGTGGGTTGCGTCGGCTGTCGAGTGCGGCGCAAAACTGGCGATATGCCAGCATGGCGGTTTTTACGGTTCGGGCGAATGGAGCGACGATGAGATGCATGAAAGATCGATTTGCGACGTCTTCTTGAATTGGGGATGGGAAGACAGCGTTGCCGCCAAGCCGATTCCTTCCGTAACCTTGTCCAGGCTCTTGACGCGTCGGAAATCGGCGGACCCTTCGGCACGGAGAATCGCCTGGGTCGCCAACATGTTTCCGCGCTATGCCGCCTATCAGCGAAGCATGCCCGCCTCTTCGGAAACGCTCGACTACATTCAAGACCAGATACGTTTCTACCGCTCGTTGCCGCGGGAGCTGGCATCGCAGTTGTGGCTGCGGCCCTATCAAAAGGATTGGGATTGGGGATTTGTTGCCAGGTTGAGCGAGGTGGGGTTTGACGAACACAATCTCTGCTCTCGGCAGATGTCGTTGACGGCCCAACTCGCTGAAAGCAGGATCGGGATTTATACGGCCGACACGACCGTGCATCTGGAGATGTTCGTCCTGAATATTCCCACGCTCTTGTATTGGGATCGCAGGATTTGGCGAACCCGGCCCGAGGCTGCGCCGTATTACGAAGCGCTGCGGCATGCCGGCATCTTGCACGATTGCCCCGAGTCGGCGGCTGTCATGCTGGAGAAGATTTATGACGATCCCTGGAGCTGGTGGTCTTCCGATGCCGTGAAGAGGGCGGTAGGCCGCTATCTCGATCGGTTTGGGGCGACTGCCACGGACTGGACGCGTGCATGGTCGGCCGGATTGCGGAATGCGGGGCTGCTGTAACCGGTTTAGTTGCAGGAATTTCCGGATACGTTGAAATGTTCTTGTGCTATTGCATGCAGAAGATATGATTGGCAGGGTATAAAAAACTTACATTCTCTGCCGCCTTATGTGAGGCAAACGTGGAAAATATATTGATAACGGGCGGTTTGGGTTATATCGGAGGCCGGATAGCGCACTATTTTGCCGAGACACATCCTGCCGCCAAGATCCATTTGACTACCTCGAAAATAAGACGCGCGCTGCCGTCTTGGGCAAAGAATTTTCCTGTTTTGGAGATGGATCTTGGGAATCCTGAATCCGTGGCGCGGTGCGTGGGTTCGTCAAGGTTCGACGCGATCGTGCATCTGGCGGCATTAAACGAGCATGACAGCCTTGCCGACCCGTTGCTGGCATATCGCATCAATACGCTGGGCGCTTACCATTTGCTCAAGGAGGCCGGCGCTTCGGGAACGAACCGCGTCCTCTATTTCTCGACCTTCCATGTCTATGGGAAAACGAAGCCGGGAGCAGTCATCACCGAGGAAACCCCTACATTTCCCGCGCACCCCTATGCGTCCACTCATCGCGCCGCCGAAGACATCATGGCGTATTTCAAAACGTATCACGGACTCAGGACAGCCGTGTTCAGGCTTTCCAACGGCTTCGGTTCTCCAATGGACGCGCAAATGAATTGCTGGACATTGGTCGTCAATGATCTTTGCCGTCAGGCGGTCACGCAAGGGCGGATGGTGCTCAAGACTTCAGGGAAGCAGCACCGCGACTTCATCCCGTTGGGTGATGTGGCCCGCGCCGTGGAATTATTTCTTTACGATAGAAGAGATGATGACTGGGGTGACGGCCTCTACAACCTCGGTGGGGAGTTTTCAATGAGCATACTCGACATGGCACATCGGATCGCCGCTTGTTATGAACGATGTTTCGGCAGCAGGCCGGAACTTGTCGTAGGAAACGATGAGGGCGGAGGCGGGCATCCTGTCCGCTTTTCGATCGAAAAACTGAAGGCACTTGGATTCAAACCACGCATGGACATCGATGACGAAATAATGAAGACGCTGTCCCTCTGCAAGCGGCGGTCACAATGAATCCGAAAGTATCAGTCGTCATGCCGACCTACAATCAGGCGCAGTACATCGGTATCGCCATCGAGTCGGTCATCGCGCAGACATTCCAGGATTTCGAGCTGATCATCATCGACAACCATTCGAACGATGGCACGGAAAATGTCATCCGCAGTTTCGACGATCGTCGCATCCGCTATGAGAAATTCCACAACAACGGCGTCATCGGCGCATCGCGCAATCGTGGCATCGCGTCGGCGCGCGCAGACTTGATTGCGTTCCTGGATTCGGATGATCGATGGTATGACGCCAAGCTTGCGACAACCGTGCAGGCTTTTGAACATACACCCAATATTGTCGCCGCCTGCCATGCAGAGAATAAGATTCGTGATGGCCATATCATCGGCGTCATTGAAAAATCCGCCTATACCGGCGAACTATACGAGAAGCTTTTGTTTCACCGTAATTACCTTTCGCCTTCAGCCGCGGTCGTCAGAAGCCGCGCCGCCCGAGAGCTGGGCGGCTTTTCGGAGAGGCCGGAATTTGTCGGTGTCGAAGACTACGATTTCTGGATTCGCATCGCAAAGATCGGACCGATTGCTTTGCTGCCCGACATTCTTGGCGAGTATCGATTGCATGAGAACAATTTTACGGCCAATAGGGAACGCCTGGCCGACAGGCTTTTGAAGATGCTCGACAGTCATTACCTTGCAATCCCCGATACATTGCGTCAGGCAAGGCGCCGGCAGATATCGCGGCGGAAGGCGCGGGTCATGGCCAGTTGCGGCATCAGGTTGATGCAGCAAGGCAAGCTCCGTGGATTTCCGTGGCTGATGCGAGCGGTCGGCGAATTTCTGGGATGAATGACGGCGAATCTGGCATGGACAATATTGTCGTTTTTTTGGAATTTCGCGAAGACGCAGCGTATTTCACCGAACATGTCGCCCATGAATTGGAGGATGAGTCTTTCCGGATCATCGTTCTCGATGATGCCGCCGCCATCTATCTGAAGACAAAAGGCATTCCATTCATTCATGTGGAGGAATTGCTGCCGCCGTCTTCGGAAGGTGCGTTGTGCGAGGATATCTGGCGACACCTGGAGTCATTTTGCGAATATGTCGATGAAGCCCTGACGGATCGGTTCGATTTCCTGGAGAAGGGGGCGCCGTATGTGGCGGCACAGATCGAATTGTTGAAAGTCGTGTTCGACGCGCTGATTCTGAAAATCGAAGTGTTGCGCAATGCATTCGAACAAATTCGTCCGCGGAAAATTTATTTTGCGCGTAATGATCTCGTTCAGCCGCGCCACCACCGGCTGTATTTCGACGAATCCTTTTCTCTTTATTCAGTCCTTCTCGAAACCCGGCTTGCGGAAACTGCCGGGTACTTGCCGGAGGCCGTCACTTGGGAATCCCGGTACGACATTGGTGGCGCAGCCGGACAATATTCGCATTATTCGAAATGGTGGTACCGTGCGGCGCGTGCTTTGAAACATATCGGTTCATCCCTGAGGCAGCCTTCGATCGGTACCGACGCGTCCCGTCCAAGGGTATGTGTCATCGGCGGCGGCGAACGTTCGCTGCAAACCGTGATGGAAAAATTCAGTGAAGAGGGCGCGGCGCTGACCGCCTGGAGGCCTCAAACAGCGCTGGCGCCGTCTCCGGTGGGATCGTTCCGGGCGCGTTCATGGCGTGTCGCGGTCAATATCGCAGTCTACCGGCGATACAGATCGTGCCTGGAGCAGGCGTGGCGATCGCTGACGAACTCCCCCGAATTTCTTTCCCGCCTCTGCTGGAAGGGCGTGGACTTTTCCCATATCGTCGTCGCGCGCATCATGCATGCGGCCATAACGGCTAACGTGGCCCACCAGCAAGTGAGTATGAACGAGGCCAGGATACTCCTGCAAAACGTCGATATTTTGCTCAGTTCCTACTATTCCGCCTTTGAACGTCCGATTGCATATCTTGCCCGGCGATCGGGGAAAAAAGTGATTTCCGTGCAACATGGCGCGATGGGGCACGATGCCGGCGGATATGGCTGGGGGCATGCAGGCAATCCAACCAGGGCCTCCAACAAAAGCTTTTTTTACACGGACATGGCGGAAGTGGACATCAAGCTGGCTTGGGGCGACGGCGCGGCCCGCGAAATGTCCGGCTGGCGCTTCAAGGATCGGCATCCCAGGCTGGCGGTCATCGGCGCTTCGCATCTGAAGCACTTACAAGGAAGGCGAAGCGCCTCGGTCAGTGAGCGCAAACGCATTTTGTTCGTCTCCAATGCTTTCGGAAACAATACCTATCTATTGATGAATTTTCGCGGCTTGGGATATCGTTACCGACAGTATCGGATATTGCATGCGCTGGCATCGCATCCGGCCGATCACGAAATTATTTATAAGGCTTACCCGTATTGGATCCGGAATGACGCCTATTCCCTGGTACGCTCCAAGTTTCCGGATAAACGCATGGCATACGTAGACGGCGACAAGCGTTTGCCGGAACTTTTCAAGGAGGTGGACTGCGTGGTCATGGATATCCCCACTACCGGTTTTTACGAAGCATGCATTACCGGCCTGCCGGTGTTTCTGTTCAACGTCAGTTGTGAGTTCTCTGACCCTGTGCTGAAGATGCTCGGCCAACGGGTGTATTACAGTGAAGATCTTGAAAAATTCTGCTCGATGTTGGATGCATTTCAGGATCGGCCGGTTGATTTTCCGGCCTTGAATGACGATACGTTCATGAAGGCGTTTTTGGACGTCGATAGGAAGCCGGACCTGATTGCGCTCATTTTCGGTAACGAGGATATTTCTTTGGCTTCGGCAGTTGGGAATAGTTGAATGTGCGGGTTCGCGAGAATGAGGACTTGTTCGAGATTGCCGGTGGCGCCGCTCATGGACAGGATTTTCCAATTACTCACGGCGGACTCGGCATGCTGATACGCTATTTGGTAAATGGAATGCTGGTCGAGCTGCAAGGATGGCAGACCGCATTGGTCGGAAGCATTCCGGGACGCATTGGAATGTTGTTGCGATATGGTGTTTATAAGCTGTCGTTGGCCGGGCTTGGGCGTGGCTGCCGGATTGGACGTGGCACGGAGTTCATGGGAGCGAGGGCGATCAGGATTGGGGAAAGATTCAGCGTCCGACATGCCCGCATCTACGCGCATGAGGGAGGGCGTATTTTCATTGGCGATCGCGTGTCCGTCAACCCGAACTGCGAAATAAACGCTGCCGAAGGCGGAGAAATCCGCATTGGCAACGACGTCATGATTGCTGCAAATTCCATACTCATGGCCAGCAATCATCGGTTTGACCGGCTGGATGTCCCTATACAGCAACAGGGACACGCGCCGGGCAGGATCATGATCGGGAGCGACGTATGGATTGGAGCGAATGTCTTCATCATGCCGGATGTGGAGATTGGCGACCATTCGATTGTCGCTGCCGGTGCGGTCGTTACCAGGAACGTACCGCCGAAATCCGTGGTCGCCGGCGTTCCGGCACGAATCATCAAAGTCAGGGCATGAATCCTTTATAACTATCGCTTGAGTCAACCTATGAAAACTGTAATCCTGTGTGGTGGTTTGGGAACGCGCTTGAGCGAGGAAACCCAGCTTCGTCCGAAGCCGATGGTCGAGATCGGGGGGCGCCCCATGCTTTGGCACGTCATGAACATCTATGCGCACTACGGACACAAGCAATTCCTGCTGGCGCTAGGCTATAAGGGCGATGTAATCAAGGACTATTTCCTGAATTATCATGCCCGCATGAGCGATCTGACAGTGCATCTGGGACGCGGCACGATCGATTTTGACAACCCTGCCGGCGAGGATTGGCAGGTGACCATGGCCGATACAGGCGGCGGAACCATGACCGGCGGGCGTGTGAAGCGATTGGGGCGATACCTGCGGGATGGCGGTACGTTCATGCTGACTTATGGCGATGGCGTGGCCAATGTCGATATAGATGCCTTGCTTAAATTTCACCGCTCTCACGGACGTCTGGCGACAGTGACCGCGGTGCGGCCTTTCGCCAGGTTCGGCAATTTGCTGCTTGACGGCGATGCGGTGGCGGAATTCAAGGAAAAGCCGCAGACAGGGGCCGGCACCATCAACGGCGGCTTTTTCGTGCTTGAACCGGAGGTGTTGGAATATATAGCGGGTGACAGCACCTTGTTCGAGGAAGAGCCGCTGGAAAACCTGTGCCGGGACGGACAACTCATGGCGTACCAGCATAGAGGCTACTGGCAATGCATGGATACGCTGCGAGACAAGAATGCGTTGGAACATCTGTGGAACGAAGGCAATGCGCCTTGGAAGGTTTGGGGAGAGCGCCAACATGTTTGAGCATGTCTATCGAGGCAAACGTGTTCTTGTGACCGGCCATACAGGGTTCAAGGGTTCATGGCTGTCGCTCTGGCTTCTGCATCTCGGTGCGGAAGTCGGTGGGTTTGCGCTGGATATGCCATCGATGCCGGCAAACTTTGAAGTCCTCGGTCTGGAGAGCCGCGTTCGGCACTATCAGGGCGATGTGCGCGACCGTGAAGCGCTTGCCAGAGCGATCGACGATTTCCGTCCGGAGATCGTATTTCATCTCGCGGCACAATCGCTGGTGCGCAAATCCTATAGCGATCCGGCCGGCACTTTTGAAACCAATGCGATGGGAACACTCAATCTCTTGGAATGCTTGCGCACCCGGCCGTGGGTACAGGCGGCCGTTCTCATCACGAGCGACAAGGCGTATAGAAATGTCGAGTGGTGCTGGGGCTATCGGGAAGAGGATGCCTTGGGGGGGAATGACCCTTACAGCGGCTCGAAAGGCGCCGCCGAGCTGGTCGCCTATTCCTACTACGAGTCGTTCTTCAAGGGCGGCGATACACGCATGGCTACTGCGCGGGCCGGCAATGTGATCGGCGGCGGCGACTGGGCAGCGGACCGCATCGTGCCCGATTGCATGCGCGCTTGGTCCGAAGGACAGGTGCTGACGGTTCGAAACCCCGCGGCGACGCGGCCATGGCAGCACGTGCTTGAACCATTGAGCGGCTATCTCGCGCTTGGCATGCATCTGTGGAAGCGTACTCCCTCCGCTATTGGCGAGCCCTTCAATTTCGGCCCGGACGCCAATGTCAATCAGACTGTAGGAGAATTGCTGGAGGCGATGGCGCGACGATGGCCTGGACGCCGTTGGGAAGCACCCGAAAATGCATCCGGGCTGCGTGAGGCGGGCTTGCTCAAACTATGCTGCGACAAGGCGCTTCACTTCCTGTCGTGGCGTGCGGTGCTGCACTTTGCCGAGACCGTGGAATTCACGGCCGACTGGTATCAGGCCTATTACTGGCATGAGCAGGATATGTTTGAAGTGTCGCTCTCGCAGATTGGTCGTTATTGCGACCTGGCGCGTGGAAGGGGACTTGCATGGGTGAATTGAGCTGTAGTCCCATCGAGGGTGTGCTAGTTTCTCCGCTCAAGGAAATAGAAGATGAGCGGGGCGCCGTTCTGCATATCATGCGTTGCGATTCGCCTTTGTTTTCGGGCTTTGGCGAGGTGTATTGTTCGTTCACCTTGCCCGGTGTGGTAAAGGCATGGAAAAGGCATCGCCGCCAGACTCAGCATTTCGCGGTTCCGCAGGGTTTGATGAAAGTGGTCTTGTTCGACGCAAGGCCCGGTTCGCCCACCGCCGGCACGGTTGAGAAGCACGTGTTGGGGCGGCCGGGCTGTTATCGGCTGCTGCGCATTCCCCCTGGTCTTTGGTATGGCTTTCAGGCGATGGGAGACGCGCCGGCATTGATCGTGAATGTGGCCGATATGCCGCATCAAGCGGAGGAAGTGGATCGCTTGGATCTCATGAGCGGACCGGTTGAATATGATTGGAATGAGAGCTAAGCCCAATTTTTTCGAATGACTATCTCATTAAAAAAGCTGGTTCAAATTGCATTGGCAGCCTATTGCTGCCTTGTGCTTCTTCTCTTTGTCCGGTATGAAGTGCTTGATGAACGAATTGGCGGCTTGGTGTCGTTTCAAGGCGTACTGCTTACGATAGAAAGCGTTCTGATATGTGCTTATCTCGTAGGTCGCAGCAATCGTAGACAGTTCGGATTGATAACATTCTTTCTATTAATGATAGGGATTTACTATTGGATTCCTGTTTTCAATCTGATTATCTTTCCTGGAAATTTTCTTCGAAGCTATCCATTGTCCTATCGAATCTATCCGCACGATATTGATATCACCTTGGCTTTTCTCGCGGTTGCCGTACCGTTGTCGACTCTGGCTTTGATGGCAAGCCGGCATGCCGGTGCCGTTGGTCCTCTCAAGATTTTCCGTTCTCCTGAAGTTGCGATGAGAATGTATTGGGGCGCCATGATTCTTATGCTGGTGTCCTCGGCGATTGACCTCTACCGCTATCTTGTTGTCGGTCAAGGCCGCTTCGGAGACGGAGCAGGCGGAAGTGGAAACAACTGGATATTTTATCTGATTACGGATTTGCAATTTGTATGCATGATTTTTATTGGTGCAGGAGTTTCCGTATGGCCGTCACTTGGCAAAAGGGGACGGCAATTGTTCATTATCATGCTGGCCGTTTATGTCGTTACGCGACTCTTAACTGGAAGCAAGGGCTCAGTTTTTGATGTGACCATTTTCGCAGCCGGAATGGTATTGTTATTGTCTGATTTTGATCGGATAAAAGTGAAACTATTGGTGGTTTTGCTTGCCGGTGCAGTGGTGCTGTTTCCCTTGTCATTCATGGCCGGATTCGTTACACGTGCCGTTACCTTCGGCTCGGACCTGCGTGGTCACGCCATCGGGGTTCAGGATATATACGATCAGGGGATCGAAACGTATGGAGATCAAGAAGAAATATTTTCTCCTGTTAATGTAGTCAAGCGCATGGCTGGAAGAGTCAACGCGCTGGATGTATTGGTGCTTATCGTCCGCAGTGGAAGCGAAGTGAAGCAGGATTTCTGGGACACCGTGCCCAAAGCGATAGTCAATCTTGTTATGCCGGGCGATCCGTTTGAGGATATTCTTCCGTCGTCCAGATTGTTTCTTGTTGAATACGGCGAACAATCGCTGGAAGTGGCATTCAGAATTTATCATACCGATGTCTGGTATATATACGGCATCTTCATTCCGTTTGTCGGCATGATTGGAGCGTTGGCGCTAGTGGTTTTATCTCTGAAGATATTTTCCTCCTTGTATTACCGTTCCTTCCGTCTACATGATCGTTGGCGGTTTTATTCTTTGGTCTTTGTGTTTTATTGCTTTTACTGGTTTGTCGTCAATTTAGGGATAGACGAGTGGGTTGGCATTGTGGCTAAGGCGGGTGTGAATTTATTGTTTTTCGTCGCCGCCGTGCATTTTTTTGGGCGATGGACGCCGCGGCAACTCGTGACCGCATCATAGTGATCTCTAAAAATTACCAAAGTAGGTACATTGAGCATCGCGGACCCGAGAGTGGGTGCTTTTTGTAACTCCTAGAGATCCCCTTATCGGATAAGGCGTGAAATATGCACCAACACCTGCAGGAAGCAGAACGCATCCGGAATGTATACGCAAGGAGAGATGCGTCGGGCAAGAAGCGGCTTTACGACTGGAATCAGCCTGACGAACTCCTTAGCCAATATCTTCTGCGGGTCGCTGTGACAAAGGCTTTGATGGAAGCCGGCTTTGCCGATTTATCCGTCATTGATTGTCTGGACGTGGGTTGTGGCGCGGGCGGTTGGCTGCGCGTTCTGATGGAATGGGGCGCGAACCCATCGCGCCTGCATGGCGTGGATTTATTGGCTGACCGGATCGAAACAGCTCGTCTGCTTTCTCCTCAAATCGCATTTTCCGTTTCCAACGGCTGGCCCCTGCACTTCGACGATTCCACGATGGATCTGGTATTGGCGAATACCGTCTTTTCATCCATTCTGGATGCCGAGGCGCGCGCCATGTTGGCAAAAGAGATGATGCGCGTGGTACGGCCATCGGGAATCCTGTTGATTTATGATTTTCGCATTAGAGACCCGCGCAATCGCGACACGGTTGGTATTGGAATGAATGAAATAAAGAGACTATTTCCCGGAATGATAACCAGGTTCAGAACGGTTTCCTTGGCGCCGCCTCTGCAGCGTCCGCTTGTAAAGTGGTCACCGCTTCTTGCCCACGCTGTCGAGGCTTTTCTGCCTTTGCTCAGAACGCATATGCTTTGCACGCTGAGAAAAAGTTGAAAATCATTCCGCCAAAGGCTTTGGCCGGACCTCGCGGCTCAAGTGTTCCTGCAAAAGGAAAGTCGTCTGCTGAGCAGCTTATCTTTTTCCAAAAGGGGCGCGATGCAATCCATTATGTATGCAGGGCGCTTGGTATCGGACCGGGTGATTGTGTGCTCGCTCCGGCTTTGATTTGCCGCTCTGCCGTAGAACCTATCGCTGCCGTGGGCGCGCGCGTGCAGTTTGTTGATGTCGCTGCGGATTTGGATTACGACCAGGGTCTACTCGAAGCGGCGCTCGTGCAATATCGCCCCAAGTCTTTATTGGCGGTGCATCATTTCGGCCGCCGTCCAAGGCTGGAACGGTATAAAGAGCTGTGCAATCAGTTCAATAGCATTCTGATAGAGGACCGTTGTCACAGCCTTCCTCCCACGATGGATTTCCCGGCGGATATCGTTGGCGACTACGCGATATATAGCCTGCGAAAGTTTCTACCTGTGCCCGATGGAGGGATGCTGGTTTGCCGTGAGTCCGGATTGCCTTTGCTTGGCGATTACGGCTCTCTATCGTTGGGTGCTTACGGTAAGTTTCTTCTCCAGCATATTGGAAAGACGCTCTTTTACTCAGGTATATATAACCCGTATGCTTTCCGGCAGTGGAAGAAAAAATTAGAAAGATGGTTTGGAGCCGAAACTTGTCTCGCACCTGTTGCGAAAGCCGCGACGCATGACCAGTCTTCTACGTATGGTGTGCCGCAGTGCAGTCCCTCACGGTTACTGACGAGGTGGCTTGATGGTCGAAATCTTTCAACCGTCATCGATAGGCATCGCCATAACTATCAGCAGCTTGCCATATCGCTTCCGCCTGACATCGTATGCCGGCCAGGAGACGAAGATTTTGAGACGAAATCGATACCGGTCGCTTTGCCGATAGTGGATTCATCACGCGAGGCGGACCTTGTCGAGCGGCTGCGCACGTTGGGTATAGGCGTATATGCGTGGCCGGGAAACGAGCTTCCGATAGAAGTCCGAGGACGGTATCCGGAAGCTGAGAGACTTGCGCGACAGTTGGTGATGTTGCCTATACATTACGATCTGACCGAGGCTGATCTGAAACATGTGGCATCGGTTGTCAGGGTAATTACCCCAGTGTCCTGTTCCGTAAATTCGTTGCATAAAAGATGACGAGAATCGCGCCGATACCGCGTCAACAATGCGCGCAAGGCCTCGGCCTTGCTATGCTTTTTTCCTTGTCTCGGCCCGATTTCGTCATTTTTACTTTTGCTACGAAGTTACGGAACAGGACACTAGCAAACAAAGGAGTATGCGCCAGTGCCGCCGATATCTCGATATTGTGATCGAAACGAAGCAGAGTCCATTTTGTTAAACTGTTCCCAGCCACAATTATCCGTCTTCAAGGAACTCTGGTGGTGGAATGCGACCAGCCGCGCAGCGCATATCGGATACGATCTCCTTGCAATTGCCAACCATGGCGACGATGTGGCCCTCATGCCTCTCTTCAAGCAATCGTTGCCTTTGGTAAGGCGCCTCGGCGCGCCACTGCGCGGCACATTTACATCGGGCATCGGACTAAGACTTCTCAGTGCGAATATTGACGATCACGCCGCTTGTCTGCAGTCCGTCGTACGGTATGCGCAAACCGATCTTCGAGCTAATTGGATGGAATTCGGCTATGCCGTCGAGGAAGAACCGGTTGCAATTCAAGTGCATGATTCCGCGGCGTGGCAACGCGAAGAAAAATACACTTTTGTGATCGGCCTCGCGCGGGATGAAGAAAGCGCCTGGGCAGCGATAGAAAGCCGCGCCCGTAACAAGGTCCGGAAAGCCGAAAAAGATGGCGTCCGGATTCTCAAGCTGGACGGAGGCGAGGGGGACATTGGGCAGTTTTACGACATGCTAAAGGCGACATTCGCCAAGTCCGGTTCTGTGCCACCGCACTCGAAGCGCTTTTACACAACGCTGGTGCGCGAGTTGCTGGAGGGCGGGCATATGCTTTTTCTAGGCGCCGAACTGCATGGCGAACGCGTAGCCTTCGGCATGTTTCCGTTCAATGGCCATGAGATGCAGTATCTGAGCGGTACCTCTTCGGCGGCAGGAAATGCCTCGGCCGCCAACAGCTTGATCCAATGGGAAGCCATTCGATTTGCCGTTAACCACGGACTAAGGCGTTACGACCTGGGTGGTGGAGGTATTGCGAACATAGACAAATTCAAAATGAGTTTTGGCGGTCGGCCGGAGATCTATGCCCGTTACACGTGGATGGCCCCTTGGTTGCGTGGCGCGCTAAGCGCATATCTCAAGATGCGGCCTGTGCTGCAGAATATTCGGACAGGATTTACCAGTAGGTGGTAATGGTTTAACATCCGATTTACTTAGGTTAAGGGAATATAGATGAGTCCTGCTTTGCCACCCAAACTTCCTTCAGAGCGTAGTTTTGGTTTTCTCTTTACCGTGGTCTTTGCTGGACTAGGCGCTTATTATTTTTATAAAGGTTGGGCTCAAAGCGCCTGTGTGACTTGGTTGGCCGCCAGCCTGGCCGTTGGTTTGGTGACTCTCTGTGCGCCTCGGATGCTTGCGCCGTTCAACAAAGCCTGGTTCCTGCTGGGCCAGCTGCTCGGCAAGATTGTCAGTCCAGTCGTATTGGGGATTATCTTTTTTTGTCTTCTGACTCCGATTGCCGTCATCACCCGCCTGTTTGGGCGTGATGTCCTGCGGCTTAAGCGGCAAGCAGTTTCTTCCTTCTGGGTTGAGCGCATACCGCCGGGCCCGGCTTCCGATTCCTTCAAAAATCAATTTTGAGGTTCATATGGGCCCCATGATCAAAGAACTCTGGATGTTTTTGCGTGTACGCAAAAAGCTATGGCTTGCTCCAATCATCATCGTCATGGTCATTCTGGGCACTTTGCTGGTTGCCGCTCAAGGTTCGGTTATTGCCCCGTTCATCTACACGCTATTTTGATTGATGAGGATTCTTGGACTTTCTGCTTATTACCATGATTCTGCCGCCTGTTTGGTAATAGACGGCGAGATCATCGCGGCTGCTCAAGAGGAACGCTTCACGCGTAAGAAGCATGATGCCGGCTTTCCAGTGAATGCTATTCAATATTGTCTTCATGAGGCCAAACTGCGACCGGCGGACATAAACCATGTCGTTTTCTACGACAAACCTTTCCTCAAGTTCGAGCGCCTGTTCGAAACGTATTTGGCATTTGCGCCAAGGGGATTCAAGAGTTTTGTTACTTCATTGCCGATCTGGTTGAAGGATAAACTGTTTCAGAAAACCGTCATTACCGATGCCTTGACGGAGCAGTTTGGTAAGGACATTGACTGGCTGGAGCGGCTTTTATTCTCCGAGCACCATCTTAGTCATGCTGCCAGTGCCTTTTTTCCCTCGCCCTTTGAAGAATCGGCCGTTCTGACAATGGATGGGGTCGGTGAATGGACCACGACTTCGCTGGCCATCGGCAAAGGAAGCCAGCTTTCGGTTCACAAGGAAATTCATTTCCCCCATTCCTTGGGCTTGCTTTACTCCGCTTTTACTTATTACACAGGCTTCAAAGTCAATTCCGGCGAATACAAAGTGATGGGGCTGGCACCCTATGGCCAGCCCAAGTATGCCGATTTAATCAAGAATCACCTCATCACCATCCAGGAAGACGGCTCTTTCCATTTGGATATGCGCTATTTCGATTACTGTACGGGATTGACAATGACCAATGAGCGCTTTGATGCACTCTTTGGCGGACCGCCGAGACAGCCGGAAAGCACCTTGACCCAACGGGAAATGGATCTTGCCGCCTCAATACAAGCAGTGACGGAAGAGGTTGTCATCAAGCTCGCCAAAGGTATTCGTCAATCTACGGGGCTGAAGAATCTATGCCTTGCCGGCGGTGTCGCGCTTAACTGCGTCGCAAATGGCAAGCTGCTGCGAGAGAAGGTATTCGACAATATCTGGATTCAACCTGCTGCAGGCGACGCGGGCGGAGCCGTCGGCGCTGCACTGGGCGCATATTACTTGATGTTGAATCAGCCGAGAACGGTCAATGCAGGTGATGGCATGAAGGGTTCCTATCTCGGGCCCGAATACAGTCAGCAGGACATCGAACGGCGGCTCAAGAAGATTGGTGCGGTCTTCTCCACGGTATCCGATGAAGAACAGATTAACATCGCGGCTCGAGCCTTGGCCGATGGCAAAGCCGTCGGCTGGCATCAGGGGCGAATGGAGTTCGGGCCGAGAGCATTGGGCGCTCGCTCCATCATCGCCGATCCGCGCTCGCCAGCTGTCCAGAAGCAGCTCAACTTGAAGGTGAAATACAGAGAATCCTTCAGACCGTTTGCACCCAGCGTGTTGCGAGAAGATATTTCCAATTGGTTTCAAATCGACACGGATAGTCCCTATATGCTTTTAGTGGCTGATGTGGCGAAGGAAAAGCAGCTACCGATGATCGAGGAGCAGAAGAAACTATTTGGTATCGACAAACTGAATGTTCCCCGATCGGAAATTCCTGCCATCACGCATGTCGACTACTCGGCGAGAATTCAAACTGTACACAAGGAAACGAATCCCAAGTATCACCGGCTGATTTCCAGGTTCAAGGAGCTGACCGACTGCCCCGTGTTGGTCAACACGTCATTCAATGTGCGGGGAGAGCCGATTGTTTGTACGCCTGAAGACGCCTTTCACTGCTTGATGGGAACGGAGATTGAGCTTCTCATGGTTGGCAATTGTGTGTTGAAAAAGGAAGACCAGGATAAACAGCTGATCAAGGATTATAAAAATGCTTATGAGCTTGACTAAATACATTAAAGACACCTTGATTATTATTGTGGTAGCTGCGATTGCCCTGGAGTTTCTGTCATTTGTATTGTCAAAGACCAAGATGCTGCCGTTTCATCAAACGCCCCTCCTTTATCTATCCCATGGAGGCACGGGGCTTGAATGGAGAACCGAGAATTCCCCGTGGGGAGCTTGGCATAAAAAAAATTATATGGATCGCCACAGTACGCAGTGTTTCAATGTCGAATACAACACGAACGAGATCGGTGCCAGAGATGAGCCTTTTAACGGCAAAATGCCTTATAAAAGGAGTTATGTATTGCTGGGGGATTCGTTTGCGGAAGGGTATGGCGTTTCGAGAGAGGAGACGTCAGAGCGTTCAATCGAGAACAAGCTGGGAGTGAACGTCCTGAATTTTGGTGCCGGCGGCAGTTTAGGCCCTTTGCAGTACTTTCTGCTTTATGACAATCTGGCAAGCCAATATCCGCATGAAGGCGTCATTATCTATTTTTTGCCGGACAATGATTTTAACGACAATGACTATGCATTCTGGCAGGAAAACGGACTCGATAAATTTGCAAATCAGACAGTAAGATATAGACCGTACTATCAAAAAATAGGTAAAGGAGAATATTCTTATTTTTATCCGGACAAGTCTGAACCAACCGAATATTTTGACCGTCCTCGATCCAGCTTTCATGCATTTGTAGTCAACAATCTCTGGACCGCAAATACAATACGGACCGCGCGAATGGTCTTCTCAAAGAAAAAAACCAATCCATTTGGTGCAAGAAGCGATGGGAGACCATACTCTGGGTATTTTGATACGACTAGAGAAGAACAAGAGGCATCCCTTTATTTTGTGAACAAACTGATCGAAAGAATTGGGAATAAAAATATTCTATTGGTCATTATTCCAACAGAATCTGATTTTTCCCGCATTGCCGGTGGCGACAAGCCGGCAGCGCAATATTGGCATCAGCAGTTAAAACGGCTTCCAGAAGGGCGCACCAATATCGGGGTCGTTGACCTGGCTGACCATACGCCATCTGACATTAAGAGTTTATATCTCAGTTGCGATGGACATTGGTCTGCGCTGGGTAGCAAATGGGCAGCTGATATCGTGGCGAATTATTTGAGTCAGCGCTTTCGATAGCGAGATTGACGAAAAAAGGTAAGAAGAAATGCTAATGACATTTGTCATGCATCGCGTCGTCAAAGATGCGCCGATCGAGTGGGCCGATATTTCATCGTCAACGTTGAAAAGCATGCTCGATATCATTTGTGAAAAAAAAATTTCGGTAACGACGGCAGCGGTATGGCAAGGAGAACCCGCAGTCTGTCTCAGTTTCGATGATGGATCGAGCAGCGATTACTCGATCGTCTATCCTCAACTCGTCGCCCGCGGCCTGCGTGCGACTTTTTTCATTGTCCCGGAATGGGTCGGTACGCCAGGCTATCTGGAATGGCATCAAATACGCGAAATGCACGATGCCGGTATGGAAATCGGCTCTCACGGCCTCTCGCATCTGCAAATGAGCTGTTTGCCAAGAGATCAGGCATGGTTGGAATTCGATGTGTCGAAAAGATGTATCGAAGACCGCCTGGGGGCGCCGGTTTCGACTTTCGCCTATCCTTTCGGCGATTATTCCGGCTGGTGCCATCGCCTTGGGCTGGAAGCGGGCTACCGCCGCCTATGTTCCTCCCGCCCCGGGGTTGCCCGCAATGCCGACATTATCTTGCCGCGTGTCGCGGTCAATCGGCGGCATACGAGCGTAGACTTGCCGCGTCTCATCGAACCAAGCCTGATGTACCTGCGCTGGTTGGGGATGTTCGACAGGTCGCGTACGATTGCCAAGGCGGTACTCGGAAAGAAAACCTATATACGCTTAAGGAACACTTTTTACTAAGTGTCCGTGCATTTCGCAGATCCTGTTTGCATTCAGGGATTTTCACGAGACGATCGCGCGTAAAGTGGTGATGAGAATTCGCAAATCATCAAGCATGCTTCGAGTCTGGACGTATTTGGCATAGAGCTGAAGTTTGTCAGGAAGTATCTCTTCAACATAAGTCTTCTCGGGATCGGATGACCCGCTCAGCAGTTTGCTTTCATCCTTGTACTTTATTGATGCGTGGTCGGTTATTCCCGGCCGCACCGACAACACGATTTTTCTCAGTTCCTCTGGGTATTTCTCGCAATAATAGGGTACCTCCGGTCTTGGCCCCACGAAGCTCATATCGCCTGTCAGCACATTGATCAGCTGCGGTAATTCATCCAGTTTGTAGCGGCGCAGTACCCGACCCCGTTTCGTGATACGCGAGTCCTGCTCAACCGTAAGTTGCCCTTTCGATTCACAGTTTTCCGCCATCGTCCTGAACTTGAATATGTAAAACAAACGGCCGTATCGGCCGACCCGGGTCTGCCGGAAAAATATCGGCCCCGGCGTGTCGAGTTTGATCAGGACAGCGATGAGCAGAAATAGCGGACACAGCATCAAGAGCCCTATCGACGCCAGTACGATGTCAAAGAGCCTTTTCATGAGCATAGCAACTTGCGCACTGCTGCGATCACGCGAGATTGGTCGTCGTCTGTCATTTTCGTATACAACGGCAGACTGAACATGGAATGATAGGCTTCTTCCGCACATGGGAACTGCTCTGGTCGCAATCGGTACGTATCCCGCCAATATGAATGCCGGTGTAACGGAATGAAGTGAACACTGATGCCGATTCCTTGCTCACATAGTTTTTGAATCAGTTCATTGCGCTCAACAGCGGTATTCTTTGCCAGGCGCACCACGAACAGATGCCAGGCGTGCAGATCTCCCTCGACAGCATCCTGAGGCAGCATCAACGGCGAATCTTGCAATTCTTCATAGTACCGTCGCGCGAGATGCTGGCGTTTCTGTAGAAAGCAATCGATCCTGCGCAGTTGTTGAACACCGATCGACGCTGCAATATCAGTCATGTTGTACTTGTAACCGGGCGCGACGACTTCATAGAACCACGCTGGCCTTTCGGAAACGAATCTATCAAAGGCGTCGCGGTTGATCCCATGCAGGCGCATGATCTTGATGCGGCTTACGATTGAAGGATCTCGCGTCACAACCATGCCGCCTTCTCCCGTCGTCATGGGTTTGTTCGCATAAAAACTGAACACCGTTGCGTCGGTTTGAAGCGTGCCGACCAGCTTCCTCTTGTAAGTCGCTGGAAACGCATGCGCTGCATCCTCGACCACCTTCAGACGGTGACGTCGCGCGATCTCCAGAATGGCGTCCATGTCGCATGCCAGACCGCTGTAGTGCACTGGGATGATAGCCTTCGTTTTTGGCGATATCAGATCTTCAAGCTTTGTAACGTCGATATTCAAGGTGACCGGGTCGCAATCAGCGAAAACGGGATCGGCACCAAGATACCTGACGACCTCTGCCGTGGCGGTAAAGGTCATCGTCGGCACAATTACTTCGTCTCCCACCCCTATGCCAAGCGCTTCCAGTACGAGATGCAATCCCGCGGTCGCTGAATTCAACGCAATGGCCTCGACGCCGTCGCCGATATAGGCGGCGAAGTCGGTTTCGAATTGCTTGGTTCTTGGTCCGGTGGTGACCCACCCGGAGCGCAAGCATTCGACGACTGCCTGGATTTCTTCTTCCGAAATATCGGGCAATGCAAACGGCAGGAATTTGGCCATAGAAATCCCAAATTAGCGATATGAATAAAAGACAAATCAACCAAGTGCACTGGAGCGTCTAGCGATAACCACTGACCCGCGTCCCTCTTAGCGCCTTGATGACCCCCACGAGAAATCCAGCATTGGCAAGCAAAAAACTGTATATCGCGCCGGTTCCCGGCATGTTGAAATTCCCTTTTTCGCTTTGCCATCCGATAGCGGCAGCCAAAACGAATGCGCCGGCGAAGGCGGTTGCGATTTTCATGGATTGCATATCCAAGGCGGCTCCCGCCACCGCGCACAGCGCCGCGGTCAAGAGAAAGAAAGGCGACAGCCAGCGGAGAATCTTGTGCGACCAAAGCGCCAACGCATAGCCGGGATGGCGCAGCGGATTGAGAAGATGGGGATAGGCCCACGTCCCCTGCCAATTGCGCAAGGTCATGCGAACGCGTGCCCGGAATTCCCCCTTGGCGTCGCGGTCCATTCGGTCCACCGCAATCGCATCCTGGGCATGTACGACCCGGTAGCCGTTCATCGCCACTTCCAATGGGAGGACGCAATCTTCTCCGATGGTTGGATTCATGGGGCGGAACAGGGATTTGCGAATAGCTGTACATGCGCCGGAAACAACCGCCAGGATGGCGAGGCGGCTTTCGGCCTGCCTCAGGCGCAGCTCATAGCTCCAATAGTACCCTTGGCTGGCAGCGATACCGCTCTGAAAATCCTGCAAGAACAACAAATGCCCATTTACTGCCCCGACATCAGGTGCGGCAAAGGGAGCGGCTATCCGGTTAAGGAAGTCGCGCCGGAATCGGGTGCCTGCGTCGGTAAACACGATGATTTCACCGGTTGCCAGCGCCATCGCACGATTCTGGGTTTCCGTCTTGCCGAGTCGCGCACCGGACCGATAAAGCTGCACCCTTTCGTTCGCGCATTTTTCCGCCATGCCGGCGACAATCTCTTCAGTGCCGTCATTCGAACCGTCCGAAGCGACCAGTATCTGCAGTTTATCTTTAGGGTAATCGGTATCGAGAATGTTGCAAATGCGTTCGGCAATCTCACCCGCTTCATTACAAACAGTCAAAAGCACCGTCAACGGCGGGAGATCGGCGTGTTCGTATCTCTTCTCCTTGTTTGAGAAGAGCATGCCTGCCAGCTGCAGGAAGCGGAGATAACCATCGTAGATGTAGTACAAGAAGAACATCGACAGGCAGAACAAGATGAGAATCGTTGTCATAAGCCACCGTTGCCGTAAGCCTCATCAATTATTTACAAGACGTTGAAGCAAAATTCGATCGAAGGCTGCAGTTTCGAACGGCCGAAGCGCGGCGCTCTACACATAATTGCAGGCTTCGGTATCGTCAACTTGAGCCGGTGATGCCGGTTCCGCGATAGGCGCGGACTGCGTGGCTGCAAATTCGTTTTCCTTTTCCGTCCTGGCCAGTTCAGACGTCATTTGAACGGCTTGCGCATGATGGCACTCTTGCGGGAGATATTCCGGCACGATGTCGCGCATGACCGCCTGAATTTTCTCTCTGTCGCGGCTCTCGCATGCCGCCAGTAGCGCATCGACTGTCATCCCGAGGACATCCTCCTGCAGCGAATATTCCGTCGCGCACATGATGCGCGGATGGTAGCTTGGGGTGACGGCGTCTCCAATCGTCAGTTCCTCATACAGCTTTTCCCCAGGGCGCAACCCGACAACGGATATTTCGATATCACCATGGGGATTGGAGGGACATTTCTCTTTCAGGCCCGACATTTCGATCATCGTGCGCGCCAGATCAATGATCTTGATTAGTTCTCCCATATCGAGAACGAAGATCTCTCCGCCCTTGGCCATTGCGCCTGCCTGAATGACCAGTTGGGCAGCTTCAGGGATCAGCATGAAGTAGCGCGCAATGTCGGGATGCGTGATAGTGATAGGTCCGCCGCGTTCAATCTGTTCCCTGAAGAGGGGAACGACAGATCCTGAAGATCCCAGAACGTTGCCGAAACGAACCATGCTGAAGACGGTTTCATGATTGCCCCTGGCGGCTGCGGCCTGAAAAATCAGCTCGGCCACACGCTTGCTTGCCCCCATGATGTTGGTGGGGCGGACCGCCTTGTCGGTGGAGACCAGGACGCAGGTCTTGACATCGAACTTCGTCGCAGCCTCGGCAACGACTTTTGCGCCCAATACGTTGTTGCGTATACCCTCAGCCATATTTGCTTCGACCAGAGGGACGTGCTTGTATGCAGCCGCATGGTAAATCGTCCCGACTTTTCCGGTACTGACAATATGTTCAACTAAACGGGCGTCGCAAACGGAGCCGAGATGCCCATAGATAGGCACGTCCGGAAAACGCAACTTCAACTCTTGCATGACCGTGTAAAGTGCGAACTCGCTATGATCGAGAAGATGCAGCGCGGCAGGGCCTGACCCCATGATCTGACGGCACAATTCACTGCCGATCGATCCTCCTGTGCCAGTGACCAGCACGCTCTTGTCTTGAACGCAGCGCGCAAAGAGATCCACCCGAGGCGGAATTGGCGCCCGTCCAAGCAAATCCTCAATCTTGATTTCGCGGATGGATTTCGTAGAAATCTTTTCGTCTGCAAGTTCCATCAAGCTGTGAAGTGTCTTGATGCCGACTCCCGTTTCCCTTACGACGCGCATGACCTGCCGGCGGCGCTCCGGTGGGGAGGAGGGAATGGCGAGGATGACCAAGCCTATGGATTGTTGTTGCACAATCGTCGCGAGCCTGCTTGAGTGGTAAACCGTCAAGCTGGCGACGTTCTTGTTGTTCAGCGACTGCTTGTCGTCAAAAAAACACTTGACCTGATATTCGTTACTCAGTCTCATTGCCTGGGCAAGTTGTACTCCTGCTTCACCAGCGCCGTAGATAGCCACGGCCTTTTTTGCGCTTTCATTCTGCCGTCGGCGGATATTCTTTCTCAGGAAAGACCGAACCACCAGCCTTGAGGTAACCACATAAGTGAACGCGGTGAACCAATAGATCATTACCGCAGAACGGGGCAAGGTTTGATCGTTGAAGCTGAACGAGGCCGAAAACGTAATCACTGCAACGGCGCCAAGGCCTATGCCTGCTGAGACAAGGAGCGGCTGATCGATGAACCGTATAACGGCACGATACAGTCCTGACAGCATGAACGCGACGATGGTCAATAAGGTCATTGCGATGTACGGCGCCGCCCCATATTGGAAGGTTCGTGAAAACTCACCGAGCCTGAGCAGCATTGCGATGAAAAAGCATATTGGCAACGCCGTGCAGTCAGCTGCAACCATGAGCATGACTTTTGGCCACCGATTCAATGAAACCAGCTTTTCACTAAGCCGGGCCGCAAGGGAGAGCGTCTGTGCTGGCATGATGAGGGGGGGGGTTCAGGGTAAAGTTTTATGCGGCATTCGATAGTGTGTGCAATGTAAGAGACATGATGGTTCAAGCGGAGCCTAGTGCTGAGACTCATAAATTTCGACACAAATAAAAGTGATGCATTGTTGCGTCAAACCAGGCGCGAGCCGCAGCGATAGCTGGCCTATCGCGAGGATTCCAACGCGGCCGGCGAGGCGACGTAGGGCGCGGCAAGGCACACTTTTATGTGTCGAAATTTATGCGTCTCAGCACTAGAGCCAGGCTCTAGGATTTTCCTAGTATAGATCGGATTCCTGTCCGGAAATAATCCCATAAACAGACGATCATAGATACCAAATTATTTGCGTTGTTTTTGCGACACTCTGCAGTCGTAATAGAAGATTGCGGTTATGATGTGGCAGCTGTGTAAGTTCAATCCGGCGCACTGTTTTTCACGCTTCCCAACTGCTTATGACTCCTTGGCTATCCGGAGCGCTTGCGTTCTTGGTGTTGAGCGAGCTGGTCGTGACGTATGGCCTCGCGAATGCGCAAGAAAGGCCGATGACATCTTCCGCTCCGCTATCTGACGGAAGGGCGCTCACTGCATTCGGTCCGTCCGGCGGACTTACCATTCCTAGTGGCCGTGTTCTTTCGGACGGCGTTACTGTCCTTGGTTATAGCAGCTACATCGATCCCCGATATCCACAAACCACTCGCGGAGACAACTATTTGTTTGCGCTCGGTTTCCTTCCCAATGTGGAAATCTCCGGCCGACTTGCAAATTATCTGAATGACACCCCGCCCGGGTATCGCCCGCGCGATCTATCGGCAAACGCAAAGGTGATGTTGCCGAAGTTTTTCCGGATGCAGCCCGATATCGCATTTGGGAGAAATGACTTAGGCGGCGGTGCGCCGCTGTTTCGGACGACATATGTCGCGGCGACCAAGGATTTTGGCCCCTTGCGCGCGACGCTTGGGCGTGCGCGCGGCGAACCCTATCTGACGGGTTTTTTTGGCGGTGCAGAACTCGAAATAGGCGATACGGGTTTTTCTACTCTTGTGGAACGGAACAACAAGACGAGCCACCTCGGCGTTCGGTATAGCAGCAAGCCCATTGCTGCGCTGGCCAACGCAACCATTGTAGGATCGTTGCAGCGCTCATTCGGAGCGCGTTCGCCGGATGGCAGCAGATTCGATCGCCCTGCCTTCGGTTTAAATCTCATCATTCCGCTTGGCGAGGACCCGAGAAGTGTGCGAACGCCCGAACCGGCTACCGATGCGGTTTGGACGCCTCCTCGAAATGTAAATCATGTCAAGCCATCAGAGCAATCCATAACTGCCCCAAGCGATGCTCGACCCACTTACGCAACATCATCGGATAAGGCAAGAAAGTCGGACGACCTTGCATCGTTGCGCGAGCTCCGAGATGCGCTCGAAGAGGCAGGCCTGGAACGCATCCGGGTCGGTCTGGTCGGCGGCCGTTTGATCGCCGAATATGAAAATCATCGATACAATCGGAATGAAGCCGATGCAATCGGCATTGTATTGGCGCTTGCCGCGCGCCTCGGCCCGCAATCGGTGGCCACGCTCAGCGCGGTGACAAAGAAGGCTGGACTTCCTCTCTACGCCACGACAGTCGACCGGGTGCGATATCTGCGTTTTCTGAAGGATGGGGATCGTTATGATGCGATGGACGGCCTTGATGTCTCCTACCGGCCGCTCGATAACGATAAAGTGCGCTGGCTTGATTCGAAAGAGGGCAGGAGGGGCATGTCGCGCGTCGTCGTCGAGCCGGTTCTCAAATCCTTTGTCGGTACGGAATTGGGGGCGTACGATTATTCGCTCGCGGTGAGCGCAACAGGTATCGTTCCGCTGTGGAAGGGGGCTGAAGGTTCGGTCACTTATGTAAGACATTTGCGCGATTCCGACGATGTCGAGAATGGACCATTCAGTTATGCGCATCAGCGCACCGGCCTGCGGTCGGCTGTCTTGAACCAGTCTTTCTGGCTGACGGACCGGCTGTTGAACATCACAAGCCTTGGCAAGCTTCAATATGACTATACCGGTTTGCAAAACGAGACAACCCTGTTTGTACCCGGGAGGGAAGACCAGGCGCGCCTGCTGTATTCGCAGATGCGTTATTCCGACGCCTTCCTCAAGTCGACACTGGTCAATATTGGCGCGTTTTATCGGTGGACTCACCAAGCTTTGGACACCTGGGTCGAGCTTGGATACAGCAAGTATGTGGAGAACGATCGCGGACCTTCCATTCGCGTGAGCCGCTGGTTCGGGGACGTCCAGGCGCAGGCGTATATCCGGCGCAGCGACCGGGGGACGTTTGCAGGCTTTCAGCTTGCTTTTCCGCTCACGCCGCGTCAAGGAATGCGGCCTGGCTATACGCATATCGAAGGGCCGGGCCAATATGGTTACGGTCTTGAAACGAAACTGGCGTCACAAGGGGACTGTAACTGTATCGCCACGGCGCGCGGTATTGCTGAAGAGCTGCCGATGGCATACAGTGCGCGTAAGCTGTTCAATGAAGGTCGTGTAGGAAGAGATTATTTAGCCAGTCAACTATCTCGCATGCGCGAGGCAGCGTTGTTGTTTACCTCCCAATTGAATGATGTACCTTAACGACAAGGAAAAAACAAATGAAAGCAATACTCGCATCGAAACTTGTTTTCACTTTCAAATGGCTCTCATTGGTAAGCATGACGGCGGCAGTCGTGGCCTGCGGTGGGGGCGGCAGTTCTTCAACGACTTTGACCGTCCGGGGCACCGCTGCGATAGGCAAGGCGTTGGATGGAGCGTTGGTTACCGTGACCTGTACGTCTGGCACCGGATCTGCGACCAGCAACTCCGACGGTTCTTACACGGTCAGCATCACCGACGGCAAGGGGCCGTGCATACTGACTGCAACCAAGGGCGCTACGGTTTTGCGCTCTGTTGCTCCCGGCGCCGGTGTGATAAATATCACTCCTTTGACCGACATGTTGATTGACTACCTTGCGACGCGTACAGGTACGACCGCGGAGAATCTCCTGAATAATATCGATGGCAAGGCTATCCTGAGCGACACGAAGGCCCTGGCTGAAGGCCAAGCGAGTGTGATCAACCTGATCAAAACGACATTCGGTGTGAGTCTTGAGGTCGAGAACTTCCTGACGGCCACTATTACGCCGCAGACGGGGTCTACAGCGCAGAATGCAGCGGATAAGGATCTTGATCTGCTGAAAACTAATAATGTGGTGACCAGCACGGGCACCCCGGCGCCAAACGTTATCGAGACGGTGAAAACAGAAGCGGCAAAGGCTCCACGATATGTGGCCAATACCGGCGCATCGGGTTGAGAGGGGAGCTAACAAGTAAGGAAAAGTTTCTTGCGCTCATGGTCTTCAGCGAAATACAAGGCAGATGCCATGAGCGAGACGGGCCTGGGAGTCGGCAAGCGGCGACAGATGCATCCAAACATCGGCAAACACACGGTGCTTGCCTTTGCAGGCGGCCGTTTGCGCGTGCTGGAAGGCGATCGCGGTTCGCAATATGGCGCGTCGGCTCGATAAAGGCCATATCATTTTGTTCAAAACAAATGTCGGCGCTTCACGCCGACAGGGGCAAACAGGTGGGCGCCGTTTCAGAGCGGACCTGTATGCCTTCCCGGTGCAGGAAGATCCGGATACGGCGGGAGCCGTACCGCGGATATTGCTGCGAAAGCCGTTGCATCGCCGTCGTCACCGCGGCATTTTGCAATGGCATTGCCGGAACGTAGAACAGCGTCGATCTGGCGATTTGCATCAGCGCACACGCCCGGCGTTGCGGCACCCCTCGGTCCATCGCGTACAGGGCGGCAATCCGTCGCGCGGGTGCGCTCACCACTTTTTTGCGTTGATCTCTTTCATCACTTTGATTTCCAGATCCCGCTCGGCCAGCAGCTTCTTGAGCCGTGCATTCTCCTGCTCCAGGTTCTTGAACTGCTTGACGTCATCGCTGTTCATCGACCCGAAACGTTTGCGCCAGCTGTAAATACTTTGCTCGCTCACGCCGTGGCGCTTGGCCACTTCCGCAACCGGTTGCTGGTCGGTCTCCCGCAAAATCCGCACGATCTGTTCGTTGCTGTATCGGCTTTTCTTCATTGCTCCCTCTTTGGTTGGGAGCTATTCTCTCAAATTACTTGTGGTCCGAAAATCACAGGGCAGGTCAGGGATGAAGGCATATCCAGTTTCGTCTGCGGTAATGCCTGCATACAGAGTCGCTTCAGATGCGGGTGAAGTTATTTTCACAATAACCATCAAAAGAGTCTCTTGCCATGCCGCCTCGTCTGGTTCTGGTTTTCATTGTGTGGATGCCGGCGCGGTCTCGCGGCACGTCGATGGGCAACGTGCCGAAATCGTCTTTGAGCGTCTTTTGGTTGCGACCATTTCGGGTATTGCCGGTCTCGGTGGCCACCAGCTGGTTCTTGCCATGGCCGAGGTGCTCGGTCATCTCGGCTTGCAGCACTCGCTCGACCAAGGCCCTGGTCAGCTGCTTGAGCAAGCCGTCTTGGCCGATCAAATCTTCGGGTTTCTTGTAATCGGCCAGCAGCGCGTCAATCAGTGCGGTTGGCAAGGGTTTCTTCTCTACGGTCATCATTGCTCCTTGCAATAGCGCAGTTTCCTGCGAAATGACCGTTTACACAAAATTTCTTACGCCCCCTCGGCCACAAGCGGCTATTCAACTTTCCCATGAACTCGACACTGACCTGGCAACTTTTCCGTCGCGGAATACATCGATTATTGCCGGTGGCGATAGCGTTCGTCCGCTGTATTTCATAGATATTTATCAACCGCATAGGCTGGCGGTTTCATTAAGATAAAGGCGGCTTTCACGGGTGCGCCTACTGTGCACCATGGCGAACACCGCTTCTCCATCCAATTAGTCAGTTAGTCGCGAATACAGCATGACTGGAGAAGAATTACGTTTGGCAACCAAAAATGAGGAGAATACCCACATGAAGCTCTATCATGTTCTGGCAGATTTTCGTCGAGACTTGCGAACCCGGATGGGCACAACATTGATGCTGATCGTCTCGCTGACGGCGCTGATTGCTCCGGCAAGGGCGTGGAATCTTAGCGCGGACGCGAAGCTGTATAACACGGCCGGCAACCAGGTGGGCAAAGTGAGGCTCACTCAGGAACGGAACGGTAATGTGGCCATCCACGTACACGTTCATGACCTTCCGCCTGGCTTCCACGGGTTCCATGTGCACGCAGTCGGCGAATGCGTCCCGCCTTTCACCTCGGCCGGCGGTCACTTCGATCTGAATGCGCATACTCATAAAGATCACAGCGGCGACTTTCCTGTCTTGCTGGTGAATGCCGATGGTACGGCGCATGCGAAGTTCAATACCGATCGTTTCGCGGTAGCTGATCTCTTCGATGCGAACGGCAGTGCGATCATCATCCATGCGAACCCGGACAACTACGCCAATATCCCGACCCGGTATGTTGCCGCGCCGGACGCGATGACGCTGGCGACGGGTGATGCTGGTGACAGGATTGCATGTGGAGTGGTTGAAAAGGTGGTAGAGAAATAATGATGACCGCTTTGGAGAGGCGATGTTCGTGATGCCCGGATTAAGGCTGATCGTGTCGCCTTAAAAGCCTTTACCGGACACGCGGTTTCAATATATCTGCCCGCTGATCTGCCGCATCGGCGAGCGGAGAAATTCCATCACTCTTTTGGCTAGGGCGGATAGTGCCCGTCCGTGCATCCATGCAATGCCAACGTCCTTGCTTGGGAGGTCTTCGACGATCGATCGACGCACGATTTGCCGACGGTTTGCACATGTTCATCCATATCGAGCAAGATATAGTCCTCGCGCGCCACGGCGGTGAGCGTTATCTGTTCGCGCGCAAGCAGGGGATGTTCGGAAGGCACGCACAGCCCAACCTGATCAATCCATTCTGGCTGCTTTCCCTGCTCGGCGTGCTCGATCTGAAGCCGCGCGACGTCGTCGGCTTCACCTCCACGCAATTCCTCATCCACACGTCGCTGGTCCTGCTGATGCTCTGGTTCCTTTCCAAGACCTTGCAATGGTCACAGAACGATTGTGGATTCAGGCCGTCAGCTGGTTTCGTTGTATTTCCGGTCATTGAAGGGTGTTACTGGTATGCCTGCAGGCGCTGCAAAGGAGCTGCTGAAGACTTGTTCACACTCAAATGTCGCCTTGTTTGGATTGATACGAGTAGCCATTGAAAATGCCTGTGCTATTCTGTGCACTTTTTTCCGAGGAGTTTGTATGAAAAAAGGGGAACTGGTTGCAGAATTCGCCAAGCGCACGGAATTGTCCGCTGCCGCTGCCAATGAGGCGGTCAACACGCTCATTGCCATCATTACCGAGCGATTGAAGAAAGGCGACACGGTCGGCATCACCGGCTTCGGCACCTTCTCGGTTGCCAAACGTGCCGCGCGCAAGGGCCGCAATCCGGCCACCGGCGCCGCCATCAAGATCGCGGCATCCAAATCGCCAAAGTTCTCCGCAGGGGCGACGCTCAAGGCCGCTATCAATCCAAAGAAAAAGTAAAGCGGCCTATTCGGGGTTCGCCATGGCGAACCCGAACAGCACCCGTTGTGCCTGCCACTCTGCAGGCACGTCAACCTGCCTGCCGCGCATCGCGTGCAAATTCAAGTAACGCGGCTGCCTGCCATCGAGAATCGCTTGCACGATATCGGGCGCGAGCCGTGTCATCCGCATCCCTTCCGAAACCCATTCCGGCTCCAGTTTCAAGCGCCGCACCAATTCGTGGGCATTGGCGAGCTCGCCCGCATCGACCAGGCGCTGCCAATAAAACGCCTTACCCAGCATTCCCACCAAGGGCACATCAAACGAGGTTTTGACGTGTTCCCACACCATTTCCATCTGGCGCATCGCGACCAGAACCGCCGGTTCGTCCAGTACCTCCTGTTCCCTTGCCTTGGCTGCTTGCCATACGCCGGCGATCATTTCCGGTTCCTGCAGCAGCCGATGCACTTGCCCCAGCAATGCCAGCGCGGCGGCGTGCCGCTCTCTCGGCCCTGTCTTGCGTACCTCGATGCGCGCATGCCCCGCCGCCCATTCAGATTTCACATGTGAAGGTCAGCAGCCGCCCCGTTGCTGACTGTCAGGCCAACTTGTCGAATGTCCGCCATACAGCCTATTCCAGACTGTGCTGCAAGCGCCAACGCTGCCGGGTATGCAGCGGAAGCGGACGGTCAGCCTATACGTTACTTTTTCCAGCATCGTAAGACGGAGCTTGGTCATTCGATGCGGTGAAATGGAGCTGGATTTCGCACTCCGTTTTACGGTGAGGCATATGCTGCAAGTCGGCACAGCGCTGATTTCATTCAGATAGTTCGGAGGGCTTGATATTGCCAAGCGGCGACAGCAGCGCGGGATCGAAGCTATGCACCGCACTGCCGTTAGCCGTCTGACGAGGCCACGCCGGGTTTGCCAGCGCACCGCGGCCTAAAGCGATCAAATCTGCGCCAATGCCGAGCATCTGTGCTGCACGATCCGGATCGTGCAGCCCGCCGTTGGCCAAAACGGTCAAGTCAGGGGCGCTTTTACGCGCCAAGCTTACGAGGCTTGGGCCGTTATCCCCGAACGCGGGGCGCCATGCTTCGAACTCGGTGACGTGGATGTAGTCTGGTCCCGCGCTCGCCAGCGTTGAGAACACCATTGCAGCGCCTACCTCCGCTTCGGCCCATTTGTGCGTGAAATCGTTGACCTTGCCTTGCGAAACGCGGATGCCGACCGGAACCGCATCACCTACCGCCCGTCTGACTGCGCGTGTCACTTCCGCGCTAAGGCGTATCCGCCGATCGATGGCGCCGCCCCATGCGTCGCTGCGAAGATTGGTATAGCCAGTCAAGAACTGGTCGAGCAAGTAGCCATTTGCGCCGTGGATTTCGACACCGTCGAATCCGGCCACATCGATGGCAAACCTGGCGGCGAGCGCAAAGCCTTCGACGGCCTCGACTATATCGGCCTCGGCCATCGCGCGCGGTAACCGGTAGGGGCCCTCGCCACTGTAAATGGCCATCTGCAATCCCTTTGGCTGAACCGCCGATGGGCCGGCAGTATCACTTCGGAAGCGATTTGCCTGCGACAGGGCCCCCGCATGCATCAACTGGGCAACGATCTTGCCGCCCGCCGTGTGCACTGCGTCCACTACGGGGCGCCAGCCCTTTGCCTGCGCCAAGTTGGAGAGGCCAGGCTGGTTCGCATAGCCTTGCGAATAAGACTGGTCGGTATAAATGCCTTCTGTGATGACAAGGCCAAAGCCGCCGCGTGCGAAGCGCGCGTAGTAGCGTGCCATCATCTCCGTCGGCATTCCTTCCGGTGTGGCGCTGATGCGCGTCATCGGCGCCACAGCAAGTCGGTTTGAAAGGTCAAGGCCGCGTAGTTGCCAAGGCGTGAACAGCATGTCTGTATTGACTTTGGTATTCATGCTGCGTCCCCCGCCACAATGGCGATCGCCTCAATTTCGATCATGGCATCCGGTGAGTATAAAGCCGAGATTTCGACGATTGTGTCGGCCGGGTAAGGCACGGAAAACCATTTGCGGCGCAAATCGACGATCTTCGAGAAATGGGTCATCGACGTCAGGAAGATTGTGACTTTGACGATGCGCTCCATGCTCGAGCCGCCGGCTATTAAGGCGCGCTGCAGGTTGCGGAATGCCTGTTCGGCCTGAAGGGCAAAGTCGTCTTTGCCCACGATGACGCCATCGTCGCCATATCCGGCTTGGCCGGAAACGAACAAAAATCCTCCGGCGCGGATGGCTTGCGACAGCAGATAGGGGGCGTATGGATCCGGCTGGGTGTGAATTTGGTCGATCTTCATGATGGGCTCCATTGGATGGTTGAGATAGAATCAGTCGAGAACGCTCGTTCTTAATGACTGGTGAAAGTATCTGCCCAGTGAAATCCCCCGACAAATGGTGATATTTCAGTCGATACATGAGTAAAACTTATGCATAGCCCATCATGAGAAAACTGCCGCCCTTGAGTGCGCTGCGCGTCTTCGAAGCAGCCGCACGCAGGCTCAGCTTCAAGGACGCTGCCGATGAGTTGAACGTGACACCCACCGCGGTGAGTCATCAGATCAGGCAGCTTGAAGAGGCACTGGGCACCAAATTATTTGAGCGCGGCACGCGATGCGTACGGCTGACAGCGCCTGGCCACCAGCTTTTTCCGCCGCTGCGGGACGGACTTGATGGCTTCGAGCGGGCGATCCAGGCAGTGCGGC
>CBIHON010000006.1:0-192411 GCA_966211965.1 uncultured Burkholderiales bacterium | reverse complement strand
GCGTGCTGGTCCAGCCGTTTGAGTTATCGCTGGAAAGCTACCGCTACGACCTGGTGTACAGCCCGCGTGCAGCTACGCGGCCGGCAACGATGCTGCTGCGCGATTGGGTGACAGCGCAATTTAATGGCTGACAAGAAAACCTATCAGGCAGCACGCGTTCCCGAGAGCGAGTCAAGGCGCGACGTCAGAACAGGGCGTGGCGGCGATCAGGTTCTTGAACGTCACCGTGTCCTCGTCGGCGGCACCGCCGTTGCCAGTGCTGTCGCCGATGCTGATGAAGTCGGCATACAGGTGGCGGTATGCGGGCCCCATGACGCCGGGCTGATAGATGCCCGTCTTCGGATAGTTGCCAAGCTGGGTTTCGTAGTCATTGAACAGATAGTCCGATTGATAGACCAGCTTCCCGTCCATCCATAGCTTGAAATGGCCGTTGCCGTGCGTGTTTTGCCAGTCCGCGTGCACCACGAAGCAATGCCACACGCCGGTGGTCAACGCCGTCAGCGGCAGGCGCTGCGTCGTGGTGTTGGACGAGGTGGCGTTCGCGCCCGCGCCGCTATAGGCATGGGTTTCCAGGTCGAGCGAGTGGTCGTTGGCGATGATGGCCATGGGCGGCGACACCGGGCCACCTATCGGCGTGGTGTGCAGCTGGAACACCACGGCCTGAGTGTTGGCGCCAAAGGTCCAGTCCGGCGGGAAGTACAGGCTGGCGGCGTACCAACGCTCCCCGCTCGCCGTGTATTCATATTTGGGCGATACCTCGGTGCGCAGGTTCTTGCCAGTGCCGGTCTTGGTCAACTTCATGTGAAACACCTTGCGCGTGCCACGGGGATTCTGCGGATCGGGCACCAGTTCCAGATCGCTGGCTTGGCCATTCAAGATGTACAGCTGATCGAAATAACGTGGATTGAGCGTCTCGTTGCGTTCGATGTAGGCCGAGACGCTGCCCAGCGCCGGCAGGTTGCTCGCTTCCAGAGTGTCGACGCGGCCGCCGAGTCCGGTCAAAACCTCGGCGCCGGCCGGCAGGCACGCGGTGGTCAGCAAGGGCAGGGCCAGCAAGGGGAAGAGGGAGTGTGATCGCATAAGGGGCTCCGGTTCAGGCGCCGGTGGCGCAAGGCGTTTTGTTCGTGATGTCCGTGCGGGAGGCCGCATTGGCGCCCTGCCACACGAAGTCCATGTACAGCTGGCGCGTGGCGACCGGGCCGTCGACCATCGGGCCGACCTTGGCCACATGGCCGCCCGCACCATCGAAGGTGTTGTAGGCCAGGCTGTTCTCGTAGACCTGACTGCCGTTGAGCCAGGCCTGCAGTTTGCCGGCCCCCACCGTGGCAGACCAATCGACGCGGAACACCATGCAATACCACTTGGCCTTGGTCACCTTGCCCAAGGTCATGGATTGAAAGACCGGGTAAGGGTCGCCGGCCGCATGGTAGTTCAGGCGCATCTCCAGCTGGTCGTTGCGCACCATGAGCGCAAACGGGGTCTGGCCGCTGGAATTATTCTTATCGATGCGCATCACCGTGACCGGGGTGCTGGTGTCGGCCCAAGTGGGCGGCAGGTAAAAGCTCATCGCATACCAGCGACCGATGTAGCCGGTCGGGATGGCGTCGTTCTTGAGGTTGATATCGGTGTGGTTCGACTGGTAGTCGATCGTGGCCAGCAGCGCCTTGCGTCCGGCGTGGACCGGGTCGTTGACAAGTTGCAGATGGTTGGCGGACGTGGCGTTCAGCGCGTACAGCGAGGTGTAGTTCGCCGCCACCTCGGCCGGCGTCAGGCTAGGCGTGATGTATGGATAGGTGGACTGGCTGAAGGCGGGCGCGGCCGCCACACAGGCGGTCGCCAGCGTCAAGCGGCGTAGAAATGAGGGACTCATCGGGCGGCTCCTTGGATCGCGAATTTTTGAGGCGCAGCAAAGGCGCTGCGGCGATGGATGCCGATTGTATAGTATTTTTGCAAACTTTAATGTTATGAGTATCCTTTATTGCAATGAATCGTGCGCGTCCCGCAGTGGCGACAGCGGACCTCGTTCATCTACTGTGTGCTAGGGATGTCCCGAAATCTGACGACATAGCCGCCAGCTTCGGGATCCGTTCGTCACCAGGGTCTCAGCACCCCTGCGCGTTGCACAGCGTGAGGATGTTCCCGCTGGTGAAGCGCGGGCCGTTGAAGGTCTGGCCGAAGGTGCCGGCGCAGGAGCTGCTGTCGTAGCCGTGCACCACCGAGTCGACGTGGTTGCCGGTCCGGTAGTCGCGGATCCATGGACCTCCGCTCGATCCATACGTCATCGAACAGCCCGTGTTGAGCATGCCGCTGCCGCCGCAGCCCGAGCTAGGACTAAAGCTCTCCGACGCGTACAGCTGCAAGGTGTTAGCACCGCCGATGTTGCCGGGATAGCCCAGCGCATGCTGGCTCAGCACGCTGCCGTAGTTCCACGACCGTCCCAGCCAGCCGGTGTAATATGTCACGCCATGGCCGGCCGCGTCGTTCTGCAGGGCGATCAGGCAGACGTCCGAGGCGACGTCGCCATTGCTGATCCAGCTGTTCAGGACGCGCGCCTGCGACCAGCTGAACACGCCATACGGCGCGGAATCGGGGTCACCCATTAGCCTCCGGTAGTCAAGAGTACGAACAAAATACTCGCAATTAACCGCGATACAAATTGAGTCCCACAACATCTTGGCCATCCCCGCTATTTTGCAAACCTGTATCGTGCCTTTTGCTTCGTTGTGTGGTTGCATGAATCGCACCAGTCACCCATGTGGATCAAGCGAAAATACTGTTCCCTGTTTTCGCCCTGACAGCATTGCTGCCCCAGAAGCATCTCAGTACCGTCGTGCGTTCAATAAATGGGCAGATCTGTGGCTACCATGGCTGGTTCCAACCCCTGGTGGCTCGCACGCCGGACGATTCATTTCGTCAAGCAGTTCAAGAACCTGGAGCAGGAGAATGCACGGCTCAAGAAGCTGCTGGCCGAGCGGGATCTGGAAATCAAAGTGATGAAAGAGATCAACGCAAAAAAGTGGTGAGCGCACCCGCGCGACGGATTGCCGCCCTGTACGCGATGGACCGAGGGGTGCCGCAACGCCGGGCGTGTGCGCTGATGCAAATCGCCAGATCGACGCTGTTCTACGTTCCGGCAATGCCATTGCAAAATGCCGCGGTGACGACGGCGATGCAACGGCTTTCGCAGCAATATCCGCGGTACGGCTCCCGCCGTATCCGGATCTTCCTGCACCGGGAAGGCATACAGGTAGGGAAAGACAAATGCAGTCGCCTGTGGGCCGAACAAGGCTTGCAGGTGCCGCGCAAGCGGCAGCGCCGGCGCGTGGCAACTAGCCGTCCGCGACCGTTGGCACCGGCAGCGGCAAACTCGGTGTGGAGCTATGATTTTGTGTTTGACGCCTGCGCCGACGGTCAGCAGTTGAAGTGTTTAACGGTTGTCGATGAATACACGCGTGAATCGCTCGCCATCGATGTGGCGGGATCGATCCGCTCGTCCAGGGTCATCGATGTGCTCTCGCAGATCATGAGCGTGCGCGCCGCGTTACCTGCGCAGCGACAACGGCCCGGAATTTGTCAGCATCGCGCTGTTGAAATGGGTGACCGAGCAAGGCATTGAAAGTGCGTTGATCGATCCGGGCAAGCCGTGGCAAAACGGTGCGAACGAAAGCTGCAACGGCAAATTTCGGGACGAGTGCCTGGCAATGGAATGGTTCAGGAACCGCATCGAGGCCAAGGTCGTGATTGAAGATTGGCGGCAGCATTACAACACGGTGCGCCCACATTCGAGCTTGCATTACGAAACACCAGAGGCGTTTGGCCAGAAGGCATTGAAGGTATTATCCACCGGAGCTATTCCAGATTAATTGGTCCGAAAAAAACAGTCAGGTCAGATGCTGTTCAGCATTATATTGACCATGATGAATACGAAATGGCTTTTGAAGGGTTATTTATTGACTTAATAAAATCACAAAAAATCGCATCCGACAAAGATTTGAACGTTTATGTTGAGTTAGGAAAAAAGTTCAATCTTGAAGAAGACAGCGTATTCGATGGCTATTTTTGGCCAAAATTCACTGCTTTTATTGATGAAATGCAAAAATCACAAAAAGCTTGATATTGGTAGATTAAGGGGCGTAGATCGGAAAAGCGCAAACGCCTGAAAGCGCTAGGAGAGTAAGGGAGAACTGGTATCGGCCCGATCCAAGAAAAGAGCCGATGCCGATGCAAGTGGGCTCGCAGCCGCAGCAGTTGGAGCAAAACCTGCGCTTTGCGGGACAGTATCGGGACAGCGAGACGGAACTGCACTACAACACCTTCCGTTATTACGATCCGGATGTGGGGCGGTTCACCACCCAAGACCCGATTGGATTGCGTGGTAGGGCAATCTACATCAATATGCGCCAAATCCGATTTCACGGATGGATCCGTGGGGGTTAACTTGTACAAAGGAGTTTAATAAGCGCAACAATGAATGAACTTAATAAATTCGGATGCGTGACAGAAATACTTCAGGTTTCTAAAGAACTTGGTATTAGCTCTCGGCTTTTGCCTAAGTCAATTGGTGTTTCTTTTATTAATCGAGCTTTTGGAAAGTTTTCACCTTGTAAAAAAACTGGCCATATTTCAATAGGCCATGATTCTTTATCTATATCACTAGAGTTACATGAATTTTCATATTCGCTATATTTGCCAGAAGAACCTACTTATATGTTTTTTGATCAGCAGGGAATAGATAAAGAAAAAGTTGTTGTGATAAAAGAAGGAAAGGAAATTTCTAGAATTATGGAAAATTCTTTTGGCATGGAATATTTTTTATCAAACAAAAGGAATGAGTATTTGATTGCCGTGAATTGGTATGCTATCGAAGCTGCTGGGACGGCAAAAAAAATGTTGTTAAAACTGAGCTAGTTTGATCCCAAGGGCGGTACGTGGGCCGGAAGGCGGGGCTGCATTACAACACGTTTCGGCACTATGATCCCGATATATCTTCTTCAGGCGCTGGTTCTCCTCTTCGAGTTCCTTCATGCGGGCCATGAGGGAGGCATCCATGCCGCCGAATTTGGCGCGTCATGTAAAACGTCGCTGATCTGATGCCGTATTCTCGGCACAGTTCGGGCGCCGGAGATCCTGCTTCGACTTGCTTGAGGAGGGCGATGATCTGGCTGTCGGTAAAGCATGATTTCTCCATGTAAAACTTCCTCGATGGGGCGGGGAGAAAATTTTATTTTCAAACCCGCTTAATTTCTGGGGGGATTACCGGTTACCGCTGTATGCCAATTTCGCGCCCGATCGCGACCTGTTTCTCAAGTCGAACAATTTCTCTTATTCGTTAGTACGGACAAAAGCGCCGTGGAACGCTCAGGACGATTTGAAGAGCCACCAGGAAATGACCGGATAGACCGCGAATGCCAACAGCATCAATGGCCGCGAGATTTTCGCCAACACGCCGGAAGATTGCATGGGTTGCTCAATCAGAATCACGAACGCAATAATGAACGGGTCGTAGTATTTCTCGAATATCTTCGTATTTGGCATGTTGCATATCAGGAAAGCCAGCGCCATCATTATGGTCGCAAAGGAAATCCTGTTCTTGGTCTGCAAGGCATTCCAGAAAAACAGTAGTCCGATCGGAAACAGCAACCAGAATCCGAGCGAGCTTCCCATGACGACGGGCGTCTTGTGCAACACGCGCCATAGGATACCGTCGTCGTAGTCAGTCGGCCTGGTCGGTACGACGAGCAAGGTAACGGCGGTCGCCGCCAGAATGATTGCCAGCGGCAGAAAGCCTTGACTGGTCAAGCCGCGCAGAACGTCGCGCAGTACGCCAATGAAGCGGTCGGGAAAAAGTGCCGCCCAGTACAACCCGCATATCGCGATGCCGAACACACCCGCGCGCGGCGTAAACCCGGAAGAGGCGACATGTATCTGCTGGAACGACGGCGGGGTGAGCCCGCCCCAAATGATGACCAACGCAGCCAACGGCAGGCAGGCGGCCATCAGGCCCGCAGTTTTCAACATGCCATTGCGCGTCGGCTGCATCGGCTCTTTCCGGACAATCATCGTCAATACCGCGCCGGCTATCAGCCACACATAGAGCTGACGCGTCAGCGTGGCCAGACAAGCCCAGACGCACAGAGCGACCGAGTGCCGCATTTCCTGACTTTCCAGAGAGCGATACAGGGCGCGCAGCGCGAGCAGCGCAAACAGGATGCCGAGATTATCGGTCAACACCAGAAAGCTGGCGCCAAAGAAATACGGTGACATCCCGAACAGCAATGCGAACAGCAGAGCTTCATCGCGTTGTTCATTGCGTTGGACCGAGCGCGACACGAGACTATAGAACACGAACACAGCTGCGAGCGATACCGCGATGTTCACCAGCCGTAGCGACTGCAGGCTCAAGCCAACCACTTTCGCCGCCAGCGCGAACAACACATGGAACAGCGGACTGGTCGCCGAGGCGTAATCGCGGATATCCGGGTAAGGCAGCGCGGCGAAGAAGCGCTTGATCACCGGATAATGGTAGAGCGTCTCGTCGGAACCGTGATACGTCGGAAATGCCGTCGCCATCCAATGAAAAGCGACCGTCACCACCAGCCAGGGCAGCAAGATGATCGCGATGTGCAGCCATGGCCGCTTGATATTTGTCGCGAAGGAAATCGCGGTGATTGAAGGAGACTTCATGGTAATAAGCGCTGCAAAATTGCCGGCCCGGAGACAGCGGCAATCGTCGAACCAAACACAAGTGAACCGAACACAAGTATCGTCATGGGCTGCGTGCCTATCATTTTCCAGGTGAATGAGCGTATGGTGACAGCCATTGTAGGAGACATATCGGACGCACTTATTGATAATTCGCAAGCAGGTCAAGGCCGACAGCCGTGAATGCTGCCGGATCGCAAGCTGTTTCTCAAATCGGATACGTTCGCTTACTCCTGACGCGCACGAAAGCGCCGATGCAGATCGTGTTCCAGTTGAAGGTGTTCGATCAACTGGCCCGCAGGTGCGCCGCAAGAATCGCCGCCACGCCGGAAGAAGCCGGAGAGTCGGCCGTGAACCGGGTGAGCACAAAGAGCATGCCCACCCTGCACAACTTCAGGAAACCAAATCGACCCTCAGAATGCGCCGGCATTCCAGGTGCTTCTTACGGCCCCTGACAGGTTGGTATTGAAAGCGCTCTGCAGTAGGCCGACACCTACGGCAGGCGAAGCCGGTGCAAGACCCGCATTGCGATAGTCATACGGCATGCGTTTTGTATATGGATCGTCCCCTAATTCGTTGAAGGCTGTTGATGTATTTGATAAAGAGCAAAAGATTAACTCAGATGCCGCTAAAGCCTTCCCTAGTTACGCTTCACGTGGAGACACGAATGTTAAGCAACTGATCGCTGAATACATTCCTTCTAAAAAAGAATCCAAATAGACTTGAAGAAGAAATGGAAGGGCGAACGCTGCTGACAAGCTTGGCCTGTTGGGGTCCGTTATCGATTTTTTGCAGGGCGGGTTGCACTCGCCCTGCAAGGAACAGCCGGCAGGAATATATTTTTGTCTTCCCGCGATTCGAAGGCATGCAACAATACGTCAACGCCTCTTTTTTCTTCAGCCGAAAGCAGTTCTCAAATTGAATAAAGCCGCGCTTAGCGTTCCTCTTTAAAGCGCGCCTCATGCGTCTGCAGCAGCGGCATGTCCAGTTGCGCCGATAGAAAATCGAACAGGCGCCGATGCGCTTTTTCCCTGGCTTCGGGATTGCCGCCGACGGTTGCGGTTCCGCTGCTGGGGCCGCCCAGATTGGTCCTGGTGCGCAGCGCTGCGGTGCCGTCGAAGCCGTGATAGCTGTCCGGATAGAGTTGCAATTCGAAGACGGCATTCTTCTGCGAGCGCATGACCTTTTCGTGCAGGGTGACGCAGTGCTTGGCCGGCGTCCAGTCGTCCTTTTCGCCGATCATCAGCAGCAAGGGCGCGCTGAGTTCGTAGTTCCACATTTTCATGAACTTGCTGCAGCCGGGGTAGAGCGCGACGACCGCCCTGGGCTGGATCGCTTGCGCCTGGACCGCCTTGTCGCTGCGGTCCAGCACGCTCAGCGCCGTTTGTGCGCCGTGCGATCTTCCCATCACGACGATGCGCTTCTTGTCCACGCCCGGCTGTTGCGCCAGCCACTGCATGGCGGCAAAGACATCGCCGCGCCGGTCTTCTTCATGGATGCTGCGCCGCGCCGGCGGAATTTCGCAGATCGATTTCTGGCCGCGCGGCGTGAAACTGTCGAGCACCAGCAGGTGCATCTTCTCGGCATTGAAATAGCCCGCGTCGCGGGTCCAGCTCTTGTTCAGCTTTCCGCGGCTGTCGAGCGCGCCGCCGCAGCCATGCAGCGTGATGACGGCGGGCCGCGGCTCGGGTGTATCTACCGCGAACCAGTAGCCGGGTATTTTCAGCTTGCCGTCCTGGGAGGGAATGGTAACGAGGTCGACGCCTGCTGCCAAGCCGCTGAACAGGCAGAGCAGGACAAGAAGGAGGGTTTGGCAGATTTTTTCCATGTTTACGGTTTTCCTGTTGTTATCGAGGTTTCATTCACGCCGCCGCCAAGCGCCCGATACAAATCGATTGCATTGGTCAACCGCAGCAGGCGCGCTTGCACCAGGGCCTGTTCCGCCGCGAACAATTCGCGCTGCGCATCGAGTACTTCGATCGAGCCTGCCACGCCGTTTTGAAAGCGCAGCTCGGCCAGCCGCAAGCGGTCGGCCTGCGCTTCTTGCGTCGCGCGCTGGGCCTCGATCTGCTCGTCGAGCGAAGCGCGCGCCACCAGCGCGTCGGCCACTTCGCGAAACGCGGCCTGGATGGTCTTTTCATAATCCGCGATCGCCAGGTTTTTGCGCACCTGTGCCAGCGTCAGGTTGCCGCTGTTGCGTCCTGCATCGAAGATCGGCAACGACAGCTGCGGCGCGAACGACCATGTGCCCGAGCCGGAATCGAACAAGCCGGACAAGGCGTTGCTGGCAGTGCCGAGGCCGGCCGTCAGCGAGATGCGCGGGAAGAAGGCGGCACGCGCCGCGCCGATGTTGGCGTTGGCGGCTTTGAGGCGCTGTTCGGCGGCGCGGATGTCGGGCCGGCGCGTCAGCAGGTCGGACGGCAGGCCGGCCGGGAAATCGGTCACGAGGTTTTGCGCCGACAGGGCCGGCGCCGGCGGCAGGTCGGGCAGCGGTTCGCCTATCAGCAAGGTCAGGCCGTGTATCGCTTGCGCGCGCTGGCGGGTCAGGGTCGTCAGCGCGACGCGCGCCGATAGCACCAGGGTCTCGCTCAGGCGCACGTCAAGGGCGGAGGAGGCGCCGACATCGGCGCGCTGTTTGGCGAGCTTGTAGGCGGCTTGCCGGCCTTCCAACGTCCTTTGCGCCAGCGCCTGCTGTTCGGCCAGCGCGACTTCGGCCAGTTCGGCCTTGGCGACTTCGGCGATCAGGGCGATTTGTGCGGCCAGGTGCGCTTCTTCGGTCGCCAGGTACTGGTTCAGGGCGGCTTCGTTCAAGTTGCGCACGCGCCCCAGAAAATCGAGTTCGAAAGAGGCCAGGCCGAGGCCGACCTGGTAGCTGCCGCTGACGGTTTCCTTGCCCGAGAGCGACAGGCTGGCCGGGGTGCGGGTTCGGGAGCCGCTGAAGCTGGCGTTCAGGTTAGGCAGCAGATCGGCCGACTGGATCTTGTATTGCGCGCGTGCTTCCTCGATGCGCAAGGCGGCGCTGCGCAGGTCGCGATTGTTGCGCAGCGCCGCGTTGATCAGCATCTGCAGGCGGCGGTCGGGGAAGAATTCGCGCCAGCCGGTTTCGCTTGCACTGCGTGCGCCCGATTCCATCGCAGCCGCCGGAAAATTCGCCGCGACCGGCGCTTCCGGCCGTACGTATTGCGGAGCCAGCGAGCAGCCGGCGAGCACGCCTGCCGCCAGCAAAGTGATCATCAACTTATTCATGTCCGTTCTCCTCGCCGTGCTGTATATGGGCGACGTTGAATTGCCGCTGCCGTTCGCTGCCCTTGAAATAGGTGCGCACCACCACGAAGAATACCGGCACCAGCAACACCGCCAGCACCGTCGCCGAAATCATGCCGCCCATGACGCCGGTGCCGATCGCGCGCTGACTGCCTGCGCCCGCGCCGGTCGCGATCACCAGCGGCAGCACGCCCAGGATGAAGGCCAGCGAAGTCATGATGATCGGGCGGAAGCGCAGGTGCACCGCTTCGAGCACGGCATCGCGCACGCTTCTGCCTTGCGCCTGCAGGTCCTTGGCGAATTCGATGATCAGGATCGCGTTCTTGGACGACAGGCCGATGATGGCGATCAGGCCGACCTTGAAGAAGACGTCGTTGGGCAGGGTGCGCAGCGATGCCGCCAGGATCGAGCCGAATACGCCGAGCGGGACCACCAGCAAGACCGCGAACGGAATCGACCAGCTTTCGTACAAGGCCGCCAGGCACAGGAACACCACCAGGATCGACAGGCCGAACAAGGCCGGCGCCTGCGAGCCGGACAGCCGTTCTTCGAACGACAGGCCGGACCACTCGTAGCCGATGCCGGGCGGCAGTTGCGCGACCAGTTCCTCCATCGCCTTCATTGCCTCGCCGGTGCTTTTGCCGGGGGCGGCATTGCCGACGATTTTTACGGAAGGGATGCCGTTGTAGCGCTCCAGCCGCGGCGAGCCGGTGGTCCACTGCGCCCTGGCGAAGGCGGAGAAGGGCACCATGCCGCCCTGGGCGTTGCGCACCCGCAGCTGCAGGATGTGTTCGGGCAACATGCGTCCCGGCGCGTCGGCCTGCAGCAGCACGCGCTGCACACGGCCTTCGCGTACGAAGTCATTGGCATAGGCCGAGCCGAAGGCAATCGAGATGCCGTCGTGGATATCGCCGATCGCGACGCCGAGCGCGCGTGCCTTGTTGCGGTCGATGTCGACTTCGATTTGCGGCGTGTCTTCCTGGCCTTCCGGACGCACGCCGGCGACTGCCGGGTTTTTCATCGCCATGCCGAGCAGCATGTTGCGCGCCTCCAGCAGTTTCTCATGGCCGAGGCCGCCACGGTCTTGCAGACGCATATCGAAACCGGACGAATTCCCCAGCTCGCGGATTGCCGGCGGATTGAGCGGGAACACGATTGCATCCTTGATCCGCGAGAACACGCCGAAGGCGCGGCCGACCGTCGCCTTCGCGGTCAGGTCGGGGCTGTTGCGCTCGGCCCAGTCTTTCAGCGCGACGAAGGCGATGCCGCCGTTCTGGCCGCGGCCAAAGAAGCTGAAGCCTGCTACGGTGACGATCTTGTCGACTGCCGGGTCTTTCATGAAGTGCTCGTCCATCTGGCGCAATACTTGGCGCGTGCGCTCTTGCGTCGCCCCGGTCGGCAATTGCACCACGGTCAGCAGGTAGCCTTGGTCTTCGTCAGGTAGGAAGGAAGAGGGCAGGCGTACGAACAGGAATACCACCAGGCCGATCACCAGCGCGTACAGCAGCAGCCAGCGTCCGGCCTTGCCGATGATGCGCGCGACACCGCTCTGATAGCGCGCAGCGGTGCGTCCGAACCAGCGGTTGAACCAGCCGAAGAAGCCGCGCTTCTCGTGATGGTGGCCGGCTTCCACCGGCTTTAACAAGGTCGCGCACAGGGCCGGCGTCAGGCTCAGCGCGAGGAAGGCCGAGAACAACATCGAGGCCACCAGCGACAAGGAAAACTGGCGGTAGATCGCGCCCACCGAGCCGCCGAAAAACGCCATCGGGATGAACACCGCGACCAGCACCAGCGTGATGCCGATGATCGCATTGGTGATCTGGCCCATCGCTTTACGTGTGGCGTCGCGCGGCGAGAGGCCTTCCTCGCTCATGATGCGTTCGACGTTTTCCACCACCACGATCGCGTCGTCGACCAGGATGCCGATCGCCAGCACCAGGCCGAACAGGGTCAGCACGTTGATCGAGAAGCCGAACAGCAGCATGCCGGCGAAGGTGCCCATCAGCGCGATCGGCACCACCATGGTCGGGATCAGGGTGGCGCGGAAATTCTGCAGGAACAGGTACATCACCAGGAACACCAGCACGATCGCGATCAAGAGCGTCTTCACCACTTCCTCGATCGACAGCTTGACGAACTTCGAGGTGTCGTAAGGCACTTCATAGGTGACGCCGGGCGGGAAGTAGCGCGACAATTCATCCAACCTTTCTCGCACCGCGGTGGCGGTGGCCAGCGCATTGCCGCTGGTGGAAAGCTTGATGCCGGCCGCCGCCACGTCGCGCCCGTTGACCTTGGCGCTGATCGCATAATCGCTGCGCGCCAACTCGATTCGCGCCACGTCCTTCAGGCGTACGGCAGCGCCATCCTGATTGGTACGCAATAGGATGTTGCCGAACTCTTCCGTCGTGGTGAGGCGGCTCGGCACCACGATGGTGGCGTTCAGTTGCTGTCCTGGGACCGCGGGCAGGGCGCCGATTTCGCCGGCCGAGACTTGCGTATTCTGCTCGCGCACCGCGCGCAGCACGTCGCCCGGCGTCAGGTTGACGGCGGTCAGCTTGGCTGGATCGAACCAGATGCGCATCGCATATTCCGGCCCGAACTGGGTCACGTCGCCGACCCCCGGCACGCGCCGGATCTGGTCGATCACGCTGGCGGCGGCGTAGTTGTTGAGCGCGGTGTAGTCGAGTCCGCCTTCTTTCGAAACCAGCGTGAAAAACATCAGGTAGTTGTTGGCGGCCTTGTCGACCTTGACCCCGAGCCGGCGCACTTCATCGGGCAGGCGCGCTTCGACCCGCTTCAGACGGTTTTGCACTTCGACCGAGGCCAGGTCGATATTGGTGCCGGATTTGAATGTGATGGTGATGGTGGCCTGGCCGGAAGATTCGCTGGTCGAGGCCATGTACAGCAGGTTTTCGACGCCGTTCATTTCCTGTTCGATCACGGCGGTGGCCGAGTCTTCGAGCGTCTTGGCGGAAGCGCCGGGGTAGGTCACCGTGATGTTGAGCGAAGGCGGTGCGATGCTCGGATACTGCGAGACCGGCAATTGGCGGATCGACAGTAAGCCGGCCAGGATGACGATCAGGGCGATCACCCAGGCGAAGACGGGACGGTCGATAAAGAATCTTGCAAGCATGCGGTGCTCCAATTTGTGGCCGCCTAAGGGCGGGAGTTTGCTTTTTTCTCCGGCGCCTGCATGCGCCCAGGTGACGGCAAAGTATCAAGTTTCCGTGAATAGTCCCTTCCCCCTGCGGGGAAGGTTAGGATGGGGGCGGCCATCGATTCACCGTACAGCTCGGATGAGCTGCCGCACAACCCCTCCCTAACCCTCCCCTTGCCAGGGGAAGGGGACTAAGCCGCTAGGAATTTGAATGCTCGTCCATTTGTACAAGTACCTACGTAGCAAAGCGGAGAGAATTTTCAGTTATTTACTTTGCCGGGCTTGAAGCGGCCGATGCCGTTTTCACCGTGCCGGCCGGATTGAACGGCACCGCCTTGGCCGGTCCGCCCGGCTTCACTTTTTGCAAGCCTTCGACGATGACCTGCTCGCCGCCTTTCAATCCTTCCGTGACGATCCACTGGTCGCCCTGCGCTTGCCCGAGCTTGACCGGTTGCGCCGCGACCTTGCCGTCAGCGCCGACCAGCATGACGATCGCGCCCTGCGGATTGCGGATCACGGAACGCTGCGGCACCGTGATCGCGTTGTCGGCTACTGCTTGTTCGTAACGCACGCGCACGAACATGCCTGGCAGAAGATTGTGCGCGGGATTGGGAAACTTGGCGCGCAGCGAGACTTCGCCGGTGCCGGGGTCGACCGCCAAATCGGAAAACAGCAGCTTGCCCGCTTCCGGGTATTCGCTGCCGTCTTCCAGCAGCAATTTCATGCTGGCCTTCTGGCCGTTGGCGCCTTTCAGCCTGCCGCTGTCGATGGCGCGCTTGATGCGGCCGAAGTCGACGCTCGACTGGGTGAAGTTGACGTAGATCGGGTCGATCTGTTCGACAGTCGCCAGCGGGGTGGCCTCGCCCTTGCCGACCAGCGCACCCTCCGTCACCTGCGCGCGTCCGATGTGGCCGGAAATCGGCGCGGTGACGTTGGCATAATCCAGGTCCAGCTTTGCCTTGAGGAGGGCAGCCTTGGCCGAGGCGATATCGGCTTGGGTCTGCTTGGCGCGCGCCACCGCTTCATCGTATTCCTGCTTGCTGACCGCATTGGTGGCGAGCAGAGGCTGGTAGCGTTCGGCCTTGGCCCGGGTTTGATAGGCATCGGCTTCAGCACGCGCCAGCGCCGCCTGCGCCGCTTCGACATTAGCCTTGAGCGGCGCAGGATCGATCTGGAACAGCAGGGCGCCGGCCTTGACATCGCTGCCTTCGTTGAACACGCGCTGCAGCACGATGCCTTCGACCCTGGCTCGCACTTGAGCGCTGCGCGTGGCTTGCAGGCGGCCCGGCAGATCGGCGGTGAGCGTGATTTCTTTCGGCGTGATGGTGACGACCGAGACTTCCGGCGGCGGCATGGCGGCGCCCGGCGCTGCTGCGGATGTCGCTGCTTTATCGCCGCAGCCGGCGATAAAAAATACGCTTGATATGGCCGCCGCGATGAGGGAAAAACGCAATACAGGATTCATAAGATATCTCGAACGATCGTTGGTGGAATGCGTGTGCGGCTGCTGCAGGTATCGATCCCTCCAAGCCGGGCAGAACGCCAGTCCGGCTGCCATGCTTAGACCCTGAACTGATTCTTACCGATTTTTGTCGGGAGATCGAGGATGCTGCTATTGTAATTACATTCTGCAAAGGGCGTATCGCTGTTATCGTGCGATGGGCGGTGCGACAGTAAGGACATTCAAGGACATTGCATAGCTCCCCCTCTCTCGCCTGCGGGAGAGGGGAATGGTTCACTCCCTACCGACCTTCACTCGCTTGTGAATTCTTGAAATACATTCAGCGTATTCACGGCTTCAACAGCCCATTCACCTGAACCAGGTCCTCTTCCTTCAGCGATCCTGCCGCCGACTTCAAGCGCAAGCCGCTCATGATGGTGTCATAGCGCGCTTTCGCCAGATCCCGTCGGGTCGAATACAACTGCTGCTGCGCGTTGAGCACATCGATATTGATGCGCACGCCGACTTGATAGCCGAGCTTGTTGGATTCCAGCGCCGACTGGCTCGATACCTCGGCTGCTTCCAGCGCCTTGACCTGGGCCAGCCCGTTGTTGACGCTCAGGTAGGATTGGCGCGCGCCCTGTGCCGCGCTGCGGCGTGCGGTTTCCAGGTCGTTGCGCGCCTTCTCTTCGAGAGCGATCGCTTCCCGCACCCTGCTGTCGATCGCGAAGCCGGCGAACAGCGGGATCGCCCATTGCACGCCGATCACGTTGGTGTTGGCATTGCTGCCGAACGTATTGAGCTGATTGCTGTGATTGCGGCTGGCCACCAGGTCCAGCGTCGGCAAATGGCCGGCACGGTTGCGCTTGATCTCGCGCTGCGCGATTTCGACGGCCAGTTGCTGGCCGATCACGCCATAGTTTTGCGTCTCTGCGCTGTCGACCCACTTGTCGATTTGCGCCGGTACCGGACCGCTCAACTTGATGCCGGGACGCAGGCCGGCAAGCTCGCCGGGCGGCTTGCCGATGATTTGCTGCAAGGCGGTCATCTTGATTGCCAGATCGTTTTGCCCGGCGAATTCCTGCGCTACCGCCAAGTCGTAGCGGGCCTGCGCTTCATGGGTGTCGGTGATGGTGGCGGTGCCGACTTCGAAATTGCGTTTGGCCGACGCCAGCTGTTCAGTGATCGCCGCTTTCTGCGCCTGCACCGAAGCCAGCGCATCCTGTGAGGCGAGCACGTCGAAATACGCCTGCGACACGCGCACGATCAGGTCCAGTTGCGCCTGCCCGAACTGCGCTTCGCTGGCTGCCGCGGCCAGTTTGCTCTGCTGGTATTGCTCCCAGTTGGCCAGGCGCACCAGCGGTTGCGTCAGCGTCAGGCTGTACCCGTTGGAATTGTAGTTCTGGCTGCTTTGCAGCGGTCCCTGCGTTCCATCCATCGAGACCCGGTTGACGCTGCCGCCCAAGCCGATGGTCGGCAGCAATCCTGCGCGGCCTTGCGGCACTCTTTCCTGGCCCGCCGCCAGCGCTGCCCGTGCACTGGCGTATTGCGCATCGTTAGCCAGCGCATCTTTGTAGACTTGCAGGAGGTCGGCCGCTTGCACGTCGAGCGAAAAAATGGCGCCGGCGATGAGCGGGGCGATAACGGAATTGCGCATTAGGGTTCTCCGTGGGAGTCGTCAGTAAGTAGGGATCAGTAAGTGGGAATCGCGGGATCGACCTGAAGCGACCAGGCATGAATGCCGCCGGTCAGGTTGATGATGTTGGTGAAGCCGTTTTTTTCAAGAAAGGCGGCGACATTCATGCTGCGCGCACCGTGATGACAGATGCAGACGATGGCTGCGTCCGGGTCCAGTTCGGTCTGGCGTGCAGGGATGGTGTGCATCGGGATCAGCACCGCGCCTTCGATATGGCAGGTCTGAAATTCCCAGGGCTCGCGCACGTCGAGCAGCAGCGGCCGCGTGCGCGAGGAGTCGGCGAGCCAGGCGGCCAGTTCCGGAGCAGTCATGTTTTGCATCGTTGTAGTCCGTCCTTAGAATTTGAAGTGCGAGGGCGTCACGGCGTTGCGCAGCGGCTTGACGACGGTTTCAAACAGCTTGACCGTGCTGTAGTTGACCTCGGACACACGCGTGACGATTTCGGCGCTCATCACCGGCGCTTCGCCGACGATCGCAAGGATGCGGCCGCCTACCTTGATCTGCTGCAGGAAAGCATTGGGCAGCACCGGCAGCGCGCCGGAAATCACGATCACGTCATATGGCGCACCGTCGTTGCCGGAACCGGCCCAGCCCTGGGCGCCGTCGCCGCTCACCACGCTGACGTTGCCCACGCCGTAATCGCTGAGGTTCTTGCGGGCGAAATTCTTGAGTTCCGGTTCGATCTCGACTGTCGTCACGTGGCGCGCCTTGTAGGCCAGGAGCGCTGCCATGTAACCCGAACCGGTGCCGATTTCGAGCACGTTCTCATGCTTCTTGACGGCGGCTTCCTGCAGGAGACGTGCTTCCAGTTTCGGGGTGAACATGTATTCGCCGCAAGGCAGCGGAATCTCGGTATCGGCAAACGCCAGGCTTTTGTACGCTGCCGGCACGAATTCTTCGCGCTTGACCACGGTCAGCAGGTCGAGCACATCCTGGTCCAGCACATCCCATGGACGGATTTGCTGTTCGATCATGTTGAAGCGGGCTTGTTCGGTTTTCATGGCGGTCTCGAAGGTTAGGGGGAAACTAAAAAGAAACGGGCATTTTATCAAACGATATCGTCGCGACCGGCCTGCGGAGCGGCAATCGCCGGGCTTCCAGGGCGTGCTTCGGCGCCGTGCCAGAAGCGCTTGGCCCAAGCCGCGAGGTCATCCAGATAGGTGTATACCACCGGCACCACCACCAGGGTCAGCAGCGTCGATGTGATGATGCCGCCGATTACCGCCTGGCCCATCGGCGCGCGCTGCTCGGAGCCCTCGGCCAAGCCGAAGGCCAGCGGCACCATGCCGAACACCATTGCCAGCGTGGTCATCACGATCGGGCGGAAACGCACATGCGCCGCTTCCAGCAAGGCTTCGATCCGGCCGCTGCCGGCTTGGCGTGCCTGGTTCGCGAAGTCTACCAGCAGGATCGCGTTCTTGGTCACCAGGCCCATCAGCATGATGAATCCGATGACGGAAAACATGTTAAGCGTCGAACGGAAGAACATCAGCGCCAGGAACACGCCGATCAGGGTCAAGGGCAAGGAGGACATGATCGCCAGCGGCTGCAGGAAACTGGCGAACTGCGAGGCCAGGATCATGTAGATGAAGATGATCGCCAGCGCCAGCGCCGACAGCGCATAGCCGGCCGATTCGTTCATGTTCTTGGTGGCGCCGCCGACCTGGTAGCGATAGCCGGGCTGCCAGTTCATGCTGTCCAGCGCTTTCTTTACGTCTGCGCCGACCTGGCCGGCCGAGCGCCCGATCACGTTGGCCGACAACTCGACCTCGCGGTTGAGATCGCGCCGGTTGATCTGGTTGGCGCCGGTCGACGCCGTGATGGCGGCGACCTGGCGCAGCGGAACCATCTTGGGCGAGCCGTCGGCATTGGTCTGGCTGGAAGCCAGCATCAGGCGCGACAAATCAGCGGCATTGTTGCGGTCCGAGGGCGACAGGCGCACCTTGACGTCGTAGTTTTCATCATCCGGCGCACGCCAGGCGCTGGCCGCTTCGCCTGCCAGCAGTGGGCGCAAGGCGCCCCCGATCTGGCCGACGCCGATGCCGAGATCGGCGCCGGCATCGCGTTTCGGTTCGATCAAGATGGCTGGTTTCTCGGCTTTCAGGCTGGAGTCGAGATCGACCAGCCCCGGAACCGCGCGCATCTTGCGTTGCGCTTCTTCCGAGATCTGCGCCAATTGCTTCAGGTCGGTGCCCTGGATGCTCAAGCGGATCTGCTTGCTGTCGCCGCCGACGCCGTCGAGCGTGCCGATGTGGGTGACCGTGATGCCGGCGACCTGCGACAGCCGCTGGCGCAGCGGGATGCTCATCTGGCCGGTATTGCGCGTACGCTGGTCACGCGGCGTCAGGCGCACGAATACGGTGGCGTAGTTCTTGCCCAGCGCATTGCCGGTGTTGACCGTGGTATAGGTGTCGAGCACCTCGGGAAATTCACGCAGCACGGCTTCGACCTGGCGCACCTTGGTTTCGGTAAATTCGAGCGAAGAGCCGGTCGGCGTGTAGAAGGTGACGCCGGTTTCGGAATAGTCGGCCTGCGGTACGAATTCGGAACCGATCAAGCCCGTAGCCGGGATCGCCAGTCCGCCGAAAAATGTCGCGGCCGCAATCACCAATGTCAGCACGCGATGCTTGAGCGACCATTTCAGCAACACCTGGTAGGTATTCGAGGTCCACTGCACACCGCGTTCGAACAATGCCAGAACGCGGCCTATCGTAGCCGCATACAGCTTCGCAATGCGCCCCTTGGGCGCGGGGCTGCCGCCGTGGACCGCGGGATCGGGCCAGACCGAGGACAGCATCGGATCGAGCGTGAACGAGACGAACATCGAGATCAGGACCGCCGCCGTCACCGTCACGCCGAACTGGTGGAAGAAGCGGCCGATGATGCCGCCCATGAAGCCGACCGGCAGGAACACGGCGACGATCGAGAACGTGGTGGCCAGCACCGCCAGGCCGATTTCGGCCGTGCCTTCCAGTGCCGCGGTGCGATGATCCTTGTACCTGCCGTTGATTTTCATGCCGGCATGGCGCACGATGTTTTCGCGCACCACGATCGCATCGTCGATCAGCAGGCCCACGCACAGCGACAGCGCCATCAGCGTGATCATGTTGATGGTGAAGCCGAACGCATACATGAACAGGAAGGTGCCGATCAAGGCCACCGGCAGCGTCAGGCCGGTGATCACCGTGGAGCGCCACGAATTGAGGAACAGGAACACGATCAGAATGGTCAGCGCCGCGCCTTCGATCAGGGTGCGCCGCACGTTCTGCACGCCGACCCGGATCTGCCGTGAGCCGTCCTTGATCACTTCGATCTTGACGCCGGGATAGAGCGCCTTCATGCGCGGCTCCAGTTCTTTCAGTGCCGCCAAGAGGCCGTCGGCCACGTCGATCGTATTTTGTCCCTGCGCTTTCAGAATGTCGAGCGCCAGCGTGCGCTTGCCGTTGTACAGCGCCAGGCTTTCCTGTTCTTCCTGGCCGTCGACGACAGTGGCGATCTGCGACAGCAGAACCGGCTGGCCGCCGCGTTTGGCGACGATGATGCGGCCGAAGTCCTGCGGATTCCTGATCTTGCCTTGCACTTGCACCACTTTTTCATCGACCAGCGAGCGGATCGCGCCGGTCGGCAATTCCTGGTTCTCGTTGCGCACCGCATTGATGACCTGGTCGACGCCGATGCCCAGCGCTTCCATTTCGTTCGGCTTGACGTAGATCTGAATCTCGCGCTTGACGCCGCCGACCAGTGCGACCGAGCCGACGCCGCGCACATTTTCCAGCCGCTTCTTGACGACTTGGTCCGCGATCGTGGTCAGGTCGCGGAAGTCGCGCGGCTTGATGCCGGCGTCATTGGTGACGGCGACCGAAAAGATCGGCCGGTCCGCCGGATCGTAACGCGTCACGCGCGGTTCCTTGACCTCCTTGCGGAAGGCGGCCTTGATCAGCGCGACTTTTTCGCGCACGTCCTGCGCTGCCTGCGCCGGGTCGATGGTCAGGTCGAATTCGATGATCACCACCGACGAGCCTTCGTACGAACGCGAGACCAGCGCATTGATGCCGTTGATGGTGTTGACCGCTTCTTCCACCTTGCGCGAAATGTCGGCTTCGACGGTTTCCGGCGAGGCGCCGGGATAGTCGGTCTGCACCACGACCACCGGGAAGGTCACGTCGGGGAATTGATCGACGCGCAGGCGGTTGTAGGAGAACAGCCCGAGCACGACGAAGGCGACCATCATCATGGTCGCCAGGACAGGGTTGCCGATACTGATGCGGGTGAACCACATGGCTTATTGACGTTTCCGTAATTCGCGACGCTGCCGTGTCGTCCCCGCGAATGCCGGGACCCGGTGTCGTTCGCAACTAGCTGTTAACCAAATTAGGGTTTGAAGCAGGTTACAAGCGACGCCGGGCCCCCACGTTAGTTGGGACGACCTTTGTAACGCTTTACGGAAACCCCGGTAATTTTTCATTTTTTAAAAATGCATGATTGGATTTGTCTGCCACGACAGCTCATCGGCTTGCGGCGGCAGCCGTCGCCGAAGCTGCCACTTTCGCAAACCTGACTGCGGTGCCGGGACGCAAATTGCCCAAATTGTTCTTCACGATCTGCGCGCCGCTTTCCAAACCCTGTACGATTTCCACCGCACCGCCCTGGCCGTCGTCGCCCTTGATGCCGAGCGTAACCTGTCGCAGCGCCAGCTTGCCGTTTTCAATCGTATAGACCGCCGGATTGCCTGCCTCGGTCAGGATCGCCGATTGCGGCACGCTCAGCACGCTGGGCTTTTTCGCCAGCGTCAATTGCGCCTCGCCGAACATGCCGACCCGCAGCAAGCCCTGCGGATTGTCGATCTGGATGTACACCATGATGGAGCGCGAGCCGGCCTGGGTCGCCGGGTTGATGCGGGCCACCTTGCCGGGCAGGGGCTGGGCCATGCCCTCCACCTTGACCTGCACATCCTGGCCTTGCGAGATGCTCATGATGTCGGAAGTCGGCACCGCCGCTTCCATTTCCATCTGGCGCAGATCGACCACATCGAGCAGGCGATTGTCGGCCGAGACTTTTTCGCCAGGCTGGACGGTGCGGCTGCTGACCAGGCCGGAAACCGGCGCCAGGATCACGGTATCGTTCAAGGCCTTTTTTGCGACGTCGAGCGCGCCTATGGCCGACTCGACATTGGCCCGCGCGATGTCATATTGGCTGGCGGCGTTGTCGAAAGCGTTTTGTGAAATGAATCCCTTCGATAGCAGCGCCTTGTTGTTGTCGCGCGCCTTGGTCGCCATGTCGAGTTGGCCTTGCGCCGCCATCAGGTTGCCCCTGGCCTGCTCCAGGCGGGCTTGATATTCGCTGGAATCCATCTTGATCAGCACTTGGCCGGCCTTTACCGCCTCGCCTTCGCGCACCAGGACTTCGCGCACTTCACCGGCTACCTTGGCCTTGACCGCAGCCTGGTTGACGGCGCGCAGCGAACCCGACAGCGGCAGGGTCTGGCGCAGGTCGTGGGGCTCGATCACGAGCACGTCGGTCGGCAGGAATTCCAGCACCGCCGTCGCTGCGGCAGGTAGGGCAGCGGGTTCGGCCGCCGTTTGCGTGCGCTTTTTCATCGCGACGGCGCCGACGCTGGCGGCCACCAGCGAAGCAACGAGGATAATCCACAAGGTACGGCGCTTTATTCTCGACATGGAAGACTTTCAGGGGGATGGCGCCGCTGCGGTGTCGAGCAAGCCATGCAATAGCAAATCGGTGAAACACTTCAGATACTCATCCGGCGAGATTGCTTTCAGGCCGCAGGCGCCGAAGGAATGCTTCCACATCATCAGCATGATCATCGGCGCCACCACCACATTGATAGCCTGCGAGGTATCGATGGGGCGGAATTCGCCGCTGGCCACGCCGCGCTCCAGCACCCGCAGGATCACCGCATTGCCGCGGGTGATGACTTCTTCGTAATAGAATTTTGCGACCTCGGGAAAATTGCCGGATTCGGCCATCATCAGCTTGGTGATGCCGGACAGCTTGGTACTGCCGATGCGTTCCCACCAACCCATCATGATTTCCCGGAACAGGTCAGCGCTGCCGCCTGCATAGTTATTGATGATTTCTTGTGCGGCGTCGAGAACCGGCAGCACGTTTTCCCGCACTACGGCCTTGAACAGATCTTCCTTGTTGGTGAAATACAGGTAGAGCGTGCCTTTCGAGACACCCGCTTGCGCCGCGACATCGTCCAGGCGGGTCGCGGCATAACCGCGTTCAACGAACAGGTCGAGCGCCGCTGCCAATAGTTCCTGCGGGCGGGCTTCTTTGCGGCGCACCCAACGCGGGGCATTTTTCTTGAGCGGGCAGGAAGACATTATGAGGCGGGCTTAAATAACTTACTAATGGGTCAGTAATATAAGCGCGTCTGTTCCTTGCGTCAAGGCCGGGCCTGATGTTACGGCTCTCTAGAGCGGAACGATAAAGGCTTGAGTGGTTTGCTCTTGCCATTGAGAATCGCGGCAATGATCAATGGCATGCACTTATATCGCGCCGTGGCACCAAGGCTTTGATTGCGGTTGCAGGTCGAGTTGGTAAATGTGTTTGCGCACGAAATTTTCATCTATTTGAAAATTTTAGCAATATTTGTGCATATTTTGAGGATGGCTTTGCACATAACGGTTACAAATTGCATGAGGAGCGCGATAACATTTCCTTGATGCAAGCCGTTTCTATCGGACTTGTCCCGATCGGCAGCTCTGAAGCATTGGAGAGCCGGGACATGCCAGATATTTGGCCGATTAGAGCTTGTCATGAACCCGGAGGGGGGCACTGCCCCTACATCAGCTTCATAACCCCTAGAGTGGTTTGACGATGCATGCAAGAGGGCCATCTCGGGCCTGCGATGCTCACCGTACTTTCGTACGGCTGCGCTTCTCGCCCTGACCGGACCTCCCTTGCATGCATCGTCAAATCGCTCTAAAACCAAGGTAGATCATGACCGCGATTGATTACATCCTCAATACGGGAGCGGCATACGACCGATTTCGAATCGCGATAAAGGTCGCAAGCAAAGTAATGGCCGCGGCCCCCAATCCCGTCAGCCTTGCGGACCTCGAAAAACAGATCGGATGCCCGTTCGGAAGGCTGGTTCGCGTGTGCGAGGGACTGTCTCAAGCGGGAATTTTGACGCCGGCATCCGAGAGCAACGGCAGCTGGGCGGCGGGACGCGCCGTGGACGCTGTCACTCTTGCCGACATCCTGTGCTGCGAAATCGAGCAACTGTCCAAATACCGACGAGCGAACCAGGAGAGGCAGTCGCATATGTCTTCCCGAAGACGTGACATCGAAGTCTTGGTCATGCAGGCGACGATGCAGATCAACCAAGCCGTGCTTGGTGAACTGCGCCGATTTTCTCTGGATCGGCTCAATAAACGCGGTGTGACAGGCGGTTGAAAAGCTGCAGTGCAATTCGATTTTGCCATGCTGTGCTGGAAATCCTCATGTACCAAGTACGTTCCGGTTCCTGTGCTTCGGCCGAAGCCGCCTGGCGCTCGTTTAGCGAAACCCTGAACAGGTTCTTATCCAGCACAGCGAATTTTTTCAAACAAACCGGCATTCGATGCCTGGAAGGCAAACAATGAACATTCAGAACAAACTCGTCGTTGCCCAGCACATCCTGGGTAACGTGGCGTTGCAGGAGCGCTTCTTTATGTATGCCGAAGTACTCGCCCACATCGTATCGCGCACTTCGCGACCGGTCAGTCTCGGACAACTGGAAAGCGACTCAGATCTTCCACCTGTAGAACTAAAGCGGCTTTGCAACCAGTTGGAGCGGGCCGGAATCCTGAATAAACATCCGAATCTGCCTGAAGGATGGAGTCTGGGTAAAGACCCGGGCACCGTTACGCTGGAAGACGTATTGCGCTGTGTATTGGCTGAGGGAAGAAGGAGGGGCGGCTCTTCCAGGGAAGCCGGGGACAGGCGTTTCGGCGGCGACCACGATCTTGATTTGCTGCTGATGCAGGCCGCGATGGCGGTCGATGAAAATATTTTCAAGCAGCTACGCACATTTTCTCTAGACCGTCTCAAGGTGAACGCAACAGAGGCATATTCCTCGAATAAGCCGTTGCGCATAGGGCAATTCAATGAAATGGACGAGGCGCCGCATCGCTTTTCCTATTCCTTTTCTGAAGCATGACATTCATGAGATGCGCTTGAGGAAACCGACGATCGTTTTCAGGGCGATACAACGGTTGTTCGCATTACGAAAGTGGCGGGTATTATCAGAAATGGATTCAACAAGTGTTGAACATTTGCATGCCCGTTGGAGCACTTCAATCCTAAATTGCACCGCAAACTTGCCTCTGTTACCGAATAAATCCACCGCATGAACAGTACTGCATCGCTTTCTGCCCATCCGTACACCGCATTGCCGCCCTCGCACTTCCGGATATCTACACCGCTGCGCTGTTGAATCAATGGTTGTACTGGGCCACCGGCCGAGGGCTTTGCATCGCCTGATGAGCTGTTTGCGGCCCGCCAAGCCACATTGGTGGCGATTGCCTCCGCGCTTCAGCAGACCGACCTGTTCATCTTGCCATTTGCGAAGACATCATTTGGAAACCTGGAATAAGGGCGCCGGCTCTCTGGAGGAGGCTATTCTCAATTGTGCTGATCGGCGACTCGCATATGGGAAAGATTGCCCAAGCAAGCAGCGGGTATTACCGGGCATTGGGCAAAGAGATTTTCAAGGTGAATTCCATACCCTGGCCGGTAACACATAATTGTTGACTGCGCCGCATTAACCAGTGGACTGTTCGGTATTGTCAACACTGGTACTGGAAAATTCCCAACCGGGAAACCCTTCGTTTAAAATGGTTCGGCTTTGACCTGTTGTTCCTGTCTGCTGACAATTCTTAGCAATGTTTCGAAACGTATCATGTCAGAAAGACCATTCCATTCTCGAGCGATATCATCACTTAAAAGGGGAAGTTTTAATGGCTAAGTCCAATTATGTTTTGCGCGCCGCTATTGCAGCTTGCTTTAGTGTTGCAGCAGGTCAGGCAGCCGCTGTTTTGGATCTCAGTGTCGCGACGCCAACCGGCATCTCTAAAATTGCCAAGGAAATTCCGAGTACGACCACGACACTGGTCAACGCCGCCAACCAGTTTGATATCAAGGTGGCAGTTCCTCCAAGTTATGGGGTAACAGCATCGAATCCGCTTTATATCAAAATGAACCTGACCGGCGGCGCCAGCTTTGTCGCCAACCCGACCAGCGTCCGTTGCGGTACGGCTGCGGCCGCGAACAGCATGTCTGCCATATTGCAATTGGGCGGTGCGGGCACTTCATTTGTCGTCTACTCGGTTGAAACCGGTGTTGTCAGCGGAACCTGCAGCGCGACCATGGGAAATCTGACCATTGCCGGTCTGGGCAACGTCGGCGTTTCCGCCACGGTCGAATACAAGAACGGCCTCGACAACGTTGTCACCGGCGTGTTGTCCAACTACGTGACCTTCGTCACCGGCATGGTTGCTTCCGTGATAACCGCTGACGGCAACGTGATCGTCGATGCCACGACTGGTTCGATCCATTTGACGACAAGCAGCAACAAAGGTACGACCGGTTTGGCAACTTTAGGGCAGGTGAAGTATACGCAGGTCGGCACCAGTGCAGCGAGTGCCGGTCTGGCGAATAACGTCAGCGCCGGGGATGTCATCTCGACGGCTACGGTAACAGTGAACGGTCCGGCAATTGCCGCAGCCCTGGCAGCCAATGGCACGAGCGGCATATTCCTGGATGCTTCCACCTCGGGATGCACCACCAAGTCTTATACAATCGGCACCACAGCTACCAACTCCGTGACATTTACCAATGTTTCGCTAACCAATATTTCTGCGGGTGTGTGGGTTTGCCTGAACGTCAGCGGCGGTACGACGGTCATCGCGACCGGACAAATGACCGCGACTGTCGGCGGCGTGCCGCAGTCTTCCGTGACGGCAGATTTCACGACGACTTCAAATGCGCTGGAAACGCTGACCAGCAACGGGCTTACCCGCAACGCCTACCTGGTCAATGCATCGACCAGCACCGCAAAGACCTCCATTATCCGCTTGATCAACACGGGCACGGTGGCGGCCGCATTCACGGCGACTGCTTACGCGGAAGATACGGGCGCCGGCGATGGCAATCCGGTCGGATTCACACCTCTGGGCACAGCCAACTCGGTGATGGGGACGATCGAGGCCGGCGGCGCCTTGAACCTGACCTCCGCTCAATTGGAGTCGAAGCTGGGCTTTACGCCAAGTTCAAATACCAGCAAGTATCGTATTGTGTTTAGTGCCGGCGCCACCAATACGCAAATACTGAACTACACTCAAGACGTCGCAACCGGTACTGTTGTGTTGTCGCAAAGCGGCAATGACTAATTGGCTGATTTTAAGCGGGTTTGCAGGGGCAGCTTCGGCTGCCCTTTTTTCTAGAATATGCATTCCCTTTACGATAAGCTCGAATATTGTCGAGGCCTAGGAAGTATTCAAGGAAATTGAGTTTCCATTCAAGAAAAAATGCAGTAATCATGACAGGCTCGACACCGATCACGCTCGCTGAAGCGCTGGCGCAAGCACAACAACTCATACAGCAAGGCACGCCGGAAGCCCGATCCTGCGCACGTGAGCTCTGCCGCAGAATTCTGGAGGTGGCGCCATCCAACGGCAATGCGCTTTATTTTCTTGGCTTGATGGATTTCAATGAGAAAAATTATCCGGCGGCGGTGCATCAGCTTGAATTAGCAATCCAGGCGAATCCTGCAGTTCCGGCACCTTATTTTTTTCTAGGTTGCGCGTTGCGCGAAATCCCGCGATATGTTGAAGCCGAGGCGGCTCTGCGGCAGGCAGTAATCCTGCAGCCAAATCAACCCGATTTTCTGTTGGAGTTCGCACGTGTACTTGTCGAGAGGCGTGCCTTTCAAGAGGCATTGCAACACTGCGATACTGTTTTCCGGCTTGACCCGGCTTGCGCGCGAGCGCATGTATTGCGGGCCAGCGCCCTGCAGGGCTTGGGGATGTTTGTCGAGGCAATTTCGGCCTGCCGGCAAGCCCTTGAAATCGATCCTGATGACGCGAAATCCCATTACAATCTGGCAGTTTTTCTGCAAAAACTGGGGCTGATTCATGAGGCCGAGAATTCCCTTCGCAAGGCAATCGAAATAAAACCTGATTCCGAGCCGGGACATTTTTTTCTTGCCGGATGCCTGAGCAGTCAAGGTAGAGCCCGAGAAGCCATTGCTCAACTTGAAGTTTTACTAAAGATAAATCCGAAGTTTCCCGATCTGGATTATCAGCTTGCCGAGGCCAGGGAATACCTGGCGATAAAAGAACGCGCTCGTTCAACTGCAGGGCATCTGAGGCCGATTTTTATTCTTGCGCCCGTGGCGCGCTGCGGTTCGACGCTGCTGCAGCGTCTATTCAATTCCAGCAACCGGATAATCATGTTCGGTGAAAACGAGGATATTGCGCGCCGATTGCCTGCATGCGTCAGTTTTGCATTGAGCAAGACCTGCATGAAGGAAGACTTATCCGCTGCAGGAAACTTGAGAAAAATGCTGACGGAAGATTGGGTCGCCGGCCTTTTTCCCGGCAGGGGTGACGCTTATCTGGAGCTGGCGCTCAGAAATTTCTATGACGCTGTCGGACATTATCAAATTACTGCCGACAAGCTTGGTCGTGCGTGGGGGATCAAAGAGCCGCACGCGGGTCAATTGGAAATGCTCAGAAGCCTGCTCCCCGGTGCACGCTTCATTTGCGTTTATCGCAATCTGTTTGATGTCGCGCGTTCTTATAAAGCCCGAGGATGGTTGGTGTCGGACTATGATGCAGTCAAGCTCGCGCACGAGTGGCAGGAAGAAATCCGGAAAATATTTTCTTCCGGGCGCGAGAATGTGTTGACGCTCAAGTATGAGGATTTGGTCGCAAATCCGGACGAGGAGTTGGCGCGGATTGAAGCGTTCACGCAGATAGCCGGTATGGACAGAAAACTGATGGAGGTCAAAGTTAACGTAAGTGAAACGGACCACCAGGGACAATCGGTGCCGGGCTATCGTTCTCCCCATGAATTGACTCAGGATGAGCATGAGGTCCTGATGAAATACGCATACGGGATGCTGAGTCACTTAGGTTATCTCTCTTAGAGCAGTTTCATCCTGACCGTACACGGCCAATCTTGCGCTTGCGATGCTCACCGTACCATTCGTACGGTTGCGCTTCTCGGCTCAACCTTGGCTCCTGTACAGTCAGGCTGAAACTGCTCTAGAGAACGCCTTCACAATTTTGGAACATCTAAAATTACCCTATTCTCGAAAAATCCCTTCTATTCCGTCTGTGGCTGAGCGATTGAAACAACTCCGCTGCCGGTGTCGACCGCATAATTGATGAGCTCAAAACCTGGCAAGCTGGCCGCAATCGTCAAACGCCATTTCATCGCCGAGGCCGGCGTGTAGCCTGTCAGGTTTTGCAGTTGTGCCGAGGTGAGCGTCAACATTTGATAGGGCCCGAGCGTGCCGAGCGATTTGTTTGCCACGACTTGCATGCCACTGTCGTCGTAGCCGTTCGCGGTCAGGGTGGAACTCTGTGCCGAGGTATTGACCAGCACCAACTGGGTGGTGCTGGTGCTGCCGGATGAGGGATGGATGACGAGCGCGCTACGGGTGGTCGAGGTCGCCAAGCCGGATGCGCGACTGTCGGTTTGCGCCTGGGCCAGGTACAGGTTGCCGCTGGCGCTCATCCTGGCATTGTTGATCACCTCGAAGCTTGGCACGTTGGCACTCAACACCAGCCGGTATTTTGCGCCCGGCGTGCCGGGGCTGTAAGCAAGCGCTGTTTCGATGTCGCTGGAGGTGAGGGCCAGAATGCCGTTGGGGTTGACGACACCGAGCGCGCCGCTGCCGACGGCGGAGCCGGCTTCATTGTAGGCTGTCGCAGCTACCGTGGCGTTGACGTTGTTAGGATTGACGATGCGCAGCACCGTGGTGCGGGTGCTGTTGATCGAGGGATAGACCAGCAACACATTGCGAGTGGAATTGCTCGCGGCCGATGCCGCACGCTCCTCCAATTGCGCTTGTACCAGCGCCAGATTGCCGCTGGCGATGTCCTTGGTGAAGTTGATGAGTTCCATGCTGGCGACATTGGCCGAGAACGTCACGCGATATTTGGCGGTCGGGGAGGCCGGCGTGAAACCGAGCGCACTCTCAAGTTCTGCCGAGGTGTAGGATTTCATCTGGCGTGCCGCGATGCTGCCCAGCGAGGCGTTCGCGATGCCGAGCGTATTGCCGTTTTCGTCATGGGCGGAAGCGGTAAGATTGCCTGCCGCATTGCTTGTGTTCAGGATGCGCAATACATTTGTCTTGCTGGCGCTGGTCGACGCACTCAAGAACCACGCGGTGCGCGTCGCGCTGGCGGCGGTGGCTCTGCTGCTGCGGTCATGGGCCAGGGATTGCGACAAGGTCAACAAGCCCGTTGCTTTGTCCCTGGTGTAATTGATGAGTTCGAGATTGTCCAAGCTGGACGTCAAATACACCGAATACTTGGAGGTGCCGGAAGCCGGCGTGAAGCCGGTCAGGTTTTCCAGTTGCGCCGAAGTGAAGCTGAGCGTCTGATAGGCGCCAATCGAGCCCAGCGGCGCGGCAGCCGTTCCACGGCGTGTGCCCGACTCATCGTAGATCGTTGCGGCGAGCGTACCGGCACTGCCGCCGGGATTGATGATGCGTAGTTCGGAAGTCTTGTTCGGGCTGGTCGACGCATTGACGAACAGGGCTTGCATGCTCGCCGGCAGCGTCACGATCAGCGGCGCATCCTGGGTCGGATGCAGGGCGCTGGCATCGCCGGTGGTTTCATTGCCGTATATGTCATAGGAAATAACCGTGCCGCTTAGTTCCGCGGGAACACCCGACCACAGCACATAGACCGGCGCGCCGCGGACCGTGAAGCGGTACTGCCCGGCGGCCAGCCGCGACGAGGCGCTGAAGCCGCCAAGCTTGGCCTGCATCAATTTGTTGGTGTAGTACGGCAGCAGCACCGTAGGACCGGCGCCGGTGGTGTAAAACGATATCGCGTCCGAGAAGAAGCGGGTAACGCCGCCGTTCAGGCCGGCCGCATAGAAACGTGTATACCAGGCTGCCGCCTGGGTTTCGGTCAGGGAGGTGAAGGTTCCGCCGGCCGGCGCGTTGACGATCACGCCGAATTCGGTGACCCAGATCGGTTTGTCGGAGCCCAGGGCATCCTTGATATTGGCGAGACGGGTCTCGAACGCGGTCGGGTCCGTTGCCCCGGGATCCTTGCCTTCGTTATAGTGGACCGCAACAATATCGATATAGGGCTTGCCGCCGAGGCTCGCATATTCCCACCAGAAGTCGCCGCCCGCATATTGGCGTTCGACCAGGCCGGCGCCGGCATTGATGACCTGGCACGACGGGCAGGCCGCCTTGACGGCGGCATGGCTGAGCCGCATGAGTTCCACGAAGGCCGCGACATCGCCGCGGAACTGCCCGCAATTGTTGCCTTCGGGTTCGTTCTGGATTTGCCAATACTTGATCGGGCGCGTCAGGCCGGTCATGTCGCTGACGCCATCGCCGTCATAGCGTTCCGCCGCGGTTTGCAGCATCGTGGTAAAGGCAGTCAGATTGACATAGCGATCCATTTTTCCGGCGGCGGCCAGATACTTGTAGTCTTCGGTGAAGAAGTGCTGACAGTTCGCCGCGGCGGCCGGTTTGGAGGCCAAGTCCCAACTGGCGAACGGCATCGCGACGCCGACATAATCGATGCCATAGGTTTGGTAGTTCTGGATCAGCACATCCATCAGGCTGAAGTTATATTGCCCTTGCGCGGGTTCTATCATGCCCCAGGGCAGGTTTTGCACGTCGCGAAACGCAGTGATGCCGCCGGCACGCAGCAGCGGACCGGCTTGCGACAATTGCGAGGTGATCGCGTTGCTTGCACCTTGGACGGCTGACGTGCTTTGGTAGAAGGCGGCCGGCCCTTGCGCTGAGATCGTGCTGTCGGCCGCGTTACCTAATCCGGCGCCCAGATTGGGCAACCCGAGCACCGAAAAATGCGTATCAATGGGAGCAGCAGCTTTTAGCCAGGCTGCAGCCTTTGCTGCTTCGGCGGATTCGGTAAAAGCCTGGGCTGGCCCTGCTCCGCCGATCGCGCAGTACAGCGACAGGGCGATGAAAGCCAATCTGGAACTGCCGCTGCATGTATTCATGGGGTATTCCCTTCCATCGGCGAAAGTGGCGCATGACCAAGAATCCGGGAAGCAAGCCATGCCGGCTTTTGCAACACCCGAGATTGCCATACTCATACACCACTCTGGGGCCGCCGTAAATACCTAGAGCATTTTTAGCCTGACCGTACGGGCCAATCTCAGGTCTCCGGTGCTCGGCGTACGCCTGTACGCGTCCGCTCCTCGGCCTGACCTTGACTCCGCACGGTCAGGCTAAAAATGCTCTAACAGCCTCCAAACAAATGAGACAGGCACCATTAATTCAGAGACTCTAAGAGGCGACCGAGCTGTTTGCCCTGTGGCCCGGACAGTAAAAAAGTGCGAGGGTATTGACGGATGGGGGGATTCCAGGGGAATTTCAAATACGTATCAGGATGGGCAATTGCCTGACCGGGAGGCGGGAAGCAATTCGCAGCGATCCTGAATACCTGGATGCTTGATCGGTTTTGACCGGCGCCGGCGCCGCCGGCAGGAATGATGTTCCCGGTGCTCGATAAGGAATGGGGCAGTGGACCGGCGGCGTTCCCCATGCGAGCGCCGCCCGGCCAGCGTCTTGCTTCGAATTCCGGCTCACTTTTTATCTGGTTGCGCCGCGCGGACCAAAATAGCTTTGGTCGAGTGGATAATTTGCGTCGTTCTGATTCAATAAACCTTGGCGGCGCGCTTGCTCAAGTTCTGCCCGGACCTGCTCGCGCGTTTTTGGCCCTGAAGGCGAGGACTCCGTAGACATGCTGCTGCCGCTGCTCATGATGTCGCTGGTACTGCTGCTATCGCTTGTACTGCTGCTTGTTCCGCTACCGCTGCCCATTCCTCCGGTCGTTCCGCTGCCGCTGCTCGTCCCGGAACTGCTGCTGGTGCCGCCGCCCTCGGTCGTACCGCTGCCGCTACCCATACCCATACCGCTGCCGGAACTGCCGCTCGTGCCACTGCTATCGGTGCTGCCGCTGCTCGTTCCGCTGCTATCGGTGCTTCCACTGCTGCCACTGCTCGTTCCACTTCCGCTGGCGCCGCTGCTCATTCCACTGCTGCCTCTTGAACCGCTGCTGTCGGTGCTTCCAGTGCTGCCGCTCGCGCCCGTGCTATCTGTGGTGCCACTGCCGCTTGCGCCGCTGGTATTGCTTTGCGTATCGCGCACGGCGTCATTTCCGTGTGCGGGATAAATGCTGACGATCGCCGACATGGCAGCCGCTACTGAAATCAACTGTTTGATATTCATGCTAACCTCCAAAAGAAATAGTTTCGTCTGCTTTCGAGACTCCGCATGAGGCGCCGCACGCTGTGACTCTTCATGCAAACCCCGTTCCGCCATTGGTTACGACGGCCTACGCTTTTATGAAAAAAAATAGGAAGAAAAGTTCGTCGGGCGGGGACGATTCTTGTAAAAAAGATCTCGATATCGCCGCATATTTCTCTGCGGTTTTACCGATCTGTTCAGATGGAAATTTGCATGTAGGACGACGCCGGACACGCAGGGCAAATGTGCTCGGCGAAATAAGTCCGCCGGTCAAGTTGCCTGCCGTCCGGGAGCGAGCGTACGAAAGGGTGGCGTCAGGAAATCTTTCGTGCTTTCTTTCCTCTTATACGGGCCGGTCAAGACAAAAGCACGCCATCTCGTGGTAACCTTCTGCGGCATTTTCGATTATTGATTTTCAAACCATCATCTTCCCAGCATGGATCTCCTCTTAGCATGTAAAGTCATCATCATGGGCGTTGTTGAAGGCCTGACGGAATTTTTGCCGATTTCATCGACCGGCCACCTGATTCTCGCCGGCAGCTTGCTCAACTTCACTGGCGAAAAAGTCAAGGTGTTCGAAATCGTGATCCAGGCCGGCGCAATCTTCGCCGTGTGCTGGGAATATCGCCTCAAGATCGGAACCGTTCTGGCCGGCCTGCTGAGCGATGCCAAGGCGCAGAAATTTGCGGTGAACCTGATGGTGGCTTTCCTGCCGGCAGCGGCCCTGGGGTTTCTGTTGAGCAAAAAAATCAAGGCTGTGTTGTTTGCACCGGTGCCGGTGGCGCTCGCCTTCATCGTCGGCGGCCTGATCATCCTGTGGGTCGAGCGGCGCAATAAACTCAATCCGGTTGCGGTCCGTATCGATTCCGTGGACGACATGAGCGCGCTCGACGCAGTGAAGGTCGGCTGCGCCCAGGCGTTCGCGCTGATCCCGGGCACCAGCCGCTCCGGCGCCACCATCATCGGCGGCATGCTGTTCGGCCTGTCGCGCAAGGCGGCCACCGAGTTTTCATTTTTTCTGGCGATCCCGACGCTGTTTGCCGCCACTATTTATTCGTTGTACAAGGAGCGCGCATTGCTGTCGTCGGCCGATCTGCCGCTGTTCGGCGTCGGTACGCTGGCCGCTTTTGTGTCGGCTTTTTTTTGCGTGCGCTGGTTGCTGCGCTATATCAGCTCGCATGACTTTACCGCCTTTGCGTGGTACCGCCTCATCTTCGGTTTTGTCGTGATCGCCAGCGCGTACAGCGGCTGGGTCGTATGGGCTGATTAGACGCAGTGATGAATGACCTCGCCGGCAGCGCCCAGGCGCTGCATGTTTTGCAAAGCATCTTCGGCTATCCGTCCTTTCGCGGCCAGCAGGCCGAGATTGTCGATCTGGTCGCGCAAGGCGGCGATGCGCTGGTGCTGATGCCGACCGGCGGCGGCAAATCCTTGTGCTATCAGATTCCTTCCTTGCTGCGTGACGGCGTTGGCGTCGTGATCTCACCCCTGATCGCCCTGATGCAGGACCAGGTCGATGCGCTGGCCGAAGTCGGCGTGCGCGCCGCCTTTCTCAATTCGACCCAAACGTTCGACGAAGCAATGCGCATCGAAAAGCGCGTGCGCAGCGGTGACCTGGACCTGGTCTACGTCGCGCCGGAACGCTTGTTGACGCCGCGCTGCCTGGACCTGCTGGAGTCGTCGAAGATCGCGCTGTTCGCGATCGATGAGGCGCATTGTGTCTCGCAATGGGGTCATGATTTTCGTCCGGAGTACATCCGGCTGTCGGTCTTGCACGAACGCTTCCCCAACGTGCCGCGCATCGCGCTGACCGCCACCGCCGATCAGCAGACCCGCGATGAAATCGTCAAGCGCCTGCAGCTCGACAATGCACGTCAGTTCGTTTCCTCCTTCGACCGGCCCAACATCCGCTACCAGATTGTCGAAAAGACGAACGGCCGCAAGCAATTGATCGACTTTATCGAAAGCGAGCATGCAGGCGACGCCGGCATCGTCTATTGCCTGTCGCGCAAGAAGGTCGAGGAAATCGCCGAATTCCTGAATGAAAGCGGCATTACAGCCTTGCCTTATCACGCCGGGATGGAACTGGCGACGCGCGCCAAAAACCAGGCGCGCTTTCTGCGCGAGGACGGTATCGTGATGGTCGCCACCATCGCCTTCGGCATGGGCATCGACAAGCCCGACGTGCGCTTTGTGGCGCATCTCGATCTGCCCAAAAGCATAGAAGGCTATTATCAGGAAACCGGCCGCGCCGGCCGTGACGGCGCCGCTGCCAACGCCTGGATGGCCTATGGCTTGCAGGACGTGGTGCAGCAGCGCCGCATGATCGACGAGTCGGAAGCCGACGAAACCTTCAAGCGCGTGCAGACAATGAAACTCGACGCCATGCTTGGCCTATGCGAAACGCTTAGCTGCCGTCGCATGCGTCTGCTCGAATATTTCGGCCAAGCGGCGACGCGCTGCGGCAACTGCGATACCTGCCTGCAGCCTCCGGTGTCTTTCGATGCCACGATCCAGGTGCAAAAACTGCTATCGGCGATTTATCGGGTCGAGCAACGCTTCGGCGCCGGACATGTGATCGATGTCTTGCGCGGCATCGAATCGGACAAGGTCAAGCAATGGCGCCACGACAAGCTTTCGACCTTCGGCATCGGCGCGGAACAGAGCGAAGCCGAATGGCGCGGCATCCTGCGGCAATCGATCGCGCTGGGTCTAGTGGCGGTCGATCACGATGCCTACAGCGCGCTGAAGCTGACCGAGATCGCGCGTCCGGTACTGCGCGGCGAGCAAGCCGTGCAGTTGCGCCAGTATCAAAAGCCGGTCAAGCAGAAGCGCGTATCGAGCAAGCCGAGAGGTTACGTCGAATCCGACCTGTCTACGACAGAGCAAGCGATCTTCGACAAGCTACGCTGGTGGCGGGTCGAAACCGCACGCAAGCACAACGTGCCCGCTTACGTGATTTTCCATGACGCGACGATGCGCGAGATCGCCAAGGCCAAGCCGGGTTCGCTGGAGGATTTGCGCGGCGTATCGGGGGTAGGGGAGAAGAAGCTGGCCACTTATGGGGAAGAGATTGTCGCCTTGATTGCGGAATATCAGTCCTGAAGCCCCCATGCAAAATATTTCCTGTTGGTATGATTCTTTTGGCCCAAGGCGGCGGTAGAATTAATCAGGACCGTGGCGGGGTGCAGCCGTCCCCCGTCCTACACCAACCGGAAAAAATTTGACTAGAGCATTTTTGAGTTCATAACAGAACGCCAGCCCGGGCGGCCATGCCCGCCGAGAAAAGGAGGGGGCTATGCAAGGGCACACGAAGCTGATCGATACGGCCAGGCTTTTGTGGATGCTTGGTCTTGCGTGGGCGCTCGCAGGCACGCCCGGCAGTGCTGCAGCGGCAAACGGCGCCGCGCTTTTTGTCAACGCTTCGACCAGCACCAATAAAACCTCCGTGGTGCGCATTATCAACATCAGCGCCAATGCCGACACGGTGCGCGCCACTGCGTATAGCGAAGCTGGCGTGCAGCTCGGCACGGCGAGTGCGCCGCTCGGCGCGATTGCAGCCAACCAGACCTTGAGCTTCACCTCGGCGCAACTGGAAAGCCTGATCGGATTTACGCCCGGCGCGACGACGGCGAAATACTCGGTGTATTTTTCGCTCAGCCTGGCTGATTTTCAGATGATCAACTACACCAGGGATATCGCCACCGGCGCGCTGACCTTGTCGCAGTCGCTTACCGCCGATCGATATACCAACGCCACGGCCGCCAGCGTGAGCCGCTCCGCGTGGTTTCTCAGTTCGTCCGCCAGCGCCAGCAAGACCAATGTGCTGCGCATCATCAATACCAGCGCGCAGAGCGGTTCGCTTACTGCGACGCTCTATGACGAAAACGGCAATCTTGCCGGCAGCGCCAATACCGTTTTGGGGCCGATAGCGCCGCACGCGATGATTTCCTACACCTCGGCTCAACTCGAAACAGCCATGGCATTTACGCCGGCTTCCGGCACGGCCAAATACCGGGTGGCGTTCAGCGCCAATCTGCCGAGCATGGAGCTGATCAACTTCACCAAGGACATCGCCACCGGCAACCTTGCGCTGGTGCAGGCGCAGGTCGACGATCGTCCCGCGTCCGGCGCGGCGATATCGGCCCGCAATGTGCTGCTGGTCTATCCCTCGACCAGCACCGAGCGCAATACCACGCTGCGCATCGTCAACCCCAACAGCAGCGGCGCCGCAGTCACCGCCGTCGCGTACAACGAGGCCGGCAGCATGGTCGGCAGCGGCACGCTCGGCAATGTCGGGGCCAACCAGATTCTGGCGCTGACCTCGGCCCAGATCGAAAGCGCGCTCGGCTACACCCCGAGTTCAACCGCGGCCCGATACCGCCTGGTGGCGACCGCCAATGTGGCCAGCTTCGAAGTGATCAACAACATCAAGGTGCCCTCCACCGGTAACCTCTACCTGGCACAGGCCCAGACCGACAACAGGGGGAGCAGCACCGCAAGCAGTTCGACGCGCAGCGCCTACATCGTGTATCCGGCCAGCAGCGCGGTGACTACCACCCAGCTGCATGTCATCAACACGGGCGCGCAAAGCGCAGCGCTGACGGCGTCGGCCTATGACGACAACGGCACGCTGGTGGCATCCGGCGTTGCGCTGGGCACGCTGGGCGCGAACCAGACGCTCACCTTCACCTCGGCGCAGTTGGAAAGCCTGCTGGCCTATACGCCGCCGACATCGAGTTCCAAATGGCGCATCGCCATCAGCGCCGCACTCGGCAGCTTCGAGCTGGTCAATTATGCGAAGGACGTGGCGAGCGGCTTGCTGGTGCTGGCCCAGCCGCAGACCGGCGAGATCCTGCCCGGGCCGGGCAATGTCGCGGTCGCCAACGTCGGTAGTCAGACGGTCGGCAGCACGAGCTTTGCGTCCTCGACCAAATTGACGGTAAGCTGGACCAAGCCCAGCGGCTATGCGATCGATCACTACCTGATCGCGGCGTCGGAGGCGAACGGCAATACCAGCGTCAGCAGCACCGCCGCGGCAGCCGACACCAGCGCCACGCTGACCGGCTTGAAATCCGGCACCACGTACAGCGTCATGGTCATCGCCTGCAAGGACAGCGCCTGCACCCAGGCCGGCAGCGCGACCACGGCCAGCGGCAGCACGTCCCAAGAGGTATGGCAGTTGCAGGGCAGCGGCGGCAATGTCTCCGGCCTGACCAAGGTGGTCAGCGACGGCCATGTCGGCATCGCGGTGATGCGTTATGGAAGCGATGCGCCGGACGCGGTCAAGAACCGTTTGCAGCTCTATTACACGCCGAATTCCATCGGTACCGCCAGCGGATTGGCGACCGCGCTGAGCAGCTCGGTAGTGACCGCGGCCCCCTCCGGCCACCTGTCCTTTACCAGCGCGGCCGGCAGTTCCGGCCTGCAAAATCAGAGCACCGGCACAAGCCAGATCAAGATCGTCGCGACCGGCCAAGGCATACCGATGAGCGCCGCCGCCGGCGGTTATGTCCGTCTCTACTTCGAATCCAAAGGCAGCGACGACAAGACCCGGATATTTTCGATAAACAGTCGCGACGGTTATGTCGGCAAGGATTTCAATTCCGGTGCAAGCACCATTTGCTCCACGGCCGTCGATTACAACAGCGGCGGCGGATGCGAACCCGCCATCGTCATCCCGGTTGAAGGCGACACCAACGGCAACAGCAAGATCGCCAATGCACGCCAGTTCAAGATCGGTTTTCCGATGCAGGATGATTGGCGCTGGAACGAGGCCGCCGGCGCCTTCATGACTTTTACCGTCGATGCGATCTCGGGTTGTGCGACCGCCAACCACAATCAGGCCTATGCGGTGTGGAACGGGACCAAATGGGTAGTGCAATACGAGAACAACGGATGCCCAAAGCTGATGAAGGACATGCAGGCGGCAACGCCGGTTCACCTGGGCGGAGTGCGCTACAAACTGTATTACGGCGATACCTCGGACACGACCGGCATCATCAGCGGCTCCGTCCGGCCGTTTCTCGGCCCGAAAAAAGTGATCTATGCCGACGGTGCCAGCACCGGTGCGGCGGGCACCGTGGAATTCGAGGATTGGGAAGCGACAAGCAAGGCGCGGGGAATCCAAATCCTATGGCCGAACGGCGATCTGCTCAACAGCACCTCTGAAGGCTATATCGATGATTTCATGGCGGTCGCACCAACCGGTTCGCTCGATTTCCAGGTGCTGTATGTAGCGATCAACGACGGGACGGCGACGCCGATTCCCGGTGCGGCAGTACTGCTGAATCCGTAAATATCGATGGAGGGAAGATCGGAACACGCCGTTTGATTTAAAAACGGCGGAGCGATTTCAGGTTCCCTTCAACCATGGCTGGAGCATGCCTCGAAAACGCTCTTCGCTGTAGCCGCGAATCACGTCCTCCCCGATAACGGTGACCGGAATGCCGCCGCCGCCCAGCTTCTTGTGTCCCTCATAACCGGCAGTGGATTTTTCGATATCCAGTTCGGTATATTGAATTCCGTGCGTATCGAAAAAAGTGCGCGTTTTTTCGCAGTAGCCGCACCAGCTGGTGCTGTACAGCGTGATCGCCGGTTGGCCGCTGGCTGCGGCACGAGCCGGGTTGTGCGGTCTTTTTTTATGCCACATCGGTTTGGTGGCCAAGGCCAGCGCACCCAGCGCCAGCAGGATGATGAGCCACTTGAGAACGCCGTAAGAGGATGCCTCTTTTTTAACTACCGTCACGGGCGCGCCATAGCGGCCGTAATTGGCGGGGGCATCCGGTCCGCCAGCCTTGTTGTAGGCTACCTGGCACGACGGGCATTGCCATTCCGGCGCCTCATCGGTCGCCTGCCGGATATAACTGCACTTTGGACAGATGCGGACCATCATGTTCTCCCCGAGGGTTAGCGTTTAATAAACACCAGATCCCATACGCCGTGCCCTAATTTCAGACCGCGATTTTCGAACTTCGTTACCGGCCGGTATGCCGGCCGCGGCGCGTAAGTCTCGGAAGTATTTTGCAGCGCCGTTTCCGCGCTCAGCACTTCCAGCATTTGTTCAGCATACTCCTTCCAGTCCGTGGCGCAATGAAGATAACCGCCAGGTGCGATGCGCAAGGCTAACAAACTGACAAGTGGTCCCTGGATCAGCCGCCGCTTGTTGTGGCGCGCCTTGTGCCAGGGATCGGGAAAGAAGACGTGCACGCCGGCCAGCGATGCCGGCGCGATCATATGCGTCAACACTTCAAACGCGTCGTGCTGGATCAGGCGCAGATTACTCAGTTCCTGTTCCCCGATCAGCTTCAACAAACTGCCGACGCCGGGCGTATGTACCTCGACCCCGAGAAAATTCTTGTCCGGCATTCCCGCCGCGATCTTGGCCGTGGTCTCGCCCATGCCGAAGCCGATTTCCAGGATGGTCGGCGCGCTGCGCGCAAAGCATTGATCGAAGTCGAGCGGCGCTTTCTCATACGGCACGCAGAACTGCGGCCCCAGCGTCTCGATCGCCCGCGCCTGTGCCGTGGACAAACGCCCGGCCCGCGTCACGAAACTGCGGATGCGGTGTTCGCTTGGGTCATAAAACATTGGCTTGTTCGAAGCGTCGGAGGATTGATTGTCTGACATGCTGGGCTGGCGGTTATGGGTGCCGGACGCACCGGGAATAAAAAGTAAAAAGGCGCCGGATGAATGGGCGCCTTGAGGAAAGCTGGAGCGGGTGAAGGGAATCGAACCCTCGTCGTAAGCTTGGGAAGCTTCTGCTCTACCATTGAGCTACACCCGCGCAGCTCGCATTTTACGCGGGTTTGCGGGCGATAGGCAAACTTGCAAAGGCATGGATGCGAACTTTACCCTCCATCAGGCAGCCATCAACTCGCGGAGTGCATCGATTTCCCGCTGTAGCGGCGCGGTCACATGGGTATGCGTTCCGTATGCAAGCAGCTCGGCTTGGGCTTGATCGAGCTTTTTTGCGGCGCCGGCATGGTCAGGATGCTCGGATCGTATGAGCCACCATGCCTGAGTGGTCAAGCAAGAGGTGCGCAAACTTCCGAGCCGAAAACCCAGTCGCCACATTGTCGAAACAGATAATCTCCGGTAGCGCTCCAGAACAGCCGTGGCCCATAGTGCGGCGGCTTCGATGCACCGGCGCTTTACGGGCCAATCGGCCGTGTTGCGTGCAATGTGGCATAGAACGTCCAGCTTTTGCTGCAGAGGACTCTCATCCTCCTCCAGGGCCAAGCCGTGCGATAGTCTCTCTGCGTCGGCAATTTTTTGATCCACTCCGCTTAACGCTTCATCCAGTTGGTTTTGATAGAGCAGGCCGCTGATATCCGGCCAGACTTTTGTGAGCGATGCGGCGCTCGCCATGCCTTCCTGCTTGCGCAGGCCCTCGCAGCGTATCAAGGTGTCCGGCAGGGCGGCGGCCAGGCTCAGTAAAAAATGCTTATTTACTTCACTGGCGTGGAATTGAATCGCTTCAAGTTGCTTGAGCTGCGACAGCACGCCCAGCGCGGATGCTTGAATATCCGCCTTGATTTGCAAATCGAGCGATTTGAGCCGCGGCATGCTCGCCAGACAGGCGGGAAGTGCGCCGGCGACTTCAGGCGTCATTTTCAGGTGCTCAAGCGCCGGATTAAACCATGCATCAAAATCGGAACTGCTGGTGAACGTGCCGGTCACGTTCAAATGGTTGGTAAAGCTTCGCAAGTTGGGGAAGCGTGCGAGCGGCAGCAGGCAAATCCATTGCTTATGCGCGTTGCTGTCACTAAACGGGTTGCCGATCTGTAGCTCTTCAAGGGCGCTGAATGCGCCTTCGAACGCTGGCAGCCCGACCACATCATTTTGCCGTGCATCCAATGTACGCAGCTTGGGCATGTGTCCGAGCCAATCCGGCAAACTGCTCAAGCCGCAGTCGGAAATATGCAGCACTTCCAGATTTTCCAGTTTGGCAAGGCAGTCGGGCAAGCTGCCTATTCGATTGCCCGCCAGGCTGAGCCATTTCGCATCGGTAAAATTTGCAATCGCTTCCGGCACGAATTTCAAATCACAGCCCTCGAAATTCAGCTTGAATACGGGGCGGCGCTGTGCCGTGGCTTCAAGCGCGGCTAGCAGCTCGCGCCCGGCTTTGCTGACCGCATGCCTGGGCTTTTTGCCCGCCTCGGCTGGGCTAAGCAACAGCGATTGATTTTTGGCCAGGGTGTCCAGCACCAGCTCTTCGATCGGGTTATTGTTGGAATCGAGCAGGTCAGCCTTGAGTATCCCTGCAAGAGCTTCATTCTCGTAGTGGGCCTCAATATTCAAGGAGCCGCTGGCGGATAAAACGTTTCTGCAATTCACCGCACCGTAAAACTCCATTGAAAAATCATCGCTCAAAATCACCTCGGCCGTGGTTGTTCCATGCACCTCAAGCGTTCCATGGTTGTAATGCCCATAAAGCGCGTTTTGCACGGACAAGTTCCCCATGACTTTTGTCTGGCCGCCACCCAGGCAAATGCTTCTTGCGGTCAGGTTGCCGCCCACGATGAGCGATGGGGCCCAATCGCTGTCGCGATCGATCAGCACCGCGCCGGGCGCCGCCAAATGGCCGGTGATCACGATAGCGCATAGGGTTTTATCTTCAGGCACTTGAGCTGCCAGATCCTTGAACAACCCTGTCATCTCAACCGGCCCCTCGCATGTGGAAATCCAATCGCCTTGGACCAGGATGGAAACCATCTCTTCCGGGGACAGGCCATAGGCGCAGAGCAATTCAGAAGGATCGCCGGATTCGCCTAGAACCAATGGAATGGTGGTATGGACAGGAGCGATTGTTGGTACCGCCTTATTCATGAAGAAATCCTTTATTTTATAGAGGCATGTTGCGTGTTTTTTTGCGCGGGCGGCAGAGCGCGCCTTAGCCGGAATCTTGAAGGTCTCATCTCGGAGAAGGCCGAAGAATACCGCCTAATTGACTGTTACAGTCCATTATCGCGAGAAGCATGAACCCGTGGCGTTGATAGCCAAGACAGCCAGCGTTTTTGCTTTTGAAGGGCTTGGAAATCCGTTCTCGGAGGCGATCTCTGTGAGAGGCGGGCCTTTTTCGTCCGGGCAGCTGGTCATGGAAGAATTGGTTTAATGCCAATTATATTTTATTGAGCAGAAAGCGGCGAGATTTGCTGAAGGGATGCTCAACCTACTGCATGACCACAGAGAGGTGGGCCTTGATAAATTCCGGCTTCAGTCCTGCGTCGTCAAACTAAGCAAGCGCTGGCGCGCAATATCGAATTCGCGCTACAGCCCATCCGCCAGCGTGACGGCATCGGCCAGCTTGCCCGCCTTGGCCAGCGCTTCCAATTCCATGCAATGCTTGCGCATGCGTTGCGCGCCCTGTGCGCGACCGAGGTCAGCATGATCAGCGGCAGCGCTTGCGGGTTGCGGTACTTGCGGGGCGAGATGTCGCGCAGGATCACTGTTGGACCAGGTTGCCGTTTACTTCCAGCTCTTCCAGCTTTGAACTCGATGCTTCCGCCGGAAATTCGGTGCCGTCCTTGCGCATGCCGAAAATGGCCCGCCGTTCGGACATCTGGCGGGCGTGTTGTTTTGATTTATCGAAATTCTCGATGTGCTTGCCGTGCTCATGACGGTAGCGCTGCGGCATCAGCAGGTTTAGGTCCCGGCCCCTCACCTCTTGGGCCGCCCAGCCGAAAATGCGCTCTGTTCCCTGATTGAACAGAATGATCGTCTGGGCGCCGTCGACACAAATGATCGCATCATCCGCAATACTGAGAATGCCGTTGAGCTGAGCCGAGGTGAGATTGGTGGTGTTCATGGTTGAAGCGCTGAAAACCGTGCCGAGCTTCCGATTTTCCAGGATGCCGAGCCTGCAATGCTCCCTGCTTTTTCCAGCCTCGGGTGCTTGTACCCCATGAGACGGCCGAAGAAACGCATGCCGCAGCCTGCTCAACGCGCGATTGGAAGCGGCAACGTTAAGCATGTTAATTTATTTTCATCCAGAAATTAAATTTGGTGGCCTTGCTGAACGGCGATAGCCATTCCACGCATATCAAGAGTGTGTCGGCCGGCTATAAAGAACTTCCCGATCACGCCGTAAAGGAGGAACGCAAGGACGCTTTCGTGACGGCGGTTGCGCAGATGCTGCCGCACAAAAAAGGGAAAACAATGAAAACCATTACCGCAGTTGTTTTAAGCGCCGGCGTGCTCTTGTCCGGCTGCTATACGCCCGGATTCATGACTGCCGATCAGGTGCAACATCGGATCGTAAAACTGACAGCAGTGGGCTACGGTTCGGGCAATTCACACGAGACGTATTCCCCCGGGCAGAAGAGGCTGATGGCGATGCGTGCTTCGAAACTCGATGCCTATCGCGCCCTGGCCGAGCAGGTCCACGGCGTGCGCGTTACCGGCAACAGCACGGTGGGTGCGCTGATGGTCCAGAGCGACAGCTTCCGGGTGTACATCGACGCCTATGTGCGCGGCGCGCGCGTGCTCACCGTGACGCCGATGGCCGATGGCAACTACGAGACCACCATCGAACTGGATTTCGATGAGCAAATGGTCCGCAACTATGCGTCGCAATGGCAACTGCGCGGTGCGCCGGCGACCATGTATTCCCCCGGCTACGGCACCCGCGGCGCCGTCAACTCGGGCAGCATGTACGGTTCTTCGTTCTACTACGCGGATTGAGCATGAGGCGCGCCACACCAGCCGGCTTGATCGCCGCCATTCTCCTGATCCTGGCCCTGCCTTTGCGTGCGGTTGCGGTTGAGGCGGAAGGCTGGGCAAGCCTCGACGGCAGAGGCCTGGAACAGGTGCGCCAGGCCGCCGTGCGCGATGCGATGCGGCAAGCGTCGATGCAACTCGGCGCCAGGGTGGAAAGCACGGAGCGGATGAGCGCCGGCGGCATCGCGTTCGAGAGCGGCCGCATGCACGGGACCGGGGAGGTGGGCAATGTCACGATCCTGCGCGAATGGCAGGACAAGGATGTTCTGCATGTGCTGATCCGCGCCGACGGCAATGCGCCGGCCGGATTATCGGCCGCCCCGCGCTCGTACAAAAAGAAAATCGTTGCGACGGCATTCAAGGTGCAGCAGACGCTTCAGGTCGAAGATATCGACGATATCTGGAATGGCTTCCCCAAGGAGTTGCTGCGCCGGCTGGAAAGCACGCGCAAATTCCTGCCGCGGGCCAGCAAATTTTCGCTGCCTGCCGACACGCGCGGCCTGACGGCCGAACCGGATGCCGAGCAGGTCAAGCAGCTTGCGTCGCTCAATGAAAGCCAGTTCGTCGTATCGGGCGTCATCCTGGACGCGGGAAGCACCACCGATCGCGCCTGGTTCGGTTTATCGGAATCCAAAAAACGCCGCTTCGAAGTCGAGGTATTTGTCCACGATGGCTTGACCGGCGCACTGGTCAGTCACCATCGGCTGCAGCGTGCGATCGAGGGTGAAATCAAGGTCGGCGGCGACAAGCCGTTCGGCAGCGCCGCATTCTTTGCCACCGATTTCGGCAAGAGCGTCGACGATGTGATGCAGTCCTTGACCAAGGCGATATTGACAGACCTGGAGCCGGTTCCTTTCACCGCGCGCATCGTGCGCATCAGCGGCGACAAAATATTTCTTGATGCCGGTGCCAGCTCTTCGCTGGCGCCCGGCGACAAGCTCGTCGCCTATCGTAAAAAAGATGAATCGGCCGTGGTCGGCTTGACGGTGAATGCCGAATACGGCGTACCGGAAGCACCTGTCGCGACGCTCTCCATTACCCAGGTTCAGCCTTTGTTTTCGATAGGCGAATTATCGATGGAATCGAAGAATATCCATCTCCGTGTCGGCGATCTGGTACGATTTGAAACCGTCATGTGACGCGAAAACCCGGCTGGATGAACAGGATGAATCGAAAGATCCTTGCGATTGCTTTGGTGACATGCGGCCTATGCTGGTCGCAGCATGCCGCCGCAAAATCCCCGACCAAGGCAAAGAAAGCCAAGCCGCTGAGCGTCAGCGCCAAGCTGGACCGGCTCAATGCAAATCAGGCAAAGGTCATCGCGAACCAGGAGCGCGAGTTGCAGCAATTGCGCGAAATCCTGCGGCAGATGCAGGCAACGCAATCGAGAGAGCCGGGCGTTGCTTATCCTTATACCTATCCTTGAGCCGGAATCTATCCCGGCAGGGAGCGTTCAGCGCCGGGACAGGTTCTACGTTTTGCCGTTCGCTTCCCGTCGCATCTGCATGGCGCGCAGGAAATCTGCAAGGCGTCGTCCGCTTTGGTCCGGATAAGAGCCCGCCAAGGCCAGCGCGCGCACGCGATCGAGCCGGAAGGTGCGGAAGTCCCCACGTATCTCGCACCATCCCGCAATCGCCCACGTACCGCCCCAGAAATACAGGGCCAAAGGCCAGATGATGCGGCGCGTCGGCGCGCTCTGCGCATCGACATAATCCATCAATAGTTTGCTGCGCCGGCCGATCGCCTGGCGGATCGATTCCAGCCGCTCGCCATGCAGCGGGTCGATGTGGAAATCCGGCGCAAACATCGCCGTCGCTTCGACGAAGGCGCGTTTCTCGTCCGGCAAAGCCAGCGTGATCTTGGCCAGCGCGGCGGCGGCCGACGCGCCGAGTTGCGGGCCGCCCCAGGCCTGCACCATGCGCATGCCGATCACCAGCGCGTCGATTTCGTCGGGCGAGAACATCAGCGGCTGTAAATCGAACCCGGCTTTGACACGATAACCGACTCCTGCTTCGCCTTCCACCGGGACTCCGGACAAAGACAAGTCGCGTATGTCACGGTAAATGGTGCGCTCCGATACCGACAGCCACTCGGAGAGTTGTTTGGCCGTGGTCAGCCGGCGCCCGCGCAAATATTGGGCGATCTGGAAAAGGCGGTCAGCGCGGCGCATCAGTTGAAAACCATCAGAGTTTTTCGTGGATCAGAGCATTGTAATGGCATGGCATCGCGCCGTGGCTTCGCGCGTTTGCCCGCAGTGCCCGGCGTCGGCGATCTTACTCGCCTTCCCAATAATCGACGTTGAGATTCTCACGTCCGACGAAGCGAAACATCTGCGGTTTGCCATCCGCGCCGGCCGGGAATTCGGCCAGCACGCCGAATTTTCCGCTGTCGGGATATTCGGCAATATCGGGCGAGAGCCTGGTGCTGACCGCCAGGTATTTTAAATCGGTGCTGCCCGTGTTGATGAACTGGTGCGCCGTTTCCTTGCTACCCGCCGGACAAGCGATCACATCGCCTTGCTTGACCGGATGCACGGCGTTGCCGATGCGGATTTCGCCGCTGCCTTCGAGAATGAAAAACATTTCTTCGTTGACGCGATGATTATGAAACGGGAAGGCGCGTTTGCCAGGCGGGATCGCGGTGATGTTGTAGCCGAGTTTTTGCGCGCCCAGACGTACGCCAAGCATGCCCATGCGTGCGTCGTAGCGTTCGGCTGCGGCGCCGGTGGCGGCGAAGGCGGCGGGACGGGCTTGCAAGTCGACGTCGGCGATATTGACGATGGGATGGGTCATGATTTTTCCTCTGTTGTGAAGATGGCGGGTCGATGAATGATGCGCAGGATGGAACGAGCCATCATGGCGTTGCCGCCGAATTGTTCGGCTCTCAGCCAGGTGTGGAAGATGGCTTCGTAAAATTTTGCTGCGCGTGGAAAATCGGCGGATGGGATTTCAAATCAATTGATTTTTGTCTGCATGATGCGTTCCTGAGAAAATACCGCACGGCATGGAGGCATTCTACGCCAGTGCTCCTGACAACGTTGTGTCAGGAGCACTGGCACATTGAAGAAAGCTGTTGCCGGTGTTTCATAATGAAGAACATCGCCACGCAGTCAAAAATCACATGAATCAATCCGACTTGACTATTGGACGTCTGGCGCGCGCCGCCGGCGTCGGCATCGAGACCATCCGCTACTATCAGCGCCGCAATCTGCTGCCCGTGCCTGATCCGCAGCATGGCGCGTTCCGCACCTATCCGCCGGCCTTGATTGAGCGCATACGCTTCATCAAGCGGGCGCAGGTTCTGGGATTCACGCTGGAAGAAATCGCAACTCTGCTGCAACTCGAAGACGGCGCCGATCGCGCCGCCATACGCGAAGTCGCGAGTGAGCGGCTCGGCCAGATCCGCGGCAAGATCGCGGACCTGCAGCGCATGGAACAGGTGTTGTCGCACCTGATCCGCGAGTGCAGCGCGACAGGCGGTGCAAGCCACTGCCCGATTATTGCGGCGCTCGAGGGAGACCGGCAATAGGCTATGCCCGCAAGGGCAGGTAGATATCCGTGATCAAATCCGCCGGTGCGGTGTCGCGCGGATTATTCAGATATTCCTCGAAGACCGGTGCATCGCCGGCCTCCTCGCCGGATTGCGGCAGCCAGTCGCCGTACAACCATTGATAGGCGGCGCGCATATTGGCATAAGGTCCTTTGTGCCGGAGCACCGCGTAGGCGCCGGCTTGAATTTCGGTCCGTTGCAGCGGTGCTTCGATGGCGAAGTTCTCGCCTGTGACAGCGCCCGCGCATGAACGCAACCGTTCCTCCGGAATTGCCGACGGGTCGTCGTAAAACACGCCAACGGTACGCATGCCGGGTCGTATCAAATTGCGCATGCCCAGCCAGCCATAGAGCGTGTCGAAGGCTTTGCCGATCTGCATATAGGAGCCGGTATGCGGGACCGTGACGGCTTGCATGGCGGCGATGGTCTTGATGGTGAGGTCGTACATGACTAGCGTCCTTTCTTGTGGCAGTTGCTGGAAGTGGGTGTGGCTGCCGTTCTTGCGGTATTGCGCCGGCGGCATGCCATACGAAGCGCTGAAAATCCGGGTAAAGGACTGGAGATTCTTGTAGCCCGAACGTACGGCAATATCGTCTATCGGCAGCGTCGTTTGCGCAAGGTAGCCGGCGGCGCGATGCAGGCGCAGGCGCTTGACGGTGGCGGCGATGGTTTCGCCGTGGATTGCATGGTAAATACGGTGCCAGTGGTAGGGCGAGAGGCAGGCGATGTCGGCCAGCTTCTGCAGATCCAGCTCGTCGTCGAGGTGGGCATGGATGTAGGCGGTGACGCGGCTCAGGCGTTTTTGGTAGCTGGCCAGACTGGCGGGATTTTTCATCGTGCTAATGTTGTTCCGTCGAAGTGTGAGCGGAACATTAGCACGGATCAATTTGACAAATCTTGCGGACTTTTCCGTATGGGCTTGGGCATGCGCCAGCCGCACGATGCCTGTTTCCGGCGACGCTCTAAATAAATGCCGCTTCTTCTGTGCTGCCGTCTTGCCTCGTGCCGCAGTATGCAGGCCGGCATGAAGCCTTGCCTATTCTCCATCTCCCGATTTTTCACTGCACAGTTAAACGCTTTCAGTTGCATCCGATCAAAGTCATATGGTTCGAGCAGTCTCATGCCGGATATGAAGGAGAATGCATCATGCATCGCCCATATGCTTCACTGATCGGGGGCGGTTTCAGTAGCGTCAAAGCGTGTCTGTCGGCTTGCATATTGCTCTTCGCCGCTTTTTCCCACGCTGCCCCGGATGCGCAAACTCCGGCACGGAAAATCCCGCTGCAAATCTCCGAGCAGTCCCCGGATTCGTTGGAGGAGTTGAAGCGGATACAGGCCATCATTGAATGGTGCTCAGGAGCGTGGAGTTTTATCTCCGGCGTTCGTTCGGGTGTTGCCTTTCTTACCGGCCTGGACGGACAAAGCCGGCTGACCATTGCGGATATCCGCCAGACCGTCACCGAAGCTCTCCGGCAAGAATCGCTCACACGCTTGCAGGAAGACATCAACGGTTTCCTGGACCGGTACGATCAAACGCAAATCCTGGCGCGCAACCAAGTGATAGCCGGGCAAAGCCTGGAGACGCTGATGTCATCGCCCTGGGGCAAGACCCATCTGTATGATCGCCTCAGGAGTCTGGTCGATGATGGGTCGGATATCTTGCAAAGGCTTGAGCCTATCTTGCGTGCGCCTGCCAATCCGGAAAACGACCGGCGCGTGGTTGCCATCATGCCGGCGTATACGGTGATGCTTCCCTCATTGATCTCGGCCATGAAGCTTGCCGCCGAGATCGATCCGACGCTACTCAAGAGAGGTTACGACGAAGTGATCAGCAAGAAGCTCGTCATGGCAGAACAGTCGCTTTTCATGGCGGCCGGCGCGTATGTGCTCTATGCATACGAACCGGCGCGCGGTCCGGTTTTTTTCTATTCCCCGGTCGGCACGGATCGAGACGGCTGGATGCTGGAACGGCCGCTGTATCGCTATCACTATGTCGACCCGTTTCTGGGCGGACGGTTTGCCGGTCCGCATGCTCCGTTTTACCAATACCAGGCCATTCCGATCGTTCAGCTTGCGTTGGACTCCTTGGACAAAATCATGAACGTGCAGCCCTCCATGGTGACGGCAAAAAACGTATTTATCTGGGATCTTTTTAATACTGCAAGCTCGACCCGCAGCAAGCTTGGTATTGCGCCCTTTGTATTTGGATACATCGTCCAGGTGCGCCAATAACTACACGCGGTGGAGGCGTCTATGAAAACCACATTAAAGAAAATACTGCTTGTTGCTGCTTGCGCAGGACTTCTGGCGCTGCCTTCGATGGTATCCGCGCAATGCGCTGCCGGCCCATGCCTGGCCAGCGCGACCGTCAGTGCAAGCAATGATCTGCTGGCTTTGTTCGGCGCGCCGGATCAGGAAAGCTGGCAGGTCGAAAATGTGTCGGTCATGACACAGCAGCGTGTCGTCGGACCGGTGGCGCGATGGCAGACAATGGATGGCGAATTCACCGTTGAGCATTTGGCGGGAGTGAGTCCCGAAGGTGACTTGCTGGTCTTTTTCTGGTCGCCGCCGGCTGGTTGGCATGTGGTGAATGTCTCCGCGATCAGCGGACAGCGGGTCGTCGGTCCGGTGGTCAATTGGCAAACGCCGGACGGCCCGTTTATCGTCGAACACCTGGCGGGCGTCAGCGCCGACGGCGACTTGGTGATTTTCTTCTGGTCGCCGCGGGCAGACTGGCAGGCGGTGAATGTCTCTGCGCTCACCGGCCAGCATGTAGCCAATGTCTCTGCAGCGATCACGGCCCCGGTGAGCGGGCCGGCGAAGCCCGGGCAACTGGTTCTCGGTCCGCTGACCAATTGGCAAACGCAGAAGGATCAATTCACCGTCGAACACCTGGCGGGCTTGAGCCCCGAGGGAGACTTGCTGGTGTTCTTCTGGTCGCCGCAGGCGGATTGGCAGGCGGTGAATGTTTCGACCATCACCGGACAGCGCGTCGCCGGTCCTGTCACGAGCTGGCAGTTGCAGGATGGTCAGCTCACCGTCGAAAATTTGGCCGGCGTAAGTTCCAACGGCGACTTGCTGGTTTTCTGGGCTTCGCAACCGCAGGATTGGCGAGCGGTCAATGTTTCCCGTATTACCGGGAAACAGGTCATGGGGCCGGTAACGAGCTGGGTCAAAGGCAAGCTCGATCATCTTGCCGCTGTCGGGCTGAACGAGAAAGGAATCTACGTGTTCTGGAATCTGGGATTTGGACGCCAACAGCCGAATCCCAGCTGGGGCTATTGCGATATTTCGCTAACAGGATGCACAAAGCTTCTTTCCGACGTCAAATAACAACGCAAGGCCGCAACCCGCACCGGAACCAAACCGCTCGAAGCGGTTCGATTCCCGATTCCCGCGCAATTTATTTACCAAACCCGATCATCTTGCCGGTCTGCGTCTTTCCACACTGAGGCCATAGTCATGAAATATGCGGGCTAGAGCATTTTTAGCCTGACCGTACGGGCCAATCTCAGGCCTCCGGTGCTCGGCTTACGCCTGTACGCGTCCGCTCCTCGGCCTGACCTTGGCTCCGCACGGTCAGGCTGAAGCTGCTCTAAGGCTTATTCTTTCTATTTGCCGTAGCGGGCTGCGGTGTTGTAGAAGCCGCGCCAGCGGGTGACTTTGCCGTTTTTTACCGTGAATACATGCACCCATTCGCTTTCGAATTTTCTTGCGGTATCGCGCCCGGTGCAGCTCTCCCAGCCGAGCACCGTCACATGCTCGCCGGCTTCGATGAATTCGCGCGGTTCGAAATGATGGATGTCGTCGGCGCCTTGAACTTCGGCAAAGAAATTCCCCACTTCTTGCCGGTTCCGGCGCTCTCCCGCATAAGGCAGTCCGGGCGAACCCACGAACTTCCAATCCACCTCATCGGCCACCAGTTCCAGAATCGCGGGGATGTCCCCGCGGCCGAATGCTTCATATGCTTGCTGGATAATGTTCGTTGCTGTACTCATGGTCATACTCCTGTGAAGTAATTCATAACAAGGCTAGGCGGAGTAGAGTTTTTCTCGGCTTGTTGCATAAATAGAAATTGCTCTGCCCGCCTCCGATTAAAAAAGAGGTTGATCAAGCCCGCTCTCTTGATACGCTCCATAAATGAAATCAGATTCACTGATTCGGCATTTCCTTTGATAGGAATAATGGTTTGTCGTTTTTTCTTCGTTGCAGATTCAATATCGCCAAGCATTGCGCCATCGCTATCCGGTGGCGCGCTTCGTTGACCCAAGTGCCGCTCGGCATGGTCTTGCCAGTGCGCGTTTCGAGTTAATAAAAACAATATTTTTCAATCGATAAATTACCTGCCAGATGCCTGCCGTCAACGAAATGGCAAATCCGGAATGAACCGGGTTATCCTGTTTTGCAACTGACAATCACCATCAACAAATTCAGGGAAACGAAATGAAGTCTGCTCTTCCTGCCGCAGCGGTCCGTTATCGGCCGCTCAAACTGGCCGCAGCATTGCTGCGGCATTTGACGTTTTTGTGTCTGATTTTCCTTCTGGCCGGACCGGCCGCCGCCGCCACCTTCAATGTGGACATCGGCAGCACCGACGGCCACGACAGTCATCCGGGTGACGGCGTCTGCAACGACGGCACCGGGCATTGCAGCCTGCGCGCCGCGATCGAAGAGGGCAATGCACTGGCCGGAACGCACATCATCAACCTTATGCCGAGCGCCAGTCCGATCAAGATCATCAACGGCAGCATGGCGCAACTGCGAGCCCAGTACGTCCTCAATGGCAACCATGTCACGATCGACGGCAATGGCCGCGGCTGCCTCGACCTGACCGATTCCGGCACCGCGGCGCTTGGCCATGCGACCGGAGCGGCCAACTCGATGGTGACCAACGTGGTGATCGGCAACTGCAACGGCGCCGGCATCAGCGCCAATGGCCACGGCTATGTCTTCACCGGCAATTTCATCGGAGTCGACGTGACCGGCACCATGGCTGTGCCCAACAGCGGCAGCGGCATTACCTTGACCGCCAGCGCCTATTACCCGGACAACACCACGCTGCAAAACATCTACAACGCCTTGCCGACGCTGCCAGTCGATTTTTCGACCATCAACCAGTTCAACATCGGCCTGACCAATGCGCTGGTGGCAGTGGCGGCGCCGGTGACGGTAAGCGGCAATGTGATTTCCGGGAATATGCAATACGGCGTTGAAATCCACGGCACCAATATGGCGGCCGTGTTCATTTCAGGCAACCACATCGGCACCGATCTGCTGGGCGTCACGTCGATCCCGAATCAATTGAGCGGGGTGCGCATCAACGCCACGTCCTACGGCAACATGATCGGGCCGGGCAACGTTATCAGCGGCAACGGTCAGCACGGCATCCTGGTCGATTCGGGCGAGGTGTTGCTGCCCAACTTCATCATGGGCAACCGTATCGGTCTGGGCGATGTGTCGAGCGCGCATGTCGGCAACAGCAGCAGCGGCATCTATGTCGATACCAAGCCGGCCGGCGCCACGCCGGGACCGCCGAATCCTAGCGGCACGTCATTAATGATCGGGCCTGCCAACCTCATCAGCGACAACAAGGGTACCAACAACAACGGCTTTCCGGACGACGTCAGTGCGGAGAGCAATGCCGGCGTCGTCATCACCGGCTCCAGCAGCAGCGTCAAGGTGGTCGGCAACACCATCGGCATGGCCGAGTTTCCGACCGGCACAGCGCTTGCCTCGACCGCTTACGGCAATGCCGGCGATGGCATCCTGATCACGAGTTCGGGCAACACGATCGGCGGCAGCTCGGCCGGCAGCGCCAACATCATTGCCGGCAACGCGCGTCACGGCATCGTGATCAAGGGCTCATCGACGGTCGGCAATACCATTCTCGGCAACTACATCGGCAAACATTCAGGGTTTGCCAGCCGCATGGATCTGGGCAACGGCGTCGATGGCATTCATATCGATGCGGCCAGCACCAGTGTCATCGGCGGCAGCGGCGCCAACGACGGCAACATCATTGCCGCCAACGGCCGCAACGGCATCGCGCTGCGCAACGGCGGCAGCGCCAACGGCTGGTCCAACCTGATTCAGCGCAACCAGATTTACGGCAATGCGAAACAGGGGAGCGGTATCGGCATCGATCTGGAACACACGATGAACGGCGCCGACGATCCGGCCCACGGCGAATTCCCGAGCAATTACGCCAACGGCGACCAAGTGCAACCGGTGATCTGCAGCGGTCCGGCCGATTCCGGCGCTTGCAGCGGTTCCGCAGCGCCTGCCTATGCCGGCGGCAACACGACCTTGAGCTGGACCATGTCGACTCACGGTCCGGCCAACTTTCGCGCCGAGTTTTTCGCAATCAATGCAGCCAGCGGCAATGCGGCGACCAGCATGAGTTTTCTCGGCGAACAGACGGTGGCAACCACGCTGGGTGGCGGATTGAGCGGCTCGGGCTGTTCCGCCACCCGCTGCACGGTGCAACTGCCGGCCGACACGCGGGGTGCGGGTATCGTCATGCGGATCACCGATATCACGCCGCTTACCGATCAGCCAGGTGGCGGCAGCGACTGGAAATCGAACCTGAAATGCTTCGTCGGTAATCTCGGCATTATTCTGCCCTCGTGCAACGTCAACAACAGTTCCGAATTTTCCAACGTCGCCAGCATCGCACTGCCGTCCAGCATCCCGCCGGTGATGGCCAACGTGCCGGCGCAGAGCGCGACGGTGGGCACGGCGTTCTCGCTGAATCTGAGCAGTTACGTGACGCCTACCGACGGCGATCCGATTACAGGCTATATGCTGGCAGCCGGTGCGCTGCCGGGCGGCTTGATGCTGAATACGTCCAGCGGTCTGGTGTCGGGGACGCCGACCGTTGCGGGTTCCTTCAGCGCCACCATCAATGCGCTCGACAAGGATGGGGCGAGCAGTGCGCCCGCAATTCAATTCACGGTTGCCAAGGCGGTCCAGACCATCACCTTCGGCACTGCGCCGACCCTGGTATATGGCGGCGCGCCCGGTACCTTGACGGCGACTGCAAGTTCCGGTTTGGCGGTGACGTTCAGCTCGACCACGCCGGACATATGTACGGTAAACGGTACGCTGGTCACGCCCGTGGCAGCGGGAATTTGCACGATCGCTGCCAACCAGGCCGGCAATGCGAGCTATGCCGCGGCGGCGCAGGTGACGTATATCATCAACGTCGCCAAGGCGAAGCAGAGCATCACCTTCGGCGCACCGCCCGTGATGACGTATGGCGGAGCGGCCGGGACGGTGTCGGCCACTGCCTCATCCGGCCTGGCGGTCGTGTTCAGTTCCAATACGCCGGCAGTTTGCTCGATCAGCGGCGCGACTGTGACCGCGCTGTCGGGCGGCAATTGCAGCATCGCGGCGGACCAGGCCGGCAATGCCAATTACGCGGCTGCGGCCCAGACCACGCAATCCTTCACGATTGCCGGCCCGAGCCAGTTCCGCAATGCACTTTTCGTCAATGCGTCGACCAGCGGCAACAAGACGACCGTTTTGCGCCTGATCAATCTTGGCAGCCAGGCAGGCACCGTTACAGCCACAGCGTATAACGAAGCCGGCAGCGTGGTGGGAACGCCGAATGTCACGTTGTCCAGCATTGCGGCCCAGCAGATGTTGACCTATACCTCCGCGCAATTGGAAGCAGCGATCGGCTATGTGCCCTCTTCGCCGACGGCCAAGTACCGGATTCTTTTCAATGCCAATTTGTTGAGCTTCGAGATCATCAACTTCATCAAGGACAACGCGACCGGCAACCTGACGCTGGGGCAGGCGCAAATCGACAACCGGGTGGTCAGCGCGGCAAGTTCTGCGACCCGCAATGCGTTCTTTGTGAATCCATCGACCAGTGCCAACAAGACCAGCGTGGTCCGCGTGATCAATGTCAACGGCCAGAGCGGATCGCTGACCGCGACTGCCTATAACGAGGCCGGCGGCGTGGTGGGCGTGAGCAACAGCGACCTTGGCGCGATCGGCGCACAGCAGATGCGCACCTTTACCTCGGCGCAACTGGAGGCGGCGATCGGCTATGTGCCGTCGTCTCCGACCGCCAAATACCGGGTCGTGTTCACTGCCAATCTGCCGAATTTCGAAGTCGTCAATTTCATCAAGGACAATGCGACCGGCAACCTGACTCTGGGCCAGGAGCAGATCGATAATCGTGCCGCCAGCGCGGCCGTCAGTTCGACCCGCAATGCCTGGTTCGTGAATCCATCGACCAGTCTGAACAAGACCAGCGTGGTGCGTCTGATCAACCCGAACGGCCAGAGCGGGAGTGTCACTGCGACTGCTTATAACGAAGCAGGTAACGTCGTCGGCACGCCGAATGCGAGCCTCGGCACTATCGCTGCGCAGCAGATGCTGAGCTTCACTTCGGCGCAATTGGAAACGGCGATCGGCTATGTGCCTTCGGCCAGCACTGCCAAATACCGCATTGCATTCAGCGCCAATCTGTCCAACTTTGAAGTAATCAACTTCATCAAGGATACGGCCAGCGGCAACCTGACTCTCGGCCAGGCGCAAGTCGACAACCGTGCGTCTAGCGCCGCGATGTCATCGGTGCGCAATGCCTTGTTCATCAATGCGTCGAGCAGTGCCAACAAGACCAGCGTGCTGCGTGTGATCAACCCGAACAATCAGAGTGGGACGCTTACCGCAACCGCGTATAACGAAGCCGGCGCGGTGGTCGGTACCGCCGCGGCCAATCTCGGGACGATCGGTGCGCAACAGATGTTGAGCTATACCTCGTCGCAGATTGAGACGGCGATCGGCTATGTGCCGGCATCGAACACCGCCAAGTATCGTGTGGTGTTCAGCGCGAATCTGCCGAATTTTGAAGTCATCAACTTCATCAAGGATGTGGCAACCGGGAATCTGACGCTGGGGCAGGATCAGATCGACTAACGAAAAAAGCCGGCGCGTTGCGCCGGCTTTTTTGTTGATTGCTCTAGCTGCCGAATCTAGCCACGGAACCGGGGGTCAATAGCGATATTCGTGATATTCACGATGGCGATGATGCCGGTGCCGTTCGACATAGCCATAGGACGGTTCGACGTACACGGTGGTTGGAGCAGGCTGGTAATACACCCGGGCCGGGGGCGGATAATAGGCCGGCGGTGCGGAATAATACACTTGCGGCTGGCTGTTGTAATAGCGCGTTTCTCCGTAGTTGCTGCCCGCATTGTTGCCGATGGCGGCGCCGAGGACGCCGCCGACAATCGCGCCGTCGCGGCCGCCGACGCCGTGGCCGATTGCGCCGCCGACGATTGCGCCGAGCAGTGTGTTGGCGGTCCGGTCGTCAGCCATTGCGGTGCTTGAAATTGCAGCGGTGGACAGAATTGCGACCGCCATCCATTTTTTGTTCAACATGATCGACTCCTTCAGGCCTTGCATCAGGTTTGATTGCAACGGTATGAGTAGCAATATAGCCCCGTTCATCGGAAAGTCGGCAAGGCGATACAGACTTTTACAAAAATAAAGGTGCGTAAAGCCGGATGGAAGTTGTTAAATGGATATTTTGTCTGTGAATTGCTGCTCTAGCAGCCATGGCGAAAATGTTGCTCAGATGCATGGAAGCGCCATAATTTCCCCTCACTTACTTGCGGTGAGCGTTCTAGCTTGCAAGCCAGAATCGTTCAGCGGGCATGCGAAAGGAGGATTGCCTAGCAAATCGATGATCAAGCGTCTGGTGGATATAGGAGCACGGAGGGCAAGCCAACTAGGGAGTTTGTTGTCGAAGTGCTGCGCAGGGAACGAGGCGGCGTTATTGGGCGGATATCGATTGGTGCACAATGAAGAGGTGAAACCGGAGGCAATCAGGGAAGGTGGATTTGCAGCGATGGTCCGGCAAGCAAGTCCGGAGAATCTGGAACGCATGTTGGCCATTACGGCATTTCTCGCCGTGCGGTTGCTGCAACTCCAGGAAAGCCATGATATGCCGGCCAGTCTACAAGCCAAGAAATGCAACGCGGGGCTCAGCGAAGACGAATGGAAAATCCTATGGGTATCCACGGAGCATTGTCCACTGCCATCCTCACCTCCTGCGGCTGACTGGGCTTATTTGGCATTGGCGAAACTGGGAGGAGTTGTTGATACCAAGCGTACTGGCCGGCCAAGTTGGAGCACGATGTGGCATGCTGGTTTCGTTTGCAAGAGCGTGTCCAAGGTTACCAATTCAGTCAGCAATTGGCGGCTGAATTGTGATCAAGAGACAGCTCCCGCAGGGGAGCAAAGTGAGCCGCTACGCGACTTTCACGTTAAGCGGATCTTTCCACGCCGATTTTCCGCAATGGGTGACAGTCCGACAGGCTGCTAGAGTATTTTTAGCCTGACCGTGCGGAGTCAAGGTCAGGCCGAGGAGCGGACGCGTACAGGCGTACGCTGAGCACCGGAGGCCTGAGATTGGCCCGTACGGTCAGGCTAAAAATGCTCTAGGCCAAACCGCTCGATTTTTACCTTAAAGCATGTGCCGCTGTCCATGTTCCACTTTATCACCCCAGGTCTGTTGACATATTTGACACGTTTTTTCCGAGTTATCATAATTCCCGTTCCCGCTCAGTGCTGATTGCATTACTCTCACATCCATCCGCAGTTCATCTATTCCAAAAGGACACCATGGCTCCTCCCACATCGAACACCTCCTTGGCAACAACCCAGAACATCAACGACCTTGCCGCTGTCATGCATGCGGAGGCAAGAGGCGCGGGAACCATTGCGCAAACAGCAGTGGGATTTACGATCGTCAATCGCATGAAGAGGAACAACGTAACGAGAGTGCGCGCTGCGTGGCATGGCTTTGCGCATCGCAGTACTCACCAAGCCCAGGAATTGGCATTGGCGAAAGCTATTCTGGAAGGAACAGAGCCGGATATCAGCCAAGGTGCAACACATTTTTATTCGCCCAATGCCATGCCGCACGAGGGAGGGTCGATCAAAGGCATGGACGTAAGCGGGGGACTGGAATCCACTGAAGGTGTCAAGGGCAAAACCTACCGGCCAAGCTGGGCAATCTCTTTTACACCTATCTCTATATCCGGGATACCGCCCAAAGTTTTCAAATTCTATAAGGCACCCGGAGATGGCCGTGTCCATTAAGCGACGATTCATTTCAATTGCTGGCATCATGCTCGCTTGCTGGGCAACGGCGGTATGCAGCCAACAAGCCGCTGATCCCTATGCCGGTGTGCTGAACGAGCCTGCTAACGATGCCGCCATTGAAAATGCATTGAATAAATTGTCTGCGAACGGGTGTGTTAGCAAAGACTGTCTGGCATTCAAGGACATTAGCCGCTCCATGGACGTACTGCTCCACTTGTACCGGCCCAACAGTCTCGCCCGGACCTCGCCGGTCACCGGCGATCCTTATGCAAAAGCGAACAAGGAGTTGCGGCGAACATTGCTGGCGCATCCGGAGCGAAAAGACCGCTACTGCGCCATTCTCACCAAACTGGCGAAGCATTACGACTCCGATTCCCGTGACATTGGTTATTTTTCGATCGAAATCGCCAACCGCATCAGCACAAAGTCTTTCTCGTGCATTTCCACGGTACTGCAAGCATTTCCGGATACGCCGGAAATCGCGGAATTGATCAAAAGCTCCAAGGAAGACTGCATCGAAGACCGTCGCGCCGGCTGCGCAATGATCGTCCGCCCCCAATAACCCTCACCCTCGCTTCAACTACTCTCCTCTGAAACCGTCGAGTTTTGGTTGCAGTAAGGAGCAGGAAGAAGAGGCCGTGTAAGGTGGCGACGGACTTTTGTCCCCACGCGGATACCGGTTTGTAACAAGAACCAGCATTGCGATCTGTCGATGCGGCGATATCTCGAGGAAATCGATTGCATAGCAAAGGTTGCGGCACGAGCGCAGATTGCTCTGCCCTGAGTGCGCGATGACCTGCAGAGCCGCCTCATCGAAGGTATTGGCACCCGGACCGCCGGTGGCCAATTCGGCGACGATGAGCGCGCTCAAGTCTGCATCGTTGAGCGGCAGCATCTGTTTCGAATAACTGATCCGGCTCTTGATATCTATACGAAAATTGAAGGTTGACGGACTACTGGTTTCCTTTGGCCGTGGGTCCGAAATGTCGTAAAAAATCCAAGAATATGACGGCCGCTAATTCCGCATCGTCGGCCGTCATGGTTTCCAGCGGATTGTGGCTGATGCCGCCATTGCCGCAACGTATGAACAGCATCGCCACGTCGGTGATTTTTGCCAGCGCCATCGCATCATGGCCGGCGCCGGAGGGAAGGGTGAACGCCGGTACGCCCTGGCGTTCGGTCGCCGCCGCCAGTTGCTGCATCAGCCAGGAAGCGCAGGGCGCGGCCGGTGCATTCTCGATTGATTCGAGCGTGTATTCGATACAACGGCGCGCGCAGATCGCGTCGAGTTCGCGCAATACGTCGTCCACTGCGGCATCGCGCTCGGAATCGCCGGGAGCGCGGATGTCGAGCGACAGGCAGCAGCGGCCGGGGATGACGTTTACCGAGCCTTGCGGCACCTGCAACTGGCCGACCGTGCCGACCAATCCCGGCACTTGCGCGCAGCGTTGTTCTACATACAGGATGATTTCGGCCGCCGCTGCGGCGGCATCCTTGCGCATGTTCATCGGCGTGGTGCCGGCATGGCCGGCCGTGCCGCGTAACTCGATCAGATAGCGGCGGCTGCCGGCGATCGAAGTCACGATGCCGACCGGCAGGTCGCGCTGCAACAGGACCGGCCCCTGTTCGATATGCACTTCGACAAAGCCGAGCAGATCTGCCGGGTTGTGCCCGCATGCCGCGATGTCGGCCGGTGCATGTCCCGCCTTCAGCAAGGCTTGACGCATGCTCGTCCCGTTTGCGTCGATGCGATCGAGCAGATTCATGTCGAACTGGCCGATGGACGCGCTGCTGCCGAGGAACGCGCTGCCGAAACGCACGCCTTCCTCTTCGGCAAAGGCGATGACTTCAAGATGAAAGGGCAGTTTTTCCGCGCGCCTGTGCAGGTAGCCCACTATGGCAATCGGCAGCAGGATGCCAGCCCGCCCGTCGTATTTTCCGCCGTTGCGCACGGTGTCGTAATGCGATCCTGTGAGCAGGGTTTTCGCGCCGGGAGCGTCGGACAAATAACGTCCCACCACATTGCCGACCGCATCGATGTGCACCTGCATGCCGGCATCCTGCATCCACTGCGCCAATTGCGCGGCGGTCTCGCGGTGAGCCTCGCTCAGGTAGGTGCAGGTCAGGCCGCTGTCGGTATCGCTCCAGGCGCCGAGGATGCCGGCCTGGGTCAGAATGGTATTGCCGAAATGCGGCGTGACGGCGAGCAAATCGTTCAGGCGCAATTCGGCGATGCGTCCGATCTGGCGCAGGTTCTCCATCTTCTCGTCGTCGCGCTGATTCTTCAGGCGGCGCGCGAAGGTATCGATGATCGCCTGCCGCGACAGACCTCGTCCATCCGGTCCCTTGACCGCGAGGATGAAGGGAAAGCCGAACTTGCTGTTGTACTCCGCATTCAATTTTTGCAGGTTGGCAAATTCCTGCGGGCTGCAATTGTTGAGTCCGGCGCGCGCCTGCTCGCCGCTCGACTCCCTAGTCAATTCACCGGCGATCGCGGCCTTGCCTGCCAGTTCCGGATGTGCGCGGATCAGCCCGATCTGTTCCGCTTCGGTGGCCGATGAGACGGCCTGCTGCAGCGCCAGCTTCAAGGCCGCAAGGCTGGCAAACGGCCGCTGCGGCGCAACCCGCGCCGCGATCCAGGGGGAGTGTTCATAAATGCCGTGCAGCGCGGCGGTGAAAGCGCATGCATCGCATTGATTCAATTCATCGAGAGTGATGGTCATGGATTCAGTTTGGAAAAGGATGAACCGTGCGCCAATGTTCGGCAATGTCGATGCGGCGCGTAATCCATACCTTGTCATGCGATTGCGCATAATCCAGGAAACGCTCCAGCGCCGCCGCCCGCGCCGGCCGTCCGATCAGCCGGCAATGCAAGCCGATGGACAGCATCTTCGGACGATTCAAGCCGGCGGGATCGCCTTCCCGGTACAGCACGTCGAAGGCATCCTTCAGGTAATCGAAAAACTGGATGCCTGAATTAAAACCCTGCATCGAGGCGAAACGCATGTCATTGGTATCGAGCGTGTAGGGCACGACCAGATGCGGTTTGATACAGGGTTGGCCGTCCGGGCCGGTGATTTCCACTCGCTGCCAGAACGGCAAATCGTCACCATAGTAATCGGCATCGTAAGCAAAGCCGCCATGCTCGACCACGAGCCGGCGCGTATTGGGCGAATCGCGGCCGGTGTACCAGCCGAGCGGCGGGCTGCCGGTCAGTTCGCGGATGATCTGCACCGCCTGCTCCATATGGGCGCGCTCGGTGGTTTCGTCCATGTGCTGGTAGCTGATCCAGCGTAGGCCATGGCAGGCGATTTCGTGGCCATGTTGCAGGAAGGCGGCGACTGCTTCCGGATTGCGCTTCAAGGCCATCGCCACACCGAAAATGGTCAGCGGCAGCTTGCGTTCGTCGAACAGGCGCAGCACGCGCCAAAGGCCGGCGCGCGAACCGTATTCGTACAGCGATTCCATGCTCATGTGACGCATCGGGAAAGCTTGCGCGCCGATGATTTCGGACAGGAATGTTTCGGATGCCGGGTCGCCGTGCAGCACCGAGTTTTCTCCGCCCTCTTCGTAGTTCAGCACGAACTGCAGCGCGATGCGCGCATCGTCCGGCCATTGCGCGTGCGGCGGCGTGCGGCCATAGCCGGTCATGTCGCGCGGATAGTTCTTGTATGGGTCGATCATGGTTCGAGATGCGTGCCGGTATGCGTTCGGATTATCGTGGCGAAAGAGAAAATCGATATACGCCAATGCTTATGTTAAATATACTGGATATTCATTCAATTGCGCGTTGAGCCGGATTATCTTGACGCCGCTGCGCTCCTTCTTTTGGCATCGGGCGGGTTTTATTCATGAGGAATAATGGAAGCATATTTATCGGCCTACGGCCTCGAATGGCTCAACCTGCTGGTGCGCTGGCTGCACCTGATCACCGGCATTGCCTGGATCGGCGCTTCCTTTTATTTTGTCTGGCTCGACAATACGATCAAACCGCCCAAGCCGGGTTCCGAGCTGGATAAAAAAGGTGTGTCCGGCGAGTTGTGGGCGGTGCATGGCGGCGGCTTCTACAATCCGCAAAAATACCTGGTCGCGCCGCAGCAATTGCCGGAAGAACTGCACTGGTTCAAGTGGGAGGCTTATACCACATGGCTGTCCGGTTTTGCGCTGCTGCTGATCGTCTATTACTGCAATGCGACGGCCCTGATGATCGACAGGTCGGTGGCGGATCTGGCCCCATGGCAGGCGATCGCAATTGGCCTGGGCACTTTGGTTGCCGGCTGGGCGGTGTATGACGCGCTATGCCGCTCGCCGCTTGGCCAGCGCGACGGCCTGTTCGGCCTGGTCATATTTCTGCTGACCGTGGCCGTGGCATTCGTCCTGTCGAGATTCCTTAGCGGCCGTGCCGCGTACATCCACGTCGGGGCCATGATCGGCACCATCATGGCCGGCAATGTACTGATGGTGATTATTCCGGCCCAGAAGAGATTGGTGGCCGCGATGCGGCAAGGTCAGACGCCGGATCCCATGCATGGCAAACGTGGCAAGCAACGCAGCGTGCACAATAATTATTTCACGCTGCCGCTGCTGTTCATCATGATCAGCAATCACTATGCGATGACCTATAGCCACCCATACAACTGGCTGGTGCTGGCGGCGATCATGGCGGCCGGTGTGCTGATCCGGCATTTTTTCAATTTGAGGCACAAAGGGCGTGTGGTCTGGGCTTATCCGGCAGCGGGACTGGCCTTGCTGGTGTTGCTGGCGTTTGCGATCGCGCCGCAGTCGCCGGACAAGACGGGGAACTCTGCCGGTACGGTCGCGCAAAATACGGCGAGCGGATTCGGGACCGTGCAGGCGGTTGTTGCGCAACGCTGCGTATCCTGTCATTCAGTGCAACCGACGCAGCCTGGTTTCGCCGCCGCACCGGGCGGCATCATGCTGCACACGCCGGAACTGATCCGTCAACATGGCGCCAAGGTCTATCAGCAAGCGGTGCGGCTGAAGGCAATGCCGATCGGGAACCTGACGCATATGAGCGATGCGGAGCGGGCAATCATCGGCGCATGGTTCGAGGATGGGGCAAAGTGAGGTGTAACGTTGTGCGATTAACCCCGGCAAGCAAGGCCGGCAAGTGGCGGCTGGCGGTACTGCTCTCGATCTTCCTCGGCATCATCTTCTATGCTTACATACCCGCCGCCTATCATTACTTACGCAAGATACAGCCCGGCCAAAGGCGATTTCATTTTCCAATCACTGCCCCGCATCGATCTGGTCGAGGCGATTGAAGGCGCGACGAACTCAAAGTATTCGCACGTCGGCCTGGTGATCGACAAGGACGGTGCATGGTACGTCAGGGAAGCTATCACTACAGTGCGCGACACACCCTTGTATCTATGGATACTTCGCGGCAGAGGACGTAATTTCGACGTCTATCAATTGAAACCCGAGTTCCGCAGGAATATCGACCCGATGATCGAAGCGAGTAAAAAATACCTGGGTCGTCCGTATGATTTCCGATACCGCCTGGACGACGATTTCATTTACTGCTCCGAGTTGCTGTACAAAGCGTATTTCGATGCCACGGGCGTGCACCTGGGGACCTTGAAAAAGCTGGGACAGCTTGACTGGAAACCATACGCCAAGACCATCGAAAAATACGAGCATGGTCCAGTGCCGCTGGAACGGGACATGATCTCGCCGATTGATTTGTCGAAGGCGAATGAACTTCGGTGGGTTTATGGGAACTATTGATGCGAATTGCGGCGTTTGAGCTGGTCTGACCGGGCGGGCCAACAAGCGTTCCTGCGCCAGTAATGTGCTCAGCATTGCGCATGTGCGATCCCCGTCTTTCGGCGTAGCACTCGTAGGCGGCATAGCCGTCGGCGTGCAGCACTACGCGCCGGCCCGCTCGAAGCAGAGATCTTCGTTGCGTTCGTCTGAGGCCGCGAGTATGAACCCGATACGGTGTTGCTTGCACAGACCTTGCCGCGCCTATCGAATCGAACGAGAGACTGCTCAGTGCAGCGCGCCGAATTACTGAGAGATGGTGGCCCAAACCAGACTGCAGCGACCGTTGAACGCGGTGTAAGTCGGGTCGTCTGTAATTCTCATCATGACGGGTTGTCCCGTTGTTTGGGCCATTGTAAGCAGCCCGAAGAGCCTCTTGTCGGCATCGACGCTCTTCAGTGTTGTGATGTAGGTGTTATTGCAGTTGACGCTCGATGGAACCGTAAAGCCGCCCTTGATCTTTGCTTCCAGATTCCCGGAAGAATGACCTCCTGAAGTCAACGCGACAACGGAAACGCTTTCAATATAAACGGGACCAATATCTGCCTGAGCGGCCAGCGCTTGGCCGGAGAGGGCAGAAGTTAGCAGGAAGGCTGTGAATAAGACGGATGATGGTTTCATAGTGTGAGGGTGGTTGGGTTAAGGGGGAGCATGGATGTCTGCTCGATGAAAAGGTTTAGGCTCAGCGTTTTTGCGCAAGGATGATGATCGATTCGATGCCGGGGTATTCACCGCATGCTCCCGTACCCTGAGCCAGGTCGATTGGGTTCCCCGTACTAAGGGCGAGCATTGCAGCAGCGAGCACAGCTCTGCCGCCGGCCGTGTTCGCGTCGCCACTCATACGGTTGGAAACGGCCACGCAGGAAGGAGGCGTTGTAGTGCTTTGAGAGAATGTGATCAAAAATTTTCCGTCTGCTCGTGCGTCAACATTGATGACAGTCCCGCCTTGTACGTTGCCCACGGCATGGGCGCTGCCACAGGCCGCGAGTAGCGCTACCACCTTGATTGCGGCGCTTAGCAATTTGGTGAGTTGAACGATTGGCTTGCGACGATTGTGTGAGCTTGTCATGAGGTTTCTCCGGGCCGATGCAGCTATTGAGAATGAGAGCAGGAGCGCCATGCGAATAGTACCCTCTGCCCAAGGTTTGACTTGAGCGGCCAGCTTTCAAGCGGGGCTGCTTGAGGGAAGGTTGGCACCCCGGGGACGAACGCCGGCTTTTCCATCATTGTGTAGAGACGCCCAAGATGTCTTCGCCGTCGGGCCAGCGAGTACAGACTCCTGCGCCTTCAATCGAGATCGTTTGTCCGGTGGCTTGGGCGGCCACTAGCAAGGCGAGTTGCTTCTTTCCCGCCGTTGAGTTTTCATCCTTGATGATCCAGTATGGAAAAGTGGCGCAGGCTGGCCGGCCTACCGCGGGCCCCGATAAATAAACGGCATTAATTCCGTCGCTCGCACGAACGTATATCTTGGTAACCTGCCCGGATTGCGTGCCTGCAAAGCTTGATAGTGCCGTGCTGAGGCCGGTCAGAAGTGCGAGAAGTTTCTGAAGTTTCATGAGAATGATCTCCCTATGTTGCGAGTTGAGAAGGGTGCCTAACGTTTGGCATGATGGGTGTCTTACAGACGGCGAAACTGGCTGTAAGACGTTCCCTTGATGAGAGGGTTAGGGCTATGCCGGACAAGCGCGTGATTTCCTGGATTTCTCAAAGTTAAATTGACGAACGTTGAGTATTTCAATCAAATCGACAAAATTACGCCGCTCTCCTGTACCACAAGGATGCCAACCTGCTTCTTCAGTACCGTACTATTGCCGTCGCTCTATAAAAGGCATCTTTAAAGGAGTGGTCCTCACAATCCTTAGAGTCTATTTGAGTTCATAACAGGCGCTAGTACAGAGGTGCTGGATTACCGATCGTAATGTAGCTTGCCGCGCACAAGCCATTGGACATCCGCGAGTCATCGTATATCACGGCGATTTCCTGGCCGCTCGCCTGCGCAGCAAGAACCATACTGAGGGACGGCTTGTCGTTCATAACAAAAAGGATGGAGTTGTACCACTTGGTACAACCGCCGGCTTGCGTCACGCCTTTCAGTGAAAACCAAAACTTGGGTGGCGCCCATTCGGGAAATTGCGCGGCATCGTGCGTTCGGACGAACTCTACCTGGCCCTTTACGGACCCTGGAGTGGCATTGCTGTGCAATGGGAGTGCCGCCATACAAACAAGCAAAAGACGTTTGACACTGGAACGAAAAAGAAATGAAGTCATGAATTTCTCCTCTAAGAAATCTGTGAATCGCAGGGAACTGACATTTTTATATCCTCCAAACCTGGTGTGAATTGAAGTGGGCCTAACGTTTGAAACGAGGAGAAGCTTGCAGATGGCAAAGCCGGCTGTCAGCCCCCCGAGGGAAACGTTAGGACGCAGCCCAGGAGCCTTCCCCGGGAGAAAAATTAAAATCTATTGTCCGACTCCAAGCGAATAGAGCGATGGATAGGTCTGGCTCCAAGCTGAATAGCATCCGCTAGTCCATGCGGATATTGGAGTGTTCGTCGCCATGGCGTGGATGACGGCCGCCAGCAATTGCTTGTATGCCGGGTGCGTCGCGGGAATAATCGCCAGACTGCTTTGAGAGCATCCGGTAGGATTGTCAAACGGCGTCGTAGGGGTCACAGTCAAATACGCTCCGCTTTCAATCCAGTAGCTCTTAATGGTTCGTACACCCACGGAGCCTACCGCCTGAGCAAACGCACCGTTTCCACTTGCCGTCAACACCCCAGCCACGAGTATCGTCAAGACACGATCTTTAACGATTTTCATAGTCACCTCATCTCTTTCTTCAATCATCGAACGGAGTTCCAAGGATTGCAGCATGCACCACGTCAAGCAGCGAAGCATGAAAGATTGTAGGAACCAATTCCTCACCTTCCCAATGCGCCCTAACCCTTCAATCAAGGGGACGCCTAACATCAGGCATCGCCCATTATCACTCCTCCCTCATAACAAACGTTGAGGCCTCGCCTATCCGTCAATGCGAAGAAAGTAGAGGCTGGTCAAGAATTGCCATGAGGTTGACGCCGGACATGTTGTACCGGGATCGTTCATCCAAAAATCACTGACTTGCCAGTTGTTTGAGCGGTATTTAGTAACGCGCATTGAAATTGCTCCAACCGGCTATAACGGTCCTTACTCAGAAAATGGTACTTAGGCCTCGCGCAGAAATCAGTACTCGCCATGTCGGCCGAATGTGCGATCTTATTTATCGTTTGATGAGTAATATTAACCATCTTTTCGGAGAATTAATTTCCAATATTTAAGGGATTTTTATTTGTTTTTGGAAAAAACTCTCGTCCAGTCTTGTTTGTGGTGATCAGCGGAATAGATTTGAGTTTGTGCGTGGTCACGTATCCCCCAAGTTGGCAACGGCGGCACGGCGAATCCTGACATCGCCTTCGCGGTCATGGGTACCGTCAACGGAATCCATCCCGTATGCAGTGCCGCGTCCACGAACTACGCAATCGATATCAGACTCAACGCGGAATGCACAGCATTTAGGTCGGTGTTTATCGAAAAAAATGGTGAACGTGATCCTCTTCGTACTGAGGAGCGGCCGTTGCGCAATTTACAGAGACAGAGAAGTCGTCAATTTCATATATGTGGAAACGGCGTAAGGTTGGCTCCGTAAGATCAAGCGAGGAGGCATAGTGCTGATCGCTTCGTACGGATTCTATAAATTAGCGGCTTCCTAATTTTGCTTGGTAATAGAAACGCTTTCTAGCGCAGCGAACTTTAAGGAGCATATTCGCAAACAAATTCTAATCCGCTGCGATTAAGATTCAGTACAGGAAGGGTGGGGAGCGTAGTTCGTTTGAATTAGTGCTTTCGGCATGATGTCTTGCCTGCTCATGCGAGTGGCGACATTCTTGTTGCCCGCTGTACGACACCGGACGACCTGAGCAGCGACGGGATGATGGGTAGGGCCGAAAAGAAGTTGCGGAATACAAGACAAATCATTAACCGGGGGATGGCAAACCGAATGAAGACGATCAATATTAAGCAATTGCCGCTCGCATTGGCGATCATATGTGCGAGCAGCTGGGCCGATACAGTTACCTACACTTACGATAGCCTGAATCGCCTTAAATCGGTGAGTTATCCATCCATCGGCACCATCACCTATAACTACGATGCGGCCGGAAATCGGCTCTCGGTTTCCCGGGTTGCGGGCCAGACCGTGGCGCCGCCAACTGCGGCTACCAGTGCGGCAACCGATATCACCGCAACAGGTGCGACGCTCAACGGCAATGTGAACGCCAACGGCGCCAATACTACGGTGACATTTGATTATGGCCTCACTGTAGCCTATGGCACGAACGCTGCCGCAAGTCCGGCATCGGTGGCCGCCAGTGCCGGCAGCACCGTCGCTTTGACGGTCTCCGGATTGGCTTGCAATTCCACTTACCATTTCAGGGTCAAGGCTGTGAATAGTGTCGGGACTACCAATGGCAGCGATAAAACCTTCAATACGCTGGCCTGTCCCGTTGCGCCGCCCAATGCGCCAACCGTGAATTTCGTGACAGTCAGCAATGGAAATGCCACGATTCGCTTCACTCCCGCTACTGGCGGCGGGACGGCGACTTCCTACCTTGCAAGCTGCACGGCGGCCGGCCAAGTTACGCGTTCCGGAAGCGGGACCGGTTCACCGATTGTGGTGTCGGGACTGACTTCCGGTGTGACTTACGCATGCTCGGTCACGGCAATCAATAGTGCGGGCAGTAGTGCCCCTTCAGCAGCGAAAACGAGCAGCTCGTTCAACATCATTCCGATTCTCGAATTTCTATTGGATTGAGCGGGACTAATGCGGCTGCATTGCTTCGACTTTGAGAGTCAATCGTCAGGTATTGGCGGCAAATAAAAAATATTGGCGTGGATTGGTGTTAGGGAGATAAACATGTTTCTAAAAATGTGCAGTTGGGGACGGTTAGCTGGATTCAGCATTCTCGCAGTGTTGGCCGGAGCGTCGAGCGCCGCCGGCACCGTCAAGTTCGTGGATGAACCGGAGATGATCTCCGGACCGCGCGGGCCAGGGTATGGCCTGGTCAAATTCGGCCGGCCGGTGACGCCGGAAGAGGCTGAGAAAATTGTGACATCCCGGCCGCTTGCGAAAGACTTGAACCGCGGCGCCAAGGCCGCCGTCGGTGCTGCGGTGCAGGCCGATGCCACGCCGTCCGCTCCGGCGTCGATCTCCGAACTGGCGCGCGCGCTGCGCAAGGATCCCGACCTCATCTATGAATACGTCAGGAACAATATCGAATACTACCCAATCTGGGGAACGCAAAAGGGCGCGTTAGGGACGGTGCTGGATCACCAAGGTACGGCATTCGACCAGGCTTCGCTGATGGTTGCATTGTTACGCGAGTCGGGCTACACGGCGACCTTTGTGAAGGGAAGCATCAATTTAACCGCTTCGCAGATTCAGGATTGGCTGGGAGTTGATACTACTAACGTCTGCGCGGTAGTGAATTTGCTGAATCAGGGCCAGATCCCCTATTCAAATGTCCAGGTGAATGCAAGCGTCAATTGCCCTGGTGGCGTCGCGGGACTTGTGAGTTTGTCGGTTGACCACGTTTGGGTCAAAGTGAATATCGGCGGCGTCAACTACGTATTCGATCCCAGTTTTAAACCGCATACTTTCAAGCCGGCCATCGATCTTGCCGCCGCAAGCGGCTACAACGCTGCAAGCCACCTCGCGGCCGCACGGTCGGGCGCAACCATCACGTCGGACTACGTGCAAGGGATCAACCGCAACGGCATACGAAACACGCTGACCACTTACGCCAACAATCTTGCGTCGTATTTGCGAACCAACAAGCCGGCTGCCTTGCTGGACGATGTGGTGGGCGGCATGTCGATCGCGCCGTACAGCGGCGGCAGTCTGCGGCAGATAACACTGCCGTATCAGAACACCGCAGTAGCGCCGACAGATTGGGCTGACATTCCTGCCAGCTATAGCCCCACGTTGCGGGTACAGTATGCCGGCATCGATCGCACCTACACCTCGGATGCCATTTACGGCAAGCGATTGACGATTACCTACAACGCGTCCAGCCAGCCCGTGCTATCCCTGGACGGCGTGGTACAGGCAACCGGCACGGCCGTGACGGCCGGGACCACCGGGTCCGTTGACCTTGCCATTACGCATGGCGCCTATGCCATGACAGCGGCCAATCAGACCTTAACGCAGACGATCAAGGCGGGCGGCACCTATTTGATCGGTAACGGTTGGGGGCCTGCGGGCAGAGGCCTGGTGGAATACCACCGCGACCGGCTCGATGCAGCCAAGGCGGCCGGCAGCAGCGATACGTCTGAATCGGTCCTGGGATCCAGCCTGGCTATGTTGTCGGCGAACTGGCTCGCCCAGGTGTATTTATCTGACTCCATCAGCGATCGCATTGCCAACACAAACACCCTGTTTCATCATCAGGTCGGCATTGCAGGCTTCGACAAATCGCCCTACGTCGATCTTCCCGGGAATCTGGTCAGCATCGTCAGCAGATCGGGAGATGCCGCAAAGGTAAACGCGGTCTTCTTCAACAATGCGATGCATTCGAGTATTTTTGAATCGACTGCAGTGCAGCAGACGGCCGGTATCAGCGCTGTCTCGACGGTAAAGCTGATCGATATTGCCGCCGCCAATAACGACAAGATATTCGACGCGAGCGGGGCAAACTATACAAGTACCGTGCAGCCAAGCATGGTGTCTTGCTCGTCGGCGCAACTAGCCGCCTTCCAGAGCGCAACGAGCATCCCTGGCCGTCGCTTCGTCTTGCCAACGCGTTGCAATATTACGGAAAACGCATGGTCGGGTGCCGGATATTTCGATATCAACGGCAACTCGATCGGCGCCATCATCGGCGGCGGCTTTGCCGGCGGCTTTGCCTCGCAAACGCAATCCGCTCCGGTCTATACGACGGCAGCGCTCGGCAATATGCTGAGTTCCTTTGGCTCACTGACTCAGTCTACCGGCAAAATCTTTGGTGACCCGATCGATATGACCAAGGGGAATTATCTCTACGACCGCAATGACATCAGTGTCGGCGTCGGCGAGTTCCCGCTCAGCCTGAGTTTCCAGAAATTGTATAGCTCTGGGCAGCGCCTGCAAGGTGGCCCTTTGGGCAAAGGCTGGACGCATAACTTCGCGGTGTCGGCCGCGGTCGGATCGGACGGCTTCCAGGGCATGGGAGAGGATTCGGCACTGGACGCGGTAGCTGCTCTCGTCGAGAAAATGGTTTCCATCGATCTGCTGACGGACGCCGCCAAACCGATCGACAAGCTGGTCATCGCGACTTTGGGCCAGCGCTGGTTCGGCGACCAGATGCTCGACAACACCGTGATCGTGCGCCAGGGACTCAATGGCGGCGTGTTCGTCAAATTGCCGGATGGGACCTACAACCCGCCGCCCGGCAACTCTGCGCGGCTGATCAAGAATGCCGACAACACCTATACGCAAGAGACGGCGCAGCGGGTCAAGATGAATTTCAACGCGGCGGGCAAGATTGCCAGCTACGTCCATCCGAGCGGCATGCAAGTGAATTTCTCTTACACCGGCAACGATCTCATTCAAGTCCAGAACAGCCTTGGGCGCACCCTGTCCATCACGTCCACATCGGGCAAGATCACCCAGGTCGGCGACGGCAATGGCCGCGCGGTCAGTTACGGCTACGATCCCGTCACCGGCGACCTGACCAGCTTCACCGATGCGGCGGCCAAGATCACCACGTTTCAATACGATCAGCCGGGTCGCATGTTCAAGCTGTTCTATCCGAGCAATCCGACGGTGGCGTTCTTCACCAATACCTATGACAGCCTGGGACGGGTGCAGACCCAGACCAACGCCAACGGCAAGCTCTATACCTATTACTTTGCCGGTTCCCGCTCCGAAGAAGTCGGTCCCGGCAACACCAGCAATGTCTCCTATCTCGATGGCGCAGGCCGGGTTACACGCGCCATCAATCCGCTGGGCCGCGTGACGACCAATACCTATGATGCGCACGGCCGCCTCACCAGCAGTGTGCTCCCCGAGGGCAATGCGGTGCAATACACCTTCGACGACGCTACCTGCGCCTCTGCCGACAAGCGCTGCACGCACAACGTCAAGAGCGTGAGCCAGATTCCGAAGCCGGGGACTACGGATCCGATCCTGCGCACCGACTTCACCTACGAGTCGGCATTCAACAAGATTGAGTCGATGACTGACCCGCGTTCGCAGGTCACCAATTACACCTACACAGCCCAGGGCAATCCATTTACCGTCACAGCCCCGCCGGATGCGAACGGCGTGCGGCCCAGTACCACCTATGAATACACTGCTTACGCGCCGGCGGGTTTTCCAAGCTTCTATCTGCTCACTGCGCAGACCAGCAAGATCACTGCCAGCCGCACGGTAAAGAATAGCACCAGCTATGACGCCGCAAACAAATACGTGCCTCAAACCAGCACGGTAGACGCCGGCACGGGCATGCTCAACCTGGTCACCACGTTTACCTACGACGCGATCGGCAATCTGACCCATACCGATGGGCCGCGCAGCGACGTCGCCGATACACTCGACCTTGTCCCTGACCCGGAACGGCGCGTGAAACAGAGCACCAATGCACTGGGAAAACTGAGTAAATTTGCTTACGACGAGGACGGCCGCCTGGTTCGCACCGCCGTACAGTACGGCACGCAATGGACCGTGAGTTGCCGCAGCTATACGCCCTCCGGCAAATTGCTCAAAGCCTGGGGGCCGGCCACGACCGCAGACGACGCGACATGCCCGAACCAGGCCGCGCCGGTATCCGTCACCGACTATGCTTATGACGACCTCGACCGTCTGAGGCAGGTGACGGAAAACATCGCCGCTGCCGACGGCGGCAATCGCGTAACCGAAACCGACTATTTCGCGGACGGCAGCGTGCAAGCCATACGCCGGGCCGTGGGAACCGAGCTGGCTCAAACTGCCTCTGCCTATACCTACACGTTCAATGGCAAGTTGCTGACGCTCAAAGATGCCAACAGCAACCTCACCACGTATGAATACGACGGCCACGATCGCTTGTTCAAGACGCGCTTCCCCGACAAGGCCAACGGTACGGTATCGTCGACCACGGATTTCGAGCAGTTCGGCTACGACAATAACGGCAATCTTTCTACCGAGACCAAGCGCAACGGACAAATTGTCACCAACATCTACGACAATCTGAATCGCCTGACAGACCGTATCTATCCCGGCAACGTCGGCAATGTCAAATTCGAGTATGACCTGCTTGGCCGGCGTACCGCCGCCAATCACGCCGACGGCAGTTCCGCGGTGAGCTACGAATACGACAATGCCGGGCACCTCTTGAATACCATTGCCGACGGCAAGACGCTGTCCTACCAATACGACCCGGCGGGCAACCGTACCCGGATTACCTGGCCGGACAATTTCTTTGCCACCTACGCCTACGATGCGCTCAACCGTCCCCTCAACATCAAGGAGAATGGGGCGGCGAACCTGGTGACCAACTTTGCTTATGACGACATGTCGCGTCGTAGCACCACCAGCCTGGGCAATAACACGACGACCAGCTATGGCTATGACACCCAGGCGGTATTGTCGAGTCTTGGACTGGATCTGAATGGCATCGCGCAAGACGTTACGTTCAGCTATGGGCGCGACCAGGCGCGCAAAATCCGCACCCAAAGCTCGACCAACAATCTCTATCAGTGGACGGGCTTCAGTAACGGCACCGTCGGCTACACCCCCAACGGTCTGAACCAATACGCTGCCGTCGCCGGCACCACGATGAGCTACGACGGCAACGCCAATCTGTCCGGCGATGGCGTATGGACTTATGTGTATGACCTGGACAATCGCTTAAAGACGGCCAACAGCAGCACGGTTGCGGCCACGCTTTCCTACGATGCGATAGGCCGGATGCGCGCGACGACGATTGGCGGGGTGACGACCAAATTGCTGTACGACGGTGCCGATCTGGTGGCCGAATACGACAGCAGCAACGCGCTGCTACGCCGCTACGTGCATGGTCCTGGTATGGACGAACCGCTGGTGTGGTATGAGGGCAGCACGACAGGCAATAAAAATTGGTTGTATGCCGATCATCAGGGTTCCGTGATCGCGACCGCCGACGCGGCGGGCACGTCAAGTTCGACCCTGAGCTACGGACCTTTCGGTGAGCCGAATCAGCTTGCGGGAACGCGGTTCCGGTACACCGGGCAGCAGTTGCTGGGACCATTGAATCTGTATTACTACAAGGCGCGGATGTACTCGCCTGCGCTGGGGCGGTTCTTGCAGACAGATCCGATCGGGTATGCGGATGACTTGAATCTGTACGCATATGTGGGCAATAATCCGATTAATGCGGCTGATCCGAGCGGATTGATTGCTGCCGCCTGCAGTGGTTACTTTGGCGGCACTTCAGCAAATGGTACTTCCAGCGACGAGTCGATTGTTGTAGCCGGGCTCAATAAGAATGCCTGGGAGAATCCGATTTTGGAAGGTATCGGTGGCGGTGGCGGTATCGGCGGCGGGACAATAGGTGCGGCAACGAAGAGTGGGGCAGGGAGTACAGTGCAAGTAAACAAAGCTGCTGGTGATGCATTCGAGCGGCAAGTCATGGAGCAACTCCAGCAGACTCAATCCGGTGTTGTGCAACAAGTTACCGTTAAAACTCAAAGTGGCGTTCGAACGCGCATTGACTTGATGGGGCGTGATGAAAATGGAAATATTGTTTGCACCGAGTGTAAAGCATCTGCTACTGCGCCGTTGACTAAAAATCAGACGGTAGGCTTCCCCGAAATTCAGCAATCGGGTGCCGTAGTTGTTGGTAATGGCAAGCCGGGCTTCCCAAGAGGTACTCAAATACCTCCAACCACAGTAAATATAGTTAGGCCGTAGGAGATAATTAGAATGTCTATAGATCAAACGAACGTAGTTGATGCCATTGGAATAGATAACGTGACTGGCGAAGTTGTGCTGACTATCGCCGATCATCTTGAGTGGGTAGGGAGTGATAATGAGCACCTTTTGCTATTGCAACAAAAGCTCAATACCTATTTGAGATTTGTAGAGAGCGGCGAAATATTGGAAACGTTTGCCGATGCAAAAGACAGGACTGTGCTTATAGATGTTGTGTGCAAATATCCGCTGAATCAGCAGGCACAGGACTTTTATAGCCAGGTTACACAGCTGGTTGAAGGTGCTGGAATGAAACTCAGACAGCGATTATTTGGATAACGGTTAGTTTGTTGATCCCAAGAAAGGGCCGTAGGCTGGGCACCAGCCCAGCATTCATCCGCAACAGGTAGGCCATCACGCAGTGGGGGAGCCATCGCGTGCAATGGCTACGGCAATTTATTAAAGTCGAGCAAGGCATCCCCCCTTCCCATGACACAATCAGCCGGATATTTTCGATGCTGGATGATTCCGGAACTGATCGATGGGTTGGTGTTGGGGGGCAGCACCGTCACGCGCGATGCGAAGGGATACCAGAAAGAGAGTGCCGCGGCGATCGTGGGCAAGCAAGCCCATTATGTATGCGCGCCGCTCAAGGCCACCTATAACACGCTGTACAGCCAAGTCAAGCGTCCGTTCGACGTCATCGAATGGTCGAATTACAAACACTTCGCTACGATGGGCCATGCCACGCAAGACAAACGCGGTAAGGTGTACTTGGTAGGGTGCAATGGGTTTTATCTATTGCACCGTTCACCGCGTGACATCGCAACCACAGGGCCGTCGGCTGGGCCAACGCTTCACCAACCCAGCATTCACCCGAAACACCTGGGCCAACCCAATGCGCCTACATCTCCATGGCCACGGGAAATTGATTTAAATTCAGAAAATTTTGATGCGGTTGCCCTAGCTCAACAAGACTCCGCTTTGGCCTTATGCTCGGCGCATTTGGCAGCGGCGCGTTCCTTCTGAAGGCGAGTGGCGTGATCAAAATCCGCTTGAGCGCGCCGGTCCTGCTGCATATTTCTGTAAACGACGCCGCGACCATTGAATGCGTCGGCAAAGGTCGGCTCCAGCTTGATCGCCCGATTGAAATCATCGATGGCTTTTTTATACAAGCCCTTGGATGTATAGGCACCGCCGCGGCCGTAATATGCGCTCGCATATTTGGGATCAAGATGTATGGCGCTGGTGAAGTCGGCGATTGCGAGATCCTGTTCGTCATTCCTGTGGTGAATGAAACCTCGCTCGTAGAACGCTTGGGGATTCGCAGGATCCAGTCGGACCGCTTCATTGAAATCGGCTAGTGCAAGAGCGTCTTCGAACATTCCGTTATAGGCAACTCCGCGCTTGTAGTAGGCCATCGCGCGGCTCTTGATGGGTTCGTCCTTGGCCTGGATAATTGCCGTACACCCTTTCGCTCTCAATGCGGGTATTGCGAGTCCTTCCTTGCCCGGCACATTGGAGCGATTTCCATCGCACCACGCTCGTTGAAGTTCGATGGAGTCGGCCTGAACCAATGGCGCGGACGGCGCGTTGGTTTTTGTATCGCTGTCGACAGAGGGCGCGGAAGAAAAGTTTCTCTGTATGTCCGCCAGCTCGAGTGCCGCCGACTTGATTGTTGCAGACATGTTGTCAAATGCCGATTTCAAGACTTGAATGAATTTTTCATCGGCGGCCGGCTTGTGCGCGTCTGCTTTTGCTTCGGCAAGATAGCGATTCATCTCGATCGGTCCGAACGCTGCTTCGATCTGGCAGAGGGTGGTGCGATCCAGCCGCGCTGCATCAATGCGGTCGGAAATGGTTTGAAATCGCTTGAGATAGTTTTGATGTTCCGACGGGCTGGTCGTGCGCAGGCTTGCGATTTTTTCGCGAACGTCTTCCTCCAGGCTTCCAATATGCTGCGAGACTTCGAACTCGCGGCCCAATGATAATTGGAGCACCTGATAAAGCTCCTTTGCTGCCGCCGACGGCGAACAAGGCTCGCTTCCGGTTGGCGTACTTTGTTCAATGGCGGGACGCTTTGCTACATCAACTACATCCGCTGCCCCCGCGCTTGGCACGGAGAGGTAGCCGAGCAATAGCGACGCCAAGCTGCCAACCAATAGCGACTGCTTTCTTATTCTGTTTGTTTTCATATCGCGATCCGAAAATCAAGCATTCTACATACGTCCCTTAACTCGTCCCGCCATGCACCTGCCGCCCCGCAGCATAAGTCGCGCTAATCACCCGGTCATCTCCCAGCAAGGCCAATGCAAACAATAATTCTTCCAGGCTGTCGGCTCTGCCGCTGCGCCGTGCCAGCAACGGTGTCGCCAGGGGATCGAGTACGATGAAGTCGGCTTCCGTCCCGGCCGCAAAGTTGCCGATCACGCCTTCCTGTTGCATGCTGCGCGCCGCGCCCAGCGTCGCCAGGTAAAACATACGCAGTGCCGGCAAATAGGTGCCGCCCATGCGCGCCACCTTGTATGCCTCATTCATGGTCTGCAGCATCGAAAAAGAAGTGCCGCCGCCAACATCGGTGGCCAGCGACAGCATCATCCGTACCGCGTCCGCGCGCGCGAAATCGAACAACCCGCTGCCGAGAAACAAGTTCGAAGTCGGGCACACCGCCACCGCCGATTGCGTCTCGCGCATACGCATGCGGTCGGCCTCATCCAGCCAGATGCAGTGTGCATACATCGCACGCGCACGCATTAGGCCGTAGCGTTCATAGACATCGAGGTAGCTGCGCGCATCCGGAAACAGGGACTTGACCCAGGCCACTTCATCGGCGTTTTCCGCAACGTGGGTTTGGATAAATACGTCAGGATAAGCGCGCGCCAATTCGCCGGCCAATTGCAACTGCGCATGGCTGGAAGTCGGGGCGTAGCGCGGCGTGATGGCGTACAGTTGGCGTCCGCGCTTGTGCCATTTCCTGATCAACGCTTCGCTTTCACGCGCGCCGCTTTCTGCCGTGTCGCGCAGAAATTCCGGGCAGTGGCGATCCATCATGCATTTGCCGGCGACCATGCGCAGGTTGCGCGCTTCGCTTTCGGAAAAAAATGCATCGGCCGAGGCCGCATGCACGGTGCAATAGACCATCGCGGTGGTGGTGCCGCAGCGTAGCAGTTCGTCGATAAAAAAACGTGCCACTTCGCCCGCGTGTTCCGGATCGGAAAACTGCCGTTCGGCTGGAAAGGTATAGGTCTCAAGCCAAGGCAGCAAACCCGGTGCCGGCGACGCGATCATGTCGGTCTGCGGATAGTGCAGATGCGTATCGATGAAGCCGGGCATGATGATCTTGCCGCTGTAGTCGTGCAACGGCGTGCCGGCGGGGAGAGTCGCTTTCAACGCCGCGTAGTCGCCGGCCTTGAGCACATGGCCGTCCTTGACCAGCAACAGGCCGTCCTCATGCCATTGGTGCGCTTCTTCATGCAATGCGGGGTCATCGGTGAAATGCAACAGGCTGGCGCGGTAGGCTTGCGAGCCGCCGGATTCGATACTCATCGGATGTTCTCTTGACGTGGATGGGCTTCAGGCGCGGTTGCAGCAGCTTGCTGCTTTTCCCACGCCTGAATTAATTGCGCTGCGACCGCTACGGCGATGACGGCCGGCGTCTTGCCTGCAATGCCTTCGATGCCGATCGGGCAGACCATTTTGGCCAGGCGTTCTTCGGCGATGCCGCGCGCGCGCAGGCGGTGCTCGAATTGAATACGTTTGGTGCGCGACCCGATCAGGCCGAACCAAGCGGTATCGGCACGGCGCAAGATGTGTTCGGCCAGGCGTTGGTCCAGTGCATGGCTGTGCGTCATGACCAGAAAACTTGGCCCTGCCGGCGCGGCATCGATCACCGCTTCCGGGGTGTCGGTCGCCTCCAACGTCACGTTGCCGGGCAGCGAAACCGGGAATTGCTGCTCCCGCTCATCGACCCAGGTGACACGGCAAGGCAGTTCTGCCAATACCCGCACCAGTGCTGCGCCGACATGGCCTGCGCCGAACAGGAAGAGATGCGGACGGTACGGCAGGCAGGGATCGATCAGCCAGCATTGGCCCCTGCGATCATGCATCAGATGGCATGGCTGCGCACGATCGAAATCAAACTGTATCGGCCCAGCTTGATCGGCAAACATCAAGGATGGCATGTCGCTATCGAGCGCCAGCACTCGCCAGCTATCCTGACCCGCCAGCCAGCGTTGCCGCAGTCCGGCGAAGGCATCATGTGCACCCGTCTCGACGCATTCGAAGGCCAGCCACACCACGCCGCCGCAGCATTGTCCCAGCGCCGGGCCGAGCGGAAATCGTTCCAGCCGGTTTGGTCTCGCTCCTTCATCCGCCAGCATTTCACGCGCAAAGCGGCAAGCGCACAATTCGAGGTGGCCGCCGCCGATGGTGTCGAACTGCGCATCCGGCGTCACCAGCATTTTGGCTCCCGGTTCGCGCGGCACCGAGCCTTCGGCCCGCGCAACGGTCACCAGGATGGCGCGGCCGGTCTGCGCCAGGAGGGCGTTCAACCATTCCTGCATGATTAATCCTGCACCAGGGCCCGAACCGCATCGACCGCATTGAGGATTTCCTCGCAAGTCGCGGGTGCGTTCAGCGGCGGGTTGATGCGGTAGCCGCCGACGCTGGCGATGGCGTCGCGAATCGCAAAAAATACCGAGAACGACAATAGCAGCGGCGGTTCGCCCACCGCTTTCGAGCGATGGATGCTGTCGGCGGCATTGCGATTGTGGTAGAGCCGCACGCGCAAGTCGGCCGGACAATCGGATACCGCCGGAATCTTGTACGTGGAAGGGGCATGCGTCATCAATTTGCCCTCGGCGTTCCACCACAATTGCTCCGTCGTCAGCCAGCCCATGCCTTGCATGAATCCGCCTTCGACCTGACCGATGTCGATGGCCGGATTGAGCGATTGCCCGGCGTCGTACAACAAGTCGGCGCGCAGCAATTTCCATTCCCCCGTAAGCGTATCGACCGCCACTTCGGAGACTGCGGCGCCATAGGCGAAATACATGAACGGATGGCCGCTCATGCTGGCTGCATCCCAGTGCAGTCCGGGTGTCGCGTAAAATCCGTCCGACCACAATTGCACGCGCGCCAAGTAGGCTTGCGCCACCAGCGATTCGAAGGAGTAGGTCTGACCGTTCAGGCGCACCTGGTCGGCCGCAAACAATACGTCGTCTGCCTTGCCGCCGTACTGGGCGGCCGCAAATGCCGCCAGGCGTTCGCGTATCTGCCGCGCGGCATCCTGCGCCGCCTTGCCGTTCAAATCGGCGCCGGTCGAGGCTGCCGTCGCAGAGGTGTTGACCACCTTGCCGGTATCGGCCGCGGTGGCGCGCACCCGGTCCAGAGAAACGCCCAGTTCATGCGCAACCACCTGCATCACCTTGGTGTTGACGCCTTGGCCCATTTCAGTGCCGCCGTGGTTGACCAGGATCGAACCATCGAGGTACACATGCACCAGCGCGCCGGCCTGGTTCAGGTGGGTCACGTTGAATGCGATGCCGAACTTGACCGGCGTCAGCGCGAGGCCTTTTTTCAATACCAGGCTGCTTGCGTTGTAAGCCTGTACGGCGGCGCGGCGCTGACGGTAGCCGCTATCGCTTTCCAGATCGGCGATCAGTTCGTGGAGGATGTTGTCGTGGACTTTTTGGCCGTAGGGCGTGACGTTGCGGCCTTCGTCATCATTGCGGCCGTACAGGTTGCGCTTGCGGATGTCGAGCGCATCGATGCCCAGATTGCGCGCGATGTCGTCGATCGCATATTCGGTCGCGAGCGCACCCTGCGGTCCGCCGAAGCCGCGGAACGCCGTGTTCGACTGGGTATTGGTCTTGCCGGAGAAGGCGGCGATATCGGCGTCCGCCAAGTAGTAGGCATTATCGACATGGCAGACCGCGCGCGTCGCCACCGGGCCGGACAGGTCGGCGGAAAAGCCGGCGCGCGTGACCATCTCGACCCTGGCGGCCAGGATGCGGCCGGTCTCGTCGTAGCCGTATTCATAATCGTAGTAAAAGCAATGGCGCTTGCCGGTCACCAGCATGTCGTCATCGCGATCGGCGCGCAGCTTGACCGGGCGCTTGAGTTTCGCGGCGCCGAGCGCGGCGACGGCCGCCCATAGCGCCGACTGCGATTCCTTGCCGCCGAAACCGCCGCCCATGCGCCGGCATTCGACCCTGACGCGATGCGATTGCACGCCCAGCGCGTGGGCGATCACATGCTGCATTTCCGACGGATGCTGGGTCGAACACCGCACCAGCATGCCTTGGTCTTCTTGTGGAATCGCGTACGAGATTTGCCCCTCGAGATAAAACTGTTCCTGTCCGCCGGCTTCCAGTCGGCCTTTGAGTTTGCAGGGTGCCTGCTCATAGGCTTGCCGGAAATCGCCGCGTTGCAGACGCATCGGCGGCAGTACATAAGATTGCGCTTGCCTGGCTGCCTGCGGCGTCAGGATGGCCGGCAATTCTTCATAGACGATGCGCGCCAAGCGGACTGCGCGCCGGGCATGGTCGTGGCTGTCGGCGATCACCGCGAAAATCGGCTGGCCGACATATTGGACCAAGCCATCGGCCAGGATGGGGTCGTCGTGCAGGATGGGGCCGCAATCGTTGATGCCGGGAATGTCGGCGGCGGTCAGTACGGCGATCACGCCGGCGGCTGCCCTCACTGCATCGAGATCGACGGCGCTGATGTTGGCGTGCGCTTTCTGCGACAGGCCGAGTGCGGCATGCAGCGTGCCCTGCAGTTCCGGAATATCGTCGGTATAGGCCGCCTCGCCCGTCACGTGCAGCACGGCGGATTCATGCGGACGCGCTTGCCCGACTTCTGCCCACGTGTCAGGGAGGTTCAACGCCGGTGCTACTTCAGTATGCTTGTTCATCTTTGCGCTGCGCCGGAAAATACATTGATCTCTTCCATCGTTAATGGGGCGTCGGGTCGCGTCTCAAGCCAGAACCGGCGCAGCAGGTTTTGCGCGGCTTTCATCCGATAGGCGGCAGAGGCGCGCATGTCCGACAGCGGTGAGTAATCCTGCGCCAGCATGGCCACGGCTGTTTGGAGTGTGCTCTCATTCCATGGCTGGGCCAGCATTGCTGCTTCCGCTTGCCTTGCCCGTTTGGGCGTCGCCGCCATGCCGCCAAATGCGATGCGGACCCGGCTGACCGTGCCGTCGTCGAGCGTAATGCAGAAAGCCGCGCACACCGCCGAGATATCCTGATCGAAACGCTTGGCCAGCTTGTATGTGCGGAAATGCTGATCCGCCTGCGGCAAGGGCACCCGAACCGCTTCGACAAATTCCCCCGGCAGCAAATCCTTTTTCTGATAGCCGAGATAAAAATCCTCCAACGCCAGCACTCGTTGCCCGGCGCTACCGCGCAACACGATGTGCGCGCCGAGAGCAATCAGCCACGGCATCGAATCGCCGATCGGAGAACCGTTGGCAAGATTGCCGCCCAAGGTACCGGCATTGCGGATCGGTTGCGAGGCGAAGCGCTGCCACATCTCCGGCAATTCTCTCGGATAGTGGCGACACAGTGCCCGGTAGGCATCGTTGAGTGAAACGCCGGCGCCGATTTCGAGTTCGCCGTCGCATTCAGCCACTCGCTGCAATTCTGCGATCCGGCCCAGGTAAATGAGGTCGCCCGGCTCGCGCAATTGCTTGGTGACCCACAAGCCGATGTCGGTGCAGCCGGCCAGCAGACAGGCCTGCGGATGCGCGCTGCGCAAAGCGACCAATTGCTCCAGGGTGCGCGGCGCATGGAAGTTTCGGCCGCCGAAAGAATAGGCAAACATGTCTTCGCGCTGCACAGCACGCAGGGACTCGGCCAGGCCGGCGCGATCGAACTTTGCCGCTGGTAATTCCAGCATGCGCCGCGCCGCATCGATGATGGGGCGGTAGCCGGTGCAGCGGCACAGGTTGCCCGACAGCGCGTCGTCGATTTCCTTGCGCGAGAGTTCCTCCGGCTTGCGCTCATGCTGCAGGTATAAGCCCCACAGCGACATCATGAAGCCGGGCGTGCAAAAACCGCATTGTGAACCGTGGCATTCGACCATCGCCTGCTGTGCCGGGTGCAGCGTGCCGTCTGCCTGCCTCAGGTCTTCGACGGTAAACAAGGCCTTGCCGTCCAGCGTCGGCATGAATTGGATGCAGGCATTGACGGTTTTTAATTCAACTTGCCCCTCCCGCAGTTCGCCGACCAGGACGGTACAAGCGCCGCAATCGCCCTCGGCGCAGCCTTCCTTGGTGCCGGTGCAGTGCAGGTCCTCGCGCAGATGCTGGAGCACGGTGCGCGTCGGCGGCATATCGCCGGCGCTTTGTATCGCGCCGCGAAAATAAAAACGAATCGGTTCGGACATGGCCTTTTACGTTGTGTAAGTCATGACAGCTTAGCATTCACGACAGGTGGTTCCATATCGAAACATGCATGTTGGATATCGGAAAAATGGCATCCCATGACACGCCGATATTGTTCAAGATAGAAGATAGCAAGGAAATCAAATCGGTTCTCGATTTTGCTGATAAATTATGTGAATTTGGAAATGCGGGAGTTTTATGGGAAAGCTCAGCACACACGTTCTCGATGTCGGACAGGGTAAGCCGGCTGCCGGTGTCGGCGTTGAGCTGTACGCGGTCGGCGTGTCCGGGAAATCTCTGCTCAAGAGTCTTGCGACCAATCAGGACGGACGTTGCGATGCGCCCTTGCTGCAGGGCGATGAGATGCGCGCCGGGCAGTATGAGCTGGTGTTTGCCGCCGGGGATTATTTTGCCGCGCAAGGTGTGGCGCTGCCTGCGCCGCGCTTCATCGATCGCGTGACGATTGCCTTCGGCATTGCCGATCCCACGCAAAACTACCATGTGCCGCTGGTAGTATCGCCCTGGGCTTATTCGACTTACCGCGGTAGCTAAGTGCCTATGCAAAATAATTGCGGATGCCTGCGGCCCTGGCCGGTGCGCCGCTGTGTTGATCATCTCTTGCAGTGCTCGCAGTGCGGCGGGTCTCGCGCCTTGCCGCGCACCGGCCAGGACCACACCCCTCTCACAATTTATCTTGCATAGGTACTTAGCCTGCCATGACTGCCCGTCTGAACCTTTGCAAGATCAGCAAGCGCTATCCCGCCGTCCTGGCCAACGATGCGGTTGACCTTACCGTCGGGCCGGGCGAAATCCATGCGGTCCTCGGCGAAAACGGCGCCGGCAAATCGACGCTGATGAAGGTCATCTACGGCGCGGTCAAACCGGATGCCGGCCAGATATTCTGGAACGGACGGGACGTCCATATCGCCAGTCCCGCCGCCGCGCGCCAACTCGGCATCGCGATGGTGTTCCAGCATTTTTCGCTGTTCGATACCTTGACCGTGGCGGAAAACATCGCGCTCGGCTTGCCGCACGCTACCCGGCTCGATTTGCTGGAGCAACGCATCGCCGCGACCGCCGCGCAATACGGCCTTGAGCTGGAAGCGCAAAGGCATGTCCATACGCTTTCAGTCGGCGAGCGCCAGCGGGTTGAAATCGTGCGCGCGCTGCTCGCCAATCCGCAACTGTTGATTCTGGACGAGCCGACCTCGGTGCTGACGCCGCAGGCCGTTGACAAATTGTTTGAAACCCTGCGCAAGCTGGCGTCCGAAGGCTGCAGCATTCTCTACATCAGTCATAAGCTCGATGAAATTCGCGCGCTATGCCATACCTGTACGGTGATGCGGGGCGGCAAGGTGACGGTGGTCTGCGACCCGCGCCTGGAGACCGAGGCCGGGCTGTCGCGCATGATGATCGGGACCGCGCTGCCCGCGTTGAAACATTCTGACCGCCAGCCTGGCCGCGTGATGCTTGCGGTCGATCGCCTTTCGCTACCGAAGAGCCACCCGTTCGCGACGGAACTGCACGACATTTCTTTCGAAGTGCATGCGGGTGAAATTCTCGGATTGGCCGGCATCTCGGGCAACGGCCAGCAGGAATTGCTGGCGGCCTTGTCCGGAGAAGATCCGCGCGCCGCCGGCAATGCCGTGCTGCTCGATGGACAGCCGATCGGGCATCTGGACGCGGCGCAGCGGCGTGAACGCGGCTTGGGATTCGTACCGGAAGAGCGGCTGGGGCGAGGCGCGGTACCGCAACTGAGCCTGGCGGATAACGTGCTGCTGTCGTATCACAACGCGAAGACCGTCGGCTGGGGCATGATCAAGTCGCACGCGATCCGCACAATTGCAAGCGACATCATCGAGCGCTTCAAGGTCAAGGCAGGCGGCCCGCAGGCAACGGCCGAAAGCCTGTCCGGCGGCAATCTGCAAAAGTTCATCGTCGGCCGCGAAGTCATGCGCAATCCCCGCGTGCTGCTGGTGGCGCAGCCGACCTGGGGCGTCGATGTCGGTGCGGCGGCGCAGATCCGGGCCGAACTGATGGCCCTGCGCGACGCCGGCTGCGCGCTGCTGGTGATCTCCGAAGAACTGGATGAACTGTTTGCAATTTCAGACCGTTTGATGGTGATCGCGAAGGGGCGGATGCGGCCCGCGATCCCGACCGCGCAAGCGACTCTCGATCAAATCGGCTTGTGGATGAGCGGTCTGTCCGGGCAAGATGCCGGCGCAAAGGCCGCGGAGATGGCCGGTGCTTAGCCTGCAATTGCGCGCGGCGCCGTCACGCACGATGTCGTATGCATCGCCGTTGCTGGCGCTTCTCCTGACCATATTGTGCGGCGCGATGCTGTTCGCTCTGCTCGGCAAGAATCCACTCTCCGGCCTGGCGGTGTTTTTCTGGGAGCCGATCAGGAATCTGCGCGGCTGGACGGAAATCGGCGTGAAGTGCACACCACTGATCCTGTGTGCGGTCGGCTATGCGATCTGCTATCGCGCTTCGGTGATGACGATCGGCGCCGAAGGCATGCTGGTGGCCGGGGCTATTGCCGGAGGCGGCATGGCCTTGGCCTTGGACCATGGCAGCGCCAGCGGCGGCGGCTTTGCGATCGCCCTGGTGGTCGCGGCCGGCATGCTCGGCGGCATGGTCTGGGCTTCGATCACCGCACTGCTGAAGGACCGCTTCAACACCAACGAGATACTGGTATCGCTGATGCTGGTGTACGTCGCGCAGCTCTTGCTGAGCTACCTGGTGACAGGGCCGTGGCGCGATCCGATGGGTTTCAATTTCCCGCAATCGAAACCGATATCAGGCGGTTTGCTGTTGCCGACGCTGGTGCCGGGCACGCGCTTGAATTTGGGTTTTTTATTTGCGCTGGCCGCCTCGTCAGCGGGCTGGTTTTATCTCAGCAAAAGCCTCGGCGGCTTCCGTTTGCGAGTCGGCGGAATGGCGCCGCCGGCGGCGCGCTATGCCGGCTTTTCGCAGCGCCGGACGCTCTGGACGGCCTTGTTGATCAGCGGCGCTGCTGCCGGCCTGGCAGGGGCGATCGAGACCATCGGCCCGGTCGGCCAGCTGCTGCCATCGATGTCGCCCGGCTATGGTTTTGCGGCCATCATCGTGGCCTATGTCGGACGCCTCCACCCGCTCGGGATTTTGTTTTCAAGCTTCGTCATGGCGCTGTTTTACATTGGCGGCGAACTGGCGCAATCGCGCCTGGGCTTGCCGAATGCGATCACCGGCGTGTTCCAGGGCATGCTGCTGTTTTTCCTGCTGGCAGCCGATGTCCTGATCGCTTACCGCATACGCTGGAGAGAGTGAGTGGATACTTTTTTCCTATTGCTGGCACCGGCCTTGGCCGCTACGATCAACGCCGGCACGCCGCTGATGCTGGCGGCCATGGGCTTGCTGGTCAATGAGAAAGCCGGTGTGCTGAACCTCGGTGCCGAAGGCATGATGCTGGTCGCCGCGATCGCAGGCTTTGCCGTCACCATCGGCACCGGCAGCGCGACGCTCGGCTTCATCGCGGGGGCGCTGGCAGGCATGACGGCGGCGGCGTTCTTCGGCGCGATGGTGCTGTGGCTGGGGACCAATCAATATGCGACCGGCCTGGCTTTGTCGATCTTCGGCGGCGGGATTTCTGCCTTCGCCGGCATTCCCTACACCGGCTTGAGCTTGCAGCCGATGAGCAGTGCGATTCCCTGGCTGTCGGATATTCCCTTCGTCGGCACGGTATTTTTCAAGCACCATCCGATGGTGTATATGACGCTTGCTCTTTGCGCCGGGCTTGCATGGTTTTTGAACCGCTCGCGCACCGGCCTGGTGCTGCGCGCCACCGGCGAATCGCCGGAATCGGCGCACGCGCTGGGTTACCAGGTGCGCCTGATCCGCTTTTATGCGGTGGTGTTCGGCGGCGCCTGTTGCGGCCTGGCTGGCGCGTATCTTGCGCTGGTTTATACGCCGCTGTGGCAAGAGGGGATGACGGGCGGCAAGGGATGGATTGCGCTGGCCTTGACCACCTTCGCCTGCTGGAAGCCGTGGCGCACCGTGGCCGGTGCTTTCCTGTTTGGCGGCGTCACGATTTTGCAGTTGAATTTGCAGGGCCTGGGCATTGCAGTCGCGCCGCAATTCATGGCGATGCTGCCGTATGTCGCCACCATCGTGGTGTTGGCTTTGATTTCACGCAATCCGGACTGGATACGCTTGAATATTCCGGCTTCGCTGGGGAAGAATTTCAATCCGGATGCGCTTTAAGATGTGTGCGGCCTGAATTTGACGTGGTCGATAGGGTTGTTTCGTAGGATGGGTTGCACATAGGCGGCCCCACCCATTCTACGAAATCATGCGCTCCTATTGCTTACATCAAAATCAGGCCGCACTCTTGAAGATGGTGGTTTGCCGGGTGGGCACGTGTTTGTCCCGATGCGGAAGTCGTGGCGGCATGGACGTAAAAGCATGCCCACCCTACGCAATATAAATTCAGTTTCTTGTTCAGATTAACTTCGGAGGAATCCCTATGTTGGATGGTAAAAAACGACTCTCGCTAAAAACCGGCATGCTGTTGGCCGCGTCCATCTTGATGCTGTCTTCTTGCAGCAAGGAAAAAGCCAAGCCCGCAGCATCGCCCGCATCGGCGCCGGCCGCGGCAGCGCCCAAGGCCGAGCCGCTGAAAGTGGCCTTCGTCTACGTCGGCCCGGTCGGCGATGCAGGCTGGACCTTCGCGCATGACAACGGCAAGAAAGCCGCCGAAGCCGTCTTCGGCGACAAGATCAAAACCACCATCGTCGAAAAAGTGCCGGAAGGCGCCGACGCCGAACGCGTGTTCCGCGATCTCGCCAGCCAGGGCAACAAGCTGATTTTCGGCGCCACCTTCGGCTACATGGAACCGATGCTGAAAGTGGCCAAGGAATTCCCCGACGTGAAATTCGAGCACGCCACCGGCTTCAAGACCGCGCCCAACATGTCGACCTATGATTCCAAGACGTTCGAAGGCGCCTATCTGGCCGGCATCGTGGCGGGCAAGAGCACCAAGAGCAACAAGCTCGGCGTGGTCGCCTCTTTCCCGATTCCCGAAGTGATCCGCAACATCAACGCCTTCACGCTCGGCGCGCAATCGGTCAACCCGAAAGTGACCACGCGCGCGGTCTGGATTTCGACCTGGTTCGACCCGGCCAAGGAACGCGACGCGGCGATGACCCTGATCGGCCAGGGGGTGGACGTGCTGATCCAGAACACGGACTCGGCTGCGACCTTGCAGGCCGCGGAAGAAAAAGGCGTGATGGCGTTCGGCTGGGATTCGGACATGTCCAGGTTCGGCCCGAAGGCGCATCTTGCATCGGCGGTGGTCAACTGGGGGCCGTACTATACGAAGACGATCCAGGCGGTGCTCGACGGTAAATGGAGCAGCGGCGAAACCTGGTGGGGTGTGAAGGAAGGCGCGATCGATTTGAAGAATGTAAGTGCGGCGGTGCCTGATGATGTCAAGAAGCTCCTTGAGGACAAGAAGGCGGCCTTGACTGCCGGGACCACGCATGTGTTCATGGGGCCGATCGTGGATCAGGCGGGCAAGGAGCGCGTGGCTGCCGGCAAGGAGTCGGATATCGGGTTGTTGAAGGGGATGGATTTTTACGTCAAGGGCGTGGAGGGGGCGATTCCGAGGTAATGGCTGGAATATGTGTTGCCGTTCCCGCAGGGGTAGGCAAGACTCAGCGTCTGACACCGCGCTTCTTTAACGCTGCCGAGGAAGTGCTGATCTCGCGGGACATCAATAACATTCGTAGGGCGGGTACAACCCGCGCGGCTCGTGCTTTTGCGCGGGTTGTACCCGCCCTACCACTACCACTGCGTGAGCCGCTCGCAAGATAACGATGGAGGCAAGAGATGAATATTGGTGAGTTCTTGGACAAAGCAGGATTCACGTCATACGGATCAGTTGTGAATTCTTGGGATTCATTTAACCTTGCAGGTTCGGTCTTAATGCAGCTTTGGCAAGCACCCGGACAACGGGTTCATAGTCATTCGGTACTTGGCGCTTATCTCAGAGTTTGCTGCTTTGATGCAGCGCACTACACGTCAAAAGGTAAGAATCATCTTGTAGGTTACGCTGGACGTCTTCGGGCAATCAAGACTGTGGAAGATGGCGAGAAAGGCTTTGCGGCGCTATCTGCTCCGCCCGAAGGAAAACGAGGGGCGGGCATATGGGCCAAGTATGCCGATTTGACTAAGGTTTACCCTATTCTTGCGATAGAACGTCCGGCGGATTCGCAAGACGTATTTGCCGTGCTCGGAAGGCCAGTGTCCGTCAATTCAATGGAATAGCGAAGCGTCTTTTTGGACATGACGAGGTTTCGCATTTGTCGAAAGGCGCTGCGCATTGCTGACCTACATATGTCCTTTTTTATTTTCTGATTGGAAAAAGTGCTATAGTTTTTGAAAAATTGACCGTTCAGTCAGGTTTTAAAAACGGCCAGCAGCAGGACATCTCGCATTGCGCAGCACCGCTTTTGACGATTCAAGCAGGGAGACTCAATCATGTCCGACCACATTGTCCTGACCTCGCACTCGCAAGGCCGCGGAGGAAAATCTTCCAACGAAATCCATTGGGGCGCCGACAGCCCGGAAACACGCGGTCCCATCATCGCCAGCCTGAGCAATCCGCAACATCGCAACGCGATCGGCACCCACTCCGGCGCCTACGCGATTTACCGTGCGCTGGCGATCGCTTCCGGCAGCCTCGACCGCGATCATCGGCCTGACTTCACCAATACCGCGCCGGCCGAGGCCATCGGTCCGCATCCGCAATGGGCCGATCCCGACAAGATCGTCTCGCTCGATCCTTACGGTCACATGGTGTCGACCGCATTCGCCGCCCAGATCGCAGCCGGCACCGACATTCGTCCGACCATCGCGGTGACCAAGGCGCACATCAACATGCCCGAACTGAAGGGCGCCATCGCTGCCGGCCGGCTGAAACCGGACGGCCATATCCTGTCCGAAAACGGCGATGTGCGCGTGACCAAGGCGGCGATCGATCCGGTCTGGTATTTGCCCGGACTGGCGAAGCGTTTCAACATCAAGGAAAGCAGCTTGCGGCGCCACCTGTTCGAGCAGACCGGCGGCATGTTTCCTGAACTGGTCACGCGCCACGACCTGAAGGTTTTCCTGCCGCCGATCGGCGGCATGACGCTGTACTGCTTTGGCGATATCGGCGCGCTGGGCAAGGAAGAAACCAAGGTCGCGTGCCGCGTGCACGATGAATGCAACGGCTCGGACGTGTTCGGTTCCGACATCTGCACCTGCCGGCCTTATCTCGCGCATGGCATCGAGGTCTGCATCGAGATGGCGCAGCAGGGCGGTGTCGGGCTGGTGATCTACAACCGCAAGGAAGGCCGGGCGCTGGGCGAAGTCACCAAGTTCCTGGTCTATAACGCGCGCAAGCGCCAGGTTGGCGGCGACCGCGCGGAAACTTATTTCGCGCGTACCGAATGCGTGGCCGGGGTGCAGGACATGCGCTTCCAGGAACTGATGCCGGACGTATTCCATTGGCTTGGCATCAAGCGCATCGACCGCTGGGCGTCGATGAGCAACATGAAGCACGGCGCATTGACCGCTCAGGGCATCGAAGTGGTGGAGCGGGTGCCGATTCCGGATGAATTGATTCCGGCCGATGCGCGCGTCGAGATGGATGCCAAGGTCGCGGCGGGTTATTTCGCAACCGAAGCGCCGGTATCGAGCGAGGAATTAGCCAAGGCAAAAGGGCGCGGGCTGAGCGAATGAGCGCGCCGACTCAAGCCGGTTGGCATACGCCGGTCCCCGACGATCATCCAGCCGCGCCGCTACTGTGTGCACAAGCGGTGCGCAGCCATTGCGCGCAGATCATGGCGTTGGCCGAACATGGCGCGGCGCTGCATTTCACTTGGCATCCGGAACAGATCGACGCCACGGCAGCCTACGTCGCCGAGACGATCCGGCAGCGCTATCCGGATTTGCAGGTGCCTTATCACAGCCGCTGGCGGCATTTCGAAGCAGGCGGCATCGAACGCTGGACCCCGCTTGCCGATGCGTGCGGATTGCAAGGTGCGGAGCGGGCACGCGTCCGCATCGACCTGGTGATTCCGAGCGTGCTGCTGGATGCCGGCGCCGGTCCTGATTGGCACTTTGAGGATCGTGCCCATCAGATGCGATTGGGGCGCTCTGAAGGCCTGGGCGTTGCCAGTCTCGCGCTGTTTGCGAGCGGCGCATTATCGTCCGATGCGGCGCAAGCTTTGCGCAGCGACGCATCGGCTTTGGCGGCGCTGACCACTGGCGCCGTGGCGGAGACCTTCCAAGTTGGTGCTGATAATCCGCTGGTTGGGTTGGCGGGGCGCACGCAATTGCTGCAGCGCCTCGGTACGGTCGCGGCGGCGACGCCGGCGGTATTCGGCAGTCCGGCCCGCCTCGGCAACTTGTACGATTACCTGGCGGCGCATGCACGTGACGGACAAATCGAGGCATCATTCATTCTCGCCACGCTGTTGCGCGCCCTCGGTCCGGTATGGCCGGGCCGGATCGCGCTCGACGGCGTCTCGCTCGGCGATTGCTGGCGCCACTTCGGCACCGGCGACGGCCTTGTGCCGTTTCACAAGCTGACGCAGTGGCTCACCTATTCGCTGCTGGAACCGCTGGAAGAAGCCGGCCTGAGCGTCATCGGCCTGGACCAGTTGACCGGGCTGCCGGAATATCGCAATGGCGGACTGTTGCTGGATTTCGGTCTGCTGAAGCCGCGCGACGCATCGTTTTTTTCAAGCAGCAGAACGGTCGATGATCCTGCCGTGGTCGAATGGCGCGCCCTCACCGTGATTGCGCTGGATCGTTTGGCGGATGCGGTGCGGATGAAGTTGGGCCTGGATGCTGCCGCGTTTCCCCTGGCGCGCATCCTGGAAGGCGGCACCTGGGCAGCGGGCCGCAGAATTGCCGCAGAACGGCGGAAGGGCGGTGGACCGCCGGTGCAGATCGCGAGTGACGGGACTGTATTTTAAGCAGGCCGGAAAGCGTGGCGCTTTCCGGCGTATGGCTTTTGCATTTGCTCTACGAATCATTTCTCGAAACATCAATCAATGCCGCAGGACTTTTCAAACCGAAAGGGGATGCCAGCCATGACAACATCGCTCACCGTAATCAACCATCCATTGATCCAGCACAAGCTGACCTACATGCGCAGCGAAGAAACCCCCACCGACAATTTCCGCCGCCTGCTGCGCGAAATCAGCCAGATGCTGGCCTACGAAGTGACGCGTGATTTGCCCACCGAGTTGATATCGATCACGACGCCGATCGCCAGCATCCAGTCGCCGGTCATCAGCGGCAAGAAACTGTGCCTGGTTTCAATCCTGCGTGCCGGCAACGGCATGCTCGACGGCATGCTGGACGTGCTCCCGACCGCGCGTGTCGGCCACGTCGGCCTGTACCGCGACCCTGAGACGCTGGAGCCGGTCGAGTATTACTTCAAGGTGCCGGAAGACATCAGCGAGCGCTTGGTGATCGTGGTCGATCCGATGCTGGCGACCGGCAATTCGGCCATTGCCGCGTTGAACCGGATCAAGGAAAGCGGCGCCGCGACAATCAAATACGTGTGCTTGCTGGCAGCGCCGGAGGGCGTGGCGAAGCTGCAGGCAGCGCACCCGGATGTGTCGATCACCGCCGCGGCAGTGGACCAGTGCCTCAATGAGCACGGCTATATCGTGCCCGGACTGGGCGATGCCGGCGATCGCATTTTCGGTACCAAGTGAGCGCTTGATGGCGACAGCCGGCAAAGGGCGCATCCGCTTGAGCAATGAGGCGGATATCCTGCGCGCGGCTGAGCATGTTTTTGCCCGCGCGGGATTCTCCGGCGCCACCATGGCAGCGATCGCCGAGCGCGCGGGAATTCCGAAATCCAATCTGCATTATTACTTCAAAACCAAGCACGCGATTTATCGCGCGGTGCTGTCCAATATTCTGACGCTGTGGCTGGCGCAAACCGATACGATTCGCGCCGACAGCGAACCGCGCGCCGCACTGGGCGATTACATCCGCGCGAAGATGGAAATGTCGATCACGCATCCTGATGCTTCGCGCGTATTCGCCAATGAGATGCTGCAAGGCGCGCCCGAGATCGGCGATTACTTGCGCCAGGATTTGCGTGAACTGGTCGAGCGCAAGGCGCGCGTGATAGAAGGCTGGATCGCGCAGGGCAAGATGGCCAAGGTCGATGCCAGGCACCTCTTTTTTACGATATGGGCGGCGACGCAAACGTATGCGGATTTTGAGCCGCAGGTATGTGCGGTGCTTGGGGTGACGGCGATGAGCGGCACACAGGCACAGGCGGCGGCTGCGCAGTTGATTGAGGTTCTGTTGCGCGGTTGCGGCATCGCGGCCTGACTGGCCTACTCTTGCACAACAAGGCGTTGTACCCAAATTTTTATTGAATCGGAGTATCGTCATGCTCGACCTTATTCTTCGCAATTGCACGCTGCCCGACGGCCGCAGCGGTATTGATGTCGGCATCGAAGCCGGCCGCATCGCGGCACTGCAGCCGGGACTCGTTGCCGATGCCGCGCAAACCATCGACGCCGCCGGCCAACTCGTCACTGCACCCTTTGTCGACGCCCACTTCCACATGGATTCGACTTTGTCTTATGGCCTGCCGCGCGTGAACCAATCCGGCACTCTGCTGGAAGGCATCGCGCTATGGGGCGAATTGAAGCCGTTGCTGACGCAGGAAGCCTTGGTCGAGAGGGCGCTGGCCTATTGCGATTGGGCTGTCGCCAAAGGCTTGCTGGCGATTCGTTCGCACGTCGATATTTGCGACCCGCGTTTGCTGGCGGTCGATGCGTTGCTGCACGTGCGCGAACGCGTCAAACCCTATCTCGATTTGCAACTGGTGGCTTTTCCGCAGGACGGCGTGCTGCGTGATCCGGGGGCGTTCGCCAAGCTCAAGCGCGCGCTCGACAAGGGCGTGGACGTGGTGGGCGGCATTCCGCATTTTGAACGTACGATGGCTGACGGCGCGGAATCGGTGCGCCTGCTGTGCGAACTCGCGGCCGAGCGCGGACTTCGGATCGACATGCATTGCGACGAATCCGACGATCCCTTGTCGCGCCACATCGAAACCCTGGCGTATCAGGCGCAGCGGCTGGGCCTGCAAGGACGGGTTGCCGGCTCGCACCTGACATCGATGCATTCGATGGACAATTACTATGTGTCCAAGCTGCTTCCGCTGATGAAAGAAGCGGGTGTCGCTGTCGTCGCCAATCCTCTGATCAACATAACGCTGCAGGGGCGGCATGATACGTATCCGAAGCGGCGCGGCATGACGCGCGTGCCGGAATTGCTGGCTGCTGGCATCGACGTCGCCTTTGGGCACGATTGCGTAATGGACCCATGGTATGGCCTTGGCAGCGGCGACATGCTGGAAGTCGCGCACATGGGCTTGCACGTAGCCCAGATGACCGGGCAAGAGGCGATGCGGGCCTGTTTCGACGCGGTCACGGCTGTGCCGGCCAAAATCCTGGGCTTGGAGGGATATGGTTTGGCGGTCGGCTGCCGCGCCGATCTGGTGCTGCTGCAGGCACGCGACCCGGTTGAAGCAATCCGGTTGCGCGCGACGCGCCTGGCGGTGATCCGGGCCGGCCGCGTGATTGCACGGACCGCGCCGGCAACGGCGATGCTGGACTTGGCTGGGCGGCCGGCGACGGTCAGTTTTCAGTTGTAGAGGTATCAGGGGCTTGTGCCGGATTGAATGAAAAACGGGCCGTATGCGGCCCGTCAAACACTCTGCATGTAGAACCGAAACGAATTACTTCTTGGCGGCCTTGGAGGATTTTTTTGCCGCAGCCTGGGAAAACTGCTCGGTGGCTTGCGCGACTTGCGTCTCCAGTGTTTCGATGACTTGCTTGCTCGCCTTGGTCAATTGTTCGTAACCGGCGTTGGCGTTGGCGATTGCCGATTTCAGCAGCGTCACGGCATTTTCCGAACCGGCCGGCGCATTTTTGGAAAGCTCGTCGACCAACGCGGTGACCTTGGCTTGGGTTTCGGCGATTTGCGATTCTGCGGCTTTGGTGAATTCAGCTTGGATGCCGCTCAGGACTTCGGAAACGTGGCGGCGATACAGGTTTGCATTGTCGATGCCGGGCTGGGCGTTGACCAACGCCAGGAATTCCTGCGGGTCTTTGACGGATAACAGAGTCTTGGTCGCGCCCGAGAAGTCCTCGGCAGAGGCTTTGACGGCGGACAGGTTCAAGACGGTCAGTTTTTCCATGCCTTCGATTGCTTTGCCGGTCAGGGCATTGAAGTTGGCAAGTTGAGAATCGAAAAGAGCTTTGGTCGTGCTGGAAAATTGTTCTGGCGTGGTAAACATGGAATGCTCCCTGGTGGTTAAATGGTGATGGCGCAGGTTATATTGAAATTGTGCGGTGCAACAATTTGCATTGTAAGCGAGTGAGAACTGTTGTCAAGCACCGTTTTAAGCCGGAACCCCATCCATCTCACAATTTATTTTGGGCAATTGCTTTTAGCGATGGGTAACTTCAATAGCAGGCTGGGGAGTGCCCGACCAGATCAAATCGTACGCAATGCCACGCCGCACATTCCCCACGAGCGCCGGCCTGAAACAGGCGAGATTGGTGCCGCCTTTGAGCCGCACGCTGGGATAGATGAGGCCCAGCGAACCTTGTTCCAGCAAGTGCGCCGCCAATTCTTGGGATGCGATATAGCTGTCCGGACGGAGGCAGTCTGCAAATTCGGCGGCATTACGCAGGTCGTGAAATTCGCTGGTGAAATCGGCCAGCAGGGTCTGGTAGCTTACGCTGTCATCGAAGCGATCGATTTCCTGGTATTCCACCGTCTTGTGAAAGACGATTTCCGCCAGCGCCGCATCGGCATTGAAGGCGCAATACCACGCTCCCCGTTCGCCGTTGTTGAAGCGGCTTCCCTCGGGACGGGCATAGGTGAAGGCGGCGTTGATGATGCGAAAGTTGGGTACGCCGAATACCAGTTCATCCACGCCGATTCCTGGCAAACGGCCATTTTCTCCGCGCAACCGCTCATTGGTGGCGTTGTCCAGATCGAAAAGATCGCGCAAATGATCCGCGTCTTCGGCGATGGCGGCAAGCACCGAGTCTTCCTTGTCGACAAAGCGTGAAGGAATCAGGCGGCAGGTATCAAACTGGCGCAGCAAGGCAAGCGGCGGGAGGCGCAAGCTCACAGTCCTCCGCGCCGGGCATCGAGCAATTTACGCACGGTCTGCATGGCCAGCAGGCCGCCGGCATGCATGTAGGCTAGAGGAGTGTGCCCGGCAAAGATCGCATTCTTGTTGGGCAGGGAAACCCATTCATCGGCAAGCTTGTCGCCATACAGGATGTGCAGCGCTTTGTAGATGCCGATCAGGTAAGAGATGCGCGTGATCCGGTCGACTTCCAGCACGCGTTCGGGGTTCTTTTTCCATGCATAGAAAGCGCTGCTGGAGAGGCCGCCTAAAAGCTCACGGGCATCTTCGTCGCGCAACTTCCATGCTTCAGCCAGCTTGAAAAAGCCCTTGAGGGCCGATTTGGACAGGCGTTCGCGTTCGGACTTGGCATTCAAGTCGATAAAAACGGCCGGTTCAAAGCGACTGCGTGGATAGGCCAAGCTCATGATGTCCTCCATTTATGGAGAGTTTATACTCCATTTTAGGAAAAGCAAGAGGTGGAGTGGACTGCAGAGGCATGCCACTCTGTAACGTGGACTCTCGTTCAGGCGGTTTCCGGAGCTGTCTCCTGTTTGCGCGGGCGGCGGCTGCGCGCGGCGGGTTTCCGTGCCGGCTTGGGCATTGTCTCCGTTGCTTCGACAGGGGCAGGTTGAGGCGCCGGTTCGGCAACCGGGGCGACTTCGGGCGCCACGCCGCTCAAATCCGCCGGAGCGGTTTCTGCTTTCTTCTCTACCGGCTTGCGGCTTCCCCGTCCCTTCCGCCGCGGTTCATGCTTGGCGCCGCTATCCTCAGGCGTCTCAGCGGGCGCGGCGATTTTTAGTGGAGCTGCCGGTGTGGCGGCGGGCTGTTCGGCTCCAGCTTCGGTGGCAGCGGTTGCCCCATTGCTGCGATAAACGTAGGCGCCGGATTTTTCGTCACGACCGAACTCGAGCAGGCCGCGTGCCTGGGCTTCTTCAAGCAAATTGCCAAAGGCTCGGAAGCCATAGTAGGACTCGTTGAAATCAGGCTTGCGGCGCTTGATCGCTTCCTTCAGCACGGAGGCCCAAATCTTGCCGCCGTCCCCGCGTTCGGATATCAGTGCATCGAAAGTTTCCATTGCCATTTCAATTGCTTGGTTCTTGCGTGCCTCCAGTTCTTCCTTGCGGCGGCGTTCTTCCTCCGGCGAACGTTTGGCAGAGGGTTGTGTTTCCCGTGTGTCGCGTTTGGCCGCGGCGCGCCGGCTCTCGCGCACCAGGTCGTCGTAGAAAATAAACTCATCGCAGTTGGCAATCAGCAGGTCGGAGGTCGATTGCTTGACGCCCACGCCGATCACTTGCTTGGCGTTCTCGCGAAGCTTGGAGACCAGCGGTGAAAAATCGGAATCGCCGCTGATGATGACAAAGGTATTGACGTGCGATTTGGTGTAGCAGAGGTCGAGAGCGTCCACCACCAAGCGAATGTCGGCCGAGTTTTTGCCCGATTGGCGAACGTGCGGGATTTCGATCATTTCGAAATTGGCCTCGTGCATCGTGGTCTTGAAAGTTTTATAGCGGTCCCAATCGCAGTAAGCCTTCTTGACGACGATGCTGCCCTTGAGCAAGAGCCGCTCAAGCACCGGTTTGATGTCGAACTTTTCGTATTTTGCGTCGCGCACGCCGAGCGCCACGTTTTCGAAGTCGCAGAACACCGCCATGCTGAGGTTTTCGTGGGATGAAGCCATAGGGTTTGTTATTTTCCAATGATGAGGGGGAGGTGCGCCATGCAGGCTGTACACGCATCTGTCCCGGCGATTATACGCAACAACTTAGCAGCCCATTTTGCAGTCGCTCTGTTAGAAGGGGCTCGCGGAGTCTTTGCTTCACCTAGAGCATTTTTAGCCTGACCGTACGGGCCAATCTCAGGCCTCCGGTGCTCGGCGTACATCTGTACGCGTCCGCTCCTCGGCCTGACCTTGACTCCGCACGGTCAGGCTAAAAATGCTCTAGCCATCAACCGGCTTTCCGCTGGCAAAAGGAGCAAGGCAAAGGGGCTAAAAATCACTTTATCGCTGCTGTGCGGCTTGGGATTCTGAAATACACGTGCTGGTGCATACTCGATATCCTTCCAGGACGGAAGGCCTTATCCGAATATTCCATGATCGTTAAGCATGTCCCGCAGGCGATTGCCCCACTGTTCGGAGGCGAGGGCTTGCTGCGCGTACCGGTTTGCCAGCGTTTCCTCGTTTGATGTGCGTGCTTGCTGTTCCAGCTGTTGCAGCAACAGGATACGTTCATCAAGTGCACGCACGGCATTTACCAATCCATACTCGATTTCGCCGTCGATCTGGGAGAGCAGCGTTTGGGAAGAATAGGTATGGCCGGTGTGGCAGCGATAGCGCTGAATCGAGCCATCTTGAATTCTGATGAGAACGCCGTGGCACTCGGGGCATGTTGTCGGCGCAATTGGACCAAGTTGCATGGTCCCGCTTTTCAATCCGTTTTCTCCGAGTGCGATCCGGATTTCCACCTCCGGCGATTGGGCCGCAGGCGCTTGTTCCCTTACCGGAATAGGTTCTCGGATCAGGAGATCAAGAACAGGAGCCATGTCCGCTATCGACAAAACATGATCGATCGCCACGTGTTGAATCGCACTTTGCGGCATTGAAGGAAACGGTGCCTCCTCCGGCGCCTGTACCAGAGCGATGCCACCGCGATCCTTCACCGCCCATAAACCGGCCGTGCCGTCGTCGAGATTTCCCGACAATAAAATACCGATCACCCTTTCTCCAAAATGGTAGGCGGCTGAACGGAACAGCGCATCGATCGCGGGACGTGCGCGATTTTCTTTCGGCCCGCGCGTGATACGCATCCGATTGGATTCGACCAAAAGATGGCGATCCGGAACCGCGACATAAATTTTTCCAGGCTGAAGGAGTGCATAGTCGCTAGCTGCCTCGACCGGTAGCGGACCTGCTCTAGCCAGAATTGTCTGCAAGTTGCTTGGAGTATGGGGAGGAATGTGCAAAACAACCAAAATGGCCGCCGGAAGCAAGGAAGGCAGACTTGCGGCTAGCGTGCACAAGGCCTCGACTCCACCGGCCGAGGCGCCAATTACAACGATGTCGCGTCCGCTCATTTGCGGCTGTTCCCATATGATTTTTCAGGCTTGTGATGGCAACTTGTTCCAATGCGGGATACAAAACAATAAGAGCGAAATTTTTCTATGGAACAAGATCGCCGCAAGCGCCTAACCGGAAATTGGATTGCGTTCTACTTTTTCAGTTCGTTGGTAGTTTCCGGTAAAACGGATTACAAGGAGTTCCAGCCCCATACCTGTGAACGTGGCCGGCGGGCGAAGAGGGATTGGGAAACAAAAAACCCGCATTCACATAGGGAAGAATGCGGGTTTTAGGACATCTTTGAACTTTGTGAAGCGCCTTGGTGGCGGAGCGCTGGTTTACACCAACACATTCAGCATACTCTCTGCAAGCAGCAAATCCTATTGCGGAGAATTTGAAAGTATGAGATTGCACGCTTCATTGTGATCAATCCTACCACAGATTATTCTGCTTGAATATCGCTTGAAGCCCGGTTCTTAATAGAAATGTATAAGGGGCCTCTAAAAAATTACCAAAATGGCGGCTCGGGGGTTCGAATTCCTACACAATTCAGTAATAGGAATGCCGTCTTCTGGAGTGAAGGTGCAGGACGTAAAAATTGCCTGATTTCAATATTGTTAAAAAAAGAATGCCTTCGCCAATATTTGATGCCTTTTTGATATTTTTTCGTGATACGATTCTGTAAAAATGTCTAACTAGGAAATCATTGAAAATAATTTATTGATAAAAACAATATATTTGTGCGCGAAGATATCTGATTTGGCATTCAACCATGTTGTTTGGTCAAAATGCCGAATGTCAGTCGAATCGAGTACGCAAGCAAGAGCATGGCTCGCAAAGCGCGATTCCCAGCTCCCATAAATAAGCTTTCTGCCCTTGCCTCCCCCTACACCTTATTTTTAGAGAAAAACCATGCCCGATATCAGCCGTGTTTCCCTGTTTGGAAAACTAAACAGCATGCTTTATAAATCTGTCGAAGGCGCCACGGTCTTTTGCAAATTGCGCGGAAATCCCTACGTCGAACTGGTGCATTGGGTGCAGCAAATCCTGCAGCTTCAAGACAGTGATATCCACCGCATTCTGAAGCATTACGAAATCGATTTTTCCAAGCTGGCGTCCGATGTTACCGCCGCCCTCGATCAATTGCCGCGCGGCTCGACCTCGATCAACGATTTTTCAGAGCATATCGAAAACGCGATCGAGCGCGGTTGGGTCTACGGCAGCCTGATGTACAAAGACCGCCAAGTGCGCGGCGCGTACCTGTTGGTAGGCATCCTGAAAACCCATGCGTTGCGCTTGGTATTGACCGGCATTTCGAAGGAATTCGCCAAGCTGAAAACCGACATCGTGATCGAGGAACTGCGGCTGACGATCAAGGGGTCGCCGGAAGAGCATTTGAGCGCCAATGACGGTACTGATCTTGGCGGATCGGTTCCCGGCGAAGCCAGCAACGCGTTGGCGCCTGCGGAAATGGGCAAGCAGCAAGCTCTGAAAAAATATGCGGTCGACTTGACCGAAAAAGCGCGGAAAGGCGAGATCGATCCGATCACCGGACGTGATGAAGAAATCCGTCAGATCGTCGACATCCTGATGCGGCGCCGCCAAAACAATCCGCTTCTGGCAGGGGAGGCCGGCGTCGGCAAGACGGCGGTGGTCGAAGGCTTTGCGCTGCGCATTGCGCAAGGCGACGTGCCGCCGATGCTTAAAAATGTGGCGGTGCTGGCGTTGGATATCGGCTTGCTGCAAGCGGGGGCCAGCATGAAGGGCGAATTCGAACAGCGCCTGCGGCACGTGATCGACGAAGTGCAGGCGAGCGAAAAGCCGATCATCCTGTTTGTCGATGAAGTGCACACGCTGGTCGGCGCAGGCGGACAGGCTGGTACCGGCGATGCAGCCAATTTGCTCAAACCCGCTCTGGCGCGCGGCAACTTGCGTACGATCGGCGCTACCACCTGGGGCGAATACAAAAAATATATCGAGAAAGACGCCGCCCTGACACGGCGCTTCCAGGTGGTTCAGGTCAATGAGCCGTCCGAGGAAAAGGCAATCGGCATGTTGCGCGGCATCGCCGGCACGCTGGAAAAGCATCATCAGATCTTGTTGCTCGACAGCGCGATCGAAGCTGCGGTCAAGTTGTCGCATCGCTACATCCCGGATCGCCAGTTGCCGGACAAGGCGGTGAGCCTGCTCGATACCGCTTGCGCTCGGGTTGCGGTGAGCCAGCATGCGATTCCTGCGGAAGTCGAGGATTGCAACCGCCGTATCGAAGCCCTGCGGACAGAAAAGACCATTATCGAGCATGAGGAAACTGTTGGCGTCCCAGTCGCCGAGCGCAAGGCGCTGGTGGAGGAAAGACTGCAGCAAGAAACCGTATTGCAGGCCGAATTGCAAGCACGCTGGGCAGAAGAAAAAGAGCTGTGCCAAAACATCCTCGACATTCAGCAGAAACTCAGGGAGGGCCGCGAACAGACCTCCGACGGTGCCGGCTCCTCACCCGAAGGAGATGCAGCGAAGCCTTCGCGCGATGTGCTGCTGGCCGAGCTGGAGCAGTTGAAAGAAAAGCTTGCGGCGCTGCAAGGCGAACGCCCCTTGATGCTGCTGTCGGTGGATGAGCAATCAGTTGCCGCTGTCGTCGCCGACTGGACCGGTATTCCGGTCGGCAAGATGGTCAAGAACGAACTCGCCTCTGTGCTGCGTCTGGCCGAATCGCTGAATGCACGCGTTATCGGCCAGCGTCATGGTCTGGAAAGCATCGCGCGGCGCGTGCAGACTTCCCGCGCCCGCCTGGACAATCCCAACAAGCCGATCGGCGTGTTTTTGTTGTGCGGTCCGTCCGGCGTCGGCAAGACCGAAACCGCGCTGGCCTTGGCCGAAACCTTGTATGGCGGCGAGCAGAACGTCATTACCATCAACATGAGCGAATTCCAGGAAGCGCATACCGTGTCGACCTTGAAGGGCGCGCCTCCGGGGTATGTCGGTTATGGAGAGGGGGGCGTGCTGACCGAAGCGGTAAGGCGTAAACCGTACAGTGTCGTGCTGCTGGACGAAGTGGAAAAAGCCCATCCCGACGTGCACGAAGTTTTTTTCCAGGTATTTGACAAGGGCTGGATGGAAGACGGGGAAGGGCGTTACATCGATTTCAAGAATACGATCATCATCCTGACCTCCAATGTCGGCAGCGACCTGATGATGAGCATGTGCCAGGACCCCGAGCTTTTGCCGGAACCGGATGCGCTGACCAAGGCGCTGCGCGAACCTTTGCTCAAGGTGTTCCCTGCCGCATTGTTGGGGCGGCTGGTTACCATTCCTTATTATCCATTGTCCGAAACCATGCTGGCCGATATCGTCCGGCTGCAGTTGAACCGTATCTGTGACCGCATCCAGGCACAGCACCGGATTGCCCTCACTTATGAAGAATCAACTGTGCAACTGATCATCAATCGATGCACCGAAGTGGAATCGGGTGGGCGGATGATTGATGGTATTTTGACAAATGCTATTTTGCCCGAGATCAGCCGGGAATATCTCTCCCGCACGCTGGAGGGGAAGACTCTTAGTGAAATCTCAATCGCTACAGAAAATAATCAATTTGTCTATCGTTATAGTAGTCGTCCCTGATAAACTATGCTGCAACAGCACATAAATGCCGAATGCAGTTTGGGCTGAATATTGCCTCATTGCTAAGGTTGCATGAGTGCAAAGTATTTCTATTGCAGTCTTTATCGGAGAGTCAACATGGATGACGTCGTAATCGTTGCAGCATTGAGAACAGCAGTGGGCAAATTTGGCGGATCGCTGGCAAAGATTTCCGCCGCAGATCTCGGTGCACATGTAATCAAAGGACTGTTGGCCAAAACCGGCATCAAGTCGGATATGGTCAATGAAGTAATTCTCGGTCAGGTGCTGACTGCCGGCTGCGGTCAAAATCCGGCCCGCCAAGCGACCATCCGTGCCGGTTTGGCAGACATGACGCCGGCCTTCACCGTCGGCAAGGTATGCGGCAGCGGCTTGAAGGCAACACATCTGGCGGCGCAGGCTATCAAATGCGGCGATGCCGACATCATCATCGCCGGCGGTCAGGAAAACATGAGCGCCTCGCCGCACGTATTGAACAATTCGCGCGACGGTTTCCGCATGGGCGATGCCAAGCTGACCGACACCATGATCGTTGATGGCCTGTGGGATGTGTATAACCAGTATCACATGGGCATCACCGCTGAAAACGTCGCAAAAAAGCATGGCATTTCACGCCAGGAACAAGACGAGTTCGCGCTTGCATCCCAAAACAAGGCAGAAGCCGCGCAAAAAGCCGGCAAGTTCAAGGATGAAATCCTGCCTTTGGAAATTCCCCAAAAGAAGGGTTCGATCGTGTTCGACAGCGACGAGTACATCAAGGCTGGCACCACGCTGGAATCCTTGTCCGGCTTGCGTCCGGCATTTGCCAAGGATGGTACCGTCACCGCCGGCAATGCCTCCGGCATCAATGATGGCGCTGCGGCGGTTGTCATGATGTCAGCGAAAATGGCCAGCATGCTCGGCTTGAAGCCGCTCGCAAGAGTCAAGGCCTATTCTTCGGCTGGCCTCGACCCCAGCATCATGGGAATGGGCCCGGTTCCGGCAACCCAGTTGTGTCTGAAAAAAGCGGGTTGGACCCATCAGGATCTCGACTTGATGGAAATCAACGAGGCCTTCGCCGCTCAAGCCATTGCAGTTAACAAAGAGATGGGCTGGGATACCAGCAAGATCAACGTCAACGGCGGTGCAATCGCCTTGGGACATCCAATTGGCGCGTCCGGTTGCCGCATTCTGGTGACCTTGTTGCATGAGATGCAAAGGCGCGATGCCAAGCGCGGCTTGGCCAGCTTGTGCATTGGTGGTGGCATGGGTGTTGCTTTGGCAGTCGAACGGGACTAAGAGTCTGGTTCAGTCTGAATGGCGCCGCCGTTAAAGCAAGGCGATTATCGGTGCGCGCCGACCCTGTCCATTACGGATTTTGCGGTCTCTCCGGATCTGAATACGCTGCGATGAGGTACGCGAGGCTTCATCAGGGCACCGGCTGTTAGTAGCTGCCGCACCAATCCGATGCACCTTGCTGGTGCGAGCGATAGTGCGGGTCTTACATCGTTACTTCGTAAATATTAATAGAGGAAAGAAAATGGCACGAGTCGCATTAGTCACTGGCGGTATGGGCGGATTGGGTGAAGCAGTTTGCATCAAGCTCGCGGCGTTGGGTTACCAAGTAGTCACCACCTATTCTCCCGGTAATACCAAAGCGAAGGAATGGTTGGCCGGAATGGAACAGCAGGGTTACAAGTTCCGAGCCTATCCGTGCGATGTCGCTGATTTCGATTCGGCGCAAAAATGCGTTGCTGCCATTCAGAGTGAAGTCGGTCCGATCGATGTATTGGTCAACAATGCCGGCATTACGCGCGACATGACCTTCAAGAAGATGGATAAGCCGAACTGGGATGCGGTAATGGGTACCAACCTCGACTCGGTGTTCAACATGACTAAACCGGTATGCGACGGCATGGTTGACCGCGGCTGGGGCCGGATCATCAATATCTCCTCGGTCAATGGACAAAAGGGCGCATTCGGCCAAACCAACTATTCCGCCGCCAAGGCCGGCATGCATGGTTTCACCAAAGCGCTGGCGCTCGAAGTTGCGCGCAAAGGCGTGACGGTCAACACCATCTCGCCAGGTTATATCGGGACCAAGATGGTGATGGCGATTCCGCAGGAAGTCCTCGACAGCAAAATCATTCCGCAAATTCCGATGGCGCGTCTCGGTAAGCCCGAGGAAGTCGCCGGTCTGGTTGCTTATTTGTCCTCGGACGAGGCAGCCTTTTTGACCGGGGCGAATATTGCGATCAATGGCGGACAACATATGTATTAATCGCGAACGCCTGTAGTCTGGCACGCGGCTCGAACGAACATGGCCTCGGCTTCAACTTGAAGCCGAGGCCATTTCTATTCCGCTTCTATAAATCGCCCGCTTTTGCGTGAGAAATCGAAAGAAAAAATATTTTTTCTTCCTCGTGCGTCAACAAATCCGTATACGAGGACGTTAGTAAGCTACGTAGAAATTGTCTACGGACAAGCTTAAAGGACTACATAATGAACAAACTGATCGCCGCTCTCGTCGCCGCCACCTTCGCCATGAGTACCGCATTTGCGCAGGCCCCAGCCGCACCGGCTCCAGCCGCTCCGGCAGCACCGATGGCTGAACCAGCCAAGGCGCCGCAAAAGAAAATGAGCAAGAAGGCGAAGAAATCCAAGAAGGCCAAGAAAGCAAAGAAGGCCAAGAAAGCTAAAAAAGCCAAAAAAGTCGACGCTGCATCAGCCAAGTAATTTTAGGCAAATGAGTAGCGGATCCTATGACGATGAAACAGGATTTGCTTCACAAATACCAAGAATTCAAGCGCAAAAATAAAAACTGGAATCGCCTTGTACCGGCGGTTCCAGTTTTTTTACTTTGAATTTCTTTGAGATGCTATCTATGACAGCCACTATGACGCTTGGTCGATGATGGCCTGCATACGCTCCACCAGGGCTTCCGTTTTGACATAGCCGGAGGTGACAAGATCGAGTTTGTCGCCGTGCTCCAGAATCAAGGTGGGGAAGCCGAAAATGCCCCAGCGCTGCGTTTGGACAAAATCGGCATGAGTCGCAGCAATCACGGATTCTTCCATCCATTTGGAGTGGAAACTTTGGGTGTCGATTGGACAGCCTGCTCTGGTCAGCGCAATCGATGCGACCTGAGCGAGCACTTCGCCTTGCGTCACATTCAAACCCTCTGCATAAAATGCGTGCTGGATTGCCTGGAACACCTTGAGAGCTGCTTCCGGGGCCAGCGTCCGGGCCGCCACCACAGCGCGGCAGGCGGGTTCAGTGTTGTAGATAAGACCCTCATGCGCTAACGCCTCATTGCAAAAGGTCAGGCCGCTGGCTTCATGGACGCGCTTCCAATGTTCCAGCAGTGTGGTTCTCAGGATTGCATCTATCGGCTGTGTATTGTTGGGTCGTAACCCGCCGACCATCACATCCAGCTTCATCCCCGGCAAGCCTTCCAGCAAACGCGCCAATTCCGGGTCGAAGCCGTAACACCACGAACACATCGGATCGGCGATATAGATTAGGGCAGGCATTGGATTCCATCTTTCTGGATTAAACCGACATTCTGGAAAAGCTCTCACGTATGGTAAGCATAAAGAAGTCGCGTAGCAACCGCAGCACATACTCTCTCTCCGCTCGATGGCCATGCCGCAGTTACTTCCGCAGTTACTTCGTATACCATTGAAAATCGGGGAGTAAAAAAATCAAATACGTTGTAAGTATTCGGCACCCGTCTCCGACTACAGCTTAGCAGCACATTGCAATCATCAATTTAACCTGTTGTTCAATCAAGTAAGGAGATTTTCTATGAAAAAACGCCAAGCCCTGCTCGCTACCGCTCTCGCCACCGTTTGTATTGCCGGTCTCGGCACTGCACATGCCGCCGATACCGAGAAAGAAAAATGTTTCGGCATCGCCAAGGCCGGCCAAAACGATTGCGCGACCGCCAGCGGATCGCATTCCTGTGCAGGCCAATCGAAGACAGACAAAGACCCCTCCGAATGGAAGTATGTTCCCAAGGGCACTTGTGAAAAGGCCGGCGGAAAAACCGCAGCACCAAAATAAGAAGCGGCAATCGCGCTGCAGCGGTCGGCAAAACAGGAAGATGCAAGGAATCCACGCCGCCCGCTGACCATTGATCATTACACAATGTAGTGCCACCGACCTTAAAGGAGATTCACCATGAACAAACGTCAAGCTCTGCTCGCATCCGCAATTGCCACCGTCTGCATCGCCGGTCTCGGCGCAGCCAATGCCGCCAGCCATACTGCGGCAGCTCCAGCCGCCTCCGCCGGCGAGAAGGAGAAATGCTACGGTATCGCCAAGGCCGGTCAAAACGATTGCGCCAGCGCCAATGGTTCGCATTCTTGCGCCGGCCAATCGAAACAGGACATGCATGCCGGCGACTGGAAATTCGTCGCTAAAGGCACCTGCGAAAAAATGGGCGGCAAATTGTCGGCACCTAAATAATCGGCCATTCGCGATACTGCGGAGCAGAGCCCATGTCGAAGCCGTCGTTCAATAGCCAGCCCTCGTTTCCACGGCTTGGTTTTGGCATCGGATTAAGGGCGCCGCATTACCGCCGCTTTCTTGAGCAGCGTCCGGCAGTGGATTGGCTGGAGGTCCACACTGAAAATTATTTCGATGTAGGCGGTTGGGATGCCTACGTACTGCAGCAATTGCGCCAGGACTATTCGATCAGCCTGCATGGTGTGGGATTGGGCATCGGTTCCGCCCAGGGGTTTTCGGAACAGCATTTGCAGCGTGTGCGTGAAGTGGCGAACCGGATCGAGCCGGCACTGATTTCGGAACACCTGTGTTGGAGTGCCGTGGATGACCGGCATTTGAACGATTTGCTGCCACTGCCTTTGACCGAAGAAGCGTTGCTGCTGGTATGCAGGCGGATTGAGCGGATCCAGGAAGTGTTGGGCCGCAGGATCTTGCTGGAAAACGTTTCCACTTATTTGCGCTATCGCGATGATGCGATGAGCGAGGCCGAATTCCTGGCGGCGGTGGCAGCGCGTACCGGCTGCGGCGTGCTGCTGGACATTAATAATCTTTACGTCAACCAGTGCAATCACCAGGAGGATGCTCTGCTTGCCTTGCAAGCGCTCGCACCGTATAGCATCGGAGAGATTCATCTGGCCGGACATTTGGTGACGCCGGACGCAGTTATCGATCATCACGGTGATCGCGTGACGGAATCCGTTTGGACATTATACGAAGCTGCGGTGCAGCGCTTCGGCGAGGTTTCAACCTTGATCGAGTGGGATACCGATATTCCCGAGTTGGAAGTATTGCTGGATGAGGCGCAACGAGCGCGCAAGATCGCAGCCAAAGTGCATGCATCTGCAGAGGTCCTGCAATTGGGGCAAACGCAAGCGGCCTTCTCTAATGCTTTGTTTGACCGGCAAACGGAAGCGGATGTCTTGCCCATGTTCAAAGGCGATGCGCAACTTGCGGAGCAGCGCCTCTCGCTCTATCGCGGAAACTTGAGCTCGACCTGGAACAAGGTTCTGGGGGCGGCCTATCCTGTGTTGAAGGCCTTGGTCGGCGATGAGTTTTTCGAAGGCTTGGCGCGGGTCTATGGCAAAGCGCATCCGTCGCAGCTGGGGGACCTGAATCACTTCGGCGTGCATTTTGCGGACTTTCTGTCGGTTTTCGAACATGTCGCCGAGTACCCTTATTTTCCGGATATGGCGCGTCTGGAATGGGCTTTGCACCGCGCGCATTATGAGCCGAATGCCAAGCCGCTTGCTGCCGCCGACCTGGAGCAAATCTCGCCGGATCAACTCGATGGAGCGCGGCTGTTTTTTCATCCTGCGTGCCACTTGCTCGTGTCCGAATGGGCGGTGGTGGATTTATGGCTGGCGCATCAACCGGGAAGGGAAGGCGATTTCCCGGCTCAGATGGCGCACACTAATGCCGGACTGGTAGTACGCCCGCAATGGAAGACCGACGTGGTCTCATTGAGCGCGAGCGCCTATGTGGCCTTGGCCGCTTTGCAGCAAGGGAAGACGCTGGGCGAAGCGCTCGATGCCGCGCTGGAAGTTGAACCTGAATTCGATTTTGGGTTGCACCTGAAGCAGTGGCTCGAATGCGCCATTTTTGTTGCTATCCAATGCCCCACAACAGATCAATAAACGAACATCATGGAAAAAATTTTTCGGCTGCATCGAGGCCTGTCGCGCTACGACCACCAATTAAACGAATGGGGCGGCTCCCTGGCGAGTTTGGCAATCAGACTGTACGTAGGCTGGCAGTTCTTCAAGGCCGGTTTGACCAAAATTGCCGATTGGAGCGTTACCTTGGCGCTATTCCGCGATGAATATCATGTGCCGCTGTTGCCGCCCGAAATGGCCGCTGTCATGGGCACCGCAGGCGAACTGACTTTCCCGATCTTGTTGCTGCTGGGCTTGTTTTCCAGACCCGCCGCGGTCGGCCTTTTTGCCGTCAATTTGATGGCCGTGATTTCCTATCCGCAGCTTTTTAACTTTGAATGCCCGGCTGCTATCCATGATCATTTCTATTGGGGTGCGCTCTTGCTGATTCTAGTGGCTTTCGGCCCAGGGCGGCTGGCGCTGGATAGTTGGGTTGCCGGAAAAATCAAGAAGTAATCGATTGCTCCTCCTCTTTCAAAGGCCGGTTTGTCGGGCCGGCTTGAGCCGGACTCAATAGTAGGTGGAGGATTGGGCCTTGATCTTCGATGGGGGGCGTGAGGCAGGTGCGCGTTTCTGCACATAGTTGAACTGGAATTTGAGTTGGGTTGAACCGTCTGATGTGAGCTGCACGGTTTGCGTAAACGGGGGGCAGCATATTCGGGGCTCACGCTTTGACCTTGTATTTGCCCGCCGCCAGATTATCCAGCAAGGCATTTCTTCCTTTGCCACTCTTGGCAAAATAAGGTGTATCCGCGACATGGACAAAGCCGCGCATCCAGCCTGCCAAGGTCACTCCAGCCACTGTCAATGCAATTTGTTTGACGAAAGAAGAGTAAGTCTCGCGATTTTCAATATACGATAAGTTCATTAACGGCTTCCTTGATGGTGAACGGCATAGCGACTTGGTGATTTCAACAGGCAAGTTCATCATGAGGAAGCTTTTCGTGTCGCAAACGTAATTTGCGTCCGGGGGAGGCCGGGCGCGCTCCCCATCGGAATAAGCACTGAGTAGGAGCAAATCATGTCCTTTGCTGCTGACGTACGCCCTCCTGTATTCTCCTCCGAGAGCATGGTGCTGTTGCCGTCCGAGTATGCGCAGTCATTTTTGGCGGAAGGAGATTCGTGGTTTTCACTGAGTCAGATCCCTTCCTACAATCTGCTGTTCGGGTTGCGATTCAGCCGCTCCACTTTGATCATCAATTGCGCGCGTCCTGGCGATACCTTGCGGAACATGGTCGATTGGCGCCGCAATGCCGAGTTTTCATCTCTGCTGGGACCGATGGGGGAATTTCGCTGGTCCGGGATTCTGGTCAGTGCAGGCGGCAACGATTTATTCAATGCGATCGAACATTTGCTGTTGCCTTTTCCATCCGATGCTTCGATTGAAGCCGATAATGTCAGTCAACTGATCAATGCCGACAACCTCGCTCTCTTCGAGAAATACCTTCGTCAGAATTTTGTCGACTTGGTAGCCGAGCGCGATGCGCCGGGCGGCCGCAACAACGGGGTACCGATTTTCGCCCATACCTATGATTACGCGACGCCGCGCAATGCCAAGGCAAGCTTCTTCGGTTTTCCGGCATTTGGTCCCTGGTTGTTTACCTTCATGGTAAAAAACAATATTCCGACACGATTGTGGATCGCGCTTGGCGTCGCGTTGCACGACAAGCTTGCGGATATCCTGCTGACGCTCGATTTGCCGAATCTTCACATCATCGACACCAGGAGAATTTTGACGCCGGCGCAGCCAGGCAGCGAAGGCGTGAGCGGCGATTGGAGCAATGAAATTCATCCTACCCGCGCCGGTTACAAGAAGTTGGCGCAGAAATGGGATGAACAGATCGCGCAGGTGTTGCCGGATGGCCCATGAACGGCTCCAGCCGGTTGCATCGAGGTGGATGCTGTTTTTCAGAACCTGTTCAGGGTTTCAGGCCGGCCTAACCCGAATCCGTACATCTCCCAGGCTGACAAGCTGGCCTGCGCGAATCTTGCAAGTCTTGCGCAGTTCGATCTTGCCGTCGACCGATACCTCGCCAGAGGCCACCAGCATTTTCCCCGCGCCGCCACTGTCGCAGATGCCGACCAGTTTGAGTAGCTGGTTCAGTTCGACGTACTCGCCGTTCAGGCTGAAATCAAGTTGCTGCATGAGATCCCGTCAATGGATATAGGTAGAGCTTTTGCCGTATTTATGCGGCACCTGGAGCGTGCCGATATCATCGGCTTCGGATACTACCAGATTGCGGCCGCGTTGCTTGGCAGCATAGAGCGCCTTATGCGCCCATTCGATCAAACTCTCGGCGCTGAAATCGGGATGAGAGTCCGTTGAAACCACCCCGATGCTGACCGTGACTTTCAAGCCGCTCAGCCCCTTGCTTTCGACAAGAGAACGCAGCCGTTCGGCGCAGATGGTTGCGCCGGCCAAATCCGTACTCGGCAAGATCAGCATGAATTTTTTGCTGCCGTAGCGGCAGGCGATATCCTCATCCCGCAATACGCCTTGGACCGTTGTTGCCACGCCTTTCAACACCAGATCGCCGCGCTGCCGGCCGTGCTCGTCGTTGATCGACTTGAAGAAATCGACATCGGCAAGTGCGATGCTGAGCGGTCGACGCTGACGCCGTGCATAGGACAGCGCCATCTTGAACTGTGCTTCCATGTAACGCCGGTTGAACAGCCCGGTTAAAGGGTCGGTAATGGCGATCGCCTCCAGTTCACTGCGCAGAAGCTTGACCTCGTCCTGCACGGCTTCGAGTGTGCGATTCTTTTTTGCGAGAATGAACAGCGCGGCGCCGGCAACGAGAGCGGCGCAAGCGCCCGCAATCAGAATAAGCGTGGTTAAACTATAGAAGCCTTGCATAGGGTTTGACGTTACGGCGGCAAACCCGGCCGGCGCCAGGAGGACAAGCAGCGCACCGAATCTCCACGCGACAATCGCCGTCGGGCGGATCGAGGGAAGAGAAGGTTTCATAGTGGATGCGCGGCTAAAAAACTATTGCATGAAAGACGGCACTCAAGCAGACAATATACCAGCACCGGTGCGCTGTTTGGAATATTGTGCTTGTGCCGGGGCTTTGCCGCCGGGGCGCTCCGGCTTTTTTATGCAGCAGAATCCAGCGTCTGCTGTGCCTTCTCCAACCAGGTTGAAAGATTCGCCTGTAAGTCGTCCTGGCTGAACGAGCAGCTTTCTTCGGTAAACAGGCTGCCGGCTTCCATGCGGCCAAGCAAATCCTCCATCACCTGCCCATAGCGCGGCGGCAGTTTTGCCAGTAAAGCGGTCTGCGCGCGCCAAGCCTGGCAAAAGGCCGGAATCCCGATGCGTTTTTGCTGCAAGTTATCAAGGGCAAGGCGCAAGGTCTGGAGAGCGAAATGATCTGACATGGCGTGACGGCGAGGAGGAGATCGATTGGTCCGTCCGGACTGTGAAGCGGGAAAATATCCGAAAGGGGGAGTAGATTGGATTATACCAACCGCCCGGCCCCTGTTTTTGCTATTTGCGCGGTATGGCCAGGCGATCCAGCATTGCCCTTACTGCCGCCATCTGCGGCGCCGCATGGGCACAAAATTCGGTGCCGCCTGGTTCAGGCTTGAGTAGCCCCAAAAATCCCGACCCGGGCAAAGCGGCGCTGCCCACGGCAAACCGCTCTAATTTCTGGTCGGCGCAATCGACTCTGCATAGTCGTACAGCATGCCGAGCAATTGCTCGCCATGTTCATCGGCGGTTTCCGACAAGCGGTCGATTTCGTCGAACAACATGCCCATGGTGCGGGCGCCGTCCGCACCGTCGAACAGCCGTGCCACCCGATGCTCTTCCCAGCGCTGCGCATCCTCGGCCGAGAGGGTGGCGGGGAAATTGCGGGCGCGGTAGCGGAACAATAGCTCTTCCAGCCGCGCATCCTCGAAACCTGGTTGCGCGCTCGACAATTGCTGAGGTTCCAGCGCGCGCAGCCGGTTGAGCTGGCCGCGATCCTTGTTGCCGATAAAACCGCCATACAAGTCTTCGTCGACATCCGGCGCCGCCTCGATCGGGCGCTGGAATACCGCACGCCAAGTCGCGTTCATGGCGCTGCCTAATCCCGCGGCCGCTGCGATATCGGCATGCACCAATGCCGCCTCAATATTCAGGCCCCAACGTTGCGCCATGGCGGGCGAGAGGGTCTTCAAGTTGCTGATGACGACCGGCGATTTATTCAGGTGGATGGTTTTGATCGGCAACCTCGTCACGCCTTCGGGCAGCGCATCGGCTCTGCTGAACATGCGGGTGCGGATAGTCTCCACATCCAAGGTTAATAATTCGCTCGGGTCATGGCTCAAATCCCAGGCAATGACTTCATTCTTGTTGGTCGGATGGAGCGCTATCGGCCACATCAGCGCAAGACAGCCGCGCTCCGCGGGGAACATGCCTGAGACGTGCAGGAAGGGCTGCGGGGCATGCAAGCCGACTTCCGTTGCGACCCGGTCTTTTTTGTGCAAATCGAAACAAAAATCGAACAGCCTCGGCTGCTTCTCGCGAATCAATCTGGCCAACGCGATGGTGGCGCGCACGTCCGATAGCGCGTCGTGGGCGGCGGTGTGGGCAATGCCGTTTTCTGCGGTCAGATGCTCAAGCCGGAAGCTGGGGCGGCCGTCTTCGTTCTTCGGCCACGCGATGCCTTCCGGCCGCAATGCGTAGGCTGTGCGCACCAGGTCGAGAATGTCCCAGCGTCCGCATTGGTTTTGCCATTCGCGCGCATAGGGATCGATCAGGTTGCGCCAGAACAGGAAGCGCGTGACTTCATCATCGAATCGAATGGTGTTGTAACCGACTCCAATAGTGCCGGGTTGACTGAATGCCTGTTCGATGGCCGCGGCAAATGCATGTTCCGGCAGGCCGCGTTCGAGGCATAGCTGCGGCGTGATACCGGTGATCAAGCAGGATTGCGGGTCGGGCAGATAGTCGGCGGCCGGCTGACAGTACAGCATGATCGGCTCGCCGATCTCATTCAACGCCGCATCGGTGCGGATCGCCGCGAATTGGGCCGGGCGGTCGCGTCTGGTCTGGATGCCGAAGGTTTCGTAATCGTGCCAAAGAAAAGTATGTGTCGACATTGGAAGCGGAGGGAGGGTTAGATCAGATGCGCAGCATACCTTGCTTTGTCACACCAGCAAAACGCGGTTGATTTCCCCAAATTCCAATTCGGTTTCACGAAACACGTGCAGGTAGGTTTCCTCATCCATGCCGAGGCTGTTTACGGCCACCAGGGATAAGTTGGGAACCATGTCATCGACTTGTCCGGAGAGATCGAGCGCGTGGGCAATGAAATCGGCGACATGCACGATCGAAGCAAGAAAGCCTGCACCGGGGGCTTCCGGTTCATGGTGCCCGGCGATTGCCTTCTGCATGGTTTCAGAAAAATTCCAATGCTCTGCGAGTGCATGTCCCGCGATCACATGGTCCATGCCCAACACCGTTTGCTCGGCATCCAGCATGTGGCAGTCATGGGCGACGCGGTGGGCGATTGCCCTTTCGTATTGCTGCGGAAAGGCGGTAGCAAGGACCAGCCTGCCAATGTCATGCAGCAGCCCGGCGGTAAATGCAAAATCCTGGTTGACGTGCAGATGCCTTGCCAGCACCTTGCCGCACACCGCGGTTGCAATCGAATGGCGCCAGAAGGCCTTGAAGTCGAACCCGGCGCAACGGCCATCCGGAAAACAGCCCGCAAGACCTGCGGCAGTAATCAGGTTGCGCACGTTTTGGAACCCGAGCAGGGTAATCGCTTGCTGGATTGTCGTTACCTTGACCTGGGTAGCATAGATCGGCGAATTGGCCAGGCGCAGGGTTTTGGCGGTCAAGGCCTGGTCGTGAGAAACCTTTTTTGCCAGCGCGCCGACATCGATATCTTCCCGGTCGATGCTGTCGAGCAGTTCCATCACGACTGCCGGCAGGGCCGGCAAGTCCTGGATGTTTTTGACGATGTCGTCGAATTCGAGCTGGTTCATTCGGTCCCCAAACGAAAGTCCCGTACATAGCGCAGCAGTAAAGCGACTGCTTCATCCTCTGCCGCATGTTTCCTGAACAGGATGGCAATCCGGCTCTTATGGTATTCCCGTTCCGCCGCCGTATCGGCGTCCGACAAGGCTTCGCACAGGATCGGCAGCATCTCCACGTTGTGGCGACGCAGCGAAGCCAATGTCGTTTCGGTCAAGGTGACGCCTTGCGGCAACAGCACTTTTCCCTGGCTATCGAGCAGGTCGTCCGACAAGACCATGCCTGCGCTGACTTTCTCGAGTTCGAGTTGTTTGCTGCGGATTGCCATGCCGTACTCCTCGATCGAAGAATTGGACGGTTCACTTTAGCATTTTAAAGCGCGGCACCTCTACGCCGTCAAGTGTCACGTTTTCGAAAAACATGGCCGCATTGCGATGAACCAGTTGCGGCCAGTCGGTCTCGTACAGCGGCCGGTATACAACGCAGACCTCATTGGTTTCAGTATTTCTGGACAGGCCGAGCACAAAATATTTCATGCCTTTGTAATGCTGATATATGCCCGGAGTGATGCTTGGTTCGCTCATGGCGCCGCCTTTGGTGGGTTTTACAAGCCGACTTGGTTGCGCCCGGCATCTTTGGCGCGATACAAGGCCGCATCCGCAGCCGCAATCAGTTCATCGGCATCCTGTCCTTCAGCCACGCAGGCAACGCCAAAGGAGGCGGTGATATGCGGCAGCGGTTTGCGCATGTCGGCAAACACGACTGCCTGCCGCATGCACTCGCACAAGCGTTGCGCCACAATGGCGCCGGCCTTGAGATTGGTATTGGGCAGGATCACCATCAATTCCTCGCCGCCGTAGCGCACTGCGAAGTCCCTGGGGCGCAACGCCTCGCTCAGTACTTTGGCTGCTACGCGCAAGGCATTGTCGCCGGCCAGATGGCCATGTTCATCATTGAAACGCTTGAAATGATCGATATCGATCATGATGATGGCCAGCGGATTACCGGCCGTGTGAGCGTTTTCGACCAAGGTCGGCAGATGCTCGTTGAGCCAAGCGCGATTTTGCAGTTCGGTCAGCCCGTCAACCATCGACAATTGCCGATAGAATTCGCCGACCTTCTGTCGCCTCCGGATCTGCACATTGGCGGCGCGGATGCGAAACGACAGCAGCCGCAACAGATTGCGCGCCACACCATTGGATTCATCGATCAGCCGCCACAGCCGCTCGGCTTCGATCACCAGCAGATCGGTTTCCTGCAGCGCGGACATGGCAGATGGATTCGCCTCATCATCCAGCACCGACAGTTCGCCGACGCATTCGCCGGGCAAGACCTTGGTCAGCGTTCCTTCCGGCAGCGCGCCGTGGATGTCGGTCGAGACTCCCAGCGCGCCGCGCAATACGACATACAGCCGCGCCCCTCCACTCTTGGCATCCGTCACCCGCTGACCGCCGGCCACGCGCATCACTGGGCAATCCGCCAGCAGACCGGCAACATTGTGATCGGAAACGCCGCGAAATAGCTGCAAGTCGCCGATCGCATAGCCGGAACTGCCAAAGGCATTCAAGTGTTCCATGTCTTCCTTCGATTAAACACCAGTCCTTATCCGACTCTCATGCGGATTTGCCCAGCAAGGTGAAATGTTCGACCGTTGGCGGGGCCGCGAAATAGGGGCCGACGATGCCGCGCCATTCCTGGAATGCCGGAGAGCCGCGAAAATCCACCGTATGATTTTCCAGCGTCTCCCAGAAAATCATCAAGACATAGCGCTCCGGTGATTCGATGCTTTTGTTGACCTTGTAACCCTGGAAGCCCTTGGACTTAGCGATGACTTGCGTCAGGCCGCGTTGAATCGCGGCGTCGAATTCCAACTGTTTACCCGGTTGTATGCGAATATCGGCAAGTTCGAGGATCATGCGTTTTCCAGTTTGTCGGTGATGGGATGGGGAATTATCACATTTTCGGGCGCCAGGATTGCGAGGAAATGCTGAAAAAATGCAAGGCCGTCGCTTCCCGTCGACCAAGCTCAGGGTGCCGGAGGATTCGAATCAGGGGCCGGCGGCTCCAACGATTTGGAACGGATTTTTTCCTGATTCAGCAGCCAATCCTGAAGCGGGCCTTCGGTCGGAATGCCGGATATCTTTTTTGACACCGACAGATTGATGGAGAGGAAAAGCAGCATGTTCCGGAATGGTATTTCGGCGAAGTAGTTCAAAAACGTCGAAATGAAGAATCGCGAATCGAGTACCTTGATCACTTTTTTGCTGCTCATGTACTGCAGCACGCTGGTGATGCTGTGCCCTTTCCCTATCGCCTGATAGATGAAGGAATTGAATTCGGCATCGATCGCCTTGAAATCCAGCTTGTCTTCGACCATGATTTTCGATAGGTAGTACAGCCCGATGGTCACGCGGAAAAAGCCGATCGATTGCACTCGATTGCTGCCATGCAGCATCACCGCCAATATCTTTTCTTTCACTGTCTGGTCTAAAAAGATGAAAGAGTGATAGGTCTTTTTTTTCATGGATGGGACATCGAGGAGGCGATGGGAGCCGATTTTGCGTTTTCAGAGCGCATTTTTTTCAAATCATGCCATATTTATGGGATGTGCTGAACCACACTTCCCGATATAGTGGACACGTCTCCTCCCAATCCTCCCCAGGTTTGGATTTAACCCGCTACCGCAAGGTGGCGGGTTTTTTTATTTGTCCGCCATCGATTGCCCAGGTAGGCAATGAGGAGTAGCATTTCAATTCATTTTTCGGGAGCAGGCATGCGCAAGACCACCTTTCTTATCGCGTTGTTTTCATTATGTACCGTTTCGGCCACCGTCTCTGCCGCAGAGCGAATGAAGCCAGGCCTGTGGTCGATGACCATCAAATCGGATGCGATGAAGAACATGCCGAAGATCCCGCCGGAACAAATGGAAGCCATGCGCAAGATGGGGGTGAACATGCCGCAGATGCAGGATGGCGGCATGGTGGTGAAGGTTTGCATGACCAAGGATATGGTCGAACGCGACCAGCCGCCTGTCGGCCAAAACGACAGCGGCTGCCAGATGAAAAATTTCAAACGTAGCGGTGACAGCTATAGCATGGACATGCAATGCGATGGCCCGAACTTCAAAGGGACGGGCACGATAAAAGGCAGTAATTCGAGCAACGAAAGCTTTACTGCGGCTTCCGATTTCAAAGGCACGGCTCATGGCCAGCCGGCTAACCACCATCAGGAAACCACCGGCAAATGGCTTGCCGCTGACTGCGGCGATGTCAAACCGATGCACGATATGATGCCGAAGAAATAGGCAAGGCGCGGCGCCGTTTTGCGGGGACTTGCCGAAATGGCGCGCCGCTACCGTTATCATGTCTATGTGATCGAGTTATCGAAGGATGTGTTGTACGAGCCGCGCTTCAGAAAGGCCAATCCCGATTACGTCAGCGGCAAACCCTGCGTCTATGTCGGCATGACCGGCTTGAATCCGGACCAGCGTTTCGACAAGCACAAGGCCGGGATTCAAGCCAACAAATTCGCACAGAAGTTCGGCTTGCGGTTATTGCCGGAGTTGTACGAAATCTATAACCCTATGCCTTACGAGGGGGCATGCGAGATGGAAGTGGAACTCGCTATCGGTTTGCGTGAGGCGGGGTATGGCGTGTGGCAGGCATGAGGGCACTTTTGCGCATAAAGGCATCGCGGCGCATGCGTGATAAGAGACGTGCCGGGTTGTGCAGGAAGCCCGCGCTCGCAAAAGCTTGCGCATCTGCCGGCGTCAGTGACGGCGTTCGCCTTCGTTAAGTCTCTCATCCCGCTCCGATCTTTGCCGCAGCGACAGCGGCCTGAAAAGGAGACCGGCATGCATTTCCATCAGTCTCCCAAGACATTTCCCGTCGCGTCGAATGCGGATTACCTGCGCCGGTACGCGCGCCGCATGTTGCGCGACGTTCGCTCCCGGTTTGCTGACCAGACCCGCGCTCGGCAATGGCAAGATGAGCATGGCGGTCATAAGCGCATAGTTTCGCCTGCTTCCAAGGCATTTATTTCACTTGAGGACAAGGGCCGCGTGTTTTTCGGGCTCTTGTCCTCCGATAGGTTTTGATAGTGTCGCCACAGTCCTTAGTTTGGATCCGGCACGAATTGTCCGGGGAAGGGATTGGGCGCCGGCTTGCCGTGGCGCGGGTTGCGGATCACGCCTTGTGCGACGAGGTTGCGATAACTGTCATAGCGCAGGCTGATTACTTCGTCAGGCCTGGAACTGGCGCGCACGAAATTAGTGTAGTTGACTTCCGAACTTTCCCGCTCGCCATGTGCGGTGCCGAGGCGCGGTGCAGCGGCTGGGCGGTCGGCTTCGGCGCGCGCTCCAGTGGCAGGGGCCGCCTTGTCGGCAGCGGAAGGACGGGGTGGCTCGCCGGGTTTGGCGTCGCGCTCATAGTAGCGCGGCGGCATCGGTTTTTCGCGGAACACGGCGACGCCGATCACGCCGACATTGTCCGGCCGTCCGGTACGTGCGGCGTAGCTGTTGGCTTCCCTGGAAAAGATGAAGGCGGCAACTTCGTTCATGTTCTTGCGCCAGCCGTTGATGTCGGTTGAGGAATAGCGATCCAGCACATAGCCGCTCTGGTTAGGCGTCGCGTTTTCCCCGCTGACCACGTTGACGCCATCCACCGATACCACGGCCATCACACGCTCTCCGGTCAGGTTGCGTACGCTTACCGCGTAGTGATTGCCAGGTGTTCCCACCACATAGTGCTGGCCGCGATAGTAGTAGGTTTGCAATTGCTGCCCGCTGTCGCGATCATAGACACTGAGATCGACCATGCGGCCGATGGCGCTTGCTTGAGCAGTGGCACAAAGCAGAGCAATGGAAATGAATAGAGGGGGGAGACGATGTTTCATGATGAGCGGCTCTCGGGTTGTGGACGGGATTCAGACCATGCAGGTCAGAAGACGGTTTAAGTATAGACAGACGGCAAGGGCGACTTGTTCTGCTATTACTTCTTGTTACCGAGTTTAAAGACCGTCACATTTTCCGGAATTCCCGTATTTTTTCAATGTGGATTTTCATTCAATTGCGATTGTTATTCAGGGTCTCCCAAGGAAATCTCTTATTTTTCAATCCCCTTGATCGGCCTTGGCGAGAAGGTGAGGAAATTCCGCCTCGGCGTACACAATCTGATCGTGGATAGTGAAGGACGCTGCACGATTTCCTGGGGGATTATGCGGATGCGTTCATCACCGAAATTGATAGCGGCAAGCATCCGAGGGAAATTCTAACGGCTGCTTATTGATGCCGATCACGCCAGCGAGGTCCAGAGATCATCCCAATCGGTAGGCTGAAACGGGCCTTCGCGCCGTACTACTTGCCGATGCGCTTTGTCGAGCACGAAGTGCGTCGGCTTTTTTGCAATCGCGCCGAAACTGTCCTGATGTCCTGGTGCATTGCGCCAGATGATGGGAAAGCGCTGCTCGGCCGGGACCGACAGCGATATCAATTGCATGTATTGCTTGAAGTCTTCCTTCTTCGCGTCGATATTCACGCCGAGCAGAACGAAGTTGCGCTTCATGTTACCCATGTAGAATTCGCGCATCAGCCTTAAATCATTGGTGCAGAGATTGCAGCCCGCGGTGAAAAAGCTGACCAGGCAAACCTTGCCCGCGAAATCATCCAGGCTGACCGGTTTGGCATCGCTGTCGAAGCCGGAAAGGGTATGGCGGATCACCGGCTTTTTTTGCTCCTGTGCGAATCCTTGCAGTGCGACTGCGCCAAGCGCACCGGCTGCCATGTATTGCATGAATGTTCTTTTGTCCATCACCCCTCCAGATTTTTCATAAGACGACCATGCGCCGATACAAGAATGGCCGCGTCTTTGGCTTAATTCTTCGCTTAATTCAGGTCATTATCAGGTCATTATTTACCTGATCGCCTTAGCGCAGTCTCGTCGTTTTGAGTAAATTGACCTCCCCACTCCTGAATCCGGCGGTCCAACGCAAATACAATAAATGATTTTCATCACCGCATTGACGCTGATCGTTTTGCCGTTGTACTGTGCAAATTGACTTTTGATCTGCGGTGCCCGGCGTACACTTGTGCGCGTGCGTGCCGATCAGCCCAACTCGAAGGTCGTCACGCCGTAGGTTTTTCCGGCAGCTATTATAGGGGATTGCCTGGTGTACATGCGCGCGGTTTCAAACACTTTATTCATGCCATGGCGCTGCGCCAGTGCGACTGCGGCGGGATTGATTTCCGGGATGTCCAGAAAAATCGGTGTGCCGACAATGTGAGCGGTCAGTGCTTGGAACAAGTCTTCTGCCAACTCCGGTGAGTCCGCGAACAGCGGGCCGATCTTGTAGCCGGCACGGCAAGGACGCCGCAACCCATATCCTGCGAGCCTTCCATTTTTCCTGGCACCGAAAGCATAAGCCTGAGGCTGGCTCAGCCAGCAGTGCAAAAAGCGTTGCCGCGGCGCCGGGAACAAGCCACGGTCATAAGCACAGATTTCATCAAAGGGAAGCGTGGCCAAATCCGCAATCGCCGAGGTCGATGGCATGCGGCCCTGCGCAATGCCTTGATAGCGGATATTGCGATAATCCAGATGAAACCCGGATTTTCGATAATTGTCCTGCTGCTCGACCACGCCATCCAGGCCAATGGTGCGCTCACCTAAATATGCGATGGCGGCCTGCCATAGTTTCCAGCCGAAGCCTTTGCCACGGAATTGCGGCCGGACGATGTAAAGCCCGAGGAAGCCGAAATGCGCGTCATAGGCAACGGCTGAAATACATCCGACCGCTTCGTCGCCCAAGTGCCCGATCAGGAAGCCTTGCGGATCGGCTGCATAAAAACATTCGGCATCATGCAGGCCCGGATTCCATCCTTCGCTTGCGGCCCAATCAAGCGCAAGGTCAAGCTCTGCGCGGGTCATTGGCCGTACGTTGAAAACACGATTGATTTCCATCTATGTTCCTCTTATGCTTACGCGTCTCATTCGATGCGGCGCCGTGCTGTTTGGCAACCGGATATTCCCATTCTATGCAGAATCTGTATGGGCCTATAAAAATAAGGCATTAGAAATTTTCCGCTGCGCCCAGTATGCTCCGTGCGTCCGCTGGATATTTTCTGCTGCATGACCGGCATCCCTCTGCCTTTTTGCTCCGCGAATCCATCCCGAATACGCACTAACCGCAATTTTCTTTCTTCACTAGAACCATTACAGTCTGCTTTTTGGGGCACATACACACATGAACACACTTGAACAAAAAGCGCTCGAATACCACGCAGCCGGGCAACCCGGAAAAATTGCGATCCAAGTCACCAAGGCTGTCGGCAACCAAGCGGACCTCGCTCTGGCTTATTCTCCCGGCGTCGCCGTTCCTTGCCTGGAAATCCAGAAGAGCCCGGCCAAAGCCTATGAATATACTGCCAAAGGCAACTTGGTCGGCGTCATCACCAACGGCACCGCGGTGCTCGGCTTAGGCGACATCGGCGCACTGGCCGGCAAGCCTGTGATGGAAGGCAAGGCGGTGCTCTTCAAGAAATTCGCCGGCATCGATGCGTTCGACATCGAAATTGACGAAACCAATCCGGAAAATCTGGTCGAGATCATCGCCGCGCTTCATCCGACTTTCGGCGGCATCAACCTGGAAGACATCAAGGCGCCGGAATGCTTTTTCGTCGAGCGTCAGTTGCGCGAGCGTTTGTCGATCCCCGTGTTTCATGACGATCAGCACGGTACCGCGATCGTGGTCGGCGCAGGCTTCTTGAACGCCCTTCAACTTACCAGCCGCAAGGCCGCTGACGTCAAGGTTGTGTGTTCCGGTGCCGGTGCAGCCGCGATGGCCTGCCTCGACATGCTGCTGGACCTGGGCGTGCGGCGTCAAAACGTCTATGTCTGCGACAGCCGTGGCGTACTCACCACCGAGCGCGAATTGACCGGCGAAAAGCGGGCATGGGCGCAAAACACGACAGCCAAAACCCTATCCGACGTGATCCCGAATGCCGACGTATTCCTGGGCTTGTCCGGCCCAGGTTTGCTGAAACAGGAAGACGTGCAAAAAATGGCCGCCAAGCCGATCGTGTTTGCCCTGGCCAACCCCGACCCCGAACTAAGGCCGGAACTGGTGCGCGAAGTCGCTCCCGACGCCATCATCGCCACCGGTCGTTCCGACTACCCGAACCAGATCAACAACGCGCTGTGCTTCCCCTACTTGTTCCGCGCAGCGCTGGATGTCTCCGCCACCACCATCAACCAGGCTATGAAGCGTGCTTGTGTTGTTGCGCTGGCTGAAATGGTGCGCGGCGATCAGAACTTCGGCCGGGAATGTATCGTGCCGACCTTGCTGGACAAGCGTCTGCTGACCGGAGTAACACCCAAGATTGCCGCAGCCGCCTTCGAGAGCGGAGTCGCGCGCAAGCAGCTTGGTGAAGCCGAGTATCGCGCGCAATTGGAAGCCTTGGCCAAAACCTTGCTATAAGCTTATCGCAGTCGAAATAGCTGGATTGCAGGGAGTGAACTGCGTCCGGGTTGTCCTCGTCTTGCTAACTGATTGCTGCGCACTCTCTTAACACAGAGGAGTCCCCTTCACTTACGGAGGCTCCTCCAGGTCGATTCATTGGTGCGGTTTGCCGCATTGCCGGAATTTCTTTTCCGCTGAGGATCTGTATCCAGGGCGCGATATTGTGAGCGGGGTTTTCCATCGGAGGAAGGGCTATTGTTACTGCTCCACGGAAATTCCTAAAATCCGTCAACTGTTGGAGGAAAGCAGTAAGCGTCGTGCTGTGTAGCACCGAGGGCGGAAAGGCGTAGCGCCTTCCGCCGCATGAAAGGGCAATAGCTAAACTACTTGCCGCTTGCGGATAGGCGGAAGGTGTTCGATAATTCGAACCCATCCAACGCACCACAATTCATTGCCCATGGCGGTATGAATACCCCCACCAATATTCATGAGGCGTAGCATTGGGGAAGGAGATACAGCCGATCTGAACGATCCGATCGCCAAGAAGCTGGACGATAACGCAACCCTGGAACGCTTGGTGCGTCAAGCAGTATCCGATTGCGTCGAAAGGACAAGGAATCGGTATTTCCTGAGAAGAAAAGCGCTGAGACTGCCCTGTCCAATTTGCACTCGCAAACAGGTAGTGAATTCAGCCTCAATAAACGGCTAACAAGCAAGCAGCCCCGCCCATTGCTCCCTTTAACATTGATTCTAATGGTGGGGTGACACCCTGGAGCAAACAGTACCAACTCAGCGTCTATGGAGCGCTAATAACCAGAGAGAAATGGTGCTAAAGCGATGCCTGATTGATCGTCACCGATAGCGCTAGAATTTCAGCAGCTTGGGTAGTGCATGTCGTGATGCATCCAATAACAAACACGAGCGAAGATCGCCGAGTTTATCGGACCTTGGTTGTTTGTCCTGCTTGCCGAAACTTGACTTGTGGGCGGAACAACGCGTTCATGGGATTCTGCCAACTCATTCGGAAGGAAAGCAAGATGGAAGTCGTTCACCTCAACCAAAAGCAATTGGCCACTCGCTGGCACGTCAGTGAGGCAACTCTTGAACGCTGGCGCAGCGATGGGATTGGGCCGAAGTTCCTGAAACTCGGCGGCCGGGTTGTCTATCGCCAGATCGACATTGAAGCCTACGAGGAATCCTGCTTGTCGACGTCAACCAAGGTGATTGCAGTTCAGTCCAGCGCGGGCTGACTTTTATTCGATTCCCTGTTTTTCAACCGAACCGGCACACCAGTCAGCGCAGTTCGTACCAGACACCCCGACTACTGCCATGCTGGTTTAGATGGCCATGCTCGACCAGTGCACGAAAATGCTATTACCCCCCATTTTTGAAAACGCCGGTTCGATTCCCAGTTTCGCAATCGAACCAGTCCGTCAGATTGCCACCTTCCAGTCGCGCAGCAATCCCACCGTCTGGGTTAGTCCCTGCTTGAGCAGCGTGTCGAGATATTCGTCTGCTGTCTTGGGCGGATTTTTTAAGGATCGTCGATGATTGGCCGCCGCTTGGCATACCAGTGCGGGATGAAGATCCAGAAGGTCAAAGATGAAATCGTCCGGGTGTTGTGCGAGGAGGTTGTAGCGCTGCAGTGCTCCAGCCGGAAAGTCTTTCAAGTTAAAAGTGACGATCAGATTTGCACCGCTATGAATAGCGGCCGCCACCACATGCCGATCATCCACATCGGGCAGCTCGATGGATGTGATCAGGTGCTCGAAACCGGTCACCAGACTATCGCGCACATGCGAATTCATCAGCGAGCGGGTACGCTCAACGTCTTCGGGTTTCAAATCGGGACGTTGTTTGAGGACATTTCGTGTCCACTCATCGTGAATAAGGTTGGTCCAGCGTGCCCGGTACAGATCAGTCAGCGCGAGGTGCATCAAGAAGTCCCGCAGCGGTGCCGGGTAGAGCACGCACGCATCGTAGATGACGGTGAAGTGCGAGCTCATTCATACCCCATATTGAGCGCCTGGGCTTGTTCAGCCAGTGCATCAAGGGCCTTGCTGCGTTCCGCATCAGTCCGTTCTTTGTATGCGAGCACATCCTGATAGCGGACACGGCGATGCGTGCCGATTTTGTGAAAAGGTATTTCACCGCGTTCCAGCAACTGGACCAGAAATGGGCGGGATACGTTCAGCACGTCAGCCGCCTCCTGCGTTGTGAGTTCAGCGTGAATGGGAATGATGCTGACTGCGTTGCCCTCACCGATTTCGGTCAGAACATCCACCAACAAGCGGAGTGCGGAAACCGGGATATGAACCGGGTGCGCCGCACCTTTATCATCCAAAATCTCGATTTGCTGGGCTTCTGCCCGGGTTTGCAGGTAGGCGGACAGGGTTCGGCCACTCTCGCGGGCGAGCGCGGTCTCTTCCGCCGTTGGTAACGGGCGGGTCGGCATATGTGCTGTCATGAAAGTCTCCTGAAAAAGGTTGGAGACAGTATAACCGAAATAAACGAATATTCGAAATATCCGAAATTTTGGTGTTATCTCATTCCTCCGCGATACCCTCCGCGATACGATAGCCCATCGCCCGATAGCCACGCTGGCGCTTGTCCCACATCCGAAGCAGCACGGGATGGCCGCTGTCAACGAAGTCAACCACGCGCACGTCCGTTTTGGCAGCGTGCTCGCGGTGGAGCCGGCCTGCATATTGCTGCAACGTACCTTTCCAGGAAACGGGCATGGCGAGCAGCAGCGTGTCGAGTGGCGGATGATCGAAACCTTCTCCGACCAGTTTGCCGGTCGCAAGCAGAACGCGGGGAGTGTCGGCGGGCAGCGCATCCAGTTCCGCGATCACGAGTGCGCGCTGTTTCTTTGACATTCGGCCATGCAGAACGAAGGGCGCGGGCATTTTACCGTTCAGCGCCGCAAGAATCGCATCGAGATGCTCGGTGCGCTCGGTCAGCACAAGGACTTTCCGTCCCTCGTTGAATGCGGCCACAACATGGCTTGCGACCGTATCTGTCCTCATCCGGTCGTTGGCGAGATGGCGGAACACATCTTGAATTCCCGCGTCAGCCGGCAGATCAATGTGTCTTGAAAGGAAACGCGGGCTCACTTCCAGGTCATGGGGAGCCGTGGCCGGTCTGTCCGCTCTGTGGCGGATTGGACCGCACTGCATGAAGATGATCGGCTGCTGGCCATCGCGTCGAATGGGCGTGGCCGTCAGCCCAAGGACAAACCTGGCTTTTGTCCGCTTGAGGATCGCATCGAATGAGGCTGCTCCGACATGGTGGCATTCATCGACGATCACATGGCCGTAGTTTTCGACCAGCGGATTGATTTCGCCTTGACGGGAGAGCGACTGCATCACTGCAACGTCGATTTTTCCAGTCGGCCTGGATTTGCCGCCGCCGATGGTGCCGACGATTCCCTTGCCGACACCGAGAAATGCCTGCAAGCGTTCCTGCCATTGCTTGAGCAATTCGGTACGGTGCACCAGGATCAATGTATTGACGCCGCGTTGTGCGATCATGGCCGCTGCCGTGACTGTCTTGCCAAAGGCGGTGGGGGCACATAGCACGCCGGCATCATGGTGCAACATGGCGGCGACGGCCGCTTCCTGATCGAGGCGCAATGTACCGCCGAAGTGCGCATCGAGCGTCTCACCGGCGTACCGTTCATCGCGCAGGTCGCAACGAATGCCGTTATCCTGAAGCAGGCTCTGTACCGCATCAAGGCAGCCACGCGGCAGAGCGATATGCTGCGGATAATTCTCGGCGCAGCCAATCACGCGCGGTTTGTCCCAGACCGACATGCGCATCGCTTGTGCCTTGTAAAACTCGGGATTCTGAAAAGCGGCCAGGCGTATCAATCGGTTGGCGAGAGACTGCGGCAACTGGGCCTTCTCGAAATAGATGAGATTGGCGAGCGTCACTGTCAGTGCAGTCGGCATAGGGCCGGAGAGTTGTCTGGAATCCGGCAGGTTGCGTTTCCACGGCATTGCCAGGTCTTCTTCGTCGATGAATTCCACATCGAGCGGATGCCGGGCGCCGGTTGCACGAAGGATTGTCGGTTCGATGTCGTGCGGCGTCATTGGCTGGATAGCGTTCAGGAATGCCCACTGATCCGGATACGCAATCAGGCTGGCGTCGACAAACACACTATGGCCGTTTTCGCGTGGCTTCTTCTGGAGCGGCAGAGCGATAAGGTTGCCAAATCCGCCCTTGGGCATGCTGTCCTGATTGGGGAACAAGCGGTCGTAGGACGTGAGTTTCAATTGGCGTGTTCGCGCGCAGGTGTGACTGATGATCGCCGTGCCGAGTCGACGGGCGTCGCGCGCCGCCACTTTTCCATTGAAGAAGACCCAAGCGTGCGCTCCTTGGCCGGAGCGGGAAATTTCAAGTGCGACCGGCACGCCGAGTTCATCGCAGGATTGAACAAATGCGCGCGCATCCTCGCGCCATTCCGCCTCGTCGAAATCGACGGCGAGGAAATGACAGGAATCGTCCTCCAGCAGAGGATAGATGCCGACCGTATGTTCGCCGGCCAAATGGTCATAGATGACGCTGTCCGACAGAGGAATCAGCAAACGCTTGTCGCAATCCGAACATTTGATGCGCGGCTTTTCGCAGACGCCGACGCGCCATTCGTTGGCGCAGGCGGGCGAATAACCGGTCCGTCCGGTCGCCTTGCTTTCCCAGCGCACCGGGTAGACATCGGTACGGCCACGAAACAAACGGCGGAACAGTGCCACCTTGTCCGATGTGGACAGTTGTGCAGCTTCCAGGGAGGGTGCGGCCGGCATGGAGGCGGGAGGCAGACGCCATTCAATGCCGTTTGCGTCCAGCAGGGCAATCAAACGGGCGTTTTCTGCTTCCAGCTTGTTCAGCCGTTCCTTGTCAGTCATCACCGCTGAACTGGTCCAGCAGGGCATCCATGTCGTCGCCTACGCCATAACCGAAGTCATGGCTGGCATGGGCGACGGCGTCGAGACGGGACAGAAAAGGTTCGCGTTGAGCCGCCGGCATATTGCCGATGAGTTTGCGTGCCTGCTCAAACATTCGCACGAGTGCGTCGAAATAAGCTTCGTCCTGCAGGCCGACGTCGCGACTGAAGCCGCATGCCTGCTCGCAATAGAACACCATCAATTCGGCCAAGCCGTCCGGATGGCCAATCGCCTTCTTGTAGTCGGAAATGGCCTTCTTTGCCTTGGCGACCGACGTGTCCTGATTCTTGTACAGGTCCGGCCATAGCCAGCGAGCAAGTGTTGTCTTGTAAGGCTTGAGTACATCTTCGCCAAGTCCGAACCTGGCGTGCAGGAAGGTCTGGTTGTCCTTGTTGGCGGCATAGAGATCCTGCACCAATCCGATCAGACCGGCGCGGTCGACATCTGCAAGCTTGTTTTTCACGTCGCTCCAACTGGGCGAATTCTTTTTTGTGGTCATATTGTGTAGCTTGCGGCCGGACTGCCTATTCGCGTGGAGTCACCGCCTGCGGATTCCTCAAAAGTCTGCAAGCAAGTCATTGAGAGCGACGTCGCATTGCTTTCAAAATTGATATTTTACGCGTTCAAACAGTGCGGGTTGGTGAGGGTTTGTGCGAATTGGCGAGGAGCGGTTAGAACAAATGCGGAATTGCGGTGGGGCGGCAACCCGAGTCCTACTCGTTCACTTTGCTGGTGAAAAGTGCTGCGAAACGGTGAGTAGTCGATAGGGAATACCGCGAAAGTTCGATTTCTTGAGCGAGTTTGGAAGCCGGCGTCAAACACCATTGGCCCTGCCAAAAGAGATACCAGTCCGATTTGTTCATGGGAACCGAACGCACGTCCATAAACAGTGCGCAAAATTGCTGGAAAGTAATGCGGAGAAAACCATCTATATTCTCCGCATTTTATGCGGTTAATATCTTGCGAATGCGGAGAATGTAACCCATAATCACCGCATGAATAGCGGAGATTACACTTACATTTGGCAGGCCGACGACTGGCCGATGTGGCGCTACGATCTGGCAGCGCTTGCCGATCCTTTGACCAAGGTCAGTCGTGCCCAAGGAGTGCTGATGGGACGCTTGGCAGACGTCGGCATGGCATTGCGTGGCCAAGCCAGCCTAGCGGCACTTACCGACGATGTCATCAAGACCAGCGAGATCGAGGGCGAACGACTCGATGCCGAGTCCGTGCGCTCTTCCATTGCCCGTCGTCTCGGTGTGGATATTGGTGCCTTGGCTCCAGTGGATCGGCATGTGGAGGGCGTGGTCGAGATGGTGCTCGATGCTACAGTCAATTGCGATGCGCCAGTAACACGAGAACGCTTGTTCGGTTGGCACGCCGCGCTCTTTCCGACCGGTTATTCAGGCCTGTCCAAAATCACCGTCGGCGCTTGGCGCGACGATTCCAGCGGTCCGATGCAAGTGGTGTCCGGTCCTATCGGCCGTCAGCGGGTGCATTTCGAGGCGCCTCCGGCCGATCACCTGGAAGTCGAGACGGAGCGTTTCTTCGATTGGGTCAATCACGCATCGAATGAGCCGCCCCTTATCAAGGCAGGACTCGGCCATTTGTGGTTCGTTACCTTGCATCCGTTCGACGACGGCAATGGGCGCATGGCTCGCGCCGTTGGCGACCTGCTGCTGGCGCGTGCTGACGGCAGTCCGCAGCGTTTCTACAGCCTGTCGGCGCAGATTCAGCGGGAACGCAAAGCCTACTACGACATTCTGGAGCGCACTCAGAAAGGGTCGCTCGACGTCACTGAGTGGCTGGTCTGGTTCTTCAATGTCTTACAGCGGGCCGTCGACCAAGCGCAGCACGCGCTCAATGCCGTATTGGCCAAGGCGCGGTTCTGGCAGCGTTTTGCGGGCACGCCGATGAACGAGCGTCAGGTAAAACTGCTCAATCGTTTGCTCGACGGCTTCGAAGGCAAACTCACCAGTAGCAAGTGGGCGGCGATCGCCAAGTGCTCTGCGGACACAGCCCTGCGTGACATGAATGAATTGCTGGCGCACGGAGCGTTACGAAAATCCGCGGCAGGCGGGCGAAGCACTAGCTACGAGCTAAACGAGCCGCCAAAGTAAGCGGGCTTCTGAGGCAGACTTGGTTCTTTCATTGAACAGCAGTTTCATGAATGCGTAACATGGCGCGCGTACCAAGACGCGATGTTGGGTAACCGGCGTAAACAATGCCGATTTTTGCAAAAGTGGGACGCGGTTCGATTTCCGAAACCGGAATCGAATTCGAGTCTGGAAGTAATGCATGTGCATTACCATTCAAGCATCAACCCAATTCCGCAGGAGGCAGCCATGGCCGCTACCCTTGAAGTCGAATCCACTCTGACCGACCGTTACCAGACCACGGTGCCGGAAACCGTGCGCCGCGCCCTGGGCTTGGGCAAGCGTGACAAGATCCACTACACCATCCGCCCCAGTGGCGAGGTGGTGTTGACCCGCGCCGAAGCCTCTGAAGGTGATGACCCGGTTCTCGGACAGTTCCTGGGGTTCCTGGCTCGCGACATTACCAGCCACCCCGAGCGCCTACAGGCTTTGGATGTCGGTCTCGTTCAACGGCTCCAGTCGCTGGTCGGCAGCATCGAAGTCGATCTCGATTCCACCCTTTCGGCGGACGATGAGTGAGCGCAGGGAAGCCGGCCCCCCTGGTCGTTCATGGCGGATGATCTTCGTCCCCCCATTGTTCCTTGCATAGCTTGAGGCGCTGGTACAGCAGGTCGAGGCCCTCAAACAAAAGGACCCAGTCGGGTACGTGAAAAAGAATGCCAGCAAGCGGCTGGCAGCCATTACCAAGCTGGCGTTCGATGTCGTTCCGCAAGACCCGACGCGGCCGGAGTACCGCCAGGGCGGCACCCTTGGTGACGAACACAAGCATTGGTTCCGGGCGAAGTTCTTCCAGCAGTACCGGCTGTTCTTCCGCTACCACGCTCCCGGCAAAGTAATCGTGTTCGCGTGGGTCAACGATGAGGATACCAGGCGCGCCTACCCCATCTTGGGTTCATGAGCCTGGGCAACCAGTTCGTCCACCAACCCGCAATAACAGGGCAGCAGTGGATATCCAATGCGCAAAAATCATTGAACAAATGAATATCACGGGTTGCCGATACGTCGATTGGAGCGCACCGAGCACATCTCTGAATCCATTGCGGTATGTCAGAAATGATGGTATATTTCTGACAAATGGAGTCCATTATGAGCACCCTGACACAAGCCATTTTTTCTGCTGCGCAATCCCTTCCCGAGGGAGGCATCCTGTCGCCCAAAGCGTTTTTGCACCTTGGTTCGCGAGCAGCGGTGGATCAGGCAATGGCTCGGTTAGCTCGCGAAGGGAAGTTACTGCGTGTGGCACGGGGAGCCTATGTCTTGCCAGTCAGTGGACGTTTCGGCACGCGTGCGCCGTCTACCGAATCTGTCGTGCAAGCCCTCGAAAATCAAAGCGGCGAAACCATCGTTGCGAATGGTGCGGCAGAAGCCAATGCGCTCGGGTTGACGACGCAAGTGCCGACACGCGAAGTGTTCATCACCTCGGGTCTCTCGCGCACACTCCAATTGGGCAATCGAACGATCGAAATCAAGCGAGGCGCGCGCTGGGAGCTTGCATTGGGCAGGCGACCTGCCGGCAGGGCCGTTCGTGCTTTGTCGTGGCTCGGCCCCGAACAGGCAGGTGCTGCGCTCTCGCTTTTGCAAGAAAAATTGCCGACTTCAGAATGGGAGGCCATGCGTGCTTCTTGTGCCGCTTTGCCGAGCTGGATGGCGCGTGCTGTAAACGAAGTGAGTACGCATGGCTGAATCGTGGTTTTCTCTCAGCCGGCAGGATCAATCCGAAGCATTGGAAGTTGCAGCAGATCGAACAGGTCGGCCGGCGCATTTACTGGAAAAAGATATTTGGGTTGTCTATGTGCTGTCGGCGATTTACAGCTCTCCGCTTGCGAAGAAATTGACCTTCAAAGGCGGCACTTCGCTTTCCAAAGCCTACAAAATCATCGACCGCTTTTCCGAGGATGTCGACCTGACTTACGACATCCGCGAACTGGTGCCGGATTTACTGCGCGAAAGTAATCCTATTCCCATCTCTTCCAGCCAGGAAAAGAAAATCACCAGCGCTGTGCGACAGCGCTTGCCAACATGGATTGCCTCCGAAGTCCTGCCGATTCTTGAATCCGCTCTGGCCGTATCAAAGCTCGAGGCCTCGCTGACGATTTCAGGGAAAGAAAACGAGAAACTGATCGTGGGCTACCCTGCGATAAAAACCGGCACAGGCTATGCGGCGACAGCGATTCAACTCGAGTTTGGTGCGCGAGCCACCGGCGAGCCGAATCATATTCACGAGGTCGGTTGCGATATCGCCGGCGCGATTCCTCAAGTTGATTTTCCGATAGCACGGCCTTTGGTCATGGCAGCGGAGAGAACATTTTGGGAAAAAGCCACAGCCGCGCATGTGTATTGTTTGCAGGGACGTTTGCGGGGTGAACGCTATTCTCGTCATTGGTACGACCTAGCTGCGATTGCTCAATCTGACTATTACGAATCTGCAGTCAATGATCGAGAACTGGCGAAAAAAGTCGCTGAACACAAATCGATATTCTTTGCCGAAAAGGATGCAATGGGCGCGAAGGTCGATTATCACCACGCGGTAATGGGAGCCATGCAATTGGTCCCAACAGGCGAATCCCTGACTGCTTTGGAACGCGACTACATGGCCATGCTGGAAGATGGTTTGCTGGCGTTGCATCAACCTGATTTTTCCGAACTGATCGAAAACTGTCGTGCTATCGAGATACAGATTAATAACGGGTAATGCCGGTTTTTCGCGCAGATTGATCGCTGATAGGGGGGCTCAACCTCGTCTGTTTTCCGGGGGCAGTTCAATATCCCGAGACTGGAATCGAACCTCCATCCCATTTCTTGTTAGGCAATCTGCTTCGTCATCTCTTTGATGATGGGGTGCAAAATAATCCTGAGGCAACGGGACTCTCCCGCCATGGTCGCTGACAGATCGGGGCGCTCATTGGAGGCACGTGCATTTTCAGCCTCAACCTCGGCGTAAAGAACTTCTGCTTCTTGTGCAATGCGGCTGCGCAGATTTTCCAGCAAGCGCTCGGCCGTTCCTTTTGCCAGATTCAACGCCGCTCCAGCATCGAGCAGCAATGCACGGTTGATGTCCGAGAAGTAGCGTTCCCCCAGAATTGGCCAGGCGAGTTGGGTTTGTGCTGGCCAGCCCTTTTTGTCGAAGGCAGGGGTGTCATAGCTGGCCACGCTCAGCAGGTCATAGAACGGTGCCAACTGGACACCTTCATGGGAGACCAGGAAGCTCAGGTTTTTCAGGTGGGCATCGCTATTGTCGACGAGCACATTGAACACCAGCCAGCCAAAGAGCCGGGCACGAGCAACCGCCGGGCTGCGACAGGCATTGGCCAGTGCCGCCAGACTCTCCATGCTGCTTTGGCTGTATTTAAAGCTGCGGTCCAGACCCAGCAACTGGCAAGCGTCGATCACATGCCTGCGTTGCCAGCTCTGGGTACCCGGAATTCGATCAAAGCGATTAATCAAATACACCGGTGAGGGCACATAGCGATGATGGACATCCGGGACATCGAGCCCCAGGCGCTTGGCCAGGAGCATCACGAACCATTCATTGATCACGGAATGGCGATACTCCGCATCCGGGTGATCAGGCTTCAGGATATGGGTGGATGGTGTGGCGCCGGCGGGTTCAAACAGCTCGCCATCTTGCAAGACGACCGCCAGCTTGTGCTGCGCACCGGCCAGTGACATGCGTTTGATGGCCGCATGCGTCAACGGTGCTTTGGGCAACTGACGGATACGCGCTTCCAGGACAGCGTCCGGTAAGGGGCGTAATGATTCGGCCACTTGTGGTCCCGCATCCGGCGGCAGCAATGTCACCGATCCTGCCGATTCCGCGCCGTACCAGGCCAGCAGGCCGAAGGCGTCTGCCGCATCCAGCTTGGCATCCTCGGCCAGCAAAATACGCTGCCCTTCTTCCGGCAACAGGTTGTCGAAATACCACTGCACAGGACGCTGGCTTGCGCCGTCCAGCAATGGCTCTGCCGCCAACGGCAGATGCGGGCTGAGCACGAAGCCTTGAGGGTTATCCAGCCAGGCAGCAGCGTATTGGAAACTCCAGAGGCCGCCCACTTCCTGCAGCGTGCCCACTCCGTCTGATTGATCGAAGCGCGCAAAGATCGGCCGTTCATGGCTTGTCCTTGCTGCTTGCCGGATCGTTCAAATAGGCGGCCACGCTATCGGGCACATCCACCATGACCCGAACGCCAAGACCGTCGAGGACCTGAAAAAGCTTCCCCCATTGCACGGAATCGCTGCCGCGCTCGATCTTGCCAAGGAAGTTCTCGCTGACCCCGATGCTGCCTGCCGCATCGTCCTGTCGAATTTTCTGGGCTTTGCGGCTAGCGCGCACCACCTTGCCGATGGCGGCTGCATTGTCGATGGGTATCTTCATGGTAAATCCTCACGTTTATGAGGATTTTGCGCCAAGTCGGAGCGTTTGGCAATAAATCCTCTTGATCGTGCGGATTTCATGCGCAAGTGGCTTGATTTTGCGAAAATCCTCGCGATTGGGGGGATTTTTGAGTCGAAGTTCAGGGCTTATTCGCTGTTACTCTGACCAAAAGTGCACCCATTTACACCCAATTTGGTGCGGTTTTCAATGCGCGCAGCCAAGATTCGAGAAGGGCGATGTTGGATATCCCAGAATCAAACCTTCGCATCATGTCGGCATGGATATCTATCGGTGCACGTTTCAGTGCAAAGTGTCTCCAAGGGCGGAGGCGACACGTAGCCGCCTGTTAAGGCCGGTCTTCACTCGGATTGATGTCTTGTCGCTGGTAAAATCGTAGAATGGATCGCCTTTCCGTCGAAGACCGAAGCCGGCAAATGTCGCTGGTCCGGTCAAAGAACACCAAGCCCGAGCTAGCAGTTCGCAAGCTCGTGTTTTCGATGGGGTATCGCTATCGGCTTCATGGTGCCGGACTCCCAGGAAAGCCGGACTTGGTTTTCCGCACTCGAAAAAAAGCGATTTTCGTCCACGGCTGTTTTTGGCACCGGCACGAAGGCTGTAAAAAAGCGACCACGCCATCCAGCCGCGTCGAATACTGGTTGCCCAAGTTCGCGAAGACCGTCAAGCGCGACCGCGAGCACTTGGAGACACTGAGCGAGATGAGCTGGAAAACACTGGTTATATGGGAATGTGAGCTGAAAGACACGAACGCCTTAGCTGCCAAGCTCAAGGCATTTTTAGATGAATGCAAGGAGGCCTGATAGTCTTCTTGGGATGAGAACGCAATATAAATGAAATACACGCTCGCCGAGTTCTTTTGTGGGTGCGGGGGAACGTCCCGCGGCTTCACACGCTCAGACCGATTCAATGTTGTGCTGGGAAACGACGTTAAAGCCGAGGCGCTTAGAACATTTGCCTACAACCATCAAAACGATGACGTCCCACCCATCACCATCCGTCAAGACATCCGCACCCTGCCAGTCGCGACCATCGAAGAGGCCATGCGAGAGCGCGGCGTTCAACCCGGCGACTTGGACTGCATGATTGGCGGCCCTCCCTGCCAAGGCTTTTCGCAACTGCGCCGCTCCGAGCATCGCGAAGAGGGAAAGATCGTCAAATTCCGCGGCTACAGTCAGTTGGCCCACGATCCGAGAAATGACTTGGTCCTTCGCTATTTGGAAGTCGCCGAGGCACTGCGTCCCAAGTTCCTCGTCATTGAGAACGTCCCACAGATGCTCAATCACGGATTCGACGGGCGCCTTGGCAAGCTCTCCGAGATTGTCATCGAGATGCTCGAAAAGGATCTGGGATACAAGGTCGAGGTAGCGGTGGTTAACGCCGCCGATTACGGAGTGCCTCAACTAAGGGAGCGAGCGATTTTCATCGCCAGTGCCATTGGCCCAGCATCCTTTCCAAGAACAACCCATGCGGACCCGTTAAAAACGCAGTTAATTGAAGATGGCAGGCTGCCGTGGGTGACTGTTGGGGATGCCATTCGCGATTTGCCGGCCCCCGTCGACACCAAGAATGAGTTAGGCGGTTTGGGCCTCGATTTATACTCGGAAGCGTCAAGCGCTTACATGAGAGCAATGCGCACGTCAAGTTTCTTTCCGTACAACCATATTACTCGATCCTATAAACCAGCGGTGTTGGATATCATCAAAGAAATGCGGCCTGGCAAAACCTGGGACGCTGAGAGCGAACGCATGCGAGCCAAATACGCGCGCGCTATCAAGAAGCTGGCAAAGGAAAAAGGCATCACTGAAAATGCTGCCCGCAAGCAGCTTGAGAAAGCTGGCAAGATCAATTCGGTATTCTACAAAGATTACTATTGGAGTGCTTATACGCGACTCGCGTGGGAATCCCCGGCCTTGACCATCACGGCCAATGCGAATTTCCTTGGCTCGGGCCGCTTCTCTCACCCGGAGGCTTTGCGCGGCATCACAATGCGCGAAGCTGCTAGGCTTCAGTCGTTCGACGATGATTTCCGCTTTATCACCTCCGACAACGACGACATGGACACCGCGAGGATCGGCGTTGGCATGGATATGATTGGCGAAGCCGTCCCGCCAAGTTTGGCGCAAGCCATTGCGTCGCATTTGGCGGTTCAGTTGGACGCTCGCAACGCGGCAGCGCTGAGGCCGCAAGAAGAGCAAAAAGTCGCCAACGGGTAAAAACAAGAAAGGCCATTAATGCCCCTAACAAACGACCAAGTGACAGAGCTGGCTCGCGAGGCGATCCAGAAGATGTTCAAGGAGCACGGCCCCGACTTCACATTTCCGGCGGACGTGATTTGGCAAAATACGCGGCCTAGCGTTCATATTCCAAGCACCGCTCGCCCTCATCAGCCCAAACGGCTAATGAAAGACGGATGGCTGGAGAAAACGGGGGCCATGGTGAAGGCTTTATCGGAAGCGCGAGCCGGCAGTTCGACGGCTGAGTATCGCTTCGGGCCTCGGCTGGTGACGCGCGCAGCTCCGGCAACCGCTTTTCCTCTTACTGGATTGACAAGAGCAAGTGATTTGCTAAATGGCCTTCAAGCGAAGATGGACTCTGAGGGCTATATTATTTCGGTTGCGGAGTTGGCTAACTTTTATCTGGCGATGATGGTGAGCCCGCTGGTAATTCTTTCAGGCATCTCAGGCACGGGCAAAAGCCTGCTGCCCCGAAAGTTCGCTAAGCACACTCAATCCGAATTTAAGCCGGTGCCAGTGCAGCCGCAATGGTCTGACAACAGCGACTTGTTTGGTTATGTGCCGACCCTCTCACCCACCGAGTTCATTGAGGGCGCCCTTATCGACAGCATCGTCAAAGCGAAGAGCAATCCCGACAAGCTGACGATTGCTTTGCTTGACGAAATGAATCTTGCGCCTGTCGAGCACTATTTCAGCGACTTTCTAAGCGTTGCAGAGACACGGAGTCGTGATGGCGTCGCCATTGTGACTGACGAGCTGCCAATCGACCTTCCAAAAATACCGACAACCCCGTCAGACAAATTCAAGCATTTGGAAAAAATTGGCTTGCCTCATAATTTGCGAGTGATCGGAACAGCAAACATGGACGAGACGACTCACTCGTTCAGTCCCAAAGTATTAGACCGTGCGTTCACCATTGAATTTGACGATCCTGATCTCACCGCTTTCGCGACGGCAGCTGTTCGCACCGAAGAGAATTTCTCCGAACTCGCCAAGTTAATCGTCGATACGGACAATCCAATTTCCGTTCAAGAGGCTCGGGGTTCTAGCCAAGATCTCTTTGACGAGGTCGCCGGCCTGTTGCAAGAGATTCAGGACATCATCGCTCCGGCCGGAATTAAGTTCGGCTACCGCACCCGCGACGCGATCCTGCTCTACCTGCACTTCTGGCAGGAGCTCGGTTTGGAAGATGTCCTCACAGCCAACGCGGCTCTCGACTTCTGCCTGCTTCAAAAGGTATTGCCGAAAATTTCTGGCAGCGGCGACCAGTTGTCCGACGCCTTGACGAAGCTGGCGGAATGGCTGCGCAAGGACCGTTCCTCCGTGGAAGGGGCGGAGCCAACCCTCTTTCCGGGGCCGTTCGCACGCAGCCAGCAAAAGGTCGAGCGCATGGCTGGCCTTCTTGAAGTTGACGGCGCGACGCACTACTGGGGTACTTAATGCCTCTTTTGCTGGAGGTTCAAGGGCAAGGCTGGAAGCTTGAGATTATCGGCAAGCTTCCGGACCTCCCTCCTTTCATCGCTGTTGCGCCCCAATCCTCAATCGTGGCGAGCGGCGTGGCTTCTTTGCAGGCGCTCGACAGAACGACCCATAGGCTCAAATCAACAGCGACAGGCGAGAAGATCGAGCCCCTATTCTTTGAGGCTGTCGCCTACGACATTCATCTGGAAAAATCGCCCGGCGTCAGCTTGATGCTGCCGCCAGGGGCGGAGGCTCGTCGCATCCGCGTGGATACCGAGCATCACGTTATCAACTTCCGAAACAATGTCGGCTTCGTCGACATCCTGGTAGAAGCCCCAACTGGGGCCGTGGCGCTGCGCCTGGAAGTGTTCTCGCGCAAAGTCGACTATCGCACTGATTATGTGGCGATGCGCGAGGACGTCTCCAAGACTCTGCGCAACCTCGCCATGACGGCTAACGCCAAGACCTATGGACTGGCTGCGCCGGACAAGTCGCATCGTCCGACTCTTGTCGAGTGGTTTGCGCTGTTAAAGGCCCATTTTGACGACTTCATCAAGCTGACAAATGCGGTGGCAAAGAAGCCGCATAGCGGACTCGTTCGCAAGTCGATCAAGAAGAACACCGAGAGAGCTCGCAAGCTTTCGCGCCAGACGATCTCCCGAGCGCTTCGGCGAGATAACGGCGGAGCCGTGATTCCCAGTCTGGGCGTGGCGCTTCCTAGGAAAATCGACGAAGAGATTTCGACCATTACGTTCGATACCCCGGAGAATCGCTACTACAAGGGCTTGCTGAAAACAACCTACCGCAACATGCGGGCTTTATCGCGCGTGAGCCAAACAGGAGATGAGGATGCGGAAATGGATTCGGAGAAGCGCTTCTTCGACTCGATTAGGCCGGAATTGAAAGTCATGGAGCGTCGCCTTGAAGTCGCGATGAATGCGCCCTTTCTGGCTACCGTCAGCAGGCCTACCTTAGAGCGGCCATCGTCAATGGTATTCCATAAGCATCCTGTGTATTCACGCGTCGATAAAATGGCAAGGCTCTTCAATAGCGGTTTATCGTTTGCCGGAGACATCGTGCCAATTGGCGTCAAGGATACTGCTCTACTCTACGAGTATTGGTGTTTCTTAAAAATTATGGAGCTGCTGAGCGAACGCTTCGACTTGGAAGAACAAACGGTCGTCAAGGTCAATCGATTCAGGACTACGGTTACGTTGGCCAAGGGCATTACATCGGCTATGCGCTTCGTTCATCGCCCGACAAGCCAGAATCTGTATGTAGTCTACAACCGAATGTTCGACCGTCTTCCGACCATCGCTCAGAAGCCCGATAACGTCATTCAACTTGCCAGTGACACGCGGTTTTACATCTTCGATGCGAAGTATAGAATTCAATTTGACAGCGATTATGTTAATCAATATGGTGGTCCTGGCCCGACGACGGAAGACATTAATACGATGCACCGCTACCGTGACGCCATTGCGATCCCCCATCCACTCAGGCCAAAGGAGTACCTTACAGGCGTCGTCCAGGGAGCCGTGGCTTTATTTCCGCTTCCAGACGAGACATCTTATCTGTCGCATAAATTTTACAAAAGCATCGCCCAAGTCGAAATTGGCGGATTGCCATTTCTGCCACATGCGACCAGTCTAATGAAAAAGAAGTTGGCTGCGATTATTGATGCTGAGTTTCCACGGGGAGCTTCATAGCGTTTCTTCGAGTTCGCAACAGTGGTTTCACGGTTTTGGCGGGAGCCGGGCGGCATGGGATGGGGATCATAGGGATAGTCTCACCTGGCAAGTAGGCGGCACTCTGCCTCCCGTCGCGTCACTAATCCCGGCAGCATCTTTCCGCTGCCATAGATCCACCGCCGCAGCTCCTGTGCGGCGTTCGACCAGTCCCGTTGGTTGATTCGTCGCCGCAGCGTTGATGTCTGTAGACGACCCGCACCGAGGTTGAAAGTGAAGTCAACGATGGCGGCAAGCCGACTTTCTGGCTCAGTGGCTAGCACTGGGCAGTAGCGCAGCGTTGCGTTAAGTGCTGCGGTTAGGTCATGCGCCAGATAACTCTCCGCTTCTTCCTCAGTGATTGGAGGATGTTTCGGATCGCAAAGATGGCCATAGCCAATCGTCCAATAGCCCGCTGGGCAAATATACGGATGCGCTCGCCGTTCCAGATCAGATTTCGGTACCTGATGAAAACCCTCAAATCGTTTGGCCAGAAAAATGGCTGCTTCGGGAATGCGCGTCATTGTCGCACCCGGTCGAATACGCGCCCGAGGAACCAAAAATTGAGGACACCGGCCCACAAGGCTTGATCTGCTTCAGTCCAGGCGTGGACGATTGCTGTTCCCCATTCAGCTCCGCCTTGCAACGCTGCGAAGAGGGCTGCGGTCTTTGCGGCACAATATAAGGCCATGAACCAGTAGGTGATGACAGGGCGGACACTGCACGACAAGGCATCCGCCCAGCGCACGCCGGTTTTCTCGCCTTGAGTACGCACAGCGTCACGCAAGGTTTCGATGGCTCCGACGTTCCATGCAGCATCCGAGCTTGCGCTGATCTCGGCCATTTTCTGTGCGCCGCGTAGTTTCTCGAACTCGAGCGCCTTGTCCTGCATCGCCAGTTCGTGGCCGCGTTCGCCCTTGCGGTCCAGCCATTTGAGAATTTCGGGAGCGAGGCGGAATGCGCCCCCAAGTAGGCCACCCAGAAGTGTCTCGATCATTAAGTGCCTCCGAATACCTTGAACTTGATAATTGCGCCGGCCACCAGTGCGAGCACGAAGCCGGTTGTGACCATTTTTATTACCGTTTGCCACGCGGTATGCTTGGCGGTATTGAATGCCTCCAATAGGCCACGTAATTCCCGGATGTCATGCGCGGCGTTCTCGCCGTCCAAGCCAACATCAGCCAAAGCGCGTTTAGCGCCGCGCCCGGCGGCTTCTTCCAGCAATTTTTCAAAGTCTTCAACAGGCATCACGATCATGCCGTCTTGTACGCCAGGTGCGTTCATGGAACCTCCAAAAATAAAAAACCGCCTCGCGGGCGGGTGGTGGGTGGATGAAAGGATTGATCAGATTTCGATATCGACTTGCGGCAAATCGGGCGCTTGGCCTTCAATTCGGCCATCGCGCACGAAGACGCGCTGGCCAAGGGGGACGTTGCTTTCATTCGCGACCTTGGCGCGCAAGGTGCCGCCATCGAGTAAGGTCACTGTGACGGCGCCATCGCCATGATCGACGTCGATGTTGCCGATCAGGCGGGGCGTGTTGGGCAACAGATCCGTGAACTGTCGCCAGATGTTTGGCATATCGTCTCCTTACAGGTAATGACGTTCGAGTTCGATGGTCTGCCGCACGGTCAGCGATTCACGCCATTGCGCTGAAATTTGCGTCGAGCGCACCAATCCGCGCCAAGTGTTGCTCGGACCGTTTCCGCCGACTGCCACCATCTGGCCGGGGCTGAGTAGGCCGATTGCCGGAAGCATCGGCAATTCGAGCGTCACCAGCGCCTGCCGTCCGGTATCGGACAGGATCGCGATACCACGTGCCCGCGCCGCATCGGCGTGCGTGATCAGTGGATCGATGACCATCGGTGCGAGCAGATCGCCGGCGGTGCCGGCCCGGATCACACGAGCGGCGACGCCGGCGTGTTCGCCTGCAACGAAGACAGCGTTGTAGGCTGGCTTCTCTTGCCAACGCAAATTCAGCGTTTTGATCACATCGAGTGGCAGCGTCGCATCGGGCGTGCTGGACGACCAATTCCATGGTGCAGCTGGATAGCGTGGACGAACAGCAAGCTGCTTCAGCGTCGGATGCGCATTAACGAAGCCTCCAGCAGCTTCCGCGATCCGGTTGAGCACAGTAATCGGACTGGACTCTTCGAAGCTCACCGCGCCCGCCGGCACCAGCCAATCATTGATCCGCCAATCGACAGAAAATCCAGTGATGAGTCCTGGGCGCGTCAATTCATTGTCTGCGAGCTGTCGCGCAGTGAACGGTACGCTTGGCACGAATGAACGCTTCGGCGCATACGGCTCGGCTAGCCATGCCGCACGCGAACGACTGTTGATCGACAGCGAGGTTGAACCAAATTCGCGCCGGATCTGATAGTTCTCGATCAGCATGATCCACGTGACGCCATTGATCGATATCTCGATCTCCACCGGTCCTTGCGACGTTGGCTCGATCAGCGGCAGCGCGTTGCCGGGCAATGTGGCTGTCATGCCCCATGTCCATGAATCGACATCAATGCCGATTTGCAGGCTTTTGACCGGGATTGTTTCGCGTCCGGGCAAGCGGACGATGTCGACAACATTACTCACGAAATAGACCTTGAGGAGGGGAACACTGAAGCCGTCGCTCGGACAAGGATGGAGACCGAAGTCAAGTGGCAACAATGGTCGCCACGCCAAGCCACTACGGGTTGCACGGCAGATGAAGTCGAGGTTCGGGTAAACCTTCGGTGGTATCGGTTCGACTGGAGGATCGACGGGCAGGTGCGACTCGCCAAGGCGAGGTTGCCGCCCGATTTCCCACGGAAGTTTCCAGCGCGCCGATGACCAGACACCGCGAGAGAAGGTGAACTGCCTTTGCTGGGAGAGCCGTATGCTTTGCTGCCAAGAGAGCGACTGGTGATGCGGAAGAGGCACAAGCCAGACAAACGGACTGGTGACTTCATCCGAGAGAAAATCTCCATCAAACCACCGTAGGTCCATAGAATCGCGCTGCGGCCATAGCGGGTCGAAGTGATCGCCCGTCCTCGCATCGATCGGGGTGGTCGTTTCCCATTCCATGCGACTCGCATCGCGGCTGAGAGCATTGTCGCCGCTGATCGATGCGACCGATTCGGCATTGCGCGCGCTTCGCTCCCACGATACGCCTGTGGCTTCCCGATCCCGTTTGGTATCGCCCCAGCTATCCTGTGCACTCGCTGTTTGCCAGTCGGCGGGTCGCCAGACAACATGGCTCACATTCTCGATTTTGCGTGTCACCAGGTTGTTGTAGGCCGCCCAGACGCGAACAACCGGTGGTGACAACACGATACGCACTGTGACACTCGCCGCCTCGGGCGCCGTTTGCTGTGGCAGCCCGAAGTCGAGATCGGTCGTGTCGCCTGCCGGTGCGGTCCACGTGTCCCGAAAATCCAGATCGACATTCAAAGCGCATCACTCGCTGATTTCCGCCAGTTGTACATTCACTGCGCCGCCCGCGAATAGGACAATTTTCGACAATTCCACTTCCGCGCCGCTGCCAGCCAAACCGACGTCCAGATCCGCGACCCAATGATCGTCGCCGTCGGCGAGCCGTGCCCAGGCCGCATTGCCGGATCGTCGGCACAGCGCTTCGCCGATCGGCGCGAAGATCAGTTTTCCTGCATCGAGACTCCAGACCGAAGGCTTCGGCAGGCGGATTTCGACCAGCAGGATTTGTTCGGTCAGTTCTTCGCCAATGGCAGGACGAGGAGCCGAATAGATGCGCAGCACGCCGCCGGCGACCGCCGCGTCCAGCGCATTGCCGATTACGGCCAGCCGGCTGTTTTTTACCGGAATGGAGAGCGTGATCATGGATATATCGTCGATTCCGGCTTGACCCAATCGGCGATCACTGCGTTGAATTGGCGCACATAGTCGTGCGCGAGCACGAAGTACTCGCGCGTCGGATCGAGGAAGTCGAAGCGGTAATGGCCGTCCTTGCGCGACCACGTTTCGGCGATCAACAGGCCGGTCAGCACATCGAACAGCCGTACCTTGCGCGAGGCCGGCGTGCCTTCGATACTGATCTTGCCCTCAATACGTCCGTCGCCCCAGAAGTCGCGTGGGCGCGATGTTGGAGTTTCACCGTTACGGCCGGGGCTGACGCCTTCGGGCGGCAACTGACTGTGGTGAATCAGGTTGTGCAAGACATGTGTGCTTGGTGCGCCGGCGAACGCCCCTGGGGCGAGACGGGAGAATCGACGCACCGCATGGGGTTGCGGCGTGGTCAGAGAATAGAGGCGCGTTTCTCCGAACGCCATCGCATTGATGCCAGTAAAAGCGTACGCTGTCGTCCAGGCAGTACCGTCATTACTCCATTGAATCGCGAAGTCCTTCGGCGACTGCGCAACACGCACACCTCCATCGCCTGTCGTTGGAAACGCCAGCAGGACTTCGGCCACCTCGACGGCGGCTGGAAAGTGATAGCCAATCCAATGCGGAAAGCTTGCCCCTGAAGCGGATGACCATGATGGTCCTTGACCGCCGCCCAGCACATCGTCGAAGCAATTGTCCGGCCCCCAATCGCCCGCGAAACTGCTCGACGCAATGGCACTGCCGCCGACGCATTGGTCAACCCCGCCGGGGGCGGCACGCATCTCGATCTCGCCGAGCGCACAGTAGGCATCACTATTGTTAGCGGTGATCAGAATCCGCCACCAGGCATGAGCCGTCATGATTCAATCCCACGGCCCGGTCAGGTCGAACGCGATCTTCGTATTGCCGCTGGCATACGCCGCGTTGATCAGGAGGATGCTGCGGGTCGTGCCGTCGATCACGAATCCTTCGTATTTCAACGGCTCCGATGCCGGGATCGGATGCAGCGGGCACAGCAGGCCCGGCAGGCGTCCCCGCAGCGAAGGACCGGTTTGTTCCTGCACCATCAGCGGCATCACGTAAATGCCGTTGTCGGCGGGATTCGGATAAGGTAATCCAGTCCAACCCATGCCGATACCGCCGTTGGCGGCTGGCGCGCTGACCCACTGCGCATTGATGCGTCCACCCAGTTGCGAATAGCCGCGGGCGAGCCAGATGCCGGTATTGCCGACGGCGGTGCCGACCGAGTAAACGTAATCGAGCACCTCGTTGGATGCCGGATCGCCCCAGTTATAAATGAAGTCGTAATAACCGGCGATCAGGGAGCCATAGGCGTCGCCGGGCTTGAACGAGGCAATATCGCCAAAGAAATGCGGCACATAACGGTTCGGATAACTCTCACTCCAGTTGATGGCGATCCAGAAGCGCTTCGAATCGCCGACCAACACCCATGGCCGCGCCGTCACGCTTTCGTTATGCGCCTTGCGCCACAGCGTTTCGGATTTGCCGGTGCCATTGTCGATATCATTGAGTGTCTCCCACATCTGCGCAATCGCCGTGCGTGGACCACGACCATAGTTGCCGTCACCTGCTAGAGAAGTGTCGTCGATGCGCAGGAATAGCCGGTTGCTGGTGACATCTTTCGAGCGATACACTGCCTTGTTTGCGCCGGTAAAGGGCGATTCCCAATCCAGCGGCGCGATCTTGGCGGTGAGCGCGCCGGTCGCTGGCGTCGCGGGGTCACCCGTCACGTCGAATTGGAAACTATTGGTCGTGACATTGCGGATGCGCTTCTCGCCGTTGTACGCTGCCTCATTCGCGCCCGCGATCAGCGCGATATCCGTTTCACGAAAGCCGTGACCGGCATCGGCTGTGACGGTCGCGACATTACCATCGCGTGTAATTGTCGTCAGCGTGCGCAGGTTGAAGCCGTTGAGCAGGCAGGCATTCAGTACCGCGATCAACGATCCGGCCTGGCCGGTGATTTGCGGTGCGCCGTTCTGGTTGGATTGATACCATTTGATCGTACTCGTCATTGTTTACTTTCAGGGAGGAGTGGTATGGCAATTCGTATTTATCGGGAAGGAGGTCGCTTTCACCTTGATGCGGAAAAACTCGCTCAACGGGTTCGAATAGATGGATTTGTCGTTTTCGTATCTACGCGCACACGTCAACGCGAAATTGCCCGTAAGATATGCAACCTGCTTGAAGCGCAACAAATCCCCGTACTGCTTGGCGAAACAAATAGTCCCAACTGGTGCATGTGTGTAGTCGACACCGATCGCAGTACTTTGCGTGAAATTCTTGATGTGGCATCCCAAGAAGATCGGGACTATGAAGCGCGCTTTGAAAATTCCTAGATGGCATTACCGATCAATGTCCCCGCGAATCTGAATTTGGAAGGAATCATTGGTCTGCGTCGCCGGCCCTTGCAGCACAGTGCGGGCGACCCAGATCGGAAAGTTGGCGGCAGCCGTGTTGAAGCGCAGCACGTTGCCGGCGGCCCAACCGGAACCCCAGCCTGCCGCCTGCAACGCGAAATACGGCGCATGCGTCTCCGGATTGATGGGCGCGAGATCGGCGGCGGTGTTGCCAATCGCGATCTGGCCGACCGATTCGCCGATGACACGAAATTCGTTGGTATTGGTGAAGATCAGCGCCCAGCGCTCCTCGATCGCGCCCCGGTTCGTCACTGTGATTGGATACACCGTGGTGTTGTACTGCGCCGTGGTATTGGCGCCGATGCGGTTGTCCAGCCATTCGCCGGTCCAGGTCTGCTGGGCAAACATCGTGTGCGCTCGCGCTTGCAGATCGCCAATAATCAACGCGGAGGACACGCGCGATTCGCCAGCCGGGTAGTCGTGTGTCAGCGGGCGCGTGAGCGTCAACACGCCATTGATCTGCGTATCCGAGATCAACCCCATGTCTTCGATACGATGCTCGGCTCGCAGTGGCTCTACGAAGCCGGCGAGATTGAGCGGTGCCTTGAGCGTTACTGTGCCCGCATCGAGATCAACGGTATAGCGATCCGCTGGCACCACTTTGCCATCGGCGTCCAGCACACGCAGCGACGACAGGCGCACGCGTCCGACATCCAACGTGGCACCCGCCGTGACGTTGCTCGGGAATGGCGTCGATGCGGTGTGATGCACCACGGCCACGTCGCCCGGGCGATAGATCGGCACCTGTCCGTCGAGTGGCAAGCGCACCGGATCGAGGCCGAGCACATCGGCGGACAGCGGCAGGTAGGTGTAAGCCACCGCGTTGAAACGGATGGTGTCGGCCAACACCGGCAGAGGCTTGAAGATCTGGCCGTTTTCAACGGCATCGGCGCTGTACCAGACTTGATTCTCGTTTCCTTGTGCCGCCACGATCTGTCCGAAGCGCACGCGCACCACGCCGGTTTGATAGTCGATGCTGCCCAGCATCGCGCCAGTGATAATCGTGCCGTCCGAATTGGCTGTGGCGGTGATCTGGTCGCCAGTCAGCGTGCTTGCCCGGAGTTGCAAGCTGCGCGGCCTCACCGGCGCGGCGGGCACGCGGAAGGTGACCTCGTCGACTGGCTGGCTGCCGAGTTCGGTCAACAGCGACAGCATCGATACTGCGTTGACCGCCCCGGGTTGCCAGACGGTCAGCAGAGCACAGCCCGACGCGTAATCGATGGTGCCAGCCTGCGTTCCCGCACCGGTGTTGGCGTCGATATCGGTGACCAGGTTGCCGAGCCGGTCGACGTAGACCTTGTTGCCCAATGCGAAGCGGATGCTGCCCGGCACAATGCGCTCGGCATAGCGATCCGTCAGATCGATTTCCAACTGGGCGAGCGTGACGGTTTCGGTGGCGCTGTTGGGCGTATCGACCGCACGGTAGCGCACCTTGACATAGCCGGATTCGTCATAAGGCATCAACGCGCCAGCCGGAATGTATTCCCAATGGTCGAACAGATAGCGGTAAGTACGAACGATGCTCGTGCCTTGGGTCGTGACGCTGCGCTGTTCTCCGAGCAGCTTGTTGACATACACCGGCTTGGGAATCTGCACGGTCGTCTCGGGGCGGAACGTGATCGTTCCCGTGACGTAATCGATGGCGCCGGATACCGCGCCATCGAAATGGCCAGCGCCCTGGTCATGCACAATCTTGATCGGGTCGACACGGCGTCCCGGCGCCGGGATGAACTCGGAGGTGGTCGAATAGGCCGCCTGGTAATCCTCGATCAGCAGGTTGAATTCCAGTTCGACCGTGTTGGGCCGGATATCGGTTTGCGGCAAGGTCACTGTGATGGTGCCGTCGCCGTTGCGCAGCGGATGCGGGAAATTCACCTCCTGCGGCGGCCCCCACTCGTAATCGATGGAGAATGACGCGCCGCCCGCGGGCAGTACATTGGGGCGGAACACCAGTTCACCGCGCGCGTAGCGCACTGTGCCCACCGCATCGCCGGCGATCGCACCGTGGCCGTTGTCGGTGGCGAGATGGCTGTTGGTGCCGTCCGTCCAAGAAATCAATACCGATCCGGGCACGATGCCGGGATGCTCAACCGTATGGCGAACGGTCGGCGGCGTGACTGGCGTGGTCACACGGTTGAAGTAGCTGGCTCCGGTGCCCCAGGTGAACAAGATCGCCGTGTTGGCATCGGGCAGTGCGCCGGTGGTAAGGATGATCGAGCCGGTCACAAAGTCCAGTGTCCCTGCGCCGAACGAGGAATCGGTACCCCGGATCGCGCCATCGCCCCGGTCGCGCAAGTCATACCATTTGCCCTGCGCCATGAAGGATACGATCAATGCGCCCGGTTTGGGCGGCGGCGACAGTGTGATCGTGTAGGCATAGCCCCGGTTCTCTTGCGAGATGGCAATCGCAGCAGTATCCGCCACCCGGAGCGGCGCGCCGGCAGGTCGGAAGCTCACCTGGAATCCACCGGAAAACCCTGGCGTGCCATTCTTGAAGGCGACCAGGCCACGGGCATAATCGACGGTGCCGATCACGTTCGCGCCGGACTTCAATTCTCCAGCCGCATCGACGAATTCATACCCCGCGCCATTGATGCGTAGACTGCCCGGTACGCAGCCATTGCCGAGAAAAAGATTCTTGCCACTACTGACTTGCCCGACTGTAGTGTAGGTCAGCACGCCATTGCCGCTTTCAAGCAAGGGCACCGTTTGACCGGCGGCATTCAGATCGACCAGTGGTGTCTCCGATTGCGCGGACGGCACCAATTGGCCGAACAGGCTGGGTACCTGCACCCGCACGTCGCCAATTTGCGTGTCGATCACCGTCGGCGCGATGCCGTAATACACAGCGGCATTGGCGACCACGGTGTCACGCACTACTGCTTTGGTCGTAATGTCGTCGCGGCTGGATGGCGGCGGCCCCTCGAAATCATGACGCAGCGGGTCGGAAATCTCGCAGGTGGCCACCATGCCGGTGAATTTGACGACGCCGCTGCCGTCGTTGACGGTGAATTCGCGCTCGACGGTAGTGATGCGGGTGATGCGCACGTACTGCTCGTACTCGGTCGGCTTGGTTTCATCCTGCACCAGTACCAGCGCCTGTCCCACGCGCGGCAGCGGATCAGCCGGTTTCAACAACAAGGAAATGGCGCGCTGGCCGGTGAGCTGACGCTCGAGCAATTGGCCGGGCCATTTCACGCCGCGCGCCAGATAGCGTTCGATGCGATCCTTGGCGGCGTCGCGCCGGTCAGTCCAGGACCGGGTCGTGAATAACGTGACCGACACTCGCGGATCGTCCGGTGCATCCGCTACGATCGCATGCGCGCCGTAGTAGGAGTCGGTCGAATCGGTTAATACGCCGACATAGGACTTGCGCAAAGACACCCGACCGTAAGTACGGTCGAGTTCCGAGATGTCGGGAAACAGGTTGTTCGACTGCCCGTCGACGACGACGTGGCCGGTCATGCGGCCACCGCCATCGGGCGTGTCGAGCAGGCGTTCGGAGGCGAGCAGCTTGATGTCGCCTGATAGGATCGTCATTTTTTTAAACTGGAGAAAGATGAAATGTTGGAAGGATTAGAAAGTTGGAAACTTGGTTTGTCGTTGGGCCTATTGACGTTGGCTCTTGCGTCGGCCTGCTTCAAATTGCATATCGGTGTGTTTTTACTGTCGCAAAAACGAGCAAAACTTTTGTTGGACCTTCTGAAAGACGATAGCTGGCGTGCGGCACATCCCCTACGCTTGCAGTTGGCGTGCAAACAAACGTTTGGCCGGCAAATGGACGATCGCGATCTCCTTTTCATCCTGACGCGACATGACCCGCTGAAGTTATTGCTGCGTCGGCTGCGCGCTGGTCATTTCATTCGTCTTTCCAAAGAGGGGAAAGGATTTGAAGATGCACGCTCATCCCCGTGGTTTAGTTTCAGAACGATGGAAAGAATCGTGATGTTGTTTTCGTCGATCGTGACCAGTGCCATGCTTATCCTTTGTGTGTATGGCTGGTTGAAAAGTTGGATCCTCGGTATTGGCCTTATCGTTGAAGCGGCCTGGTTAATATGGATTCTGATTTCCGCCAGTTTGCAAATGAGTGCGGCGCATGATCTGCTTCGATTCGAACAACAACATCCTCCCGTCGATTTTTCCTTGGTTGTTCAAAAAAAACCAAAAAAGCCAACGGGTAAAAAAAACGCGTCTAATGCACGGCGTAAAGATGGCACGCCGTCATCTACTGATAAAACTTTGAATGAATTACCAACTGATGCGAAACAAGCAGCCTAAATTTCCATGAGTCGAAGAGTGATGCGGTACCAATCGGAAGCGGATCGGTGCGGAAAACCCAGCACCGGCTCCGCTTCGATGGCGGTCTCGAAATGGCGGAATGCCACATTGAACGTGCGGGCGTCGTGCAACTCCAGGCGGAATTGCCGGCTTGGCTCGGATGCCCATGCGTAGAGCGTATCGACCGCACCGCGTGTCACCCAGCCCATGTCCGGCTCGGCTTTCAGCGTGATCGGGCGGCCCTTCTGACGTGCGGCGGTTTCCACCAGCAGCGCGCCGGTCAGCAGGTAGTCGATGCGGGCGACGGCCGGTGTCCACGCATGCTCGTCGGTCCATAGCAGATCGTCCGGCAGCGCCACAATTGCGCTGTCTGCGAGGGTCACCAGATTCATTTTTAATAGGCTCGCGTTTGCGCTTGTTTCAGCAGGTCGAGCAGACGGGTTTCATCCTTGGCGTCGATGGTCGTGGCAACCGATTGGCCGCCGGCGGCTAGTTCGACCCGGATCGTTTTTGTCGGCGTAGGTGCGTCACCAGTCACGCCGAGTTCACGGCGTGGCAGATTGCCAAGCAGGTTGTGCGCGACGAGCGTGCTCAGATCACGTCCATCGAATTGTTCCCGGATGATCCGCGAAGCGCGTGCCGACCATCCCGACAGTGGCTGCACCACGCCGCCTGTCGCGTAACCGCGTACCTTGTTCCACACGGATTGCGCCGGCAGCTTGAGGTTGTTGATCGCATCGAAAAAGCCGACGCCGAATTGACTGACCGTTTCCTTGCGAATCACGAATTCACCGGGCGTCAGCATCGCCGGCACGGTGTCGCTTGCCGCAACGGAACCGCCATCGGCCAGCTTTCGTAATCCGCCGACCGAATCATTGGTGGGATTGTTTTGCTGCTCGGCTTCCCAATCGATGAGCTTTCTTTCCAGATCGACGCCGAAGATTTTCATCTGCGCCATCGCGGTGTGCCAGTCGCCTTTCGCGCGCTCGAGTTGCTCGTTCTCGTCAGCGGTCAATTGGGGACGGCCTCGCAATGCTTCGAAATACGACCGGTCACGTTCGGCGAGCTTGCCCCAATGATTCAACGTCCTCGATGCGAAGTCGATCGACAACGAGGGACCATACGTGAACTGCATGCTACTGACGTAATCGCGCATGCCCTCCATGCCGAGATCGATCATCTTCAACAACTTGGCGATTTCGGGATTACGGGCTGACTGATCGCTGGCACCTATTCCCGCATTTACACGCCCACCGGCGAATCCGCCCGATGCGAAATGCATGACGCCATTGGCGAGCTTTCCCAGCAAGCCGTCGCCATATTTGCGCACGGCCGCTTTGCGCAGCACGAAGCTGCCGGCCGGGAGCAGGCGTGGAATGGTGTCGGCATTGCCCGACCCGGGCACCTTGCCGCCTTGCATCGGCGCGAAATCGCCAATGCCCGTTGGGCCGGTGACAGCGCCTCCTGTGGCAAAGCGGGGAACACTGGAATTGCCGCTACCCACCAATCCACCTGTCGCGTTCGCTTCCACCTTGCGCACGGTGATCGTATGCGTGCTCGACGTATTGAGCGTATTCAAATTGAGAATGTTGGCGCGCACCGTATCGATGTTCGTCTGAACCGTATGCGGCGATAGCGTCCGGATTTCAGACAACGCGGTCAATTGCCGCTCCACGCCTTGCACTGATGCCAACGCCTTGTCAGTGGAGATGCGCAGGTCGATTTCGGAGGTATCTTTCGCGTATTGCGACAGCTTTTGCAATGCCGCTTGGGCTTTCGACACATCGGCATCGACGAGGACGGTCTTGCCATCCTTGAGTTGCTGTTCAAGCAGGGTCAACTGTTTTTGTGCGGCTTCCAGATCGAGCTTGATCGGCAACAGTCGCTCCTTTTCTGCATTCGCCTTGTCGAACTCGGCCAGCGCCTTGTCAAGCCGCGTCAGATCGGCATCAATGGTGAGCTTCAGGCCATCCTTCAGTTTGGCGGTGATGTCATCGATCTGCGTCTGCGTATTCTTCAACGCCTGTTCGATCTGTTCGCGAGCGGATGTCGCCGCGTCCGCCGCTTGCTTGTGCGCGCGGCCTTCGCCATCGAGCGCTTTGATCGTCAATTCCTCGGATGCGCGGATTGCATCGATCGCGCGTTGCACCGCTTCTTTCTGGCTGACGACTTCCTTGTCGCCTTCCTTCACGGCATGGGCGGTCTGGGACGCCAGGTCAGCGGCTTGCTTGGCGTACTGTTTCGCTTGCTCGTACTCGCCTTGCTGTAACGCCGTGCGCGCTTTTTGCTGCAACTCGGCGACTTGCGTCATCTTGTCCTGGTACGCTTGGTAATCGCTCATCGCCGAGCGCTGCAATTCGCGGATGCGTTCTTCGGTCGACTGATGCAGCGCGCGCTTTTCTTCCTCGATGCGCTTGATCTCGGCCAAATGCCGGTTCGCCTCGGCGTTCAACGCATCGATATGCGCACGATAATCGGACAACGCCGCTTGCAGGTTTTGCCGCTTGGCGGCGAGGATTTCATTTTCGACGCGCAACACATTGTTCGCGCGTTCCTGTTCGGTTTCGCCGTGGCGCTTGGCCGCATCGATTCGTGCTTTCGATTCCTGATCGATCAGTGTGAGTGTGTCGGCGGTCGCCTTCTGGCGCAGCGTGGTTTGCTCGGTAACTGATTGTGTCAGCAATTGCGTCGATTTCGCAATCAGCTCCCGCTCGGATGCCTTGCTCAATTCCAGCGCTTGCTTTTCCTGCTCGAAGCGCGAGCGAATCGCTGTCATCTGCTGCGTGAGATTGGCTTCGATCAGCGCGGTCAATCCTTTGTAGCTTTCGCCAATTTTCGCGATCGAATCGTTGATCGTCTGGTTCGCCTTGCTGGCCGCGCCTTCCACTTCGGACAAGCGCGATTTCAGTTTTTCGACCGCTTGATGTACGGCTTCCAAGGAACGGCCGACCGCTTCCTGCGTGCCGAGCCGTACCGCTTCCAGGCGTTTGGCGATTTCCTCGGCGGCGCTTGCCGCTTGGTTCATCACTTGTGTGGACGCTTGGCCTTGCTGCTCCGCATCCTTGTTCATGTCATTAAAAATCTGTCGCATCTGCGTCAAGCGCTCTTGATGGCGCTGTGTGGCGGCGGCGATGGTGTCGGACGTGAAGATGGCGGCAAATACTTCCCATGCATAGCGCAGCTTTTCGATGCTGGTCATCAATACCTGCACCATGAAGACGCCGGCCTTGCGGACGATCTCGAATTTCTCGGACAGCCACGTGCCGATTTCCCAGCCGACAAAGAATGCAGCCAGTACCGCAAAGGCGGTTTTCAGTAAGCCGACGCTAGCGACTGCCGCCGTCACCGATTGATTCGCGACCGCCCAGGCGGCTACGGTGGCATTGGCTGCGGTGACAGCGGCGGCACCGGCTGTCTGCCATGCAGTGACCAGCGCCGGTAGAAAGCGGTAGATCAGCACCGCCAAGCCGACATCCTTGATGACGGTAAGCCATTTCATCACCGTGTCGAGATTCTGCGACAGCCACGTTAGCGCATCGGCTAGCTTGCGGGTGAAGCCCGTGCTCTCGTCGAGCTTGCTGACCCATTGGCCGAATGCGTTTTTCAGACGCTCGAACGCCTGCGATACTGTCACCGGCATTTGCGCGTATTCGGCGGCGAGCTTGTCTTTCTGCGACAGCAGCGCCTTGACCACGACGTCTGCGGTCAACTGTCCTTCCTCGGCCAGCTTGCGCAAGCGGCCAATCGGCACATTCAAGCCATCGGCCAAGGCTTGCGCCAGGCGCGGCGAATTTTCGACGACAGAGTTGAATTCCTCGCCGCGCAGCACGCCGGATGCCAGCGCTTGTCCGAATTGCAGCAACGCCGATTGTGCTTCATTCGCCGATGCGCCGGAAATGCGTAAGGCTTGTGAAATGCTCTCGGTGATCTGGAACGCATCCTTCTGCTCGCCGCCCAGCATGCGTACCGCCTGTTGCAGCTTGCCGTACAGCGTGGTGACTTCCTGGATCGGCACGCCGATGCGTTGCGCAATCGCGAACAGTTCCTTTTGCGCGGTGCTGAATTCACGCTGTCCCGCTGTCGCCGGTTTCAGGCGCGCGTTCATCTGATTCCAGGCGTCGGCAATTTCGATGATCTCGCGCACTTTGCCGGCGAATTCGAATGCAGCCAAGAAGGTCAGCAATTGCGTCTTGGCGCGGCCGAACTGTTCCGAAAACGTGGCGACCCCGGCTTGCACCTGCGCGAGGCCGGCGTTCGCTCTCTCGGCCGCTGTCCTGGCACTGCCCGCGAGCGAACCGAGACTCTGCTCGGCGCGGGCGATGGTTGCGCGCAGATTGTCGTCCACGCCTTCCAATGAGACAAGGACGTTGATACGATTCTGGGCCATTCAGAGGGATTTCAGTTGTTGTTCGACGGCGCGGGTCAGGCGCGGCACTGTCTGGAAGGCGAGCCGGTTGATATCAAGGCGTTTCTTCAGTGCGACACGCGGTTGCAGTACCGCGATCGGCACCGCTTCACTACGCTTGATGCGTTTCACGCCTTCCGCTTTCCGATAGCGGCGCTTGACGGTAGACAGCACGCGGCCGTGCTCGGCGATGTTCTCGGCCATCAAGATCACCTTGCCGTTCTTCTTGACGAAGAAGGCGTTGCCGCCACGCATCAGCTCGGTAACCATTTGCTTGAAGCGCTTGCGCCCGATGCGGCCATACAGCGGAATCAATAGCTGGCCGTTGATCGCGCCGCCGGTTTCGTGAATGCCGATCCACGGGATTTTTCCGCCGATCAGCAGGGCCGGCAGACGGCTCGAATCGTTCGCGTAGACCTTGGCGCGAAAGCTTTTCAGGAAGCCGGCGCGTTTGACCGCCATTTGCGTGGCGACATGCTGACGCACGTCCGACTGAATTTCCAGTACTTGGCTGCGCAACGCCTTTTCCGCCGCGAGCCGCACCTTGGCCCGCAGTTCGCCACCCCAGCGCCGCAGATTGGCGCGAGCGAGGTCACTATCGATCTGGATGCGGATGCGCATGTTGTTGAAGACGTTCCAATGTACGTTCGAGGGTTCGCGTGTCCGAGCGCATCGCCAAGGCGGTGAGCGCAAGCCATTGCGCGTCGCGCTCGTTTTCCCGCCGATGAATCGCGGACAGGAAGCCACGCACTTGAGCGAGCGTGTAATACGGTATGTCGCGTTGGTGGTGGCCGTGCGCGATCAAGCGTTGGAAGATGGCGAACCAGCCGTCACCACGGGTGTCAGTGTGCTGAGTGTGCTGAGTGTGCCGAGCGCCTGGGCGACGTTGGGCATCACGTTGCGGGTAAAAAAATCGGCGTTCACCTCGATCACTTTCGCCGCCAGCAGCACCAGTTCGCCGACGGTCAACTCGTTGATCCACTCGCGTGGCTCGCGCACCGCGATGGAGACCGCCGTGACCACGGTTTCCGTGTGGTTTGCAATCAAACCGAACAGATCGAAATTCCCGCCTTCGAATACGGCGATGACGGGCGCGATTGCGCGGCTGAAGGCGGACAATTCCCCGACTTTCAGCGGCGTGAGGGCGAGCGCCTTGCCGCCGATTTTCAGTTCGATGGGCTGCGGCAGCAGTTGCGACAAATCGTCTTGTGTTTGCATCGCGGTGCTCCTTACAGTTGCACGATGCGGCCGAACTGGCCGAGCGTGGCGTCCAACGGTTTGGTGGAATCGGCCAATAGCGAGCCTTCCAACTCGAACTTGTTGTAGTCATCCGAGATGAACGAGATTTCCTTCAATGGATCGAACGCGACGCGGTACAACTCGACCAATACCTTGGCATTGCCTTGCGCGGTGTTGAGTCCTTCGAGGCGCAGGAAGCGCTCCGGCAGCGGTTGCGTGAAGATGCCGATCTCGGTGATGGCGCCGAACGCGTAACTGGCCTTGAATGGCTGCGTAAAACCGGCGATGTTCAAGAACTGCAGTGCGCCGAAGTCGAGGTCGGCCGTGTAGTCGGTCCCTTCGACCAGTGTGGCTGGTGCTCCGGCGCTGTCTTTCACGACCAGCGACGACACTTTCGGATGCGCGAGGAAGTAACGGTCGCCGATCGTCACGGGATTGCCCAGCGGTTCGTCGGTGACGGTGCTGCCGGCGGTCAGGATGTGGTTGCCGTACAGTGCCAAGGCGAGGTTTTCCTTGGTGAATTCCTCAATGGTCAGCATCACGGTCGCCGATTTTTGCTTGATCATCCGATGATCGAGCGCGCGTTGGCCGGTTTGGCTTTCGAAGTGCTCGATCACGTCGGTTTTGAGGGACAGCTTCAGCTCGGCGACGTTGCCTGGCGAGCGGACTTCGAGCGGATTACCGCTCACATCGCGCTTGCCGAGGTAGACGCGGCCTTGAAACGAGGCGTAGTAGCTCATGGATTACTTCTCCTTGCGGGTTAAATTTTTGGGGTTGCTGGATTCGAGCGGTTCAGCTGTTTCCACCGGCGATTCGGCGGTCGCCGCGCCCTCGGCGACAAGCCAGTCGGCCAGATCGCGATCGAGTTCGATCACGTCGCCGGCCCGGTGCGGAATGCCGGCATGGATGTGTTGTTTGACGAGAGTGATGCGTCGCTTATTGAAAGCGGGTGAGTCGGGCATGGCTATCCTTTCTGTGTGATGTCATTGACTAACGTGCGATACGCGATCGCATAGCGCGCCGGAATCGCGGCGGCGGTCGCATCGGCGTCTTCCACCTCCCAGTCCGCATCCAGTTCCTTGATGCCGAGCGCCAGGCCATCGAGATTGACGTCGGCGAACAGCACCGCATGCGCGGCGGCGAGCAAGGCGTCGGCGGCCGTTTCCGGTGCATCCGGCGGTACGGCACGGGCGAGCGCGACCAGGCGCAATGTCAGCTCGCGCATGACCCGATCGTTCGGGCGGTCGGTGATAGCGTCGGATTCGGGAAACAGCACCAGCGCCGGACATTGATCGCGCGTGATGGCGATCACCGGCGAGCGGTGCAATGTGGCGCCGTGAGACGTGGCCACAGGAAGCAGTTTCGCCATGACCGCGAGCACGATGCGCTCACGGATGGAGTTCATGGAACGGTTACAGGCGTGTCAGCTTGGCGCGCAGCTCGGAACCGTCGCCGACCGCACGGATGTCCCGTACCTGGAAAGCGACACCTTCGATCTCGACAATTTCGCGAGATTGCAGGCCGGCGAAAATCGTCGCCGGATACGCCATCACAGTCTCGGTCGACAGCGTCAGTCCGTCGAGCAGCGTCTCGTCTGGCGCGGCGATGCCGACCATGTTGGTGCGCGGTGGGCTGCCATCCTTGGGTTTCCACACGCATTCTTTCAGAAACCCGGCGCGGTGCGCCGCCTCATAGAGTTGTTCGATGCTGGACATGGTTCACCTGTCAGGATGCGGTGATGCGGACCAGCACGCCGGGACGATGACACATCGGCAAGGGATTGCTTTGCGTATGCAAATCGGTGCCACGATCAAACTTCTTCGGTTCCTGCTTCGCGTACATCGACAGACCGAGCGTGTTCGCCGTTTCGTTGAAGTCAGCCGGCGCGAAGTAGGTGCCGAAGGTATCGATGGTGCCGATTGGGAAACAATGTCCTTCGCCGCCTTCGATGAAGCGACGGACGTCGCCTTCCGGGTCGGTGGCCTGGCCGCGATACTCTTCGAAGGTGATCCCGGCGAACGGGAAGGCCGCGCGCATGTCGGTGCGCAAGGCCGCGCCCTCCATCCAGCGGTCGTAGGCTTTCTGCACCTTGGCGTGGCCGGTCAATGCATCGAAGAATTCCGGCGATACCAGGCAATGCACGCGATTCATGAATTCGCCGCGCAGGTTGTCCTCAATGTGACGGATCACTTCCAGGCACTTCGCCTTAACGTCGGTGGTCGGCAGATTCAATTCGAAGTTGATCGTCTTCGGAATGATGTCGAATTGCTGGTACAGGTCGTACAGCTCACTGCCATCGGCATCCAGGATCACGCCTTTCAATGCACCCATGCGCAGATGCTCCAGCGTGATCGAATGCTTGTTGCGCATCGACTGCAAGTGATCGGTGATCACGTTGGCCAGCGCCTCGGTCTCGGTTTCCGAGCCGAATGCGCGGATGCCTTGCACTTCCTCCGGCAGAACGACATCGTCGTGGGGGATGTGCGGAATGGTAAAACTGCGCAGCTTGCGCTTGCCACGTTTCCCGACAGTACCGGGACTGCCGACCGGCAGCGATGGCAGCAAGGTCAGCACGCCATTCTTTTCCTCAATGGCAATCTGGCGGAAGCGCACCGGTTTCACCGGCATCAGGTTCAGTTGCTCGATGCGGCCATAGCTGTTCGGCAGGATGTTGATGGCAGCGGTCAGTGCCGTCATCGAGAAGGCGGGGGATTCGAATGGATTGTTCATTGGCATGGTTACACTCCCTTGCGAACCAGGATGCCCAGGTTCTTCAATTGTTGAATGATCGCCAGCTTTTCCGCGCCGGCGATTTCGACGGGAAAGACCAGCGCATGGTCGGCGACGATCGCGTGACGCGCGACGATCAAGCCGTCGTCGCGATCGGCGAGATGGGCGTCGCAGGCTTGCAGCAGCACGCCTGCGGCGAACTGGCTCCCGTCTGTGGCGGAAGGGTCGAGTTGCTTCACCTTTCCAGTGGTGGTGATCATGCCGATCACCGTGCCAAGAGCAAGCACTTGACCGGCGGCGACCGACACCCGGTCGCGTGAGTAGAGATTGGGCGCTTCGTATTTGAGCAGATCGCCCAGGTTCAGCGCTTCGTTCATGACAGACATGACGTTCTCCTTACGCTTCGCTGCGCGCGGTGGCAGCGCGTGCGCGGGCCGCTTTCACGACAGGGTTTTGATCAAGCGAGGGTGACGCCGCGCTGTTGGACGACGGCGCCAGTCGGCTATGAATTTCTTCGCCGCCAGCAGTGGCCTTGGCGGCGAGCAGCTCGCGCCGGGCGTCATCGATATTGACGCCGCGTTTCAACAGATCGGCTGTGCGTTCCGGCATGCCGGCCAGCATGCAGAGATCGGCAATCGCCACCGCTTGCAAACTGGCGTTGGCAGCAGTAGCAGCTGCATCGGTGGTCGGGTTTGCGCTGGAAGGCGCGGGTGCCGAGCCACTTTCTGGCATGGCAGGGGTGGGTGACTCCATCGGTGGATTCTCCTGGTGGGTGGTTGAAGATAAGGGGGAAGAGGAGACAGCGCTGGGGCTGCTCGACTGGGTGGAACGTGGCGCCAGCGTTGCCGCGCGTTTCATGCGAATGACATCGGTCAATTGCAGAACAGCGTCATCGAGCGTGCCGACGGTGTCGGGGAGATGTGCGGTAAGCGCGTTGTCGCCGAAGAACAGTCTGGCCTCGGTTGCGCGCACCGCGTCCTCGGACAAACCCCGATTGCGCGCGACGGTCGCGACGAACAGGCTGTGCAGCCGGTCGACTTCGCTTTGCAATGAGGTCTGGGCATCTGGCGACAGTGGCGCATGCGGATTGAAATCGTTCTTGCGTTGGCCCGCATAGACCGGCGTATAGCTGTAACCGTCCTGCGCATCCTTTTGCGACTGATCGACATGCAGCGCAATCACGCCGATGGAACCGATGCCGCCAGTACGAGTGCTGAATACGCGTTCGCAGCTCGACGCGATCGCATACGCCGCGGAAAACGCTTGATCGTTGGCGACAGCCCAGATCGGCTTGTTCTTCCGTGCGGAAAAGATCCGATCAGCCAGATCGAACGCGCCGCCTGCTTCGCCGCCAGGACTGTCGATGTCCAGCACGATGCCGTCGACATTCGTATCGGCGAGCGCGGCATCAAGGCTGCGGCGGATCTCGCTATAACTGGTCAATCCTGAAAGCGCCTCCAATCCGAGCGCACGATTCACCAGCGAGCCGGTGACCGGAATGATCGCGATGCGATCGATACGATATGCGCCGCTTGCCTGGTCGGCGGGAAGCGGATCGAATGCGCCGGCATGAGGGCTGACGGTCGCGGGTGCCGTGATACCAATGCGATCCGACAACACGGACAGAATCACGTCCAGTTTTTGCCGATGGATCAGCAGCGGCGTATTGAGTACGCGCATCGCCAGATGTGGCAATGCGTGTGTTTGCAATCGGTTCATGGGAATTTCTTTATTCAGGTGAGGCAGGTGAGAGCAGTCGTTCCACCCGGCCGATGCGTTCGCCGATCCAGCGCATCACGGGAACGGCCATCGAATTGCCGAGCACCCGGTAACGCGGGCCGTCCGCCGCCGGCTTGCCGCGATACATCACCAGCGTGTAGTCATCCGCGAATCCTTGCAACCGCTCGCATTCTTTCGGCACGAGACGACGGACAGCCATGCCGTGAATCGCGACGTTTGGCCCGAGGCGCGTATCGCTGTTATCCAACTGCTTGCCGTAATTGCCCGTGAGGCATTGCGCGACCTGGCGCGAAGTCGTCACAATCGGATAACCGCGTCCCGTCCCATCCTCGCTGGCATCGAAACCTTCGGCCTTGAGCGCGTGCGTAATCGAGCCGGTGATGCAAGCTGGCGCCAGGACATGCGCTTTATCGCCGCCCCCACAAGAAGCACGCAAACACCTGGCGACCTCATCGCCGAGTTCGGCCGTTGAACCACCGTCGCGGCTGCGCAAGGCGACGCTGTATGCCGCAATCGGCGCTTCATGGTTGCAGGTCAGCGTTGGCGCGCGATCAACGCCAAGTTCCGCGCCGCCCTGGCCGTGAGCAAGGCAATAATGGATGGCTACAACAGGGTCTTGTCCATGTGTTTCGTCGGTTCGCTCAACCCATTGGTCACCGCTTGTAAGGCAAGGTGCAGTTGCATCGGCAGCTGTTTCCCTCGCTTCTCGGCCCGGCGGAGTATCCCGGCGCACGCCTTCGCGCTCAAAAAGTATTGCGGCGGGATCGAACCAGTCTCTAGCACTTGCCACAACGAACACACGGCGGCGTCGTTGGGCCAAGCCGAAATATTGGGCGTCCAGGACGCGCCAAGCGACTGTCCTCTGGGGTCCAAATACACAACCAGCGTCCGGCCATCGTTCGATCTTTCCGTTTCTTTTCCTTGGCGGGAGAAGCGGTGCATCTTCGCCGGCAAGCCCAGCCAGAAAACATCCGAAAGCGTTGTCCCTGGTCGAGAGGACTCCAGGAACGTTTTCCCACACGATGATGGCGGGAACAGATCGCATTGCGTCAATTGCATTAGCCAAGTCCACGAACGAGAGGGAGAGTTGACCGCGCGCATCGTCAAGTGAATGGCGCAGCCCGGCGATTGAAAACGCCTGGCAGGGCGTGCCGCCGACAAGCACATCAGGGGCCAGCACCACGCCGGCGCGCATCATCGCGGCGATCTTTGTCATGTCGCCCAGGTTCGGCACATGCGGGTAGTGATGCGCAAGAACAGCAGATGGGAAGGGCTCCATTTCTGCCAGCCAGGCAGCGCGCCAACCCAACGGATGCCATGCGACCGAGGCCGCCTCGATCCCGGAACACACCGACCCGAAAATCATGCTGTGGCTCCTTGATCTTGCGGGACGGCCTGCGCGGCGCCTGTTCTCGCCACTTTCCTCGGATCGGAATCGAACACCAATCCCAAGCCGTCGGCCCTGGCGTTGTCGGCGGCAATTTCGCGGTCGATCGACTCGCCGTCGTAGCCGAACGACGAGATCGCTTCTGAACGGCTCATCAAACCGGCGCGGATAGCGAGTACCACCGCCTTGAATTCTTTCTCGGGATCGACCCATTGCCAGCCTTGCGGAATCCATTTGGCTGCGAGGTAAAGGCGACGCTTCTGGTTGAAGCCGGGAGCATCGAGCGCACCAGACAGCACGGCCTGCGTCATCCAAGCAGCCCACACAGGGCGGCAGAACTGGTGAACGATCACGCCGTGCTGGATCATTTCGCAACGCCGCCGGAATTCCAGCAGGCCGGCGCGGATGCTGGAGTAATTCACGCCGGACAGATCGCCGGTCAATTGCTCGTAGGTGATGCCGATCGCCGCCGCGACCGCGCGAAATTGCGTGCGCAGGAATTCGCTATAGCTGCCGCCGACATCGGCCGGATCGGAAAACTTCACATCCTCGCCCGGTTCCAGGATTTGCAGCGTGCCCGGTTCGAGGCCAGCTAACGCGATGCCCATATCGTCGGCCTCGCCTTCGCCGAGCAGGTTGTCTTCCGGCGACTGGCGGGTGATGAAGCCGGCGAACATCGCGGCGGTCTTTTTGCGTACCAGCTCGGCGTCGTCGTACTGGTCGAGTTCGTTCAGTTTGACCAGAGCGCGAGACAGCCACGGTTCGCCGCGAAGCTGGCCCGGACGCAGCGGGCGAAACAGATGCACGATTTCCTCGGCCGGCACGCGCACCGTATCGTTAATAGATGAGCCGCCTTGGCCGCTCATCGGACTCAATGCGCCATCTTCGGGATGAGCGCGGGTCAGGTGATACGCGACCCGGCGGCCCAGGCTGTCGAATTCGATGCCGGCGCGGATCACGTTGCCGGTTTCGGTTTGTGTGTTCAGCGTCAGCGGGCAATGCTCGGCTTCGAGCAACTGGAGTTGGAGCGGGACGCTCAAACCATCCTGCAAGCGTCGTGGCCGCATGCGGATAAAGCATTCGCCGCCTTCCAGCATCGCGCGGCAGGCGAGCGCTTGCAATCCGTAGAAATCGGTCAAGCCGGCTGCATCCGCTTCCGCCACCCAGTCCCACCACAATGCATGGACACGGGCGCGAAAGCTATCCGCGTCGGCAATGTCATGTGCCATCGACTGCGGCTTGATGCCAGTGCCGATCGCATTGGCGACAAATGCTTCCAGGCCGGCGGCCGCCCATGCGTTGCGGCGTACCAGGTCACGGGATTTCGCCCGTAACTCATGCCCAGTCGCCATCAATGCAGCGATGGCGCCAGGATTGCCTGGCACCCAGGCGAGCGCGCGACGACCGCGTCCCGCTGCTTCGTGAATCGGCGACCCGCCGAACAACGCGCGCAGCTTGCGGAAAAAGCTCATCAGAAGCCTTTGCGGGTCGTGACGCGGATCTGCCGTGGCGCACCGGGCCAGTAACCGGTATCCGCCGCCTGCTCGAATAGGCCGCGTTTCACCTCGCGGATAGCGACGCGCAATTCATCGACCGATCGGTATTCGACGGTCTTGTCCGCGAACGTAACACGACGTTCACCCTTTGCCAGCGCCGCTTCGAGCGCGTGCAATTGATCTTCTGTGTATGCCATGGGGAGATAAAAATCAGCGAGAATCCAACGGAAGATTCGTGTTTCGTGATGGAGAATGCGTTTTCATGCGGCGATGTCCCGCGACATTTCCTTCTCGGCCATCTCACAAAATATGCCGCACTGAATTTCCGGTTCGTTGGGATAATTTCCAGCATCGACAGGAAGTTCGTCCAGGAAGATCCGTTCACCGCCGATCTTGCAAATGGTGCGATTCAAGAGCCGCTCTTGTTTTGCGCGTTGAGCGAATACGGAGGGGAAGTCAACGCGAATCTTGTTCCAGTAGCCGGCGCCGCCTTTGACGCAACCGATACAGTTGTTGTTGCGGTAGCCCATCAAATACATGGCGGGAAGATTGATCCCGGCGCGCTCCACCATCGCCAAGCAATCCGCTTTCATCAAACTTTTTTCGACGAGAATCGGCCACAGATCAATGTCGGCATTCGCATCGATGAAGTTGTCAATCCGATCCTGTTCCTCGCTTGTATAGCCGAATACTTGTCGGTCGCCGGGCAACTGAAACGCCATGCGAACCGCTTTCTTGAGAAGCCTCGTGCAGGCAGCTCCATGGGGACCGACCAGATAGCGTTCCTTCTCTATCACCGTGTCCACGGAGCCGCCATATTTCTCGTTCATCAGCGACAGGATGGGCACGCCAAACCAGCGCTCGCAGTCGGCGGCGAATCGGTCGTTGTCCTCACTTTCATTCTTGACGACGATCCTTGCGACAACCAAGGGCAGGTTGGCGCCGCGGGCGTTTTCTTCGATCGCCAGTTTGGTGGCGACGGCGGACGCGGCGCCGCAGGAGAACCAGCAGACTATTCGTTGTTGCTGCATCGTATTTTCAGAAATGCGGATATCCATTCAACGGAATACGACGAGGTTGATTTCCGTGGAATCGGAAAATGTCCCGGCGGAGGTTGTGCAAACCACTTCCACGTATTCGCGGGTTTTGGCTTCGGCGGTAGCGCGGGCGGCAGAGAATTTCATCAAAGTCTGATTGCCAGCGTTGCGCGCGAAGGCGGTCCAGCAATAATTCGCGTCGGGCAGATGCCGCACGAAGATCACGCGGTATCTGCCCTCGGCCAGCCGCGTGACCGAGGCGATGTTATAGGACGCCCGGACGATCACCTGTCCTTTCACAAACCCGAAATCCACCCACGCCTTGGCGACGCCGGGGTGATCGGCCGTGATGCGTGACTTGATCTCGACAGCCACGCGGGCCGCGAGATCGGCGATGCGCCAGGCGAGGTCCATCTATTACGCCAGTGCGGTTTCGAAGACGGCGATGAAGTCGGTGTCGGTATCGCCGATCGCGTCAATCGCTACCGCGCCGATGTTCGTGCGCGCCTGGGCCTGCTCGGCGGCGGTCAGCGCTTGTGCGGCATCGAAGCGCACCCGCTTGTCGATCGCCGACAGCAATGCGGCGAGGCCGCTGGTGTCGTTTTGAATCGCGTCCTGCAATTCCTTCAGCGTGTCGAATGCCGCATCCGCGCCGCCCAGAATGTCGGCCTTGAGCGCATCCAGCAGTGACGTGATTTTCGATGCCGAGAAGGTGGTTGTGGTCGCGGCCGGATGCGCATCGTCGATGAGGGTGCCAGTCGCAATCGACGTGATTTGCGCGCGCAGTTCATTGATTGCCGATACCAGATCGGTTTTGTCGGTCGTGGCCAGATTGCCGAGTGTGCCGATACGGTCATAGACGGTTTTGAATTCGACCGCCAGGCGTTGGACCAGCGATTCGATACGGGTTTGTAAGCTCATAGCATGTTCTCCAAGGTAAGTGAATGTCGAGAGGAACTTCCTCTCAGCGGGTGAGCCACCGGCTGCGGATCACTCGTCGGCCGGCTTTCTTCGCTCCAGAAACAGCGAGGCCACCGTTTCCAGTGGCCTCGTTGGTTTCAATCGGTTGCGTTATTCCTATGGGTGGTGGCGGATCTTCCATCGGTGCGGCGCCGATTTGCCGTTCCAGTTCGCGCCAGTGGCGCTCCTCGAAGCGGTCCAGGCCAGCGGCAGTCGCGGCGGCGCGCGCATAGACGTAGCAGTCCAATGCTTCGTTGCGTTCGCGCGTCTTTTGCCACTCGCGCACCGGGAAGCCGTTGCGATCGCGCCGTGTCAGTAATTGCTCAGCGCAAAGTTGCTGGATGAATTCGGCATCGACTTTCGGCAAATGCACGAAGCCAGTTGGGTAACGGATTGCACCATCGTCATCGACTTCCACGCTCTTGCGCAGGTTGTTGTAAAACTCCAGCTTCGCGATGCCGACGGCAATCGCAAACAACTTGACACCACGACGCAGTTTCTTGCCATTGATAGTCACATCGACCGCCGTCGGCGTACCCACCAGTGCGGCGCCACGCGGCACACCCTTGATCGCCATCACACGCGCATCTTTCACGCTGCGTACAAAGGCATAGGCTTCCTGCGTGGCGAAGCCCGTATCGATTGCGATACGCGCCAGTGGCATTTGCGCGCCGCTCTCATGCGTCCACGTCTCGCCGATCATTTCCGCGAGGCGCTTCCATACTGCGTCGCGCGCCGTATCGCCCATCAGCACGCGATGTTCGACCAGCCAGCTTTCCTTGCCGCGACCGAATGCCCACACCGACACTTCGATGCGATCTTTTTGCACGTCGGCGCCGCCGGCCAACAGCAAGCCGCCCAAAGGAACGATGCTGACGCGATAGTCTTCGCGTCGCTCCAGCAAGCGTTCCCATTCCGGCGCTTCGCCGGCTTCGACCCAGGTTTCGCCCAGCTCGGTGTTCTTGAACGATTTCAACGCGGTGGTCGATCCTTGCGCGACTTCCCATGCCTGCGCGATATCGGCCCAAGCGCGCCAGCCGACAGGGCTGTACAGGCTCGACAGGTGGAAGCCCGCCGTCCTGCTGGTGTATTCCGTGTTGGCCGCCTGCCAATGACCGTGTTCCAGCATCCAGGTCTTGTGATGCTCGAAGATGTCACCATCGCAATGCTCGCAGCGATAGCGGGCGGTTTCCGGTTGCCCTTTTTCCCAGACCAGCCGCTCGAACTTGAGCCACTGCTTTTGCAAGCAATGCGGGCAGGGCACCAAGTAACGCCGCTGATCTGATTGTTCGTATTCGCGCTCGATGCGCGATGTGCCAGCAATCGTCGGCGTCGAGACGATAAAAATCTTGCGGCGGGCAAAGGTGCGGGTACGCGCCTCGGCCAGTTGAATCGCGTCACCTTCACCTTCCACGTCGCCGGGATAACCATCGACTTCATCAAGGAACAGATAGCGCACTGGCATCGAGCGCAAGCCGACCGCGCTGTTGGCGCCAGTCAGCACCAGCACGCCGCCACGGAATTCCTTGCCGAGGATCGTGTTGCCAGAATCGCGTGCCCGCGCCGGGGCGATCAGGCTGGCCAGCGTCGCGCTTTCCTCGATCAACGGATCGATTCGCTGTTTCGAATTGCGCTTGGCCATTTCGACCGTGGGCGCGACTGCCATCATCGGACCGGGCGCCAGGTGGATCACATAGCCGATCCAGTTATTGCCGCATTCAGTGCCGCCGACCTGCGCACCTTTCATGAACACCACGCGCTCGACCGGCGAGGTCGGCGACAGGCAATCCATGATTTCTTTCAGATACGGCGTGCGGCTGGTGCGCCAGCGCCCCGGTTCCGATGCGGATTTACCCGACAGCACCCGGTACTGGTCCGCCCAGTCGGAAACCGTCAGCAGTGGATCGGGTGTCAGCCCATCGCGCCAGGCACGCTCGATTTCCGCGCAGCCGTCATAACTCTCCACCACATTCCTAATCAACGCGGACTTGCATCTCGCCCAGCTCGGCGAGATGCGCGCGCACCGCTTTTTCCAGCATCACATGCAGACGATGTCCATCGACGTTCAATTCAGCGGCCATTTGCGAAGAAACGCGCGATGGCCAATTGAGCCACGCATCGCGCTCGGATCGCGCCAGCTTGAAGACATGGGCGATGGCTTGTGCGCGATCGACCAGTTCGCCTTTTAGCTTTGCTAAGCGCACCTTATTGGTTTGCGCTTTCAGTACTTCGTTGGCGGTACGGGCTTGTAAGAACGTCGTGCCGCCAGCGCTTGGTGTCAGCGATTCACCCAGCGCTTCGCGCACGCTGGCGATCGCTTCATTCGGCACGGGCCGTTGTGTGGTGCCGACGCTTTTCCGTTGTTGCGCGGTGTCAGTGTTGTTCTGCCATTCGGCATCCGCCCGGTCCGGATCGACGGTGCCGTCGGCTTCCAGAGTGACGCGGCCGGTCTTGATCGCCTTGCGCACCGCCGTGTCGGACACGCCTCGGCTGCGCGCGTAGGCGCGAATTGAAATTCCCATCAATAGATAAAGAAAAAGATCAACTGGATTCGCGACAAAGCGACGTTTTCTAGGCGTTACTCACTAGTCGCCGGTTCTTCGCAAATACGACTTGATAAGCATTTGGAATGAAGCGTTCATACGGTCACCCGATCAACGCAATCAAGGAGAACCGATATGCACGACGCCATCAAACGCATCGCCTGCGAAATCCTCCGTCTTGAAACGCTGGAGACGCGCTGGAGCGACTCGCTCGATTTTCATGATCTGGCCGTGTGGTCGATCAAGGCTGCGCTCGAAACGGCTTACCAAGCGGGATTCGGAGCTGCGAAGTCAAGCAAACGGCCCGCGAAAAAATCTCCGAAATCCGCTTGATAAGCGTTCCGATTGAAGCGTTCATACACCCATCGCCGCGGTTAAAAAACGCGGCGAACAACCCAAGGAGAATGCAAATGGCAAACACCAAACAAATCACCGAGCAACTCGAAGAAAGCCTCTACCACTACCTGAGCGGCTACGGTCGCGGTTGCCCAGAGAATCTGCAGCAAGTCATCGCTTACGGCGATTGGCGGCAACGCGCACGCAATGAAGTGGAACGCCGCATTGGCGAACTGGCGGAACGGCTCGATACCGAAACCTTGATCGAGATCGCCGAAGGTCGCATCGATATCACGGAAGTCGCCCAGCGCGTGCTGGGAACTTAATAACGCCGATCAAAAACGCCCCGGGTTACCGGGGCGTCAACCGCAACGCAACGAAAGGATGCATCATGAACTCGACTCTCTCCGAAACCCAAATCAAAGTTCTCAAATCCGCCGCCAAGCGCGAAGACGGCAACATCGAGCCGCTGCCCGAACAGATCAAGGGCGGCGCCAGGAGCCGCGTGATTCAAGGGCTGCTCAGCCGCGAACTCGTCGAACAGCGCGGCCGTAGCGACAACGTCGCTTACCACCTGACCGATGCCGGCTATGTCGCTGTCGGCCGCACACGGCCGGCTACGAGCGCTACCGAAGCGCCTGCGGCGGCCAAGCCGTCCCGCACTCGGGACAATAGCAAGCAAGCCCTGATGATCGGCATGCTGAAACGCCCGGAGGGCGCCACGCTCGCGCAAATCGTCGAGGCCACCGGATGGCAGTCGCATACGGTGCGCGGCGCGATTTCCGGCGCGCTCAAGAAAAAGCTGGGCCTGGCGGTCGAATCGACCAAGGCCGACGGCGCGGAACGTATTTACCGGATCGGTGCCTGATCAATCCGCAAACGATGCGTCGCATTCGAAAAAAATGGATGCGACGATCGCGAATTGACTTGATGTATCAGCCGATTGAAGCGTTCATACATTCGTCGCAACACACATTGAAAGGAGCCCGCGATGACTGCCATGACTATCACGATTGAACGTATGCCCAAAAAAATCCGATGCAACGGCATGCCGCTCGATGTCGAAGAACTAGGTATCGAATTGTGCTTCACACGCAAGCCGGTCACGTTGAACGAGGTTTGGGGCGGTGAGCCGCCATGCCGTGTCCTTATTACCGAAACCCGCGACATGACGCCTGCCGAGTTCGATATCTTCGCCGCTTGCCTGTCGACCTCCTACAGTTGGTTGAACGGCAAGGGCGGGTATGCAGGCGAAGCGCGGTTGTGCGTCGAAGTGCGCGCACCAGGCCGCCCGCTATTGTATGTAGACCCGTCAGGCTGCGATTACGCCCGTTACGTCGCCCGCCTCGGGTGATGTCCCCGGCTCCGCATCATGCGGGGGCAGCTCACTGAATTCACTGCCATCGCTTTCGCGCGTGGCTTTGCTCCCCGTATAGTCCTGCCAGCGCTGGACAATCACATCGGCGTACTTTGGATCGAGCTCGATCAGCCGCGCACGGCGATTGGCTTTTTCACAGGCGATCAAAGTCGTGCCCGAGCCACCGAAACAATCCAGCACCACGTCGCGCGTCTTGCTGGAATTCCTGATCGCGCGCTCGGCCAGTTCGACCGGCTTCATCGTCGGGTGCAGATCGTTGACGCGTGGCTTGTTGTAGAACCAGACATCGGCCTGATCGCGGTCGCCGCACCAGTAATGATCGACACCTTGTTTCCATCCATAGAGAATCGGTTCGTACTGGCGCTGGTAATCGGCGCGGCCGAGCGTGAAGGTGTTCTTCGCCCAGATGATGAATGTCGACCATTTGCCGCCGGCCTCGATCCATGCACGTTGCAAAGTGTGCAGCTCGGAAGAACTCATGCAGATGTAGCACGCGCCCTTGGTTACCGTCAGGATGTTGACGCATGCATCGTAGAGGAATCCGTAGAAGCCGTCTCCCAGCGCATCGTTCAGGATGCGGCGGTCTTTGCCGCGCTGCTTGTCTTTCGACGAGTTACCGTAATCGACGTTGTACGGCGGGTCGGTGAAGCACATGTCCGCTAACTCGCTGCCGAGCACTTTCTCGACATCGGCCAGCACCGTCGAATCGCCGCACAGCAGGCGGTGATTGCCCAGTAGCCATACGTCGCCCGGACGGCTCACCGGTTGCGTTGGTGCCTCAGGCACCGCATCGTCATCGGTCAAGCCGCCGTTCGCTTCTTCGCCGCCGTCGAGCAGCTTGTCGATCTCATCGGCATCGAAGCCGGTCAGGTCGAGGTCGTACTCGGCGAGCTGGAGTTCCTCCAGTTCGATCCGCAGCAGTGCATCATCCCATCCGGCGTTTTCCGCGATCCGGTTGTCGGCCAGGATGTAGGCGCGCTTTTGCATCGGCGTCAGATGCGACAGCTCGATCACCGGCACTTCCTTGAGCCCCAGCTTGCGTGCTGCCATCAACCGGCCGTGGCCGGCGATCACGCCGCGCTCGCCATCGACCAGGATCGGATTGGTCCAACCGAATTCGACGATGCTGGCGGCGATTTGCGCGATCTGTGCATCGGAGTGCGTGCGGGCATTGCGCGCGTAAGGCACGAGCGCATCCACAGGCACTTGCCGGATTTCTGTAATCATCAAGGTGACTTTGAAGTGAGGTGCGAACCTGCCGCGAACCGCGAACCCGGTTCGCGGGACCAACGCTAGCGAAATGCCGCGCTGTTGCCCCCCGCATGGCGATTTGGGCAGGAAGGACCCAAAAAAATGTCGCGGTGCAACGGCGTGTCGCACCGCGACAAACGCGGCATAGGAAATCGGAAGGGAGCGGTTCGCATTGGATGGAAAGCTCCGATAAAAAACGGCACGGAAAAAACAAAAGCCACCGGGGAAGGTGGCTTTGTCGTGATCACATTTGTGTTGCGACGATAGCAGGAATCTTAGCAAAAATCGGACGATATGTTGCACGCCAAAATTGAACCGAAACCCGCATTATTCCTCACGTTTCCGCAAAGTTTTGCTGCTTCATGAAATGTCATGCAACTTCCATTCTTCTCTACGGATGGCGTAAATGCCAAGTGAATCAGTTCGTTTTAAAGTTTTCTTTAATATGCGCGGAGGTATTAAAGAATTCTTTAATACACGAGCAAGGTTTTAAAGAGCATTTGTTCCTGCAGGCTCATTCAGGTGATTCGCTATCTTGTCCAGCGCACGCTGCCAGCGTCGCCAGGCGGTCGTGCGCTCACATCCGAAGCGCTTGCCGATTTCCACCCACTCGACATCCGTCGCGCGCATCCAGACCAGATGGCGTTCATCGACCGTCAGCGGGATTACCCATTTCATCGTCTCCACCATACGATCGATTGCTTCCGGACTGGGCGGGAATGGTTTGTACCCCTTGTCGCGTGCCAGTTGCTCCCACTGTTGTCGCACGATCACGGGCCACACGTTGAAGTAGCCTTGCACGCGCACGGGTGGCAAGCGGCGTACCGTGTCGATCGCTTCCTCGAAGCGCGCGGCGATGGCGTCATTGGTCCAGGTCGTCATGTTGTTTCCTCCTCTTGCGCAATGGCCCAATGCAGCAGTGCCAAGGCATCGGCTTCGTTGTCGTCGGTAGGGACAAAACCCAGTTTGGCCATTACCCCGATCATGTCTTCCTTGCTGGCATTGCCCTTGCCGGTCGCGTATTTCTTGATCGTGCCGACCGGCACGCCTTGGTAGGGAATGTTGTGGTGCTCGCACCAAGCGGTCAGGTGCGCCATGAAACCGCCGTAAGCGTGCGCGGCATCGATCCCGGCATGGCGACGCACTTCCTCGAAATGAGCGAGATCAATGCCATCGACGGAGTGCTTGATGTCGGTGAGCCAACGCTTGAAACGCAGGAAGCGCATGCCACCGCCCTCGAAGCGTTGTGGTTTGAACGATTGCGTACCGCTGGTGATGCCACTGTCGCGTGTGCGAACGGCCCAGCCAGTCGTTGTGCCCAGGTCAAGCGCGAGGATTGTGAGCTTAGCCACGGACGTTCCTTTCCAAGTGGGTCGGGGGAATCACGAGATGATCGCCACGCACTGGCTTTCTGGGTGCCCTGTGCTGTTCGCAGCGTCGGTTGACGTGGCGGATCGACAGGCTCGATGTGAACGTGAAGGGGGCGCCACAGGTCGGGCAATGGCTCTCCCAGCACAGCACCATGGTCATCTGTCCGTCCTGCCTGCGGTGTGGACGATGCGCGGTCAAGGTGTAGCGTTGGCCATCGATCATCAGGACCGTGCCGATGGCTGGCAACGATGTGAACTTGATCGGTTTCATCATTGCACTCCTATCCGGTCTCCGGTTTTTACCCTGGATCGAAGAGAGTGATACCCGCGCAAGCGGGGTATCACTCTCTCCCCCTTTAGGGGGAGGTGAAGACTTGGATTCTGGAACGGGCTGTAAACCCGCATGGATACTGGGGGTGTTCCAGAATCCGCAGAATCCAACGCAGAATCCGCTGGATTTTGGAATTTGCCGTAAGTGCTTGATTTGATTGAATTCGAGTGTCCAGCCAGAATCCAGAGTCCGTGGATTCTGAAATGCGCTGGATTCTGGAATGGGGCGGTTTCATGCGTAGGAATGATCATCTTCGTGGTCCTCTTCTTCGTCTTGGTAAATCCAAACATCGGGGTTTTCGACAGGCAGCACTGCGCCGCTTTGCCGGCATTTATAGTGGGTAGGGAGCACAGGTACGAGGGCTTGGAGCAGCTCGCCGGTCTCCGGATCGGGATCGCCTTTCGGACGCAGCAATGCCATGTCCTCGACGCACAGGTAGCCGAACTTGCTGCGCGTCGGCATCGGTAGCGCGTAATCGCGCGGATTCTGGAAGAACTTCACATAGCCCTTGGTGGCGAGCACGCCGATGCGCTCGGCCACGGTGGAGCGGCCACCGAGGCCGGCCTGGTTCTCGAAGCTTTCCGCGAACTGCGTGACGGTGTAAGCGCGACCTCGCTGTGCCTCGTCAAATAGCATTTGCAGGATCACGTCGTGCTTGCGGCGGCGCTCGGCGTCCAACTTGTCGCCATAGTCCTGCTTGACCAGGCGCTCCGCGTGCGGATCGAGTTCGCGCCACGTTTGATTACCTGGGGTACCGCTCTTGTCGACATACTTGGTCGGGATGCCCGGGCCATTGCGCAGCTCGTAGATGAGTTGTCGCATGCTTCTGCTTTCGTCCGGGCGAAACAGCAGCATGCCGGTCGTGTAATAACCGCGCAGACTGCCGGCGCCGGCGAGCGCCTGGAATGGGTCTTCCTCGAACTGCCGCTTCGAGAGTTTCTTCGTGTGATGGGCGAGCACGATGCCCGCTTCCGGATTGACCGCGTCACGCAGCCGCTCGACCCGCTGTGACAGGAAGTACAGCATCGCGTTGTTGTCGTTCTCACCGCCTTCGTCTCCGCCATCGAACACGTTGCGGATCGGATCGATGGCGATGATGTCCGGCTTCTCTCCATCAAACGCACCGTTGATCGCTGGAATAATTTGCTGCAAACCGTGGTCGTCGAGCACCAGGCGCAGTTGCGATGTCGCGACCAGATTGCGGCGCGCATCAAGCATCCTTGAGGCGGGCAAGCGGATATCGCGCATCCGTTCGCGCAGGTAGTGGTATTGCACTTCGGCTTGCAGGTAAAACACGCGCAGCGGCCGTGCCGGCCGCATGCCGAGGAAAGCTGCACCTGCCGCCATATGCGCGAGCCAGGACAGCAGGAAATCACTCTTGCCGACTTTCGGCGCGCCGCCGAACACCAGCATGCCGGCGGGCGTGAGCACACGCGGACTGACGATGTCTGGCGGGATGGGGCTGTCGTCGTCCAGCATCGCGCCGAGCGAGAACACGGGCAGTGTCGCCGGCGCGGCCTTGATCGTCGCACGCGGGCCATCGTTGATAAATGCCTTGCAGTCGAAGTCTTCGGCGATTGCATCCGCCGCATCCCACTTTTCAGGCTTGGATTCCGGCGGCAGCAGGATCATTACCGACAACGCGCCGGCCGCAACGATCGCTTGCGCCGCTGCTTCGGCGTACTCCCAGCCCGGCAAATCCTTGTCCGGCCAGATCAGCACATGCTTACCGCGCAATGGTGACCAATCGGTCTTGTCGACTGGCGCCTTCGCGCCATTCATCGCAGTCGTCGCGCAGACGCCTTGATCGATCAGCGCCTGCGCGCATTTCTCGCCTTCGGCCAGGACAACGGTCGATGCCCTGACCACAGCGGGCAGGTTGTACAACGGCCGCGGATCGGGCGCACGGTATGCCCGGGCACGTACATCCCACGGCCGGAATTCCTTGCCGGTCGGCGGATCGTAGCGATAGACGCAGGCGATCAGCTCTCCATTCGCCGTGGTGTAGTTCCACTTCGCGGTGTGCGGTCCGAGTTCATCGATGGCTGGGCGACGCAGATCGCGCTGTGGCGTGACACTGGCTGGATGAATGCCGAGCCATTGCTAGATCTCGGCCGCGATGACAGGAAAGTCCGCCTTGGCCGAATAACCGCGCACGCGCGCCCACAGGTCGAACAGATCGCCGCCTTCCCCGGTGGCGAAATCCTTCCATAACCCAGCATGCGGACCATCCAGCTCCACCACCATGCTCTTGCCCGGATTGCCATCGATGTCGCCGACATGGAATTTCCCGGCGCGGATGCGTCCTTGTGGCAGCAGGTAATGCAGCACCGCTTCGATACGCGCGAGCAAGCCTTGCCGCAGTGCGGAGGTTTCCGCACGGCGTGCGTCCGGATTGCGCTGCTCGGCGGCGTTGTTGAAATCAAGCCAGGCGTGAGAGGAAGTCGTGGTTCCATTCATGCCGTTTCCCGTCTCCAGCAACGATCTTGCCAATTGCACAGCCGGCATTCGACATGCGCAGGATCGATGGCGATACGCGGCAGCAATTCACCGGCGTCGGTCGCCTGCAGAATCCTCAACGCGCGATCGGACATGCGCTGCGCCAGCGCCGCATCGAATGGCACCTTCTCAAAATACAATTCCTGCGTATCCTTGTTGATCGCGGTGAACAGCGTGGCATTCGCCGAGAGTCCAGGCACGGCCGGTTCCATGTACGCCTGATAAATCGCGATTTGTGCCGCATATACCGGCTTGGAAAGCGCGACGCCACGCTTGACGCAATCGCGCCAGTTCTTGTCGTTCATCGTCTTGCATTCCCATAGCGCCGGGTACTGCAACCCCAGTACGGCTGGACCGCCGGCGAGAATGCCATCCACATGGCCACGCACACGGCCTCGGGCAACGGCAAAGCCGAACTGCTCGCCGTTTTGCCGCCGCGTGTAGAGATCGAAGCCGGCCAGCTTCAGCCACTGAATGATCAAATCCTCCAGTACATGGCCAACTTCGAAGATGCGGATCGTGCGGCCCGGCAGCTCCCGTCCCGGATCGACCGGCGCTTGCGCATACTCGTATTGCAGCGCGCGTTCACAGGCAACACCGAGGCGCGACGCACCCAGATAATCGCGCGGCGACTGCCGGTTCCGCTCGGCTTGTAATGCGTCATCAAGCAACGCCGACACCTGCTCGTGGAATTTGGGTTGATGGTTGAAGTCGAGCATCAGAACGGCACCCCCGAACTGTTTGTAGGTGGAGGGAGACGTGCGAGCCGTGCTTCGAGAAAATCCCGATCCTGCTGCGCCATGCGCTCATGCTCGACAGTCATCCGCTCCTGGTACGCTGTGACGATGACGTCGATCACACACAGCACTTTCTCCTTCCGGTAATCGGCAAGTGGACGGTCCATGCCGATCGACGCGACGTAGTCGCCGAGGGGGCCGAGGCAGCTTTGCATCGCTCCGATTTCGATATCGGACGGGTCAATCATGTGGCCCTCCGTCTTTTCCATGATGCGAGAGAACGCCGCCTGACAGCGCATCGAGCAGAACAGCCAGCGGTCGGAATAGCGGCGTGCATCGGAGCGGGGAAGCCTGGCGTTGAACCATCCGAACCCCCGCGCTTGTCGAGAACAGATTGCGCATTTCAAGCGGCCTCCCGTTCTGCCGAGAACACGAGCCGTTGGATCTGCGGCTTGCTGAAGTGAAACGCCAGCAGCGCCGATGCCTGATAACGCGTCAAGCTGTAATCGTTGCGATGCTGCGCCGGCAGGTATTTCAGTTGCGCTGGCGTCGGCGGTTCATTCAGCCAGCGCTTGGATTTGTGCGCGGAATCGGCCGATTCGTGCGTATTGAGCCAATCGTCGGCCTGCGCGAGGCAAACGGTGCGTTCACCGATGCCCAACAGTCGCGGTGGGATCTGCTTGCCGCCACCGACCGCATGCCAACGGCCGCCGAGATAAAACACGCCGCCCCATGCGGAGAAGCCGGTGGCCACCAGTGCGCAGTCGTCGCCAAACAGATCGCACCAGCGGAAATGCGAACGCGCGAGCAGATCGACTTCCGTCATCACGAAGTCGGTCAGGATGGCATCGCCATCGCTTTCGCTGCGCGTCCATTCGAAGCCGCACAGCGGACATTCACGGCTTGCCGCCGGCACCGTCGCTTGGCAGCCGGGGCATTCCTTGGTCGGTGCATCGCCTAGCGCGTGCTGTCGTCCATCGAGATTCGCCTCCTGTTCGAGGTGGCCGTGCATCAGCGTTGCGGTGCCGAAGTCCAGCACGATGCAATCGCTTTTGATCACGCCTGGATGCTCGACGGGATCGACGGTGCGCAAGCCGCGCCCGATCATCTGCATCAGCGTCGATTTATGCGAGCTGGGCCGCAACAGCACGATGCAACTGGTTGGCGTGTAGTCATAGCCTTCAGTCAGCACCGCGACGTTGACAACGACTTGAGCCTCACCGCTTTCGAATTCCTCCAGCCGGGTTTTTCGTTCACCATCCGATAGTTCGCCGTGGATCAGCACTGCCGAAATCCCCGCCTCGTTGAACGCGCGGCACACACTGTCGGCGTGCGCGACGGTCGAGCCGAATACGATGGTCTTGCGACCGAACGCTTTTTCCCGCCAATGGCGAATCACCGCATCGGTCACCGGCGTCTTGTTCATGATCGATTCGACTTCGACCATGTCGAAATCAGCGGCGGATCTTTTGACGCGCGACAGCGCATCGGCGGTGCCAACGTCGATGACGAACGTGCGCGGCGGCACCAGGTGGCCGGACGCGATCAGTTCACCCAGCCGGATCTGGTCGGCGACATTGGAAAACACCTCGCGCAGTCCTTTGCCATCGCCGCGCATCGGCGTGGCGGTGACACCGTAGATCTTCGCCTGCGCGTTCTTTTGCAGCACACGCTCGATCACGCGCCGATAGCTTGGCGAGGCTGCATGATGCGCTTCGTCGATCACCAACAGATCGAGCGTCGGGATTGATGCCAGATGGTTGTCGCGGGACAGCGTCTGCACCATCGCGAAAGTGGCGCGCCCATCCCACGATTTGTCCTTGGCATCGAATACCGACGTCGTGACGCCGCTATTGATGCGTTCGAACTTGGCGCGGTTCTGCGCGACCAGCTCGTCACGGTGCGCCAGGATGCAGGCTTTGGCGCCACGCTCTTCCAGTACGCGACCAGCCGTGGCTGACAGCATCACCGTCTTGCCGGCGCCGGTAGGCGCAACGCCGAGCGTGTTGCCATGATCGTCGAGCGCCGCCACGGAGCGCTCGACGAACTGGGTTTGTCGGGGTCGGAGCATCATCGCGGCGGCTCCTTATTGTGCCCAGCTCGGACGGCCTGTGACAGCCGCCGCTGCCGGTTGCGGCGCACGCGGGGGCTGGGTGGCCTGTGGCATCGGTGCTGGCGTCGCAGGCGGTGTCGAGCTGGCCGATCCCGCCGGCAGCCGAGGCGTCACACCCATCAGCCGCGCATAATCCTTGTGATCCGGCTGGATCGCGACCTTGATCGCATTCTTCGGCTGGCCGTTTTGATCCTGCTCGACGTCGATCTTGGCAAGGAACTCGATACCATCGAGATCGGCGAAGCCTTGAATGCGGCGTGCGGCGGTCGCTTGCGGACCGTTGTCTTGTGGGTGCAAGTTGCGCGAGGAATTGAGAATGGCGCGCACGAAGGAACGGCCGATGTTGGCCCACTCCGGTCCCTTCGGGCTGTACAGTCCGATCAGACTCCACACCTTGCGGCGTGCGAACTCGCCCTCGGTGACGACGAATTCCGCGTTCAGATAGACGGAACCGGTCTTGTCGCTTTGTGTGGCGTAGCCGCCGGTCCAGCCATGCTCGGGACTGTCGAAACCGCCCGGCTTGATCGTCATGCGTACGCGCGCCAATGTGCCTTTCGGGATCAGGTCGTAGGATTGCTGGTCTTGGGCATCGTTGAAATCGGCCCACGGATTGTGTTGGGTATAAGCGTTCATGGGTCAGGCTCCTTGATTCGATTCGGTGGATTGCGTAGCGGGGGCTTGCGGCGATGGCAACGCATCGAAGCGCAGGCGTTCGGCGGCGGGGCGGACAGGGCCGGCCATCTTGGTCATCAGACGGCCGAGATGCGGCTCTTCGACGAGGTCGAGCCGACCGGAACGGTCTTTCGCGGGATAGCCCCAGGGATTGAGCGTGTGGCAGACGAACGCGCGGTAGAGACTGCCGTCGTCGGCTTTGAGCGCAGTCATCGTGATCACCTGGTCGACGATGCCGGGTAACTCCAGGCCGGTCTTGCTGCCTTCGATTTGTGGGACGAATACCTTGCGGTTGAAGTCGTCCAGCTTTTCGTCGAGGATGCCGACCAGCACCACGTTCTTGTCGCGGGTGTGCTGCAGGTGGGTGAGCGCAGCGATCAACTCTTGCCCAAGCAAGCCATACGCCCCACGGCTGTCCGGCTTGCCGGTCTTTTCCGAGAACGCTTGCGGCTGGCCCTTGCACCATTGAAAGCACAGCCGCGCCAGCACGGTGATGCTGTCGATGAAGTAGGTGTCGTACTTGGCGAGCGTGGCCGGATCGCCGAAGCGTTCGCAGACGTAGCGGTAATGCGCTGGCGGAAACGGCTGCTCATCGCGCAGCGCCGGATTCGGCCCGCCGAGGAATACCGCGAAGTCGCGGAATTCCTGCCATGTCTGCGGCCGGATCGTGTCGCCCGGCCAATCCTGCACCGCCAGGTCACCCGCTTCCAGATCGACGAACAAGGTCTTGTCGGCGACGAGCGTATTGAGCAGCGTGGTCTTGCCGATACCGGACGGCCCGAAAATCACCAGTTTGCTGCCGCGTTTTTCCGCCAAGCGCTGATCGACTGAAATGATGGGGAGGCTCATTGCGTGCCCCCTTCATTTCCCGTAGCGATCAACGCCAGCCGGAATCCCGGCCTGCCGGTTTTGAGAGTCCGGGCGGCGGTGAACTGGCTGCGCAATGCTTCCGGCCAGGCGTTGTATTTGGTCTCCGATACGCGATAGCTGATTTCCACATACTCGCGGGGATCGTCGCCAGCGTCGGCGATGCGCTTCACCAAATCGGTCAGCTTTTGCTGATCCCAATCGATCTTTTTGGGGAAATCGGCAGTGATGCGTACTTGCCCATCATCGAAATGCACAATGCCAGTGTCCTTACCAACAGCAAAACGTTGCGCTTGTGCGCGTTCGGCGAATTTGAGTTCGATGGCGCGATCGATATGTTCAGCGGTTGTTTTTGCAATCGAGAGCAAATCGGTTGCATCGTTTTTTAGATGAAACAAGACCTCGCTCGGCAATGCGGCGAGTGCGCTCACCGGCATGAGGAATGCTTGATCTGGCTTGAGTGGATTCATGCTGCACCTCCGACGTTGACGGATTCAGAGGTGCTTTTGCGCAGGCATTCGGTTTCATAGGCCTCGATATCTTCGAGGCGATACAGTACTCGGCCTTGCAGCTTGAGAAAAATCGGACCGATGCCTTCGGACCGCCAGCGCTCCAGCGAGGCGTCGCTAATGCCCCAGCGCTCGGCCAGTTCGCGTTGATTGAGATGTTTGATACTCACGTTTTAACTCCTTTGGGTGGTTGCGGAAACGTGAGTTCATTCTCGGAATGAGGGTGTACGGGCGTCTTCTGCCGTCATGTACGGGCGGATGTACGGGCAAGTCCTAAAAGAGGATTTCGCGGACCCGTAAAGCGAAAAACCGCCTTCAGGCGGTTTTGCATATCATTGAGAAAAAAGGGGAGCAGTCGATGCCTGCTCGAAAAGTAATTGGCCGGAAGGAGACGCGTTATGGAACAGCCTATTACGGGCTTTCATCAGGATGACGAAGATCATTGGGTCGCCGAGCTGGCCTGTGGCCACTTTCAGCATGTGCGTCACAATCCCCCTTGGTTTTTGAGGCCATGGGTGATAACTGAAGAGGGCAGGACTTCGATGCTGGGCTGCCGTCTGAACTGCAAGAAGTGTGATTCTGGGGCTCCACCAGACCAGCGATAATTTCGGCTAAGAATTATTGCTCGGCGCCTAGACTCGGCGCGGCTTCGCGGTCAGTCGGTTGCCGTGCATATCGGTTCGATACCGTGCATACTGGGCAACCCTGTCCCTATAACCAATCAGTTAGACGCCAAGGAGACATCATGACAGTTAAGCGTATGGACAACGTCGGCATCGTTGTGGAAGACATTGATGCCGCCATTGAGTTCTTCACCGAACTTGGTCTCGATCTTGAGGGGCGTGCCCCAGTTGAAGGAGACTGGGCAGATGGCGTCACCGGGTTGCGCGCCATGCGCGTCGAGATTGCCATGATGCGCACGCCGGACGGTCACAACCGTCTTGAGTTGTCCCGCTTCCTCGCGCCGCCCGTGGTCGCCGATCATCGCGTCGCCCCAGTGAACGCTCTCGGCTACCTGCGCGTCATGTTCACCGTGGAGGACATCGACGATACGCTCGTCCGGCTCCGCAAACGCGGCGCGCAGCTCGTCGGCGAAGTGGTCCAGTATGAAAACATGTATCGACTCTGCTATATCCGTGGTCCCGAAGGAATTCTCATCGGGCTCGCCGAACAGCTCGGGCAGCAGACTTCCCGAGAGGATCCCATAGGGACGTAATCGTTGAGAACTAAAGATCACTAAAACAAGGTCTGTTGTCGGCTGGTCAGCGCTGCAAAATCATCGCCCAGAAAGGGCAGTATGGCGTCTGCCACCGGTTGCAGCTGGCGCGTAATATAGTGTTCGTAATCAACCGGCGAGCGCTGAGTTTCCAACGGTTCCGGACCGGCCATCGTCATCACGTAACTTATCCAGCCGCGGTTTTGATATTGCAGAGGGCGCCCTTGCAACTGGTTGTATTCGTCGGCGATACGCGCGGCACGCACATGCGGCGGCACATTACGCTGATATTCATCCAGCGGCCGGCGCAGCCGTTTGCGGTACACCAGCAACGCATCGAATTCGCCGCTGGCGGTACGGTCGACATAATCACGCACATAGTCCCGATACGCTTCGCCCTTGAAGATGCGCAAATACAGTCCTTGCTGGAATTGCTGCGCCAGCGGTGTCCAGTCCGTGCGGACCGACTCCATTCCCCGAAAGACAATTTCCTCGCTACCGTTTGCCTTGGCAATTAACCCGGCGTAGCGTTTCTTGCTGCCTTCATCGGAGCCGCGAATGGTCGGCATCAAGAAACGCCGATAATGCGTATCGAACTCGAGTTCGAGCGCGTTCTCGAGGCCGAATTCTAGTTGCAGATGTCGCTCCCACCATTGGTTCACACAGTTGACCAGCACGCGTCCGACCTCGACCGCTTGTTCTTCCGTGTGCGCATGCTTTAACCACACAAAGGTGGAATCGGTGTCGCCGTAGATCACGTCATAGCCTTGCTCTTCGATCAGCTTGCGCGTGCGAAGCATGATTTCGTGTCCGCGCAAGGTGATCGAGGACGCCAGGCGGGGATCGAAGAAACGGCAGCCGCTCGATCCCAGCACGCCATAGAACGCGTTCATGATGATCTTCAATGCCTGCGACAGCGGTTGGTTGCCGTCGCGTTTGGCCGCCTCGCGTTCCTGCCAGATTTGCTTGACGATTGTTGGCAGGCAGTGCTTGTCGCGCGCAAAGCGCGCACCGCGAAAACCCGGCACTGTTGCCGTGTCATCGACATTGCGCGTGCCTTCCACCAATCCAACAGGATCAATCAGGAACGTGCGGATAATCGACGGGTAGAGGCTTTTGTAATCGAGCACCAGCACCGAATCGTACAGGCCGGACCGCGAATTCATCACGAAGCCGCCGGGGCTGTTTTCGCCTTCCACGTCGCCAAGATTGGGCGCGACGTAACCCTGGCGGTGCATCAGCGGCATGTACAGATGCTCGAATGCCGCCACCGAGCCGCCGCTCCGGTCCACGGCCAGTCCGGTGACGCTGGCGCGTTCCAGCAGGAAGGCCATCAGCTCGGTTTTGGCAAAGATGCGCGTCACCAGTTCGCAGTCTTTCAGGTTGTAGCGCGCCAGGGCAGGCTTGTCTTCGGCGAAGCGGCGGTCGATTTCTGCCATCCGGTCATAGGGATTATCGATGGCCTTGCCTTCGCCCAGTAGTGTCTGCGCTACGTGCTCCAGGCTGAATGACGGGAAATTCCAGGTCGCCGATTTGAGCGCTTCGATACCGTCGATGATGAGGCGGCCTGCGGCCGCCGCGAAGAAGTGTTGCCTGCTGCCGTGTTCGCGCCATTCCATTGCGCTGCCGTCTCGTCCGAAACGCAGTGGAACGTGACAGCGTTCGGCGTGCCGTTGCAGTATGCGCAGGTCGAACTGCACCAGGTTCCACCCAATGATGGCGTCGGGATCGTACCGTGCCAGCCATCGATTCAGTTGTTCCAGCATTTGCGCATGGCTGTCACAGTATTCCAGATCGAAGTCGAGCGGATCGTCGCCGCCGTTCGGCGGGCCCAGCATATACACCTGACGCTGGCCGCAACCTTCGAGCGCGATCGAATACAGCTCGCCGTGAGGATTGGTTTCGATATCGAGCGATGCCAGTTGCAGCGGAGGGCGATACCCCGACGCAGGTTTCATCTGGCCGTCGAGTAGCGAGGCGTCACCGCCAGGCTGGCCGCCGAACCACACCGGCGCGGTGATGAATCGCTCCATCAGGTAACGTTCCGGCGGACGCACATCGGCTTCGTAGATGTCAATGCCGTTTTCTCTCAAGCGTTTTTCCAGTTTCAGCAGCTGGCGATACTGCCGGCAATACAATCCCAGCACTGGTCGGTGGCGGAAATCGCATAGCGGGAGAGTGCGCAGTTCGCAGCAGCGTTCGCCACGCAATAGCGCTTCTACTTGCTCACGTTGCTCGGCCGGAATGAACGCGACGCAGGATTGAGGCGCCAGCCGAAGATGGCACGGGCCGTCATCGGTCGCCAGCCAGAATTCGACTTCCGTGCCGGCGGCCGTATCGCGCCAGTATCGGGTCAAGAGAAACCCCTGCTTGAGTTGAACCAACGTGCTGCCTTTAATTAAGCGGTATCTGCGTAAATGTTCCGCACTGCATTCCAACGAATCAGTCGAGTCGGAAGCCGTACTTTCCTTTTTCGGGATTGTCGATGTAGTCTTTCCATGCGTCATTTCCACTGAAGAGATTTTGCATTCGTCGACTTTTTCCATCCTCTTTATCCGGGAAGGCCGCTGCGAGAATCTCGTCTGGGCCAAGCCAGTGCCGCCCATTTTTGAATTGCTCGAACATGTATTTGACGGCAGCGGCCTGACGCTTCCCCTTGATGCGCCACGGTTCGACCTTGCTGCGAATCGTCAGTGTGTTGGTGTATTCGTTGAAATGCACCGGCAGAACGGGGCGCAGCGCCCCATCGACGGGTGTGGACAGAATGCGATGGAGCAAATCAATGTCGAGGCGAGGTTCGGGAAGGTAGTCGATCAGCACATCACGCAGAGCGGCGAAGCGATAATTTCGCGGAGGGCGAACGAAGTCAGGCAGTTTCACGCCGGACGAGAGGATGACGCCTTGATCCGGCAGCAGATGCGAATGAAAATGCCGGAAGACTTCATCGACCGATTGTGCGAGTCCGCGCGCCATCCAAACGTCAGTGTGCGCGGAACCGATTCTCGCTTTGCCGAGCAACCATAACGCTCCATCAAGCGCGGGGAATTCGATCCCCTTGCGCAAGGCTTGCGGGATGGTGAGCAGATCCGCGACAGCGTTCAGCCACTTGGTGTTGTTGATGGCATAAACTGCCGCTGCATCTGCCGATATCGATTTCATACGGAACGTCGCCGGGCATCGATAACAGTAATTGGATGAACCCTCGCTTGCCTCCAACTCGACGGCCACGCGCTCATCGCCGCGATCGGCCAGATAATGACCGGCGTATCCGATGCGTGTCGTCCATGCGGACAGTTCAGCCGCCGACAGGGAGACAGCGGGCAAGAAGTCCCAACCCGGCATGCCTAACAAGCGCTGGCCGTCACCGTCGGTAATTGATTGCCGAGATCGCTCGAACAAATCAATCAGTTCAAGCAGCGAGCTCGTTGAGAGGATCTGCGCCGGCATCGCCGATTTCCTTCACCAGTTTCCATTTGGCGAGCAATCGGTCGCAGAGCGCCCGATCTTTCTCGCGTTTGGTTTTGATGTTGCACTTGTTGTCTTCACGGAGAACGATGGCGATCGTGCGGGCGCGGCCTTTGCCAATTTTCTTCAAACGGATCGACAGTTTCGCGTAAGTCAAATGATGATGACGAAAATCGAAGGTGGGGCCGACGATGGATTTTGCCGCCGTATAAATATCATCCCCGTCGCCAGCCAGGATTTTCACCAACAGCGTCCGATACGCTTGCGTATACCCAAGCTCGGTCACTTTCACCGACGTAATGTCTTCGCCCGTGATATCGAAATGACGCGGCGCGGCGAGGCTTTGGTAGTCGTACTGTTTCAGCGGAATCTTCTCGCCGGAAATCGGCGATTGCAAAAGCATGTCCGCCGCCAGGCGCGCAAGCGTGGCGCGACTCTCGGGATCGCGCGACAACACTTCAAGATGGCCGTTGGCCGGTTCGTACGTGATATGAGAAGCGACTGCGCGAATTACCTCTTGCGATACCAATTCGCTCGCCTGCACGCAATCGACGATTTCAGGCGGGCGGTTGTGATGAATGCTGATCTGGTAAAGCGCGACGTCTGCGCCGGTCTGCGTGTCGGGACGCAGTCGTTTGAAAATTTGCACGGCCACCGCATCCTTGCCGCATCCAAACTGTTCGGCGATTCCTTCATGAAATCGATCTCTTGCCGATGCGCTTGTCGCTACCGCAAGATGTGTTGGAGCGACGAACCCGGAATAGCAAGTGACGCTCTGCCGCAGCACATCGGCTTGCCGGGAGTCGAGCGCTTCCTTAAAGAGATCCGCTTCATGCTGGTACAGCCACAATGCGCGTTCGTATTGGTTCTGCAGCGCATCGAAGACTGTCTTGGCGGCGCTGTCGAAAACGTCGTGGCGAAATCCGTCCACCACGTCCTGACCCGGCCCGTCACTGAGCAAAACCAGTTTCTCAGCGACCTCTTCAATTTTTTGCCGGGCTGCTACGTCGAGAGCGGATAAGACATGCTCCATCAGCTCGCGTTGTTCTTTTTTCGGCTGTTTTTTATCCAGTTCCGGCATCGGAAGAGCGAATTCGCTCACCATGAATTCACGAAATGTTTCCGGCGCAAGGTGCGAGAGCAGCTTGCTCAGCTTTTCGGCATCGTTGATTCCTTTTTGTAAATCCCCGTTATTGAGTTTCATTGATTCCTCCTCTCAATTTCCCCGAACGCAATTATACTGTATAAAAAAACAGTATTAATTCGCACCCTTTTTAATGGAAATAACGGTGGATGAAACGAAACCCCGCGCTAGCGGCATTGATGGAGGTGTTGAAACAGCTGCTCCGCTATCTATTATTTAGTGTATTTCCGCATTGGACCTTAGCCGTCCGCTTCTGCCTCAAATTCCCTGATGGCCATGGCTGGGTTTCTGAGCCGACACTATCGTTTTCCAGCGAGTGTGACATTTAGGGAAGGATGCCAATGCAATATATCAACCACTTTTCTCCAGAGAGCATGACACCAGAGCAGCGTCGACATGAGGTCGCATTTCTGCTGGCGGCAGCGCTGATCCGCTTGCGTTGCGGAGCAGTTTCCAAGTCCGTAAATAGTGTAACGGAGGGCGAAGTTTTACTTGGCTTTTCCGGTAACCAGAGCGTTCATGGTAACCCGTCAACTAGAGAATAACGGAGTCCTCATGAACGCATCATCCAAAACAATTGCACCGCAGCCGTCCGTGGTAGCCCAGATCATGCAATTGCCGGATCTCCCCATCGAAGAGATCAAGGCACTCTGGCTGCGCTTGTTCGGCAGTGAAGCGACCACGTACAACCGGCAATTCCTTGAGCGTCGCATTGCCTACAAACTCCAGGAAGTCGAATGCCGCAAAACCAACGCGGCACTCCTCGATCGTAACAAGCGGCGCATCAAGGCGCTGGTCGATACCGGCCAACTCAAGAAACGCGACCGCGATGTTCGTCCGGTTTCTGGCACAGTCCTGACCCGCGAGTATCAGGGAAAAGTGCATTACGTCAGAGTCACGCAGGATAGCCAATACGAATTTGAAGGTCGGCTCTATCAAAGCCTGTCGATGATTGCGCACGAGATTACTGGCACGCGCTGGTCGGGACCGCTGTTTTTCGGGCTCAAGGCACCCGGCAAATCCAAGAAAAAGCAGGGAGGCCGGCAATGAGCGAAGTCTTGAAACAGCGCCGCCGTTGCGCGGTGTATACGCGCAAGTCCAGCGAAGAGGGTCTCGATCAAGAGTACAACTCCATCGATGCGCAACGCGATGCGGGGCATGCCTATATCGCCAGCCAGCGTGCCGAAGGCTGGATTCCCGTTGCCGATGACTATGACGATCCGGCATTCTCGGGCGGGAATATGGATCGCCCGGGCGTGAAGCGCCTTCTGGCCGATATCGAGGCCGGCAAGATCGACATCGTCGTGGTCTACAAGATCGACCGGCTTACGCGCAGCCTTGCGGACTTTTCAAGGATGATCGACGTCTTTGAGCGCCACGGCGTTTCATTCGTCTCGGTGACGCAGCAATTCAACACCACGACATCGATGGGTCGGCTGATGCTCAACATCCTGCTGTCCTTTGCGCAATTCGAACGCGAAGTGACCGGCGAACGCATACGCGACAAGATCGCCGCCAGCAAACGCAAAGGCATGTGGATGGGCGGAGTGCCGCCGCTCGGTTATGACGTCGAAAACCGGCGACTGGTCATCAATGAGAAAGAAGCCAAGATCGTTCGACATGTCTTCAAGCGTTTCACCGAACTGGGTTCCTCGACCTTGCTGGTCAAGGAACTGCGTCTGGATGGCGTAACCTCGAAAGCCTGGACCACGCAGGACGGCCGGGTACGCGAAGGAACCCCCATCGACAAGAGCCTGATTTACAAGCTGCTGAACAATCGCACCTACCTTGGCGAATTACGTCACAAAGAGCAGTGGTATAAAGCGGAACACCCGCCGATTGTTGAGCAAACAGTATGGGACGATGTGCAAGCCATTCTCGCCACCAATGGCCGCAAGCGCGGCAATGCCACGCGAGCCACCGTGCAATTCCTGCTCAAGGGCATTGTATTCGGCAACGATGGACGCGCATTGTCACCCTGGCACACCACCAAGAAAAATGGCCGCCGCTATCGTTACTACATCCCGCAACGCGACGCCAAGGAACATGCCGGCGTATCCGGCTTGCCGCGTCTGCCGGCCGCGGAACTCGAATCAACCGTGCTGGACCAGCTGCGTGCCGTTTTGCGCGCGCCTGAAATGCTCGCCGATATCACCGCGAAGGCCATCGAGCTTGATCCGACACTCGACAACGCAAAGGTAACGGTCGCAATGATTCGGCTGGAGGCGATTTGGGATCAACTGTTTCCGGCAGAGCAGATCCGGATCGTGCGCCTGCTTGTCGAAAAAGTGATCGTGTCGCCGAACGAAATTCAAGTGCGGCTTCGAACCAACGGTATTGAACGCCTGGTGTTGGAACTTCAACCTGACCCGTCGGTGGCGCAAGTGGAGGAAACGGCATGAGCTCGATGCGCATCGACCAGACGGGTGTACCGGAAACGATTTCCGACAGTTCCGGCCGCCTCACGCTCGCTATCCCGATTCAAATCAAGCGCCGCAGCGGCCGCAAGTTGGTGACGTTGCCAAATGGCGAGACAGTCAAGCCTCGGCCATGGGATACCGAACCCACTCCATTGCAGCTGGCCCTCGCTCGCGGACACCGCTGGCTCGCCATGCTGGAGTCGGGCGAAGTCAAATCGCTGAAGGAAATCGCGGAAAAGGAAGGCGTCGACAATAGTTACGTCAGCCGGATGGTAAATCTCACGACCTTGGCGCCGGACATTGTGGAGGCGATTCTCGATGAGAGGCTTCCGCCGGATTTGACGCTGTTTGATCTGGCCGTCGATCCGCCGGCTTTGTGGGATGAACAACGTGCCAGGATCGGACTAGTTTGCAGCGAAACCGATCGTTGATCCTGGCCGGTTGTGACATGTAAAACAATTACTCAGTTGTCAGTACCAGACATCCCGTCATGACCCGAATACGCACGGAAGTGCGTATCTCGAACCCCGCCTGTTCCAGCCATTTCCCCTGCATGCGTATCCAGGGCACCTTCACTTGAGTCTTGCCTTGCGTCTTGCTGGTTTGGTCGGACAGTATTGATGACACTTTGAGACGGCGCTCTTGTCGCGTCCCTGTTGGGGGAGATTGCTTTTTTGGCTTATGATTGATTCCAGCCACGATTGACTCCTTAATAGTCGGTTGTGGTTAGCTGGCTTGGGATGTTCGCGCATCTCAGGCCAGCGCCTTTTGTGTTGCCGGAAAGCGTTGACGGCTTCGCGGCTTGGACAGCATAAAGACCTGTGTGGGTTCAGGGAAGCTAATTTTCTGACATTTTTGTTCAAACTCGTCGGTAGTTAGCAATAATTGCCTACATTTCAGAACAACTATTTTTGCGATAAAGTGCAAGCGGATAGTCACCTTTATTTTCTACAGATCTGTTTCCAGATGAAGTGAGGATTAGCCAACCATGATTGTCGGCACGTAGCGTCGTTCGTTAGCAATAAACTCGTGAATCTGTGTAGGTGGAAACGTATTCCATCGATGTCCCAGTGTGACGGCCAGCGCAGCTGGCCCTGCAAGAAAAAGAGATATAGCTGTAGGTTTTAGTTCAGAGACAGCTTGAGATACTGCTGCTTTTATAGCTTGAACGAAGGCTTGGGCTTCAGTCCCGTTCACCAGCGCTCTGGGGAAGGTTGCCGTCAATAGGTCGTTCTCCTCCGACAACCCAAGGAAATTTTTCACGTCAACGCTTGGATCCCGCAGTACCCCGGCTGCAACTACCAATTGGTTATCAACTAAGCGATGAGATGAAGAAATCCGCCAAGGAAGCGGCAGCATATCTGGTGATGGGTGCTCGTCGGTTGCCCAAAATCCAGAACGCGTGTCGATATCGATTTCGAATCCAATAGCTGAACGAAATGACCAACCAAATGCGAATGCGGTCGAAAGGCGGTACGACCCCGAGAGCAGAATACGCTGATGATTGCGCTCTCGTGCCCAACGGGCGGTACTCTCCAGTGGTTCAAGCAGATCCAAGCGCCAGCGCGCTGGTGGGGGAAATGAGGCGTCTGTGCCCGCGAAGGATTTTGCGTCGATTTCGATAGCATCGGTCCCGGGGCCGTTGCGATCTGACCGAATGTGGATGTGAAGTCTTCTGTCTAAAATGAGAGAAAGTCCAAGCACACTGTCGAGCACATTGAGGACTTGGCTTCTCTCAAGCATTACACCCCTAGATCGTGCTACAAGATCAGTCAAGGCGGTGAAGGCAGATGCCATTGTTCTCGCACCAACATCGAGTTCTGGGAAGGCTTCGTGCATGGCAGCAGCGAAGCTTGCCTCAGCGTTGGCGCGACTAGCGGACGCACGAATGTCGACCTCGATCGAATTGGCAAAGAAATTGCCGAGATCATCTCCAAATTCATTGATCAGGTCTCCTCGCAGCTTCTCATCACTTGCGGCGCGAATGCCTGAAAAAGGACTATAGAACGGTCGCGCACGCCGGACACGACCAGGATCGCGAGCGAGCCAGATTAATGTCGCGGGAAGGGCCGGCGTAACCAGAGTCTGAACACGTGCAGTCTGAGGGTGCGCTGTTTCAAAGGCTAAAAATGAATCGAACACTTCGATAAGATCAGACCGGGTGAGCGTTCCAGATTTGGCTTGGAAGCGGTCTAGAAGATGTCTGTGTTGGGCATGGGGAGCGAAGAAGCGTGCTTCGAAATCCTCGAGTGCCTCGATCATGAAGCCTTCGAAGCTGGGATTACGCAGCCAAGCTGGTAGCCGTATAAGTGCGTCCCATACCTGATAAGAGCCTGTTTGAAAATGAAAATTTACTCGAACAACCGCTTGAGTAGCAGGTC